>JBLHNB010000052.1:0-38453 GCA_047621305.1 Alteromonadaceae bacterium | reverse complement strand
CACTGTATTTAAAGGCACCGCTATTGGTGCAGACGGAGCGGCTGTTGGTGAAGTAGTATTCAATACTTCAATGACCGGTTACCAAGAAATTCTTACCGACCCATCATATGCAGAGCAAATTATTACCTTAACGTATCCACATATTGGTAATACGGGTACCAATAGTGAAGATGAAGAATCAAACACCATTTGGGCAAAAGGTTTAGTTATTCGTGATTTACCGCTATTAGCGAGTAATTTTCGAAATGAACAGAATTTAACCGACTACTTAAAAGCCCATAACATTTTAGGTATAGCAGATATTGACACACGTAAATTAACCCGTATTTTGCGTGAAAAGGGTGCTCAAAACGGTTGTATCATGACAGTTGATACCATCATAGAAAACGCAGAAACAGACGCTTTAGCTCAAGCAAAAGCGTTTCCAGGTATTGAAGGTATGGATTTAGCAAAAGTTGTTTCAACCAAACAAGAATACCAATGGACAGAAGGCAGTTGGCAATTAGGAAAAGGTCACGCTTGTTTTAAAGATAAGCCTGAAAATTCGCAGTTTCACGTCGTTGCCTACGATTTTGGTGCCAAACGTAATATTTTGCGTATGTTAGTAGACCGTGGTTGTAAAGTAACAGTAGTGCCAGCACAAACGCCTGCAAGTGACGTTTTAGCGATGAATCCTGACGGGATCTTCTTATCAAATGGCCCTGGTGATCCAGAACCTTGTGATTACGCTATTTCAGCGATTAAAACCTTCTTAGAAACCGACATTCCTATTTTTGGTATTTGTTTAGGTCATCAACTGCTTGGCTTAGCTAGTGGTGCTAAAACGGTTAAAATGAAATTTGGTCATCATGGTGGTAACCATCCGGTTAAAGACTTTGAACGTAATGTGGTAATGATCACTGCACAGAACCATGGTTTTGCTATTGATGAAGATAACATGCCGAAAAACTTGAAAGTAACACATGTGTCGTTATTTGATCAGTCAATTCAAGGCATACACCGTACAGACAAGCCCGCATTTAGTTTTCAAGGTCATCCAGAAGCAAGCCCTGGTCCTGCAGATGCTGCACCATTATTTGATCATTTTATCGACTTAATGAACAATACAAAAGCTTAGCCCTTCAACAAGATATAAGAGAGAACTGAAAAATGGGAAAACGTACTGATTTAAAAAGTATCTTGATTTTAGGCGCGGGTCCAATTGTTATTGGTCAAGCCTGTGAATTTGATTATTCAGGCGCACAAGCCTGTAAAGCACTTCGTGAAGAAGGCTACCGAGTTATTTTAGTTAACTCAAATCCAGCAACGATCATGACTGATCCTGAAATGGCCGATGCAACTTATATAGAGCCAATTCATTGGGAAGTTGTACGTAAAATCATTGAAAAAGAACGTCCTTGCGCGGTTTTACCGACAATGGGCGGTCAAACAGCTTTAAACTGTGCTTTAGAGCTTGAAGCAAGAGGCGTATTAAAAGAATTTAATGTTGAGATGATTGGCGCAACTGCTGATGCGATTGATAAAGCAGAAGATAGGTCTCGCTTTGACAAAGCCATGAAAGCAATTGGCTTAGATACACCTAATGCTGAAATTGTACATACTATGGAAGAAGCACACGCAGCGAGTAAAATTTTAGGTTTTCCGTGTATTATTCGCCCTTCATTTACGATGGGCGGCACCGGGGGCGGCATCGCTTATAACCGCGAAGAGTTCACTGAAATTTGTACACGTGGTTTAGACCTTTCCCCAACGTCAGAATTATTGATTGATGAATCATTAATCGGTTGGAAAGAATATGAAATGGAAGTGGTTCGCGACAAAAATGATAATTGTATCATTATCTGTTCGATTGAAAACTTTGACCCTATGGGTATTCACACCGGTGATTCTATAACAGTTGCTCCAGCACAAACGCTAACCGATAAAGAATACCAGATCATGCGTAATGCTTCGATTGCGGTATTGCGTGAAATTGGTGTTGAAACGGGTGGGTCAAACGTACAATTTGGTATTTGTCCTGAGACTGGCCGTATGGTTATTATTGAGATGAATCCTCGTGTTTCTCGTTCATCAGCACTGGCTTCAAAAGCAACGGGTTTCCCTATTGCAAAAATTGCGGCGAAATTAGCCGTAGGTTATACACTTGATGAATTAACTAACGATATTACTGGCGGCGCAACCCCCGCGTCATTTGAACCGACTATCGATTATGTTGTTACTAAAATTCCACGTTTTAACTTTGAAAAATTTGCAGGGTGTGAAGACAGATTAACAACGCAAATGAAATCAGTTGGCGAAGTGATGGCGATTGGTCGTAACCAACAAGAATCATTACAAAAAGCGTTGCGCGGCTTAGAAGTTGGCGTTAACGGTTTTGACTCTATGGTTGATGTAACTCAACCCGGCGCTAAAACTAAAATTATGCATGAGCTTCAAGAAGCTGGCGCAGACCGTATTTGGTATGTTGCTGACGCGTTTCGTTTAGGCTTAAGCGTTGATGACATTTACCGCTTAACAATGATTGATCGCTGGTTTTTAATTCAGATTGAAGACATTATTTTAGAAGAAGCGAAAGTTGCTGAAGGCGGTTTGAAAATATTAACAGCCGATTATTTACGAAAACTAAAACGTAAAGGTTTTGCTGATTCTCGTCTTGCTGATTTAATTGGTATTGCCGAAGCTGAAGTACGTAAGAAGCGCCATAAGGCTAACATTTTCCCTGTCTATAAACGTGTAGATACTTGTGCCGCTGAATTTAGTTCAGACACGGCTTACATGTATTCAACCTACGATGAAGAATGTGAAGCTAACCCGACCGATAAAGAATCAATCATGATCTTAGGTGGCGGCCCAAACCGTATTGGTCAAGGCATTGAATTTGATTACTGTTGTGTACATGCGGCATTAGCATTACGCGAAGACGGTTATGAAACTATCATGGTGAACTGTAACCCAGAAACAGTTTCAACCGATTACGATACTTCTGATCGTTTATACTTTGAATCAATTACATTTGAAGATGTACTTGAAATCGTTCGTATTGAAAAACCTAAAGGCGTAATCGTACAATATGGTGGTCAAACACCCCTTAAATTAGCACGTGCTTTAGAAGCAGCTGGTGTGCCAATTATTGGTACATCGCCTGATGCCATTGATAGAGCAGAAGACAGAGAGCGCTTCCAACAAGCCGTTGACCGTTTAGGTTTATTACAACCTGAAAATGCGACAGTAACATCGTTAGAAGAAGCAATGGCGAAGGCTGAAGGCATTGGTTTTCCATTAGTTGTTCGTCCCTCTTATGTATTAGGTGGTCGTGCGATGGAAATTGTTTATGACTTAGACGATTTACGTCGATACATGACAGAAGCGGTTAGCGTTTCAAATGATTCGCCGGTATTGCTAGATCACTTCCTTGATGATGCGATTGAAGTTGATATCGATCTTGTTTGTGATGGTACTGATGTGGTTATCGGCGGTATTATGCAACATATTGAACAAGCGGGGGTTCACTCAGGTGATTCAGCCTGTTCGTTACCTGCCTATAGCTTAAGCCAAGAAGTTCAAGATGTAATGCGCAAGCAAGTAACCGATTTAGCCTTTGAATTGGGCGTAATTGGCTTAATGAATACACAAATGGCCGTTAAAGATAATGAAGTTTATATTATTGAAGTAAATCCACGTGCTGCTCGTACTATTCCCTTTGTTTCAAAAGCAACTGCCGTGCCTTTAGCTAAAGTAGGCGCTCGTGTTATGGCAGGTAAATCACTGAAAGAGCAGGGCATAACAACAGAAGTTATACCTCCTTATTTCTCAGTGAAAGAAGTGGTTATTCCTTTTAACAAGTTCCACGGAAGTGATCCATTAGTTGGCCCAGAAATGCGTTCAACGGGTGAGGTTATGGGCGTTGGAGACACCTTTGAAGAAGCGTATGCAAAAGCTTGTTTGGGTGCTGGTGTTTCAGTACCTAAATCAGGTCGTGCGTTAATATCTGTTCGTAACAGTGATAAAGTACGTGTTGTCGATTTAGCCAAACAGATGGTTGCTTTAGGATACGAAGTGGATGCTACTCATGGTACGGCAGTCATTTTAGGTGAAGCCAATATTCCCTGTCGTTTAGTGAATAAAGTTCATGAGGGTCGTCCACATATTCTTGATAGAATTAAAAATGGCGAATACAACTACATTATTAATACTACGGAAGGTCGTAAAGCGATTGAAGATTCAAAAGTATTACGTGGTGGTGCATTACGTTACAAAGTTGCTTATACTACAACGCTTAATGCTGCGTTTGCTGTTTGCCAGGCACATGCTGCAGATGACAGAAATACAGTAACATCGATACAAGAATTACATAAACGGTGTAACTAGTCTCGGTAAATGTAAAGTGTTTACTTACTATTAAGTAAACACTTATTAAAATTTTTTATCTAAGGGTGGTTATACTTTGTAAGTAAACCACCTTTATCATTAGAAAAAGAAGAGAAAAATGACAACATATCCAATGACACTTTTTGGTGCTGAACAGCTAAAAGAAGAGCTTAGAATTTTAAAAACAGAAAAACGCCCACGTATTGTTAAAGATATCGCTGACGCTCGTGAACATGGTGATTTGAAAGAAAATGCTGAATACCATGCTGCAAAAGAAGAACAAGGCTTTTGTGAAGGACGTATCCAAGACATCGAAGGTCGGCTATGTAATGCTCAGATTATCGACGTTACAAAAATACCTAACCATGGCAAAGTCATTTTTGGGGTAACGGTTAAATTACTCAACATAGCAACGGAAGTTGAAGTGACTTATAAAATTGTTGGTGATGATGAAGCTGACTTTAAAACAGGCTGTATTTCCCTCAATTCACCGATTGCGCGTGGACTAATAGGTAAAGAGGTTGATTCTGAAGTAGAAATTACCATACCTGGCGGCGTAGTCGAATATGAAATTGTTTCAGTTGAACATATTTAAATAACAAAGCGCTAGATCTGAAAAAGGCCCCGAAATTTAGCTAGTAAGCTTAAATTTCGATGGCTTGATCTCGATCGTCACTTAAGCCCGTTACAATCTGTCAATTATACGGCATTGTTTTGATATTATAGCGATTGAAGTGAGTTACTATACCCGTGGACGCAGTAGATGATGTTTTTTGACTGATCAAAACCTGCATCTTCAATGAGTACGGGTATATATACTTCTCGTGTTGATACCAATCCACCCTCTATTTTTTGCTTATTAAATATTTCTAAAGTATTAACGTTTATAACGAATGCTTTTACCAATTGCATTAATGAATCGATTACTTATAGCAAGTTGATTAATTAACGCCACTTTCTACCTCTTTCTAAAATGATATAAAACAAATGAATAATATAACGATAGCAACGCACAATGGTAATTTTCACGCAGATGATGTTTTCAGTATCGCTGCACTTAAGGGGATTTTTCCTTCATGTAAACTCATACGAACCCGTGATTTAGTACTGATCAATCAAGCAGATATTGTGATCGATGTTGGTGGTGAATATGATCCAGATGCCGGTCGTTTTGATCATCATCAGCGTGGTGGTGCAGGTGAGCGTGAAAATGGTATTCCTTATTCTTCATTTGGTTTAATTTGGCAGAAGTATGGCTTAGAAATATGTCAGGGTAATAAAGACGTAGCTAGGGCTGTTGATGCTGCTTTAGTATCAACGATTGATGCTATTGATTGTGGCCATGTCGAAGGAGTTTCTCAAGGTATTAGCCTTAGTCAAACGATTTCAATGTTTAACCCCACTTGGCAAGAAGATAGTCACTTTGATCGCTGTTTTGATGAAGCGGTAGATTTTGCATCGCGTATTTTAGCGCGATTTATTGCGTCTTCTCTTGGTGGTATAAGTGCAAAAAGCATCGTAGCAAAAGCGATTGATAATGCGAAAGATCCAAGAGTGATAGTATTAGAAAAATATACGCCATGGAAAAGAACCGTGCACGCCTTATCAACAGAAGCTTTATATATGGTGTACCCATCGGACTCTGGACAATGGCGAATACAAACGGTACCCGTTGAACCGGGGTCATTTGAAGACAGAAAATCGCTACCTAAACCATGGGCCGGTTTATCTGATCAAGCATTTAAAGACGTAACCGGTATTGATGACGCGATGTTTTGTCATAATGGTTTATTTATTGCGGGTGCAAAATCATTTGAAAGCACTATGAAAATGGCATCTATGGCACTAGTAGAAGAATAAAAACGCTATAAAAATAATCATACACACCATATATATCAACAAGGACAACTTGATACGCTGCACAAAAGCCGTTACTTAATCTTGTATTGTATTTTGTTATGTTTAAGGAATAATTGATGGATATTCGAACCATAAGATGGGATGAGGCTTTACCGATCCGGCATGAAGTTTTATGGCCAAATGAGCCGATGTTATTTTGTAAGGTTGATGGCGATGAAAAAGCAAAGCACTATGGTGTGTACGCAAATGATAAATTAGTATGTGTTGCGTCAGTTTATATCGACGGAGATGTTGCTAGGCTGCGAAAATTCGCAACCTTAGTGGCGTTTCAACGATGTGGAATAGGAGCAAGCCTAATTCATTATATTGTGAATGAACTTAAAATGCTTGGTGCAGTATCTTTTTGGTGCGATGCTCGTAAAACAGCGGCTAGTTTTTATAAAAAATTTGGCATGGAGATACAAGGAACCGAATTTAATAAATCTGGAATTGTGTATGTCAAAATGCAAGTGGCTCTCCAATAGCCAAAGGTATATCCGCGGTGATTTAAAGAAAAATATTGTTAGTTTATCTTGTTTTTTTACTTTTACTCAAACGATGAATAACAGTATATTCACCTTAAACGATAGAGAATATTTAAAATCAGATAAAGGTAACTAATGAAACAGCATCTACAGATACTAATAGATTTTTTAACTCAAAATGACTTTAAATCGGCACAACAACATTATGTAGATTCAAGTGAATCTGAGAATGTTGTTCAATTAGCTTTTATCTTTCAGCAGGGTAATAATAAGCTTTCTAATTTCGAAACGTATCAACAAATAGCCACCAAATTTATTAAAAACAAAGCCTTTCCTGAAGCGCTTATAGCACAAATTAAAACGACGGATACCTTAAGCTTTTTTACGCCAGCATTACAGTTAGATAATAATTTTAGTAAAATAGACCATCAGCAACGCAATGTATTACATTATTTATTAGCGGGTAATACCACAGGAACAGATAAGGTTCATCCCCCGTTTAATTATTTACGGTCGATGATGTTATTTGAACGAAATGAAGTGTTATGTGCGGCGTTATGTCAACGTGATTACCAAAACTTAACACCGGTAGAAACTTACTTATTGGCTCATTCTAATTTAACAGATTTACCTGGCCATGAACTGAGTGCTTTATTTGCGCTAATAGAAATTGAAAGTAAGCAACAAGCGGTTATGGCTGTTAATTATAAACAAATTATTGAAGCTGTGGTTAAACATTGTCATCATCAGAAGTGGCTAATTAACAGTGATTTAGAACGTTTAATTTTAATTGCTAGTTATTACAATCAAGGTATTGAAAATGTCGTAAATGATATTACTTAACATCGTAAGTCATCCTAAATAAATACTCACCATTAATACCAATCCCATTAAGTTATTACTCACTTGTACGGGTTAACATTTTTCCTGCGCACAACAAGATCACAAACTTAATGGAATGAGTATAATACCAATTGCAATAGTGAATCGATCATTCTAAGGCGGTCTACATATCCAATACCTGCGTTGCTTTCAACCCCAATAGCACGCTATTACTCATTCAAGCGCCTTGCTATTGAACATTTATCCTCGCTTATAATAGATCACTACTTTAATTCAATGGGTATAAGTTAATTTATCTAAGAGACTTACTTAAGTATAAGTGACTAAGCTGAGCTTTATAGCAATTAGCATCAATACAAATCCTGCTACTTTATCAATTTTTTGTTTTTGTCGATTGAAGCGAGGTACTATCTTAGGGTGTGATAACAGTAAAGCAACACCGCTATACCAGATGAAATGTGCCAACATAATGATCAATCCATAACTTACTTGCATTATTAGCGGGGTATCTACCGAGACTACTTGAGTAAAAATACTTAAGAAAAAGATAGATGTTTTGGGGTTTAATATATTGCAAGTAAAGCCCATACGTAATGCTATAAAGGGGGATATTTGAGTCGTCGGATTACCTTGAACTTTATTTAAAATCTCGCGTGTTGTTAATAGCTGCCAAGCAATATACATAAGATAAGCCGTACCTAAATATTTGATTGCCGAAAATAACCATGTCGAATTTGCAATCACCACAGCTAATCCTGCAATTGAATAACTGGCATGAATACAAACAGATAAACACATACCTAAGCTCATATATAAACCAGCTAAACGGCCATTGTAGATGCTAGTACGTGTAACCATTATAAAATCAGCACCAGGTAATATAGCCATAAAAATAGCAATAGTGCTCACCGCGATAATTTCTGCCATATAAGTATTTATTAATAATTCCATATTCATCTCTACAATTTGAAGTATGCTCACAGCAACTTCTTTATTACGCTGCAACTATGTTAATCTATGAGTTATTTAAAACAATATACCTATTTGTAAAAGGACTTGTGCCTAATGGACACAAATAAATTAATACCTTTATTGTCTGACATGGCCATTTTTGTCACTGTGGTTGAGCAGGGAAACTTTAGTAAAGCAGCAAAAAAACTTGGGGTCACACCTTCAGCAGTCAGTCGTCAAATTAGCAGATTAGAAGATGCATTAGGTATCAAACTTTTACAACGTACTACACGACAACTGGCGTTAACGCAGTCAGGGACAATAACGTTTGATTATTGTAAGCAGATGGTTGAGTCAGCGGATCAAGCGGTTAATGCCAGTCGCGCTGCAACCTCCACGGTTAGTGGGCTATTGAGAGTGTCAGCGCCAAAATCACTAGCGAATAAGGTATTACGACCGTTCTTTGTTGAGTTTTTAAAATGCTATCCAGACATTCAGTTACACTTAAAAGTCACCGATCGTATTCTAGATCCTATCCATGACGGTGTCGATTTCTTGATTCATATTAATGATTATCCCATTGAAGCTTTGGTCAACGTTAAACTTGGTTATGTTGAACATGTGGTGTGTGCGAGCCCTGATTTCATAAAACAACATACTCTGCCAACACACCCTGATGATTTAAAATATTTAGCTTGTATTTGCTTAGGTGAAAACATGACAGATCACCGTTGGCGATTTAGTAATAAAAACCAACAAACAAGCGTACAAGTGACGGGTTCATATCTAATTAACCACAGTGAAATGCGCAAAGATGCTATTGAACATGGCTTGGGTATTGGCTCTTTACCAGATTATGTTGCGCAAACGGGTATTGAAACAGGGAAACTTATCCCACTTTTGAAAGATTGGCAGTTACAAGGTCATTACCAAGGTGATATTTGTTTGCAGTATGTACAAACAAAATATATGCCGAATAAAAACCGCGTGTTTATCGATTTTATGAAACAAAAGTTACTATAATTTAACCAATATTACTCATCGCTATTGTTGTGTTCTTTTTTATTATACTACGTCTGCTTGCCAGATTAGTTGCGGTTAGATAAATAAAGGCTAACGTCAACTTCCCTATTAAAGTGATCAGATAAAGCTTTCAAAATCGATCTTCGTTAAAAAGCCGTTTGTGGTTAGGCTGCGTATAAACTATTTTTAACTTTAGTAATTACATGATATAAATAGTAAAATTATATTTAGATTAAATTCTGTAGTAGGTGTAATGTTAAATTCCAGCTTATAATTCACCTAGCATAAAAACTCACACTAAGTTTTTCTCAGAGTCTTTGACTCTATTTATGATGAGACATTATTAGGCTCTTACACCGAGTTTAATAAAATTTAATTAGCTTTTTAGCCATCAATTAAGATGTAATCTACTTCAAATTAACATTAGTGAGCAGTGTTATTGAAGATGTCCACGAATACTCGATTTTATGAAATAGATTTATTGCGCTTTATCTCTGCATTTTTTGTGCTTGTTTTTCATTATACCTATACCGGATATATGGAGGGTTTTTCAACTATTGCAAACTTTGAAAGTGTTCGTAACTATAGTCGCTATGCTTATATGGGGATTAATTTTTTCTTTGTGATCAGTGGTTTTGTAATTTTTATGAGTATTGAAAAGGGCAGTGCTCGTCAGTTTTTATTATCTCGATTTATCCGCTTATTTCCAGCATATTGGACTGCATTATGTTTAACAACGCTGCTTACGCTGGTCATAGGCGCTAATGTCTTTACGGTAACACCATGGCAATTCATCACAAATATCATCATGGTCAACGAACTTCTTAATGAAAAAGCAATTGATAGCGCCTATTGGACATTGTTTATTGAACTGCAGTTTTATGTAGTGGTTTATATTTTATTGTTATTTGGATTAATAAAATATTTTCAACACATTATTTTTGTAATTCTTATCGCTTCTTTACTCGCTTTATATTTACCTATCGCACAAGCTGACTCTATGTGGACTGAGATATTTCCTCATTGGAGCGGTTATTTCGCTTGTGGTGGTGTGTTCTATTTATTAAAGCGAGACGGGATTAATTTTTATCGTTTATTCTTACTTATCGTCTCTTTTTTATATGTTTTAAAGCAATCGACCCTTTTTGGTCAATTAATGAGTCATTGGTTTAAAATAGAATTTAACCTCTACGTTATCGCCTTAATTAATAGTGTGTTTTTTACTTATTTTTGTATTACTACATTTTGTAAAGGGCATTTTATGAGGCAACGTTGGTGCTATTATTTTGGAGTTTTAACTTATCCTTTATACTTAGTTCATCAACATATTGGTTATATGATTTTTAATGCTTTTGGCACAGTTGATAATATTGGCTATTTAGTTGCAGCAACAATAACGTTAATGCTTATGCTAGCTTGGCTTATTCATCGTTATATTGAGGTTAAATTAGCTATAAATTTTAAACGCGTAGGTTGCAAAATATTAGGTATTAATTCTAGGTACAGACGCCATTTAAATAATATATAAATACTATATGAAGGTGTCTATCATTCAATGTTTAACTATATAAGTAATTGATTTTATTTGAATAGGCCATCAAACCGTTCAAAAAAACATTGAATATAGTGTTATTGAATAGTTTAGCTAGATAAAGTCGCCGCTTGACTCCATGTCTGTTGTAAAGTAATTATCATTAGTTGGCAGTACCTATAAATTTAAATGGTACCCAACTTGTGGTGAGGCTCTCAAGTCGTTAGCAAATTCAAAAACTACGCATTTTTTGTATTTCAATACTCGAAATAACCGTATCAAAATATGTTACTTTTAGTCGCTTGATTGCTTGAAAATAGAATTTACAGGCGTAGGTGGAAAAAGGTATTTCTTAATCATCCCTACGACTTATAAACTTGTTTTACTATCATCTATAAAGAGTGTTTTATTGAATTTAACCAAAAATTAAAGATCAATATCAACAGCATAAGAAACGTAAAACTTAACATCTCCAGCTGCACCGTCTAAGTCAGTAGCAGAAGCACCCAAAGTAAAGCCATCTTTATTTAAGCTTATGCCATAATCAACTGAGTTTTCAGCTAACCAATCTCCGGAATATGAGCCAAGGTGTAATACTAGTTCAGCTTCATTTGAGAAAGAAATAGCGTAGTCTGCATTTGCATAAATAGCATCTCCAGCATCAGCTCCTTCAGCTTGCGCTAACACTGAAACTCCAAGCGTTAAAGCACCAAAAGAAAAATTGGCATAGACTTCAGAAAAATTCGCATCACCACTGGTTTCATCGGGATAAGCATAGTAGATATAACCGATGTCATATGAGACGGATTCACTTATATTTCCACCAAACCCGCCATAAAGGTCTAATTCGTAAGTCATACCATTGGCCCAGTCAGCATTCGATACCCAAGTGCCCACATAAAAACCTGAACTAGCGGTGTAATCAATACCGCCGGATATTGCAGAACTGCCATTAGTTTGCTCAAGCCCACGCCATAAATAATTGCTAGTTGCTGCTACGTTTGCTGATAAACCTTCAACAGCATGAGCATTTTCACTTACCATTAAAGATGAGATAAATACTAAGGGTAATACTTTAATTAATTGAGATTTTTTCATGTTTACTTCCTTATAGAATTATAGAATTATAGAATTATAGAATTATAGAATTATAGAATTTCATTTATTTATGATTAACCATTATTTCTGGAATGCTTTGTAAGGGCAAAATATGATCTATTGCGCCTAATTTCACTGCCTCTGCGGGCATTCCATAAACAACACAAGTGGCTTCATTTTGCGCAATAGTTG
This sequence comes from Alteromonadaceae bacterium, assembly GCA_047621305.1. Classification (GTDB taxonomy): domain Bacteria; phylum Pseudomonadota; class Gammaproteobacteria; order Enterobacterales; family Alteromonadaceae; genus Colwellia_A. The sequence goes on along the minus strand of JBLHNB010000052.1, from coordinate 26,063 downwards.
TGGCACCTACCTCATGCATTTCTTTGAGACCTCTAGCACCATCATCCCCCATGCCAGTCATAATAATACCCATAGCATTCGCACCAGCATATTTTGCAACCGAGCGAAAAAGGACATCAACTGAGGGTTTATGACGAGTGACCAAAGGACCATCTTTAATTTTTACAGAGGCACCAAACTGAGTTATTTGCAACATCATATGTTTTCCTCCTGGTGCAATAAGTACTCGGCCAGGTAATAAAGGGTCATTATCTTCCGCTTCTTTTACTTCAACTTTACTGACCTCATTAAGTCGCTTAGCAAACGTTTTGGTAAATTGTTCTGGCATATGCTGCACAATTAAAATAGGTAATGTATTACAAGGTAGTGCAGTTAATACCGCTTCAAGCGCTTGTGTACCACCAGTTGAAGCGCCAATGGCAATTAATGCTCCTGCTTTTTTCATGTCTAGCTTAGAACCTCGCTCTAACATTACATCAGCGGTAAATTTTTCTCTTTGTGGTGCTACATGTGCAATAGGTTTTGGTTTTACGCCGGCCATATTTGCTCTGGCAGCAGCTCGTATCGCGGAGATTAGAGTACGAGAAGCTTCAGGTAATGATGTTTTTAAATTAGCTTTAGGTTTTGCAACAACTTCAATAGCTCCTCTTCGAAGTGCCTCCAGTGAGGTTTTTGACCCTTCTTCTGTCAAAGTGGAGCACATTACGATGGGTGTGGGGCGCTCAGACATAATTTTTTTTAAAAATGTAATGCCATCCATTCGTGGCATTTCAACGTCGAGAATGATGACATCAGGCCAGTCGACTTTCATCTTTGGTAATGCAAATATTGGATCTTGTGCTGAACCAATTACTTCAATTCCAGAAGCTGTATCTAGAATTCCCGTCAATACTTTTCTGACGACAGCTGAATCATCAATAATAAAAACCCGTATGCTCATTTGGTCTCCACCATAAAAAATGCTTATAAGTATATTAGTCACTAAATCTTAATAATGTTCTAAAATTTAGTTTTCCCTTTTTAATGCTAATTTGATTAAATATATGTGCTCTTTTTTATAAAGAAAAATCAATAAATACAAAGGATAAAATTTAGTTAGTTGTTATGCTACTTATCAATTTTATAACGCAGTAGTTATTCGTTTTAATCATTAAAAATATTCAGATATAAGTAATCTTTCGTGTTAAATTTTCTGATAAACAGCAGGACAAACTTGAATTAAAGACTCTGTTGTTCTCTCCAGAGATTCTGAATGGCCAACAAATAAATATCCACCGTGAGCGAGCTGCTGTACTATTCGTTTAATTATTTTGTTTTTGGTATCTTGATCAAAATAAATCATGACATTACGTATAAATATTAATTGAAATTGTCCAAGCTTAGTTAGTGGCATGGTTAAATTGACTAAATCAAAAGAAACCTTTTTCCTTAATTTTTCATTAATTAGTAACTTACCTTCATATTCATCTTTCCCTTTAAAGCAATAGTTTTGTAAATACGCTTTTGGAATGCCATCGATTCTGTCTTGCAGATAAAGCCCACTTCGGGCTTGTTGAATAACTGTTTGATTAATATCAGAGCCAAAAACTTCCCAAAGGTCATTATTCAACTTATCATCAAGCAACATTGCAATGCTATAAGCTTCTTCTCCTGTAGATGAAGCAGCACTCCACACTCTAAACATTTTATTGCTGTCTCTGTTAGCTAGAATTTCATTAGCCAAAAATTCAAAATGTTTAGGTTCTCTAAAAAAATAAGTTTCATTGGTTGTTAATAAATCAATAGCAACTTGTTGTTCTTGATCTCGTCCTGAAGCAATCATCAAATCAAAATATTCTTGAAAATTTATTAAGGAATAATGACGTAAGCGCTTACTTAAACGGGAAATGACTAAAGGTTTTTTTTCGTCACTCAATCGAATACCTGCATGTTCATAAATAAAACTTCTGAACAAATTAAATTCTGTATTTGTAATTGTATTTTGTTCCATTTTATTATGACCTTTACTCTTTTTTGTTAAGACCATCTCTTTGAAAATTTAAATTAATATGTTTTAAAATATATTTAACTTCTTCAAATCAAAGAGAGTTCATCAATAGCAAGTATATTTTCAATATCGAGTAATATGAGTAAGTGATCTTCAACTTTCCCCATACCTGCAATAAAGTCAGTACGAATTTTAGTGCCAAATTCTGGTGTTGTCTCTATTTCATTGAAAGCTATATTAATAACTTCATTCACTTCATCGACCGTAATACCAATTTCCATATTTTGTTCGTTATGTTTTAATTCAATAATCACTATGCTACTTCGTTTTGTTCGAACTGAGGGGGGGGTAGAAAAACGCAGGGCTAAATCAATAATAGGAACTACACTACCGCGGAGATTAATCACCCCAGCAATGAAGCTATTAACCATAGGCACGCGGGTGATATTACCGTAATCAATGATTTCTTTAATTGATAGAATATTCACCCCATAAACTTCATTGTTTAAAACAAAGGTGAGAAATTGCTGGATGTTATTACCAGCAACTTGTTTTAACGACTCTTGCTGTGATACCTGATTTTGCATAGTCACAACCCTCCGTTAGAATCGTTCAAATTTCGATTCATCTATGTCTGAATTCGCATGCACTTTTGCTAGAGATGCATTTGATCTCGTCTGATTTACTGATTTTGTTTTTGATGATTTAGTGCCTGCTAAACGAAAAAATGCGACAACATCAGTTAAGTTTGTTGACTGAGCTTGCATTTCTTCCGCCGTTGCAGCGAGCTCTTCTGAACCTGCGGCATTTTGCTGAGTCACTTTATCAAGTTGTTGCATTGCCATATTAATTTGAGAAACACCGGTTGATTGTTCTTCTGATGCAGCACTAATTTCTTGAACCAATTCTGCTGTCTTAGTGATATCTGGTACCATTTTTTCAAGTAATTCACCCGCTGTTTCCGCAACCTTTACACTGTCTCCAGTTAAACTACTTATTTCAGATGCCGCTATTTGGCTACGTTCAGCTAATTTCCTGACTTCGGCTGCAACAACGGCGAAACCTTTACCATGTTCACCGGCTCTTGCTGCCTCAATTGCCGCGTTAAGTGCCAACATATTAGTTTGGTAAGCAATATCTTCAATAATAGAAATTTTATCTGCGATCTGTTTCATTGCTTGTACTGTTTGACTAACGGCTTCACCTCCTTGTTTCGCAGCAATTGCAGACTCACTAGCGATCGTGTCTGTGGTTTGAGCATTATCGCTATTTTGGCTAATTGATGCGCCCATTTGTTCGACTGAGGCACTGGTTTCTTCAACACTTGCAGCTTGTTCGCTTGCGGCTTCGCTTAGAGAAGTAGCCGTGCTGCTAACTTGCGATGATGCTGACGTTATCTGATCTGAATTACCCTGAATTTGTTGAACCACTTCGGTGAGTTTTTGTTGCATTTCAATCATAGCGCCAAAAACACCCACACGTTTTTTAACGTCTACTTTTGATAGGTCAGTCGTTAAATCACCATTAGCAATTAACTCGGCTAACTCTTTAACTTCGCGAGGGTCTGCGCCTAATTGTTTCATCACATTTCTAACAAAAGCGACCGCAATAATAATAATAAACCCAATAGCAGTTGCCATTGCTAATAATATCGCTGTTGTTAGTTCCTTTATTGCTTTAAAGGCTTCTTCTTCATCAATTTCAGCCAATATTACCCAATCTAAGCCATTAATTTCTAGCGGAGCATAAGCTGAAAGTACATTAATATTTCGATAATCAGGCGTGATTTCAGCACCATTTTTACCAGCAATGGCCGCATTAGCCGTTACACTTTCAATCTTAGAAGATAAAATAGTATTTTCTTTTGAAAAACGTGATTGAGAGCGCATCAAATTATCTGAACCAACAAGATAAACTTCCCCTGATTCACCTAATCCTTCTTTGATCAATAACCGATCATTAATTTCACTGACAGGCATTTGAAAAACTAATACCCCGATCATTTCATTATCGTCAAATATCGGAGAAGCGATAAATGATGCTGCAGCATTGTATGAGGGTATATACCATTTAAAATCATCAATAAATACTTCCTCTGCAGATCGAGCATTAGCGGCCTTTTTTACGACATTTGCCAGCCCTGATTTTGCATGTGCTCCGTTGAACAGGTTTGTTCCGTAATCTATTTCTTTAAAAACAGAATAAACAACATCACCCGTTTCATGATCAATAAGAAAAATATCATAATAGTTAAATTTTTCTAAATATTGTTTAACGATAGGGTGGTAGATAGCATGCGACTTTGCATAACGTGAACCGTCTTTTGTATCATTTAGTTTTACTTTGCTGCCTAAGGGGTGATTATTATTTGATATATATTGATATTGAGCAATAATACCTGCTTTTGAACTAGGCATGATAAGACTAGTGGTAAGTGACTCGCCTGTATCGTTTTTGAATTTAGGGATAAATTCATTTTCATAAAAGCCATTCAATTTTTCTTGATAATCAGCTGATTTTTCGTTATTTATTTTTAAATCTTTACTTAATGCATAAAATCCATCTTTAGTTTTAGACATCATATCTACAATCATTTTATCTGCAGAAAAAGTGACTACTTGGTTTTCAATTTGTTTAAAATAATTTTCTATTTCGCCTTTTTTAACTGTTCGAAGAGATTTTAGTTGATCAAAACCTTTTGTCTCTAAAGCAACTTCTGCTCCATTTAGTGCATAAAACCCAGTACCAATTAAAGGGACAAGTCCAGCGACGAGCATTGAAATGATTAACATCCATTTCATTTCTATATTCTTTATTATATTCATGTGTAATTCCTATTTTTTAGCTGAGCTTTGAATACTGCCGACTATTGAAAATTCATCTACAGACATCACATTTTCAATGTTTAGTAAAATTAAAAATTTTCCATCCACTTTTGCCATACCACTGATAAACGTAGTATCAATTTGATCACCAAATGAGGGCGCAGGCTCAATATCACCGTTATTGATATCTAAAACCTCATTAACCATATCAACGGTTATGCCCAGTTCAATTTGTAGATCACTGGTTTTTACTTCAAAAATAATAATACTGGTTCGTTTTGTTGGAATAACTGACCTTCCAGCAAAACGATGTCCTAAATCGATAACGGGAACCACTCGACCTCTTAGGTTTATCACTCCCGATATAAAATCTGGAGTCATCGGCACTTCAGTTAAATCACCATATTCTATAATTTCTTTGATATTGAGGATCTCAAGACCATATAACTTCCCAGCCATCTGAAATGTTAAATATTGTTCAATTCCCGTCGAACGTTTATCTTCGATGCTTTCGATTTGATTTCGCATCTTATTATCCACCTCTATTTTTCATCTAATGAACAATCTTTGTCGTTGCAAATTTACTCTGTCCTGAGTTGATCACCATATTGATCATTGCTGGAGTGTCGATCACCATAGCAACCTCGCCACTGCCTAAAATGGTTGCACCACTGATCCCTTTTATGTTTTGAAATACTTTACCAAGTGGCTTGATAACCGTTTGATGTTCACCTAATAATTCATCTACAACAAATCCTGCTTTTTTACCTGCGCATTTTACAACAACGATATTATCTCGTTGTCCGTCCAGATGACTTTCTCTCTCACAAAACATTGCACTTAAGTGCATAAAAGGTAATATTTCTCCGCGGAGGTTTACATAATTAGCATCTTTATTTTCACCACGAAGTGATTCATCTAATTCAAGACATTCTTCGATCATGTCTAGTGGTAAAATGTACTTCCCATCACCTATGCGTACTTGAAAACCGTCTATAATGGCTAACGTTAGTGGTAATCTAATTGAAATGGTACTACCAAAACCTTCTTCACTAGCAATTTCTATACTGCCGCGCAAAGATTCAATGTTTTGTCGTACTACGTCCATTCCGACACCACGTCCAGATAAATTACTCACTTTTTCAGCAGTAGAAAAACCAGCGGCAAAAATAAGTTGATAAATTTCTGGGTCAGTTAATTGTTGGTCGGGTTGAATTAAGCCTTTTTCTCGCGCTTTATTGAGTAACGCCGTTTTTTGTAGACCTCTGCCATCATCTTTTATCCTAATAATAATGCTACCGGATTCATGAAATGCATCTAAATTTACAGTACCCTTACTAGGCTTTCCCATAGCACTTCGTTCGTCAGGAGATTCAATACCATGGTCAATAGCATTTCTGACTAAATGCATTAGCGGGTCACCAATTTTTTCTATTAACGTTTTGTCTAATTCGGTATCTTCGCCGGTAATACGTAATTCAATATCTTTGCCTAGGTCTCTACTAACTTCACGTACTACCCGTTTATAACGGCTAAAAGTTTCACCGATAGGCACCATACGTAGACCAAGAGCAGTATCTCGGACTTCTTCCACTAAGCGTAATAGATTTTCCATCGCTTCATTCATATTAGCATCGGAGAATCTGCGGGAATTTATGTCAGCATTTGCTGAACCAATAACCAATTCGCCAACTAAATTAACTAAATTTTCAAGCTTAAGTGCGTTTACACGAATGGTTTGTTGTTCATTACTTCTATTTTTTTTATTTGTATTTTGTTTTTTTACTGCAGCATCAACCACTGCTTGGTCAACGACTTTTTGTTCAACCGCTATCTTTCCTAGTACCGGAACTACCGTATTAATTTCACCGGTAATTACTTGGTCGGTGATTCCATCTTGAACATTTAAAATGCCTTCTTTTTCTAATGGGGTGAGTGCGCCACAGGCAACGAGGATATCGCCAATACGTAAGTCTTGTTCGGGTAGCTGTTCTATTAATGTTATGTAAGCGTTGATGTGGCTATGAGGCGGAAGAATACATATTTTGCAATCGTCTTGCACAAATTCAAATACTTCTGCTAATTCTTCTTTATTGGTAGTAGGTGCATACAGCTCTAATTCAAATCCTAGATAACAACTTTCGGCATCAAAGTCAGACCAAGCGGGTATAGCATCATCTAATACAGCAATACCTTTCAGTTCACCTATTTTATTGAGATAAGAAATAAACGAGGCGGGATCCATGCCATTACGTAATGCATTAATACTAAAACGTAATGATATATGCCAATTTTCACTGTCAACACCCTCTTTATTTATTGTTGAAGCAAGGTCTTGAACGATTAAATTTGTTGAGCTTTCGGCATCAGGTTTTACATCTAAATACTGATTTAACTGCTTAATCAATTCATCATCTTTTTCTTTAATATCACCACTGATACCAACAATACCATTTAGCGCATTTTCAACTAAAACTTCCAAATGATCTCGGCTTAGCAAAAAGAGTGAAACTAACGCTTCATCAAGAGACAATTCGTTTTCTCTTATTTTGCCTAAAACACTTTCAACGACATGAGTAAATTCAACAATAGTGTCTAAACCAAACAAACCTGCGGCGCCTTTAATCGTATGAAAAGTTCGGAATAAATCATCAACGCCATCACGAGTTTCGGTGTCGTTAGTTAGGTCATCCAAGTTAAGCAACGCTTGCTCTGCCACTTGCAGTAAATCTTCGGCCTCATCGGAAAATATTTGCAGTCCTTCATCATTCATGCGTTTTCTCCAATGTTAAAAATATCAATAACGTCGTAACTTTCCATAATTTTGGTGACAACTTCACTTTGTGATGAAATTTTTAGTTCTTTATTTTTCGATATAAGCTCAGTTCTTAGCGCTAATAATAATTGAATTCCGGCAGAGTCAATTTCTTCAACGGCACTTAAATTAAGATCAAACCTGTCATAGAGATCTATTTCTTCGTTTAGCGCATTTTTAAGATCATCAATAGCATAAATAGTCATATCATCAACAATAGCTAGTTTGCACAAGCCATTAACTTTATTACTGCCGCGTTCTCTTTTAAGTGTCATTGTTATCCCCATTGCTAGCTTGGTTTAATAAACAGCTTATTCATGTGTTGTTCATACGTGATTCCTTAAGGAATTAATTTCGATACTACATCTAATAATTTAGGTGGCTGAAATGGTTTAACAATCCATGCCTTCGCACCTGCTGCTTTACCTGCTTGCATCATTGATTGTCCGGCTTCTGTTGTTAACATACATATAGGGGTAAATTTGTATGCTGGTAACTTCCTCACTTCGGTCACAAAGGTTATTCCGTCCATAACAGGCATGTTGACATCACTGATAATGAGGTGTACTTTTTGCCCTGTCAGTTTATCTAGAGCATCTTGCCCGTGACACCCTTCAATTACATCATAGCCAGATCCTCGTAATGCAATACCTACAACACTACGTACAGACGCAGAATCATCAACAATTAGAATCGTTTTTAACATGTTTATTTATCCTCTAAAAAAATACAACTTCACCGTCATCTGACTCTTGTTCCGAGTCGGTAGTCGCTTCTTGGCCGGTTAACTTTCGATGAACTTCTCGTTCACTTGTTGTGGTGTAATTGGCAGCCATTTGATCTAACAGCATTTGAATATTAAGATTATCATGGTCTTCAATTTGTTCTGACAACTGAGCTAAATTCCCTTTAACATGGTCAAGAATTTGTGAAATACGGTCTTGAAATTGAATCGATACTAAAGTGTTTTCTATTTCTTTTCCTACATGTGAAGATAATTGTTCAAGATTATCAGCGTGTTTATCTCGTGCATCTTTTGTTTCATTATATTGTCGAATAACGGCATGAATATTTTCATCAGCAATCTCAGTGAGTTTATTTCCATTTTCACTATCGATACTAAAATTTCGTGATATTTGATTAAACTGGGTATTAACATTTGTTACACTGGCGATTATATTCGCGGCAATTTCACCAGAACGGTTTGCCAAATTACGAACTTCATCGGCAACCACTGCAAAACCACGCCCAGATTCTCCCGCTCTTGCCGCTTCTATCGCGGCATTTAATGCTAATAAATTGGTTTGATCTGCAATGCCACCGACATCACGCGCCATTATTTCTAACTTCTCAGTAAAATTAGACAGTTCGATAATTTGCTCTTGTGATTTAACTCTCATCTCGAGTAATTTAGTGAACGTTTTTGAGGTGCTATCTAAACGTTCTTCTATCTGTGCTGTTGATAATTCATCGTCACCTTTTTCATCAACAATAGAACGTAAGTCGTTAACAATACTGGCGAAGCGTTGAGCAAGCTCATTCATTTCATGAGTTGATATTTCTATACAATCATCTATTTGTTTAGTCCAAATGGGTAAACATTGACTGCCAATTGCTTTCAATGAATTAATAGTGGACTTATTTTGCTGTAATTCAGCTGCTAATTGGTCGATTTTACTCATCGAATCAGTGTATTGTATATTTTTATTAAGGCTGTTTTTTTGTTTAAAATAACCGAGTGAAATTTCAAAAAATACTAGAATAAATGCAAGTATCAATGTGAGTGAAGAGTCGCTAAATGCAATAAGTGATAATGCAAATAAACTCACATAACCTGACGGTATTACCTTCCAAAAATTATTTTTTTTCACAGATAGATTCCTATTTAAAAACTCAGTTAAATGACTAGTTATATCACTTTAAAATTCAGTTATGTTGTTGTTATTTATATATAAATCATCACTTTCGAGTAAGGGGTAATTAATCGTAAGATGGCAACCATTTCTAACTCCACTCGTACTTTTAATTGTTCCCTTTAGTCTCAAAGAGACTAAGTTAAAAACCATATTCATCCCTAACCCCACCAACCCTTGATCGCGAGAAGTGGTATAAAAAGGAACAAACAATTTTTCCAAACCTTGCTGATCCATGCCATTACCATTATCAATATAGTCAATAATAATATGATTGTTTTGCTGTTGTATCGTTAGTGTTATTTGACCGGAAGCCTTTTCTTTAAAAGCATGTTGACAGCCATTTTCAATTAACTCTTCAATAATTTGAATAAATGCCGTTGAATCATGATCAATAATCAAACCCTTATCACAATTAAAAGTGTAGCTAATATTTTGAGTTTTAAAAGGAATAGTGAACTTTTTAAATATGTGCTGTGCATTATCATAGAGGTTGAAATTACTTCTACTTTCTAAAACCTTACTAATTGATATTCTTTTTACTCTTTCTACCAGTTCAGAAATCCTACTGGTTGAAGATTCGATAAGTTCTTGTGATAATTCAATTTTTTCTAAAGTATTGCATAAATATTTTTTCGTTAGATTATTGGTCTTTACTGCTGTACTGATCTGATTAATAAATCTACTTTGAGACGATGTGGCTAAAATAACATTACCCGTCGGGGTATTTAATTCATGTGCAAAGCCTGAAACTAGTGTAACTAAGTCTTCTTCAAAAGATAAAATTGACACACTTTCATCTAATGGTTTAACCATAATGAGTAGCAGATTCTGTTTATTTACATTGATTTCAAAACAGTAGGTGTCAGCAGTAAATTGATTACCATCCCAGGTAAAATGTAATTCATGATTGTGTTTAAGATGATTGAAATTTGGACAAAGTTTGGTAAACAATAATCCCATCAATGAATCATTTTTATAACCATAAAGACTGACTGTAGAAGCGGTATAATCTATTATCTTATGAGTATTTTTATCTAGAATAAATTTACAATCTTGACTCTCGCCTAAACTAATACCTATATTAGAAATATTCATTTAATTGTCTCCAAAAAAATCAATATGACTCTTTATTGGTTTTTCAAGAATATTTTTATGATAATTTTTTTCAGATGAATCAATTGCACTACGGCTTTTCATAGAGACAAGAAATCGAATTACTTCACCATCCTCTACGTTATAAAGTATTTTTCTTGCCTCCACACCACCAACATCTTCACTGACTATAGGAATAGATTCGGCTTTGAGATACTCACGAACAAAAATAAGATTACGTTCTCCAATATCTGAACAATTGAGCAGTACACTTGCCGCACCAAAAATTTTCGCCTCAAAATGTTGCCGTTCTGCACCTTTAATAATAAGTTGATTAATCAGTAGTTCCATCGATATATTACCATACCTCAATTGAGTCGACTGATAATCTGCTGGCCAATGTCGTTGTTTGTCGTTAAGATTATAAGGCAATAAAAAATGATTCATTCCACCTATTTTGTTTTTTTTGTCACGAAGACAAACAGCGATACATGAACCTAAAACCGTACTGATAATCTCTTTTTTTTCAACTACATAGAAGTCTGCGGGTTGTAATATATGAATTTGTTTTTGCTGTGTATGATCAAAATATTGTCTCATCAAGTACACAACAATTTATTTACGACAGCTACTAACTGTTCCTCACGAAAGGGCTTGACAACCCAAACGTTAACACCGACAGCTTTACCTTGATTTTTCATTTCATTATTCGAATCTGTCGTTAACATAATAATATGTGCGAATTTGTTCTCATGATGTTCTTTAACTTTTTTAATAAACTCAATGCCATTCATATTCGGCATGTTAAGATCTGAAATAATAAGATCATATCGAGATAGCTCTAGTTTTGTGACCCCATCTAGTCCATCAACAGCAGTAGTAACATCAAAATTTTGAGCTGTCATGGCATCAAACATAACTTTACGCATGGATGGTGAGTCATCAACAAAAAGTATTTTTTTTCCCAATTGAATAATCTCCATTACTAAATAAATAATATATTTCAAAGATAGTAGACATGCTCTGTCTCTGCAGATATAAAGTATTTGTTACTGAAATAATGCGAGTCAAAAATGCATTGACTACAATAAATACACCTATAGAAAATATAGTACAATGTTTTAATTTTTGTAAAAAAATTTGATAAAAATATAACTAGCGAGGGAGTATTTACGGGGATAACCCCGAATATGCAGCCCAGGAGGAGGCATATTTGGAAATGAAAAACGTGTCTAGGCGGCTTTATCCTCTACGGAAAACTTGAATTTTAATGGTTATAATTGTTGTTATCGATATAGAGATTAATTGTTCTCATGAAACCTTAGATAATCAGTACTAATGTCCGCGCCAATTTGGCTGAGTAAATTCATTAACCCTAAGTGAGCACGATCAAAGCATAATTGTTCGCTATACATACCATTGAGTAAACGAAGCGCTGAACCATTAGTGTTTTCAGGTCTTCCTGGGCAAGGCGTTTTATTTTTGAAATCGAATGTGTTTTTTACATACGCTTGGGCAAACCAAGCACCGTAATTTTGTAAATCAGGAATAAGTTCAATAGTAAATAGATCTAAACTGACATTATCTTCGATAAACTTAAGTTGTTTGTAACTATTAAATAACTGTTCAAAATTGATTTTATGAATATAAACATCAACCATAATTGGAATTGCTTTTGCAATGCCATTAGTGAACGCTTGACTTAAATCTCGCACGCAGCCAAAGTCTATTACCCCCAGTTTATCATTTGCTAAAACGATAAAGTTACCAGGGTGTGGATCAGCATTGATTTTTTTCAGGTCTAATACACAGTACCAAAAGAAGTCAAATAACTTTTGCCCGAGGTCATTGCGACTCGCTTGAGTAGGCATTGTGGATAACCATTCGTCGATATGCTGGCCAGATAACATTTCCATGGTGAGTACTCGAGTGGCTGATAAATCATCAACTACATAAGGGATGACTATACCTTCTAAAGTTTGCGTATTTTTAAACCAACGTAAATTATTTGCTTCATTAACATAATCTACTTCCTCATGAAGTCTACTCGTTACTTCGTTCATCACCTGTTCTAGTACATGCTTTTTAGGCATGTTTTTATGGGTTTTTATTAGTAACCACAATAGCTTTTTCACCATGTCTAAATCATTTTCTATGGTTGCACCTATGCCTGGATATTGAACTTTGACCGCTAAGGTTTGACCTTTATGGCTCACTGCTTTGTGTACTTGACCAATACTGGCGGCTGAGAAGGCTTTACTATCAAATGCTTTAAATAACGTGGATGGAATATCACCTAATTCTTGTACCAGTTGTTTTCTCACTAAAGCGCGATTAATTGGCGGGACTTTATGACAAGCTAACTGCAACTTATCACGTACAGTTTTAGGTAATATTTGAGTTTCCATACTGAGTTGTTGAGATATTTTAATTGCAGTACCTCTGAGCTGACTTAATAAAGAAAAAATTAGTTCGCCCATTTGCTCTTCGTGTCGTTGCTGAGATATTTCTGTATTTGTTTTTTTGTTTAATGCATTACGAGCTTTATAACTGACATGTTTAAGCCCTAATTTTGTCACCGCTAAACCTGCAATGGCACTGCGCTTTAGTTTTGATGTAGGCACTTCATTTACGGTTTTCATTATTCATTTACCAAGGCATTATGAGATACTGTTTTTGAACGTATTAACATAATAATTATTATTGGAAACATCAACCAAAAGCCAGATGCTGGCATGATAACAACCCCGGTTATGGTTAATAGTAATAAGTTTAATGAGATAGATTTAGGAATGTTTTTATGACCTAAACGATCATAATGACGCACTTGCAGACCAATTATAAATAGGGTATGACCAAATAGAAAAAACCAAACCGCTAAGCCAGCACTTATTGAACTTATGCTGTTAACAATACCATTTTCATATAGAGATAAATAATCATTTCCAAATGTTGCGATAGCGTAAACTGTATGAACCAATGCCACAAATATAATCCAATTTCCTAGCCTGTTTTTCATAATGTTTTCCTTAATAAATAAAGTGAGGTTAAATGTAAATTAAAGTGAAAAAGTTTTGTTGAGCAGTAACTTATTTAAAAATCCACTGCCCATAAATTTGAATAAATGTGCTTTGAGAAAAAAACCTATGAGATCGGTCGCCTTGGCAACAATACCGCTTTTTAATATTTCTATCCCTAGAGCAAGTGACATATCGACCATTTGCGTGGTATTACTAAACTCGTCAGAGTCATCATTTACCCAATAAAGTAATACAGCTAACATGTATTCATTGGTGAGTTTGGCGGTCGCGCCCGTAAAAGGAGAACTTGATATTTCACCTGATTGTTCTGCTTCAATAAGTAAGTCATGAATGACACTAATAAACTCTTCTCTCACCGGGCTAACGTCTTTAAATAAAATACTTGGTGATTGCATAATCATCTTGATGCTGTCAGTAACAAACTCACGATTTTCCAAAAAATTATTAAGATAGATATCAATGAGTAATTGCAGTTTTTCTTGCAAGGTATAGTCGTCTAGTTCTTCTTCATTTAAAAACTGGTGCACGGTATTGTTGGCAACTAAACCGTAATAGGCGTAGATCAGTTTATCTTTGTTTGGAAAGTATTTATAAATAGTGGCGTCACCAATACCTACTTCACGTGCTATTTGTTTCATAGTGACGGTGTTGAAACCTTTTTCACTGAACATCTCAACGGCAGTATTGATAATTTCTTGTCTTATTTCTTCTTGTTTCTGTTTTGAAATTCTAGCCATAATGAATACCAACTATCGTTTGAGTGGTTTTTTTTTGTGTTTATATGGTAGTCCGTATCATATTTGATCGCAAGATGTTTTATTAAGAAAATAGGGAGGATGGTAAAATAGTAGGAGAAAATGAGATGCTCAGCTGAAATTATTTTTTCGGATAGATACTTTTATGGGCTAACAGAGGAGATTTGTCACTCTAATTAGCTTGTCTAAATAGGCCTGCAAGTATTTTTCTGCTGTTCTTAATCTATTTAATGGTAATTTTTTTGTAATAGCGTCTGTTATACAAAGGCGTGTACAGCGTTAAAGTGTTTCATTGAATATTGTTCCTATATCGAAAGTATTTACAATATTCGTTCTTATTTAGTCTTTTTTACTAAGTGGATTTCTCAGGGGGTTAGTAAATAATTAAAAGTTCTAATTAATATCATAAAGGTCATTAAGCCTTTTATTTTTTAGTTGATTTTTTCTACAAACTTGTATTATTGTATTTAGTATATTGTATACATTATATCAAATATTAATCGTGATTTGTGGATGTTATCCGGATAAAAACTCAGATATTCCGCGATATTGATTATTAAAATAATAATATAAAATTAGGGAAAAACGATGAAATTTAGTCATAAAACAGTCAATACAAAAACGCCAAGAAGTTTACTTGCTATTGCCGTGGGCGCTAGCCTTGGTGCCATAAGTATGGTGTCTGTAGCTCAAGAAGATAACAATGAAAAGTCAGCTGAGCCTGATGAACGTATTGCTGTCACAGGTTCTCGACTCACCCGTACTACCTTTGATGCGCCAACACCTACAGTTGTTGTATCTGCCGCTGACATTAAAATATCCGGTGCAACGAACATTAACGATTTATTATCGAGTATGCCGCAATTTGGTGCTGGTTTTGATTCGACCTCAGGTAATTACTCATTTGGTAACTCCGGACTAAATGTCATTAATTTAAGAAACTTAGGTACTACCCGAACACTTGTACTTGTTAACGGTAAAAGACCTGCTCCCGTTTCTGATGACAGCCAATATTTATATGCCGATATTGGTATGATCCCTTCTGAACTTATTGAACGTGTTGAAATACTTACCGGTGGCGCTTCTGCGGTTTATGGTTCTGACGCTGTCGCTGGTGTAGTTAACTTTATTCTTAAAAAGAATTATCAAGGTACAACACTTCGCGCCCAATATGGGGATACTCAAGATGGTGGCGGCGAAAGTAAATCTTTCACCCTAACTCATGGTTTTAACTTTGATAATGACCGCGGTAATATTTCAATGTCATTTGATTACCTAGATGAGGGGGAACTCTTACAAAGTGATCGTAAAAACTCGGTAGGTTCACAACGTAATTTGGCAAATCCGTTAAATACAGGTCCAGATGATGGTATTCCCGATTTTATTTGGGTAAAAAATATTACCAGCACTAAATGGGGCGCTGAAGAAACATTGATGGGTGTTTGGGATAATGCTGCAGGTGGTATAATTGGTACGTGATCGATGGTGATAAAACAAGGCTAAGAACACCTTCTTCGGCACTAAATGAAGGCTGGAAAGTCACTGATGGTAGCGGTGTTGCACCTGACAGATGGGGGGCAATTGAAAATCCCTTTAGACGTATTAATGCTTTTATTAATAGTAATTACCAATTTGATGCCTTTGATTTGGCTTTTGATGTAACTTATTCAAAAACTGACTCTCAAGATACTATTGATCCGGCATTTAAAAGTGCATGGTTTCCAAAAGGAAATTTGACTGGATTATTTGACGTGCCGGCCAGTGCATTAAATGTTATTCCCGATGGTGAATGGATTGAACTGCACTATACCTTTTTTGAAGCGGGCGGCAGAAAACACGAAAATGAACGTGAATATTTATCGGCTAATCTTTCGCTTTCAGGTGTTTTTTTGAATGATTGGACTTGGGATGTAAACTTATCATCAGGTAAAAGTACTGCTGAATTAAAAAATTATAACGCGTTAAGAAACGACAGAATAAATTCCAAATTTCAAGCGGTAGGTGAATGTATTGATGCAGATAATTGTCCGTCTTTTAATCCATTTACACGCCCAAGTAGAGAATTTACTGACTATATTTTGGATAACCATACAACCAATACAGATATAAAAACGCATGGTTTTTCTGCTAACGTTGCAGGTGGTATTTATGAATTACCTGCGGGCGAAATTCAATTGAGTACGGGATTAGAAATACGTCAAGAAAGTATCGATTATCAACCTTCAGCGTTATGGCAGTCAGGAAACCTTAGTTCTATGATGACAGCAATGGATGCAGAGCGAACTATCAGGGAAGTTTATGCTGAAGTATTAATACCTGTTGTTAGTGACCTTCCATTAGTTCAAATGTTAGAAATTGAAGGGGCAATCAGACAAGCAGATTATTCAACAGAATCAGCATCATTTACCAGTTCAAAATTAGGTGTTAACTGGACGATTAATGACTCAGTACGTTTTCGTTCAACCTTTTCTAAAGCCGTTCGAGCACCACAATTAACTGAAATGTTTGCAGGAGAAAGTATTGGTTATGTTGATATGACCGATCCTTGTGATCAAAACCATATTGATGGCGGACCTAAAGATGGTCGTCGTAAAGCTAACTGTGAAGCATTGGGTATTAATGAAGGCTGGACATCTAATCTCACAGGTACACGAGGGAGATCTATTTCATCTGGTTTTGAAGAATTAAAAGAGGAGAAAGCTGATACGTTAACGGTGGGCTTTGTTTTCCAACCTACTTATGTAGAAGAGCTAAGAGTATCACTTGATTATTATGATATTAAACTCACTGATATGATCAAAAGCTTTAGTGCTAATGGTATGTTAAGTAATTGTGTCGATCTAGCGCCAGGCTCAATAAACAATGACTTTTGTAAACAAGTAACACGTGAAAACAATGGTGATGTAAGTTTGGTGCGTGTTAGTAACTTAAATGCTGATGAGTCTCGCCGTACAGGTTTAGATATTGAAGCTGATTATAGATTAGATAACTGGACTTTTAAGTTAATTGCTAATCACCAATTTGAAGTATCAACAACGGAATATGACTTTGTAGAAGGAAGGTCTATTAAAGATGATACCACAGGTGAATTAGACGCTCAAAAATGGCAAGCTAATTTTGTGACGACCTATGCAATGGATGATTTCAGCGCGAGTTGGACGACTAAGTTTAAGCAAGGCGGCAAAAGGTGGTTAGATCGTGCTGATGAACGTTATGATAATCAAGAAGTTGAAGATTCGATTAAACATAATATTCGTGCGGGGTATAATATTACTGATGAAGCCAATGTTTATGTGGGTGTGAATAATATTACTGACGAAAACGGCACGGATCACTGGCTAACTAGCTGGGGCACAAGAAATGCGTGGGATATTATGGGGCGTAGTTATTATGTAGGTTTTACTTATGATTTTTAATTAAACTGACGAATTGACGTTTTAGTTTAAATGAGTATAGGGATCAGTATAGAATAAAAAAGATGAAACCTAGGTTTCATCTTTTTTATTTATCTTGTTAACTGCCTAGCTGTAAATAATCGATGCTAATATTAGCCCCCAACTTGGCTGAGTAAACACGAAATAACCTTTTTTGATTAAAGGATAATCCGATCACAGACCATTATGATATTGCACGTTAGTTGATGCGGGCACCATGTCGTTAAGTGTGGTTTGTATCGCTATTTGCTCTGCAGACTCACGATTGATTTTAATTTCACCGTGCTTGTTACTATCCGATTTAAGCAATTGTTCAAACTGCTCAATAAGATCTGCTTTTTCTGGCGAGGCTTTATCACCTGCGCCAATGTTGGTTAGGTCAATCATAAAACCGTCAAACAATGGGGCAAGGTCGTTGATTATTTCCATATTTAAAAACTGATCGTCATTATAAATACTCGGATAGCCCGATTTTTGTTTATCAATAGCAAATGACACGCCTTTAAGGTTTGTGATGCTAGTTGACTTATCGCAAGAGAGCATACAGCCATTATCGATACGTGGTTTTTCACAGCCAACACTTTGTTGGAAGAAACATTGTCTACTGGTCATTAATAAAATGGGATGATAAACACTGTAGAACAGTTTAAAGCCTTCGGGACGTGCAATAGTTTGTATTTGTTGACGGTTTATTTCGTTGGAAATAAACGCACCAGCACAATCAAATGTTTCTTGCATAGCTAATAAAGCATATGAATTGGTGGTATTTAAAAATGGCCCTGCAATCCATTTTATCCCTAGCTCAAACGCTCGATTAGCGATGCCGGTATTATTGGTGACAATTAATTTTGGTTGCACTTTTTCTAAAATATTTAAGGCTACATCGAAGTCTTTACCAATTAATATGGATGGGAACCAAGGGATTAACCGTGGATTATTATTAAAGAAATCAATGTACTTAGTGCAATCTCGTTTATAGGCATCAGGTAACTTAAAGTAAATGTCGGCATCAGTGATATTGCCTAAGTTAATATCAGTCTCGTCGCTGATAAGAATAGATAACTTAGCTTTAGCGGGGTTTTTAGTATCACTATTATCAGTAGATAGAGACTCGATCGGTTTAGGATGACGAACTAACTTTGGCAGTGTTACTTCAGGTAAAAGCGCTTTTGAGTTATTTAATAAGTAGGCTGCTTGGTTTTTTAGTGTCGTTAATTCTTTATAAGGAATGCTTAATCCTGTAGCTAAACCCTGTGTGGCTATTTCGATTAGTTCAAACTCGGCGTTATTAAAGCTTTTAAAACGTTTTTCAACAGTTTCTTTATCAATACTTAGTTTGTCACTTTGTACTAAAAGACTCGTTGATTGTAACTCAAAGATTTTAATCTTAAAGCCTTGACTGTTATCTTTAGAATTTTCTTTGACATTACTATTCGCTTCATCTGCAATAAATGCATGGTTAATCGCTAATTCTTTTTTGGTAACTTTTAATGTTAGTGGCTGTCCTAGTTCACCAGAAAAGGATAAGGTCAGCGATATTTTATCAATGCTAAGGTGCTTTATTTTATCATCTACCGACGCGTTTATTTGCTGTTTTTCATCATTAAGTTTTTGTTCAACGTCATGAATTTGTACCACAGAAATCGCATTACTTTGATCAATGGCGTGATATTTTGAATTATCACGTGGGTTTTCAATAAACATTGATTGGTTTAAGTCGCCACGTATAAATGCATTAGAAAAATCACGATTGAATACTTTATAGAGTCGTTCGCCATCTTCTACTAATTCTCCGGTTTCAATAAAACCGTCAATTTGTTTACGGAAACTGTCAATGACCGTATGGACATAACTAGCTCCTTTAATACGACCTTCAACTTTAAACGAATGAACGCCTGCTTCGATTAATGCCGGTAAATCAAAAAAGGCTGAATTATCTTTAATATTTAACGGGAAATTATTACCTGAAGGTGTCGTTTCATATTCTTCACGACAGGCTTGACTACAACGTCCGCGGTTACCCGAGTTACCAACACTTGCCGACGTTGAATAACATAAACCAGAAAAAGCGACACATAAGGAGCCATGTACAAACACCTCAGTGAGTACGTCTTCTTTACTTGCAATGGCAGTAATTTCGGTGATCTCTCTTAAATTCATTTCTCTTGATAAATTAACCCGAGAAGCGCCCAATTTTTTTAGGAAGGGAATTTGACCGATATTATGTGTGGTTAGCTGTGTTGAAGCATGAATATCAAGGGTAGGGAAATATTTCTTGAGAATATAAAACATCCCTATATCTTGTACAATAACGCCGTCGAGCGTGGTATTGGCTAGCTTGCTTAATAACTTAGCCATAGACTTAAATTCACGCTCTAAAATAACAATATTTAAGGTTAAAAATATTTGGCATCTGTATTGATGGGCAAGTCGAATAACACCAACAAGTTGATCAAAAGAAATATTAGCTGCACGATTGCGCGCATTAAAGGTGTCTAAACCACAGTAAACGGCATCTGCACCCGCAATAATTGCTGCTTTTATCGCATCGACATCACCACCGGGGGCTAATAATTCAATTTTAGGACTCATTTCTACAACTTTAGCCAATAATTTTGGCAGTGATACCAATAATCTTGGTATTAAATTTCAAAGGAGGGGATTTTACGCGGATCTGCTTATTACCTCAAGATGCATTTTCAGAACTATTCATTTAAAGGCAGTTTGCGTATATTAGGTATATGAATTAAGTTATAAAGTTCAGTGATTAAACATAGTTATAAACATAAATATTAAATTAATGTGCTTTCGGAATATTATCAACAATGAATAACACGAATACATTCCCTATTCTCTACTCGCTAAGAAATTGTCCTTATGCGATGCGTGCCAGAATAGCTATTTTTAAAGCCCAGCAAACGGTATTGTTACGTGATTTAGTACTCACTAATAAACCTGACGAATTGTTAGTTGCTTCACCCAAAGGAACGGTACCGGTTGTTGTATTGGATAATGGCGACGTTATTGAAGAAAGTTTAGACGTGATGTTATGGGCGCTAAATGAAACAGACCCTGATAATTTACTTCATAGCCAAGTAGATTCACCTAACTACAAAACAGTAGATAAAAACGCTGAGCGCGCGCCAGCTGAAATGCTCAGTTTAATTGATAAATTTGATCACGGTTTTAAAGGGTGTTTAGAACAATATAAATGTGCAAAACGTTATAAAGAAGATAATTTACTTGAGTATCGAGCCGCTTGTCAGCAATACCTGCAAAACCTAGAAGAACGTTTAACTCAGCATCTGTTTTTAATGTCAGATCAAGAAAGCCTTGTTGATATCGCACTTCTACCCTTTATCCGCCAATTTGCTCGTGTTGAACGTCAATGGTACCTACAAGCCCCTTATCCTAAAGTACGACAGTGGCTTAATAATTACTTACAAAGTCAAATGTTCAGCAAGGTAATGGCTAAGTACCCGTTATGGTTAGATAACTATGAAGACGTTTTATTTGGTGGTTAACTTAGCTGATGATTTTTTAATTCGAAATGCTGCTGAATGACTATAAAGTGCAAACTTTTATGTAAAATGCAGAGGCAAAAAACGCGTTACGCTCTAATATGTTAGAGCGTTTTCTTACAGTCGCCATTCAAGTTGAAATACCAATTAAGTTGTCAAATTTTAGATACTAAAAAAGGTGCTAAGGCACCTTTTTTATTGTTATGAACTTATAATTAAGCCATTTATTATTACCTAATTAATTCTAGAGAAATCAATCAAGCTATAATTGTAGTTTGCAATGAGCTTTAGTTGTTGTTTATTCAGCAACCAAACTTGATTTGCTCGTAGGCAATTCGCTATCATTTACAATTTTTGCATTTTGTGCAATTAATAATGTTTTAGCTGATGCTACTACGTTAATTGCTTTAACTTGCATTGATTTTACTGACTGAGCTAAATCTAATTGTAAAATATTAGAAAATTCTACTTTGTTTGCCTGCTCTACTTTAACGAGTTCTACTGCTTGAATTGATGTTGAAGCAATAATAGTAAAAAGTGCAGCGGTTAGTACTTTTGTTAATTTCATGTTTGTTAATCTCATAATGGTACCTTAATAAAAATATTTATATCCATATAGAATTTTTAGGACCTTTAATCTCACTAATGAATGTGGGTTGGGATCACATTCTATTTCTAACCCATCAAATTATGGGGTTGAGATGAAGTCCTTCATCTACGGCGCAAATAATATAACAAAAGCATAAAGAGTAATACTGACTATTTGTAATGCTATTCATTAGAAAAACTAATGATTAGGTGTTATGCTGTGTGTAATCGTAATTCTCATAAAAAAATAGTTAAAATATTATTTTTATAACCAAGTAGGAAACTTTTTGTGGCAAGTAGATTACCACCATTAAAGGCTTTGCGGGCTTTTGAAGCTTCGGCTAGGCAATTGAGCTTTACTAAAGCTGCAGAAGAGTTGTTTGTGACACAAGCGGCAATTAGTCATCAAATCAAGTCTCTGGAAGAATTCCTTGGTATAAAGTTATTTATGCGAAAAAACCGTTCTTTATTACTTTCTGAAGAAGGTCAATCATATTATTTAGATATTAAAGATGTTTTTAACTTATTACATGACGCTACAGAAAAATTACTGGCAAGAGGTGCAAAGGGCGCCATTACGGTAAGTTTACAGCCAAGTTTTGCTATTCAATGGTTAGTACCTAGATTAAATGCGTTCAATTTATTACATCCCGATATAGATGTTCGTATTAAGGCGGTTGACCAACCTGACAATTCGTTGACAGGAGATGTTGATATTGCCATCTATTACGGGCGTGGTCGTTGGTCAAAACTTCATGCTGATAGGTTGCAGCAGGGGTATTTGATCCCTGTGTGTTCACCATTGTTGTTAACAGGAAATAAGCCCTTAGCGCAATTAAGCGACTTAACAAACCATACTTTACTTCATGATACTTCACGTCGTGATTGGAAACGCTGGTTTAAAGAAGTGGGTGTAACAGGTACCAATGTAAACCATGGACCTATTTTTAGTCACTCAGCGATGGTGGTACAGGCGGCTGTTCATGGTCAAGGTATTGCTTTAGCCCATAGTGTACTGGCAAAACCTGAACTTGATACTGGGCGCTTGATTAAGCCATTTAAAGAAGTACTGTTAAGTAAAAATTCTTACTATATTGTCTGTCGTGAAAATCAGACAGATATTGGTAAAATTGCTGCTTTTCGAGATTGGGTTCTTGATACGGTTGCCACAGAGGAAGAAGACGAAGAAGAGGAGGTTTTTTAATGATAACTCAACTCGAATGTTATGTTAAATCCCCCAAAGCTCTCCTCATATTTGCTCATGGTGCGGGAGCTAATATGCATCATGTTTATTTAGACAATATTACGCGTTTATTAAATGAAGAGAATATCAATGTTTTGCGCTTTAATTTTCCTTATATGGATAAGAGAGCACAAGATGGAAAAAAATATCCGCCTAATAGAATGCCAATTTTACTTGAGTGTTATCAAGAAATACTTGCACGTTGTGATAAATCATTGCCTTTGTTTATTGGTGGTAAATCAATGGGAGGTAGAGTCGCAGCAACATTAACTAAAGATCACCAAGCTAATATCAAAGGTGTTGTTTGTTTAGGCTATCCATTTCATCCTACAAAAAAGCCAGAAAAGCTACGCTTAGAGCCATTACAAGAAACTAAAAAGCCTATTCTTATTTTACAAGGGGACCGTGATTCATTAGGTAATAAAATGGAAATTGAAAACTATCAAATATCGAGTTTGTGTCAGGTCACATATTTTGAAGATGGCGATCATGATTTAAAACCTAGAGTTAAATCAGGATTTACTCAGCAACAGCACCTGAAGCAGGCTGTAGATGCTATTTCGAGGTTTATTGATGAAAAAAGTTAACTTAATGCGCTTTTATATGATTTTTGTTGGTATCAGCGGCTGTTTTTCAGTATTATTCGGCGCTTGGTTTGCACATGCAGGCCAAGAGATGACTGAGGTGATACGATTTCGGCTAGTAAATGCTCAGCAATATCAAATTATTCATACACTTGCACTATTATCTGTTATTGCACTGTACCAATATCATGCCTCTAAATGGTTATTAGCATCTGCCAGTTGTTTCTTTGTCGGTGTTTTGTTTTTTAGTGGTAGTTTATATATCAAAACATTTTTGAATTTCGCGGCTATAGGAAAAATTACGCCTCTGGGCGGAATATTTCTAGCTCTTGGGTGGTTACTGACTATATTTGTAAGTAACAAATTATTTAATAAAAAATAACGTATTAATTTTAAGAAATCATTATGACTGCTATCGTATTATATTGTCGTCCCGGCTTTGAAAAAGAGTGTGGAGCCGAAATTCAAGAAAAAGCTGCATGGAACGAAGTTTATGGCTATTTGGAGCTGAAAAAAAATGAAGGGCTTGTTTACTTCCATTTAAATAATGCTAAAGAAGGTGACGAGCTCATTAAAAAAATGCCACTAGGGCGTTTGATTTTTGCTCGGCAATGGTTTTTGACATTAACTGAAAAAATTGATTTACCTGATTATAATCGCGTAGAAGCCATTATCGAAGCTTTGGGTAATGAATGGCAATATACCGATTTACGTATGGAAACAACGGATACGAATGATGGCAAGACGTTATCTAAATTTTGTCGAAAACTTGCTGTCCCCCTAAGACAAGCATTGCGAAAGTCAAAGTCACTCACTGAAAAGGGTGATGATGATAATGGCGCTATATTACATGCTTTATTTTTAAGTGGTCAGCAAGTTATCTTAGGTTATTCCGTCGCGGAGAATAGCTCGCCTCATGTGATGGGCATACCACGTTTAAAATTTCCAGGTAAAGCACCGAGTCGTTCTACATTAAAGCTTGATGAAGCCTTCTTGTACTTTATCCCACGAGATGAATGGGATACGCGTTTAACGTCAGGTATGAATGCTGTTGATTTAGGGGCTGCTCCTGGTGGTTGGACATATCAATTGGTACGTCGTGGCATGATGGTTACAGCGATTGATAATGGTCCTATGGCTGAGTCTTTAATGGAAACGGGTCAAGTCAAACATAAGATGATGGATGGTTTTAAATATATACCGATGAAGCAAAATGTTTATTGGCTTGTCTGTGACATGATAGAAAAACCTACGCGTGTAGCAAAATTAATGGCCGATTGGTTATTGCATGGTTACTGTAAAGAAGCTATTTTTAATTTGAAATTGCCAATGAAAGGGCGTTACCAACAAGTTAATGATGATTTACAGATCATCAAAGATGCTTTTTCCGTACATAAAATGAAATATGAATTGTATGCTAAACATCTTTATTATGATCGTGAAGAAGTGACAGTACATGCTCGTTTGTTATCGCCTCTGCCTGATTTTGATAAATAACTGAATCCCATTCATATGGTATGCTACTGCCTGCATAGGCTCAGACTGGACGGATAGCGCATTTTAATCCCTGATCCTAACAGGGTTGAGCGCTATTCATCGTCTAGCCCTGCCGTCTTCTTTTTCCTCGCCATACTTGCTGACTTTGTTTCATCTCGTTTAAATAGCGGCATTGCTATTTTTCTCATCACATTAAAAAGCAATGGATCTTGCTTTTTCCTTATATCAGACAAAATTCAAAAATTTCTATTAAAATTAAACGCAAAATTTGATAAAATAACACTTCAACTTTGAGGTTAATATAAATATGAAAATCAAACGGTTAGGTCATCATAGTATTGTTTCAGGTATTATCGAAGACTTAAAAATTGTCAGCCTTTTAGATCAATGCTTCCCTCAAGATGATAACAAGAAATCCCCCCTGGTGAAGCCGTAAAAGGCATGATAATCAATGGGCTAGGTTTTGCCAATCGACCTTTATAACTTAGCCCACATTTTTTACTAACTTGCCGCTTGAACATTTATTTCGTAAAGGGGTTCAAGCATCACATTTTAATCGTCATAAACTCGGTAGAACCCTCGACCAGTGTTTTGAATTTGGCTGTGAAAGCTTATTTTCATTAGTCTCTGGGCAAGCATGTAATACCATTTTGATTAAATTTGTGATCTAATTGATTTTATTTTTTATGCATCAATATCAGTAGCTATGCTCACACTTAAATCCATTGATTTTAAATCCCTTATAGCCAAAGAGACTAATGGGCG
>JBLHNB010000051.1:0-38539 GCA_047621305.1 Alteromonadaceae bacterium | reverse complement strand
GTGAGCAATAATATCTATAAAACTAGAAGTCATAGCTTTATATAAAGATGTTGTCTCTAACAGAGCTATTTTGTTAATTACATCGTTTGCTTTTTTGTCTTCTTTGAGTGCTGTCAATGCTTTTGTTTTAAAAAAACCTATTTTAGCTTTTTCTTCGGGGCTTAATTGAGGGGAATTTAAATTAAGTTCAGATAATTCGACTAGTTTATTATTTTTATTGAGAATAATGGCTAAGTAAGGTAAAACTTCGTGCAATGGTTGTCCTAACTCTAAAGCTTTTTTTAGCTCTTTTTCTGCGGATAAAAATTGCTTTTGATGTATATAAGCTTTACTCAGTTCTAACCTATACTTTGCTATACTTGGCGTGCTTTTAACTGCATTTCTTAACTCTATAATGGCTGCAGCATAATTATTTTCTGAAATTAAGTTCAAAGCATTTTGGTAGTGACCATCAGGTAAATTTTTATCACATGAAAGAGTGAAAAGAGTAATACTGGTGATTAATAATATTCTTTTAAACATAGTGAATTATCCATACTTCATTTATGACTTTGAGCTAAGTTAAATATTTCCCTTGAGAGGAAATTTAATTTAATAAAATTATGCAATGAATTATTGATAATAATGCAATCATTGATTAATAGTACTTTAAAAAAGAGTAGTGCTTTTGGCTCATATATTATAAAAAATAAAAGCCTCTATTAAATACATAAAGGCTTTATCTTTTTAGTTAATTACAAAAATAATTAAAACCCACATTGTTTACCTTGATTCTTCTCTTTTAACCATGTTTGTAACGGCGAGAAGTAATCTAGAACAGCGGTAGCGTTCATCTGTTCATTGCCTGTTAATACTTTATAAGCCTCTTGCCAAGGTTGGCTTGAACCCATTTCTAACATGGTATTAAGTGCAGCACCTGCCTCTTTGCTATTGTAAATTGAACAGCGATGAATTGGGTCGGTATTTCCTGAAATTTCACATAACGCCTTATGGAATTCAAACTGTTGAATATGCGCTAAGAAATAACGAGAATAAGGTACGCCACCTGGAACGTGATATTTCGCGCCAGGGTCAAATGCATCTGCACCACGAGCAACTGGAGCTGCGACACCTTGATATTTTTCACGAAGTTCCCACCAAGCGGTATTGTAGTTTTCAGGTGTTATTTCTCCTGAGTATACTTTCCAACGCCATTGATCAACCATTAAACCAAAGGGAATAAAGGCAATTTTTTCTAAGGCCATTTTCATTAATAAACCAATATCTTTTGATTCATCAGGAATGGTATCAATTAAACCAATTTCTTTTAAATATTTAGGGGTAACGGATAAGGCAATGGTATCGCCAATGGCTTCATGAAAACCATCGTTAGCGCTGTTTTGAAAATATACAGGCTGGTTTTTATAAGCACGTTGGTAGAAATTGTGTCCTAACTCGTGATGGATAACGTTAAACTCTTCGCCTGTTTTTTGAATACACATTTTAATGCGTAAATCGTCTTTAGCGTCTAAATCCCATGCTGATGCATGACAAACCACATCACGGTCAGCTGGTTTAGTGAATAACGAACGTTGCCAAAATGTTTCAGGCAAAGCATCAAAACCTAATGAAGTGAAAAATGTTTCAGCACCTTTCACCATTTGTATTTCATCGTAATTGTTAGCGGCAAGTTGCTTGGTTACATCATACCCAGGGTCAGCATCTTCTGGCGCGACTAAGTCGTATATATTGCCCCAAGATTGAGCCCACATATTACCTAATAAATGTGCAGGTATAGGTTTGTCTTGTGGTACTTTATCTTCACCGTATTTGTTACCAAGTTCACTACGTACATAACAATGTAAATCGTCATAGAGGGGTTTTACTTGTCCCCATAAACGGTCAAGCTCTTTGGCAAAATCATCAGCTGGCATATCATAATTTGAGCGCCACATGGTGCCAAGATCTTTATAGCCTAAGCCTTGTGCACCTTCGTTACCTAATTGTGATTGGCGTTCAAACAGAGGTTTCATTTCAGGGCTGATGGTGCGCCATCCTTGCCACATTTCTAATAACTCATCGTAGTCACGTGAAGTTGCCATTTTAGCGGTCATATCGCCGAGGCTTAATTTTTCACCAGCTTTAGTGGTATATGTACCTTTACCGTACATACCGCCTAATTCAGAGCCTATTTTGGCAAGTTCAGCTGATTTGGCTGCATCTTGTGGAGCAGGCATGACTAAACTTTGTTTAAGGGTATTAAGTTTTCTTCGTTGAGCTGCTGATACTTCAACACTGTCAAATTTAGCAGCTTCCATAGCGAAACGAACACCAGCCTCTGTTGACTTTTGGTCTGTTATTGCAGAAAGGGCGGCTGTATCATCGGTAATAAAGTTTGAATAGATCCATGCAGAACGAGAACCTTCAATGTTTAACGCAACAAGTTCTTTTTCAGTTGTGGCTAAAAAGGCATCAACGTCATTGGCTGTTAATGCTTTAACGGTTTCTACTTGTGCTGTTGGAGCCGTAGCTGATGGTTGATTACATGCGGTTAAACTCGCGGCAATAATCAGTGCTACACCGGTATATTTAAATGTTTTTAGCATAATAGTTGTATCATTATTGTTGTTATAGGTTATATGAGAGTCGGTAGTATATAAAAATGTCTGCCCAGTACCAATGTTTTACATCGTTTTACATCAAAAAATAAGAGGGTGCTAGAAAAGGTGGTTTTTAAGGTAAAAAAAAGACTCAGGATGATTGATAGATCAGGCCATGAGTCAGGGAGTTTGTATATAATATTCAGACTTCATTTAAATTTAAAAGTTCATTTTTATATTATATTATATTATTCATCTTTTGATGCTTTATATTAATGCTTTGAAAATTTATACCCCTTTATTTATTAAAGCAGCATAGCTATTCATTCCTTGACCTTATTGCCTGATATACGTTATTTTAAACGCCTGTTTAAACTGACTGTTTGATATTTGCAGTTTACTATTCCTGATTTGTAACCGACCAATAATTTATGAGTACAAAAAATAAAATTTTAGATGCCGCAGAACATTTATTTGCCGATAAAGGTTTTAATGGCACATCATTAAGAGAAATCACCAGTCAAGCCGAAGTTAATTTAGCGGCGGTAAATTATCATTTTGGTTCAAAGAAAGAACTTATTAAAGCGGTAATGTCTCGTTATATGAACGAGTTATCACCGCGTTTAGAGTCATCATTACAAGTATTATGTGACAGTGTACAACAGCCAACATTGGTTGAGGTATTTTCAGCCTTTATTGAGCCGTTATTATCGTTAAATGACTATAAGGAAAATGGCACCACTCATTTTCTGCAACTATTAGGTAGAGGTTATACCGATAGCCAAGGATTTTTACGTTGGTTTTTAACCACGCAATACCCTAATGTTATTTCTAATTTTGTTTTAGCGGTACAAAAAGCGTACCCAGAACTAACTCCCGAAGAAATGTTTTGGCGATTACACTTTACAATGGGAACTGTGGTTTTTACGATGTCTTCAAGTGATGCACTTATCGATATTGCTGAAAGTGACTTTGGTAAAAAAATCGATATTGCTGGCGTTATCCGTCAAGTGATCCCTTATGTCGCTGCAGGCGTCGCAGCACCTATAGGCGCTAGCCTGTAACGTGACAGAAAGGCTTTTCTAGTTGTATCATGTAAAATGTAAACCGTCCTTATTTCGTTTGTTTACGTTGACGTTTTTTTATGTTGATACTAATACTAATACTATAAGTATAAAGCTGAAATTTTATTGTTTATTGATAAAATTCAGCTATCTACTTTGTTAATAGCGTTAAATTATGTAGAGTAGCCTCATTAAAAAACTATTGTGTGCGGTTATGGGTCCAATAATGCTAGATGTGCTTGGCACATCATTAACACCAGAAGATAAAGAACTTTTACAACATCCACTTGTTGGTGGGCTAATTTTATTTACACGAAACTTTGAGTCGGTAGCGCAAATATCAGCTTTGGTTACTGATATTCGAAAAGTTGCTCATCAAGATTTTTTAATTGCTGTTGACCATGAGGGGGGGCGTGTACAAAGATTTCGTCCTGGCTTTTCAAAAATTCCTGCTATGGGCTCTTTGTGGATGCTCGCTAATGAGAATATGGCCGAAGCTAAAATTTTGGCTAAGCAATGTGGTGTGCTAATCGCACTTGAAGTGCAAAGTATCGGTATCGATATTAGTTTTGCGCCAGTACTTGATGTTAATGGTATTAGTGCTGTTATTGGTGACCGTGGTTTTCATCAACAACCTGAGCATGTTGCTGCGCTCGCATCTTCTTTTATAGACGGTATGCATCATGTGGGTATGAAGGCAACGGGTAAACACTTTCCTGGTCATGGCAGTGTTGCAGAAGACTCTCACCTTGCTTTACCTATTGATAAGCGTTTATACCAAGAAGTGGCTAATGTTGATTTACTACCGTTTAAAAAATTAATTGCTGAAAATAAGTTAGATGCATTAATGCCTGCCCATGTAATATTTCCAGATGTAGATAGCGAAGCCGTGGGATTTTCTGCTTTGTGGCTAAAAGAGATCCTACGTAAACAACTTGGTTTTGATGGGGTTATTTTTAGTGATGACTTATCTATGGAAGGTGCGGCTTGTGTTGGCGGGTATATTGAGCGCGCTGAAGCTGCTCAACAAGCCGGTTGCGATATGCTGTTATTATGTAATAACAGAGCAGGGTGTATTGACGTAATTGATCACGCTAACATAAATATTAATTCATTGAGTACCTCGCGTTTGAAGAGGTTACTTAAAACTCAACATGTTAAAAATGCAGATCTGACTAAAAATGCAGATTGGCGAGCGGCGAATAAACTATTAACGTCTTATTTGTAACGGGTTCTCAATAAAGAGTAGTTAAATGAAATTGACTAAACAGAGTTTTATCGTTATTGCGCCGATCTTGTCGGTTATTTTTTATTATATTTTAAGCTCTTTGGGCTTAGAGTATAAACCTGCGGCTGCAGCGGCAATAACGTTGTTGACGGTTTTATGGTGGGTAACCGAAGCTATTCCTATTCCGGCCACGTCTTTGGTACCTTTTGCATTATTACCGATGTTTGGCATTCTTGACCATAAAGTTGTTTCTTCTTCATTAGGTAGCCACGTTATTTTGCTGTTAATGGGCGCTTTTATTCTGTCAAAAGCCATTGAAAAAAGTGGCGCTCATGAACGTTTAGCGGTTTACATGGTTCGGCTTGTTGGTGTTTCAAGTGGTAAACGATTAGTCCTAGGTTTTATGTTAGCTTCTGGCATTTTGAGTATGTGGATATCTAATACCGCAACAACCTTAATTATGTTACCTATTGCTTTGGCCATTTTAAAACATATCGATAATAGAGAATTAAAAGTAGCGCTAATTTTAGGTATTGCCTATGCGGCATCTGTTGGCGGTATTGGTACGCCTATTGGCACACCGCCTAATGTTATTTTTATGGGGATTTACGAAGAACAAACGGGTCAAGAATTTGGTTTTCTTGCTTGGATGAAAATCGGTGTACCCGTTGTATTATTAGCTTTACCTATCATGGCGGTGTGGTTAACAAGAAATGTTAAGCTTGAACATAAAATTGAGTTACCTGAGCTTGGTCCATGGCGTAGTGAAGAAACAAGAACACTATGGGTATTTGGTTTAACTGCTCTTGCTTGGATCACACGTAAAGAGCCTTTTGGCGGTTGGAGTGGAGCATTAGATATTCCTATTGCTGGCGATAGTACGGTTGCGCTTTTTGCCGTTGTTTTAATGTTTGTAATTCCGAACGGTAAAGGTTCTCGTTTACTTGACTGGGATACAGCAAAAACTATCCCGTGGGGAATGCTATTATTATTTGCGGGCGGAATTGCATTAGCTAAAGGTTTTACGGCATCAGGGTTGAGCGCTATTTTAGGTGAATGGTTAACGTCGCTAGCAAGCTTACCACCACTTTTAATGATTTTAACGCTTTGTCTAGTTGTCACTTATTTAACTGAAATCACCAGTAATACCGCAACAGCAACCTTATTAATGCCTATTTTGGCGGCAGCTGCCATCGCTTCAGGTATTGACCCTATGGTATTGATGATACCCGCGGCGATGTGTGCAAGTTGTGCATTTATGTTGCCCGTAGCTACAGCGCCTAATGCCATCGCCTTTGGTACGGGGGAAATTGAAATACAAGACATGGTTAAAGAGGGGGCGATACTGAGTTTTATTATTTCTTGTTTGGTAGGAATTGTTTGTTACACCTTGCTGTTATAATACCAACTGTATTAAGTTAGTGATCAATTTTTAGCATGGATAAATTTTCAAGAACAAGGCGTTTGAGTTAGTAATATCGGGCTATTGGGATTGAAAGCAACGCAGATATTGGATATTTAGACCGTCTTAGAATGATCGATTCATTATTTCAATTGGTATAAGTACTTGAAGGACATCTAAATGATAGAGCTAAACTCAACGATAACATGTCCTAAATGTGGACACAGTGAAAAAGAAGTTATGCCAACAACAAGTTGCCAATGGTTCTACGAATGTAAAGCGTGTGCTGAAATACTTAAACCTTTAAAAGGGCATTGTTGTGTTTTTTGCTCTTATGCAACTGTGCCATGTCCTCCTATTCAAGACAATAAAAAATGCTGTAAGTAAACTCACAGCATTTTTATTTTACATCACTTAAATAGAAGATACTTTTATTTGCTAGAGCATTTTTTTATCGAATATGCGGCAGAGTAAAATAAGAGAGAAAAGCGCGGTATAAACGCCATAAACGACGATCATCATTTGTGGCATGGTATAACCAAAAAATTGCCAGTTGATATCACCACAATCCCCTGTTGCTTCAAATAGTGAAGGCAGCCATTGATGTAACGGTGCCCAACTTGGAAAGTTAGGTACAAATTCGCAGCTATATAAAAATGACAGGGTTGCTGATTGAATTTCAACATGTTCCATGGCGATTAATAATCCCCATATAGCACTGGTTCCCCAGAGTACATAAGCGAGTATTCGTGTAAATACAAAGCTATGACCTAAACTACCCACTATGCCTGCAAAAAATAGTCCCCAAATAGCAACGCGTTGATAAATACACATAATACAGGGTGCTAATCCCATAATATATTGAAAATAAAGTGCTGCAAGTTCAAGACTAAAAGCACTTAATGTCAGTAACTGCCAAGCTCTAGCATTTGTTGTTAAGTTACTCAAATATTTCACGGGTTTTCCTATTGTCATTATTATATTTAACGTTTCTAATAACGTCTTCATTAATGTGGTCAGGTATTCATACCCTTGTTATATCCCATGCATCCATATGGTCGCAACATTGGCTGTATGGATGTAGGCACTGAGTTTTGTCTGGAACTAAAAACTGAGTGTACTCTCTGTACATTACGCTCCTGTGCATCCATGCACCCGCGACATACCGTACATCCTGTACATAAAAAGCGCCAATAGTGGCGCTTTTTAGTTTATAACCGTGCCTTATAGCGTTTTAATGTCCTGTTGGAGCCTCATGTACTGCTTTAGTACTATGATGTTTTAGCACGCCTGATTTGTAAAAATCTTCTGTGGCATCACTGAGATGGCCAGAAGCGATCGCTATTAATCCTACTATGGTCAGTACTATTGTATAAGGGAATGCCATAATTACCATACGTCCATACGATAAACGCACTAACGGAGCAATAGCAGACGTTAACAAGAATAAAAATGCTGCTTGACCGTTTGGTGTGGCTACACTAGGGAGGTTAGTACCTGTATTAATCGCAACGGCAAGTAAATCAAATTGGTCGCGCGTAATTTGACCTGCAGTCAATGCCTTTTGAATTTCTGTAATATATACCGTACCGACAAAAACATTGTCACTAACCATAGATAACAGACCATTTGCTAAGTAGAACATCACCAGTTGCATATTGCCTTCATAGGTAAGTACCCAATTAATAACCGGCGTAAATAACTGCTGATCGATAATAACGGCGACGATGGCAAAAAACACGGCAAGTAGGGCTGTGAAAGGTAAAGCTTCTTCAAACGCATGACCTATTTGATGCTCTTCAGTAATACCTGTAAAAGATGTTGCTAAAACGATAACACTTAAACCTATAAGACCGACAGGAGCTAAGTGCAGAGCTAATCCGACAATTAACCACCCGGCAATAACGGCTTGTATTATTAGTTTTGCATTGTCACGTCTAGTGCGTTTTTTGCTTTCTTCTTCATCAAATTCACTGAGTACTTTAAGGACATTTTCTGGAAGTTGTACGCCATAACCAAACCATTTTAGTTTCTCTAACAATACACAAGTGATCATGCCTGAGAAGAAAACGGGAATAGTAACAGGGGACATACGAATGGCAAATTCAATAAATTCCCATCCAGCTTGTTGACCAATAATTAAGTTTTGCGGCTCACCAACAATCGTACACACACCACCAAGGGCAGTACCAACACCAGCGTGCATTAATAGGTTACGTAAATAACCTCTAAATTGCCTTAAATCATTACGGTTATAATCGGGTAAATCATTGTCATGACTGTGGTCGTGTTCATGATGAGCATCTTTACCTGAAGCGACCTTGTGATAGACAGAATAAAACCCTACGGCAACACTGATGATAACGGCAATAACCGTTAATGCATCCAAGAATGCCGATAAAAAAGCACCTGAAAAACAAAATAATAAGGAAACTATGGTTTTTGAACGTACTTTGGTGACTATTTTGGTAAACAAAAAGAGCAATAAGTTCTTCATGAAATAAATACCAGCCACCATAAAGATAAGCAGTAATATTACTTCAAAATTTATGAGCATCTCGTGCATGACTTGTGTTGGCGAAGTCATGCCAATCATCACAGCTTCAATCGCTAATAGACCGCCGGGTTGAAGGGGGTAGCATTTTAATGCCATCGCCAATGTAAATATAAATTCAATGACCAATGCCCAGCCTGCAGTGTAGGGATCGACTAAAAAAAACAAAATGGGATTTAATACTAAGAAAGAAATAATCGCCAGTTTGTACCACTCAGGGGAGTTACCTAAGAAGTTCTTATAAAATGCACTCATAAATGATTGCTGCATAAATTGCCTTTTTTTAATTGGATGAATCGTTAAGTAAAATTAATGAACCCTTGGTTCTTTAATTGGAATTAAGCATTAACTGAAATATCAATGTATCACAATAGTTTAAGCACAAATTGCTGTCTTGTAAATAATCAGATAGCCGTTAATATTCAAAGTTTGTTATTTCACTGTTATTTCATTGTTGTTTTATTGTGATTTTTAAAATAGTTTAGGCAAAAAATTCATTTTAGACAACGCTTGTTCTTGGTAACTATTTTTCATCACCTTTATATTCTATATCTATACGGAATATGTTCAAATACAAAATGGCGTATAAATGCAGCTAAATCCTAACGAAGAATTATTTAACCCAGAGCATGAGCTTTATAGACACAGGGCTTAATTTTTATCTGAAATTTACTCTGAACTAAAAAAATGCCACTTTAAGAAGCTCAAATATACTCGCTTGTTAATGGCTTGTGCCAAATATTTCTTCTGGTACAATCAGTTTCAATTATTTATATCCAATCTCTATGGAGCCTCATGGTTATTAAAGCACATAGCCCAGCTGGATTTGCTGAGCAATATATTGTTGAATCGATTTGGAATGGCGGTTTTCCACCCGGTTCTATTTTGCCAGCTGAACGTGAACTATCAGAACTTATTGGGGTGACAAGAACGACATTACGTGAAGTATTACAGCGTTTATCTCGAGATGGTTGGTTAACAATCAAACACGGTAAACCCACGAAAGTGAATAATTTTTGGGATACTTCCAGCTTAAATATACTAGAAACACTCGCACAACTAGACCAAGAAGGTATTCCTGAATTGGTTGATAATTTATTGTCAGCAAGAACAAATATCAGTGCCATTTATGTGCGCGGCGCTTTAAAAAATAATCCTGAAAAATCAATTGAGCTCTTAAATGCTTATCATGATATTGAAGATACGGGTGAAGCCTTTGCCGAATTCGATTATAAGTTAAATAAAGATTTGGTCATTGCATCTGATAATTCTATTTATTTATTAATATTGAATGGTTTTAGAGGATTACATTCTCGTATTGGTCGTTTATATTTCGCTCACCCTAAAGGACGCGAAATATCACGTCACTATTATCAAAGTCTTATTGATTTAGCGAATGCAGGTAAGTTTGACGAAGCCGTGTTTGCGGTACGTAACTATGGTATTGAGTCAGGTAAACTTTGGTCTGAATTAAAGGATGATGTTTTAAAAGAGTTAGCCGAATAACCTTTAATTATACATTCCCGAAAAGTAGCCTATAACGTTCTTAATTTATAAGCTGCTTTTGTTCAAAGGGGGACATTGAGCAATCATTTCTGTTTCATCTGCTGAGTTCTTTTCTACCAGTTTTACGTCAAATTGCCATAAGTAATGTAAGTGCTTTAATACTTCATCTTTGGAATCACCTAATGGTATTTCTTGATGTGGGGTATGAAGTAATGTTAATGCACGGTCCCCTTCAATATCGGCACCAATAATTTGAATATTAGTTTCAAGGTTACTTAAATTATATTGGTTAGAGAGCGCAGTACGAATTTTTTGATAGCCTTGTTCATTATGTATTGCCCCAATTTCTAAATAATCATCAGTGGCATCATCATGAATATGGAAAAACTTAAAATCTCTCATTAATTTAGGTGATAAAAACTGACTAATAAAGCTCTCATCTTTAAAGTTTTCCATAGCAAAATGTAAAGTATCTAGCCAATTACTCCCCGCAATATCAGGAAACCACTGTTTATCTTCTTCAGTGGGAGTTTCACAAATTCTTTTTATATCAATAAACATATTAAAACCTAACGCATAAGGGTTTATGCCTGAGTAATAAGGGCTATTGTATTCTGGTTGTGCAACGACATTGGTATGATTGTGTAAAAATTCCAACATGAACTTCTCAGTAACTAAGCCTTCATCATACAAGTGATTTAAAATAGTGTAATGCCAAAAGCATGCCCAGCCTTCATTCATGACTTGGGTTTGTTTTTGTGGATAAAAGTATTGAGAAATCTTCCTTACTATTCTGACAATTTCTCTTTGCCAAGGTTTTAATAGCGGTGCATTTTTTTCTATAAAATAAAGAATATTCTCTTGTGGTTCTGCCGGGAACTTAACGTTCTTTTTCTTAAGGTCTTGATTGGGTATAGGGATTGTTCGCCATAAGTCATTTACCTGAGATTGTAGATATTCTTCACGTGTTGCTTGACGTTTTAGTTCTTCTTCCAGTGAAATTTTTTGTGGTCTTTTATAGCGATCTACACCATGGTTCATTAATGCATGGCAAGCATCAAGGGTTGCTTCAACATCGCTAATACCAAATTTATGTTCACATTTAGCAATATAATTTTTTGCAAACAGGAGATAATCAATAATTGAGGTTGCATCTGTCCAAGACTTAAACAAATAATTCCCTTTAAAAAAGGAGTTATGCCCGTAACATGCATGGGCCATCACTAAAGCTTGCATGGTCATGGAATTCTCTTCCATTAAATAAGAAATACAAGGATCAGAGTTGATCACTATTTCATAGGCTAAACCCATTCGTCCCCGCTTATAAGTCTGTTCTGTTTGAATAAATTTTTTGCCAAAAGTCCAGTGGTTATAACCAATAGGCATGCCGACACCGGCATAGGCATCCATCATTTGTTCTGCGGTGATCACCTCAATTTGATTGGTATAGGTATCAAGACGATAATGTTTTGCGACGCGGGCTATCTCGGTTTGATAAGACTCTAACAGTGCGAAGCTCCAATCTGGACTATCGCTCAACGGTTCACGTTTTTTCATATCCTATTTCCCTTAATTCTTACGCAGCTTGCCCAGCACTTTTTTTAAATAAATCCCTAAATACAGGATAAATGTCCTCAACACTTTTTATGTGACGCATAGCAAAATGGCTGTTAGTGTCTGCTACTTTTTGATAGTTTTGCCATAAAGTCTGATGGGCACGCTGTGTTATTTCGATATAACTAAAGTATCTCGCTTTGGTGAGGATGCTTTTGTCGAGCAAGTTTGCGCATCGCGGCGAATCATCAGCCCAATTATCACCATCGGATGCTTGTGCGCCGTAGATGTTCCAATTTGTTGTACTATAACGCTCGTTCATTATTTCGGACATTAACTCGAGTGCACTTGAAGCAATTGTGCCGCCGGTTTCTTTTGAATAAAAAAACTCTTGCTCATCCACTTCTTTTGCTTGGGTATGATGCCTGATATAAACAACATCAATGACTTTATAGGTTCTTGTTAAAAATAAATAAAGTAGTACATAAAATCGTTTAGCAATATCTTTGGTTGCTTGATCCATTGAACCTGAAACATCCATTAAACAGAACATTACTGCTTTTGATGTAGGTACCGCTTCTTTTTTGTAGTTTCTAAAACGTAAATCAAAGGTATCAATGAAAGGAACTTTGGCTATTTTACCTTTTAATGTGTCAATATCATTTTTTAGCCGCTCTTGTTGGGCAAGTTCATCTGGTTTATCTGCAATTAAAGCGGCTAATTCTTGTTCAAGTACGTTAAGTTGTTTGCGTTTAGTTGCGGTCATTGCAATTCTACGAGCGATAGAGCCTTGTAGCGACTTTACGATATCAATATTACCGGGCACACCGTCTGCACAATAACCACTTCGCACGGTTTTATATTCAATAAGCTTATCCAATTGTTTTTTTTCTAAGTTAGGCAGTGCTAAGTCTTCAAATAATAAATCTAAGTATTCATCTTTAGAAATAGAAAAAACAAAGTCATCATCACCTTCACCTGAATCGCTGGCTTCACCTTCACCGCTACCACCAGAGCCACCTTGTTGAGGCGGACGTGCTATTTTATCCCCCGTTGAAAACTGGTCGTTACCAGGATGTACTCGGTCTTTGATGCCACCAGCGCCTTGATGAAAAACAGGCTCACTTAAGTCTTTTTTCGGAATGACAATACTTTCGCCATTATCCACGTCGGTTACGCCACGCTGATTAATAGCATCAGCCACTGATTTTTTTATTTGGCTTTTATAACGACGTAAAAAACGCTGTCGATTTACGGTACTTTTATTTTTACTGTTTAAACGTCGATCAATAAAGTTAGTCATAAATACCCTTTATATCTTCTAATATCCTCTTTATATCCACTGTTCACGATAATACTTTTTCGTTATTAAAGTGACGTTAGTCCTAACAGTGAAAACTAAGAAGACTTCCTCACTCTTAAGTACCATTCGGATAATAGTCTGACTTGTTTTTGTGTATAGCCTTTGCTCATCATGCGCTCAACAAAGTCATCATGTTTTTGTTGATCATCTGTTGATGTTTTGCTATTAAATGAAATAACAGGCAATAGATCTTCAGTATTAGAGAACATTTTTTTCTCGATAACCGTTCTTAGTTTCTCATAACTGGTCCATGCTGGATTTTTACCGTTGTTACTCGCTTTAGCTCTTAATACAAAGTTAACAATTTCATTACGAAAATCTTTAGGGTTACTGATCCCTGCAGGCTTTTCAATTTTCTCTAATTCATTGTTTAATGCTTCGCGATTGAATAATTGACCGGTTTCTGCATCTCGATACTCTTGGTCTTGTATCCAAAAATCAGCGTATGTTACGTAACGGTCAAATATATTTTGACCGTATTCTGAGTATGATTCTAAATAAGCTGTTTGGATCTCTTTACCAATAAACTCAATATATTGCGTAGATAAATAGCCTTTTATAAATTCGAGATATCGTTCAGACAGCTCTTTGGGCAGTTGCTCTCGCTCTATTTGTTGTTCTAGTACATAAAATAAATGTACGGGGTTTGCGGCAACTTCTAAATGGTCAAAGTTAAATACCCGCGATAATATTTTAAAGGCAAAGCGAGTAGATAGACCTGACATACCTTCGTCAAGACCGGCATAGTCACGATACTCTTGGTAAGACTTTGCTTTTGGGTCGGTATCTTTAAGGCTTTCACCGTCATAAACTCGCATTTTTGAATAGATACTTGAATTTTCTGGATCTTTTAGTCGAGATAAAACAGAAAACTGCGCCAATATCTCTAAGGTGTCTGGTGCGCACTGCGCATTTTTTAATTCACTGTGTTCAAGAAGTTTTTGATAAATTTTTACTTCTTCAGAAATACGCATGCAATAAGGCACTTTGACAATATAAACACGGTCTAAAAAGGCTTCATTATTTTTATTATTTCTAAATGTTTGCCATTCAGACTCATTTGAATGTGCTAATAAAATACCATTAAAGGGTAATGCGGATAATCCTTCTGTGGGATTATAGTTTCCTTCCTGTGTGGCTGTTAATAACGGATGTAATACTTTAATAGGCGCTTTGAACATTTCAACAAACTCCATCATGCCTTGATTAGCACGACATAACGCTCCTGAATAACTGTACGCATCAGGATCATTTTGAGCAAAATGTTCAAGTTGTCTAATATCGACCTTGCCCACTAAAGCTGAAATGTCTTGGTTGTTGTCATCGCCAGGTTCTGTTTTGGCAATAGCTACCTGATCTAAAATTGAAGGGTAAAGTTTTACAACTTCAAATTTAGCAATATCACCATTAAATTCATGTAAACGTTTAGCAGCCCAAGGAGAGATAATGTTATTTAAGTATCGAGCGGGAATATTGTACTCGTCTTTTAATATTTTACCGTCTGCGTTGGCGTCAAATAAACAAAAAGGGTGGTCATTAACAGGGCTGCGCTTACCGTTGGCACACAAAACATAAATAGGTTCTTGTTGCATCAGCGCTTTTAATTTTTCAGCTAATGATGACTTACCACCACCGACAGGGCCCAATAAGTAGAGTATTTGTTTCTGTTCTTCTAAGCCTTGTGAAGCATGGGTTAGATAAGCAACAATTTGCTCAATAGCATCTTCCATACCATAAAAGTCTTTAAAAGCGGGGTATCGTGCTATCACTCGATTAGAAAATATTCGGCTTAAACTAGGCTCTACTGAAGTATCAATCATTTCAGGTTTGCCAATGGCTGTTAATAAGCGCTCTGCAGCACTTGCATATGCCAATTTGTCTTTCCTGCAAATATCGAGAAATTCTTGAACAGTATAGCTTTCTTCTTTTGATTGATCGTACCGTGATTGATAGTGCTGGAAAATACTCATAATAGCCTCCCAAAGAGAAATTGAATGTATTTATGAGTGCCTACGCTGTCATTATTGTCAACAAGTTCACTCATCTATTAATATGGTAAGTTGCTAATTTAAGCGTAGTAGTTTTTAAAAAATTAATGTAAAAATTCAGCGTTTTATTTGTAACAGAGAACTTGTATTGAGAGGTTATGGTGGTATGAAAGGTTTATAAACCTAATGATTTGGCAAAAAAATAGAGAAAGGAGATCATTAATAAGTTATTAATTTAAGGCTAAAAATAAAAAACACCAGAGAATTTCTGATGTTTTTTAATTAATGGATTGATCTATCTATACGTTATTAAGCGAAGTTTGCCGCAGCAAAATCCCAATTAGCTAAAGACCAAAACGCTTCCATATAGCTTGGACGTAAATTACGGTAATCAATGTAATAGGCATGTTCCCATAAATCTACAGTGATTAATGGTGTAACATTATCATCAGTAAGTGGTGTCGCAGCGTTAGAAGTATTAACAATAGCTAGGCTACCATCAGAATTCTTTACTAACCAAGTCCAACTTGAACCAAAGTTATTGATAGCGCTGTTAGTAAATTCTACTTTAAATTCAGCAAAAGAACCAAAACTTGCATTAATCGCATCAGCTAAGGCGCCTGTCGGTTCATTACCGCCTGTAGGGCTTAAGCTGTTCCAGTAAAAGGTATGGTTCCATATTTGTGCTGCATTATTAAATACACCAGCAGAAGATGTTTTTACGATATCTTCTAATGATTTATTTTCAAATTCAGTACCTTCGATTAAACCATTGAGTTTTACAACATAAGTGTTGTGATGTTTACCGTAATGGTACTCAAGTGTTTCTTCTGAAATATGTGGTGCTAAAGCATCTTTAGCATAAGGTAATGATGGTAATTCAATAGCCATTTTTTTCTCCAAGCGTAAATATTATAATTTGTGATTATCGCACAAAATAGTTTGTTTTTTTGTAAAACCTAGTAAACTACTCAAGTATTATCAAAGATATTCTAATTAAGCAAAATATATAGGGCTTTTTTATAGTTTATCAAGGTTTACATCCCGTATTATTTTATTTATGAAGTAAAAATTGTATTAACTAATTAGGATTAAAGTTAGTTAATCCAATTGATATTAATTATTTTAGAGGTTGTCATGGACACTATTGAACGTATTAAACAGCAATTATCAGAAAATTCAATTTTGCTATATATGAAAGGCTCACCTAAATTACCAAATTGTGGCTTTTCATCACAAGCCTCACAAGCGTTAATTTCTTGTGACGAAAAATTTGCTTATGTGGATATATTACAAAACCCAGATATCAGAGCTGAATTACCTAAATATGCAGATTGGCCTACATTTCCGCAGTTATGGATCGATGGAGAGTTAATTGGTGGTTGTGACATTATTTTGGAAATGTTCCAGCAAGGTGAATTACAAACCTTAGTAAAAGCATCAGCAGCGAAAAATAATTCTGAAGAAAATGCTTAATTGATTTGATTAGGTAGTTGATTTTTAAGTGTTCGCCACAATAGTTAGTGGTGAATTTATAAAAATTTTAAATATTGGAGAATAGAATGAGTGTATTAGTAGGGCGTCCAGCACCAGATTTTACTGCTGCAGCAGTTTTAGGAAGTGGCGAAATCGTAGATAGCTACAACTTAACAGAAACCATTAAAGGTAAAAAAGCGGTAATATTTTTCTACCCTTTAGATTTTACTTTTGTATGTCCTTCTGAGCTTTTAGCTTTTGATCATCGTATTGAAGAATTTAAAAACCGCGGTGTTGAAGTTATTGGTGTTTCAATTGACTCTCAATTTTCTCATAACGCATGGCGTAATACACCAGTAAATGAAGGTGGTATTGGTCCAGTACAATACACTTTAGTTGCTGATACTAAACATGAAATATGTAAAGCTTATGACGTTGAGCATCCAGATGCTGGTGTTGCCTTTCGTGGTTCATTTTTGATTGATGAAGAAGGTAATGTTCGTCATCAAGTGGTTAATGATTTACCGTTAGGACGTAATGTTGACGAAATGTTACGTATGGTTGATGCATTACAATTTCACCAAGAACACGGTGAAGTATGTCCTGCAGGTTGGAATAAAGGTGACAAGGGCATGACGGCTTCTCCAGAAGGCGTTGCAGCTTATTTAACTGATAACGCTGACAAACTATAGGCTAACCTATATTTGTTTAATAAAAAAACC
Source organism: Alteromonadaceae bacterium (assembly GCA_047621305.1). Taxonomy (GTDB): domain Bacteria; phylum Pseudomonadota; class Gammaproteobacteria; order Enterobacterales; family Alteromonadaceae; genus Colwellia_A. Next base: position 21,103 of record JBLHNB010000051.1, on the reverse strand, counting down.
GCGCAAGCGGTTTTTTTATGTCTAAATTTTGGAATGAAAATAAAATTAAGCATCAAAAAGGAAATTATTTTTAAAGCATCGACACTGATATTAAAGAACTTACTTTTAATATATACACAAAGTTTAATATATATACAAAGTTTAATATATATACAAAGCTAACAAAGTAATCAGCTAGCTAACGTGCTTGATATATCATTTAAAATAGGACGTGATGTGAAATTTTATGAACCTATTTATGAGAACTTACCTTTTATTTATTTTTTTATGAGTGCTTTCTTACTAGCATATGATACATCGTGGCTAATGATAGCTTCCGCAGGGCTATTTTATTGTGCAGGCAGCGTTACGTTAGTGGTTCGATCATCCTATCGCCGCTTAGACGTAAATAAAAATAATAAAAAACGAATACCAGAGATGATATATGAATATTTACCTTATATTTATCATGGTATAGCAATATTATTATTGATAAAAACCACCTCATCGTCGCTACAGTTTTTAGCCTTCATATTAATGATTTTAGCATTTAGGAATTTACTTTGTCGCAAAAATAATCGGGCTAAAAAATCGTCATTATTTTAAATTTTCGCCGTTATCACTATCATTAATAGGAAGCGGCCAACCACCTAAATTTTGCCATTTATTGACGATGTGACAAAAAAGTTCAGCTGTTTTTTCGGTATCATATAAAGCTGAATGTGCTTCTTTGTTATTAAAATCAATGTTAGCTGCGATACAGGCTTTTGCTAATACTGTTTGTCCTAACGCTAATCCCGATAAAGTTGTAGTATCGAAACTGACAAAAGGATGAAAGGGCGAACGTTTAATGGAGCACCGTTGTGTGGCGGCATTGACAAAACCAAGATCAAAAGCAGCATTGTGAGCAACCATTACCGCGCGTTGACATCCGGCAGCTTTCATTTTTTTACGAATAAGTTTAAAAATACTGGTTAAGGCTGTTTGTTCATCTACAGCACCACGTAAAGGATTTGTTGGATCAATACCTGTAAATTCAAGCGCTGCTTTTTCTAAATTAGCGCCTTCAAAAGGGTCAACATTAAAATGTATGGTTTGATCAAGTGAAAAGGTCCCATCTACTTCATTTAATGACAAGGTTGTCGCGGCAATTTCCAGTAACGCGTCTGTTTGCGCATTAAAACCAGCCGTTTCTACATCTACCACAACAGGAAAGTAACCTCTAAATCTTTGTGCAAAAGGGGATTTGTTATTATTTGCGTCGCTTGAGGTCTTTGATTTTTCTTCGGACATACGTAACTTAACTTATTTTTTATATGGGGCAATTATCGCAGAAATAGCTAAAATAAGTAAAATGTTTTACTTATTTTTACAGAACCCTATGTTTTAATCGAATAGCGGCTAAAGTTATAGTATATTTAGCCGATAGTATTAACGTCACAAAACAATTAATATTATTTATGATGAAAAAATTTAGCGCTACGTTTATATTACTTATCTTTGTCTGCCATGCGAATGCGGGGATCAGGCAGTATAGTGCTGATCTTGACAACTCTATGTGGCAACTATCAAATGACTCTCGTTTAGAGTGCTCTCTTTCACATCAAATTCCTAACTATGGCGAAGCCAAATTTTACAGTAAAGCTAATCGTCGTGCGAATATGGAATTTGAATTGGATATGATGCGACTTCCTGATACCTATTCTCTAGCTGAATTACGCTCCGTAGCTCCTAAGTGGCGTCCAGGGATCGCGGGTTATACCATTGCAGACATGAAATTACATAAACAATTCTCTCCAGGACTACCAAAAAAAATAGCGTGGACCATGCTAAATGAACTGGATCAAGGCATGAGTCCAACATTTTATTATGATGATTGGTATAGCGACAATGAAAAAGTTTCTGTAGGTCTATCAACAGCGAAGTTCCAAAAAGCGTATCAAAAATTTATTGGCTGTATTGGAAATTTATTGAATTATAGCTTTGATGATATAGCTTACACTGTGCTGAACTTTGAATTTGGTGGTGAACAGTTTACTAAATCATCTAAAAGACGTATGGCAATGATCAGCGAATATTTAAGCCTAGATCAATCGATGGAATTGGTTCTAATTGATGCTTATACTGATAGCTATGGTGGTCGCTGGACTAACCAAAAAACCTCGGAAAAACGAGCAAATAAAATTCGAAGCTATTTTATTGAAAATGGTATTGACCCCAGCAGAATTGAAGCCAAAGGTTATGGCGAAAAGCGTCATGTCGCCTCAAATGAAAATATTTTAGGACGTGATAAAAACCGTAGAGTTGTTATCCGTATGGATAAACCTTAAAAGTTTTATAAATTACGAAATTATAACAATATATAACAATAATAGTTGAATAGGCCTGTAGGTTACCTTAATCTACAGGCCTATTTTTGTGCATATACCTAAATCACTTAGGTCAATATAAAATCGGATATCACGCTTTATGAAATTACTTTCACATTTTGTTACAGCACTTTTTGTGCTGGTTAGCAGTTCTTTATGGGCGCAACAAGAAGACGCTTATACCTATGCTAACTACGAACAAGTAACAACTACACATATTTACTTAGATCTAAACGTCGACTTTGATAAAAAATCATTAAGTGGTTTTGCTGAATTATCATTAAAATGGTTAAGTGATAAAACGCAACCAGTCGTTTTAGATACGCGAGATTTAGTGATACATAGGATCATGGCACAAAACAATAATGGCCAGTGGTTTGGAGTGACTTATCATCTTGCAAAAAGAGATGATGTATTAGGTTCAAAACTCACGATTAATACACAGTTTAAAGCGAAAAAATTAAGGGTTTATTATCATTCAACAGAAAAAGCGTCAGGTTTGCAGTGGCTAGCAGCTGAGCAAACGGCAGGGAAATTAAAACCCTTCATGTTTAGTCAGAATCAGGCAATACATGCGCGCTCTTGGATCCCAATACAAGATACTCCTAGTGTAAGAACAACCTATAATGCGCGTATAACCACAGACGAAGATTTATTAGCAGTGATGAGTGCTAATAATGTTCCTAATGCCTCTCGAGATGGTGATTACTCGTTTTCTATGCCACAAGCTATTCCGTCTTATTTGATTGCCATTGGTGTTGGTGATTTAAAGTTTAAAGCAATGAGCGCTCAAACAGGTATCTACGCTGAAGCAATTATTTTGGACGCTGCGGTGGCAGAATTTGACGATACCCAAGCGATGATTGACGAGTCTGAAAAAATCTTTGGTCCTTATCGTTGGGGACGTTATGATTTACTTATTTTACCGCCTAGTTTCCCTTTTGGTGGAATGGAAAATCCACGTTTATCATTTATTACACCAACCGTTATTGCTGGTGATAAAAGCTTAGTTAACTTAATCGCTCATGAACTTGCCCATTCTTGGTCTGGTAATTTAGTGACTAATGAGAGTTGGAGAGATTTATGGTTAAACGAAGGTTTTACCAGTTATGTTGAAAATCGCATTATGGAATCTGTATTTGGTAATGAACGCGCAATCATGGAACAAGCACTTGGTGCACAAAATCTTAATTACGAAATTGCAGAATTAGCGCCGAGTGATACACAGCTTTATATTGATTTAAAAGGCCGTGATCCTGATGATGCATTTTCAGGTGTACCTTATGTAAAAGGACAATTATTTTTAATCTATTTAGAAGAAAAATTTGGTCGTGAACGTTTTGACCCCTTTATTCTTAAATATTTTAATGATCACGCTTTTGAAAGTTTAGGTACAGCAAACTTTGTTATCTATTTAAAAGAAAATTTAACACATAAATACCCTAATATTGTTAGTGACAAGGTCGTCAACGAATGGATTTATGAGCAGGGTTTACCTAGCTATGTACCAAAACCAAAATCAGATGCTTTCACTATTATCAATGAGAGTATTAATCAATTATTAGCAAATGAGATTCAAATAGCGCAATTATCAACGGCAAAGTGGACCTTACATGAGTGGCTTCATTTTATTAATAATTTACCCTTTGATATAAAAACAGAATTGATGGCCAAGCTCGATAATGATTTTAATTTAACCCACAGTTCAAATGCCGAAATTGCACATGCATGGTATTTATTATCAATCAGAGTCGGTTATGACGTTGTTTATCCTGAAATGGCTAAATATTTAATTGCTATAGGACGTCGTAAGTTAATTGTTCCTTTATATAAAGAGTTAGCGGTAACGGCTAAAGGGAAAGCTTGGGCAGAAGATGTTTATAAAAAAGCTCGTCCTGGTTATCACGGTTTAGCACAAGGTACTGTTGACGGAATATTGAATAAATAAATTAATTTCGAAGATAAGAGTAACTATTTCGCTAAAAGTTACTCTTTTTTTTTCTAAATAATCACTACTTTTTATAAAGTGTAGGTGTGTTTAGGTTATATCAATTGAATTAAAGTAGCGATCAATTATAAGCAAGGGCAAATATTCAATAACAAGGTGCTTGAATGAGGAATAGCCGACTATTGAGATTGAAAGTACAGGTTTTAGTTCCAGAAAAAACTAAGTACTCACATCGATGTGAGTAACGCATGTATGGTTATTTATACCGTCTTGAATAAGTGATTAATTATTTCAGTTGCTATTAGTCATATTTTTTCACTATTATTGTTTCAATCATCATCAATATTGGCGAAAAATAGACAGTGTAGGTCAATGTGATAAAATAACCTTTTTACACGCATATTAGATAATCATCACTTCAATATCTTCATCTTCATATTGTTCTAGGTAAATTTCAGCCATATTAATACTGCCAAATAATTGTTTTATTTTTTGATATGCATAAAATTTTTGAGTCGCTAGTTTAGGGTCATTACTTTGCACCATAAACAACCATGTTTTTACTAACGAACTAGGAACACCTTTCATATACTTCCATCCCATACCTGTATAACGTGTCTATAATCAGTGTAGACCAAGGCCATTATTTTACGAGGCAAGCCCTAATGTATTTTAGGTATTGATCAAGGCGGAAGTAGTTCAAGATCGCTTGTTTGTGATCGTTCTGGGAAAATAATTAGCCAAGGACAATTTTCAATAGAGCGTTGTGATGGTTGGCAGGTTGCCCTAAAGGTGGTTACTTGATCTTAATTTTAAATATTATTTACCGCAATCAAATACGGTACTAAAAGGCCGGTATTTACGGTGGAAAGCTGAAATGGATAAGCTAAATTTTTTTTTGTTTTTTATACAAACAATTGTTTTAGTTACAAATAAAAAATATTAATAATTTGCAATTTTGATACTTAGTTCTACGCTTTAAATCAAGCATTAGAATAAATGCAAAACTAAAGATAACTTTCTTTAAAAAAATATTACTAAGGAATTAAATATGTTATATAGCTTTAAAAACTCAAAGTGGCTGGCGGTATTTGGATTGCTCATTGCAACCTTCTTATTTATCAACACGGCAATAGCTGAAGTTTCAGTTGTTGTTCATCCTGATAATACGTCGTCTTTTGATAATAATGATATAAAAAAATTATTTCTCGGCAAAAACAAATCATTTAGCAACGGACGGATAGCCATTTTGATAGGTCCTAACCAAAGTGACCCAACGCGTGCTGTTTTTAATGATAAAGTACTTAATAAGTCGAGTAATCAGGTAAATGCTTATTGGTCAAAAATGATGTTCACGGGAAAGGGTGTACCTCCTCAGGAGATGAGCTCTGCAAGTGAAATAATTTCCGCAATAGCTGATAATAAAGATGCTATTAGTTATATCGACTCTTCTGCAGTAACCAGTGCAGTGAAAGTTGTTGCAACATTTTAAATAGGAGCTAGAAGATGAAAATTGTAATATTAACGATAGCAATGTTTTTTGGCGCTCTATTTTCTTCTGCGACAGTAGCAGAAGTTAAATTCAGTGGTTATGGATCTATTATTGGCGGAAAAACCTTAGGAACAGTTGATGATCCTTTAAACCCAGGGCAAACAAGAGATGAAATTTTAACTGCCGATTTTTATGATGTTGGCCAATACACGAATGATATAACCTTTAATGCGGAATCAATTTTTGCACTTCAAGCCGTTGCTGAACTAGGTACGGGCTTAAAAGTTACAGCACAACTTGTGGCTAAAGGTGTTGATGATTATAGTCCTGAATTCGACTGGTATTATTTAACGTATCAAGCGACAGATAAGTTAACGTTAATGGCTGGACGCAGAAATATCCCGATGTATTATTTTTCTGAGTTCTCAGAAGTCGGTTATGCATATCCTTGGATGCGCCCACCTTCAAATCTGTATTGGTGGCAAGTCACACAGTTTAACGGCATACATGCAATGTATGATTTTGAATTAGGTGATTACTCAAATACTATCTCCGCTTTTTATGGTAATGAATATTCAAATGATAATGTTGAAATGCTTTATTACAATAAACTATATGGTGGTAGTGCTAGAACCGTTAATGAATTTTGGACTGACATTGTCGGTATGAATTGGAATATGTCAGGAGATAATTTTGATGTTCGCTTTGTTTATTTTCAAAATGATCGAGACAGAGAGACGATCCAACAAGATGGTAGTATAGATGATTACACACCATTTTCTCAAAAATTTATTGGTTTTGGTGGTAGTGTAAACCTTGCATCATTTACTCTTTTATTTGATTGGAATTTTGTTGAATATGATGATGCTGTTGGCACTGAATTTCCAACTTACCTCGTATCTGTAGTTTATAATCTTGATGATTATCAACCTTATATTAGTTACTCTAAGGCAGATCATGAACGTACTAAAGGCCCAGGAGCGACTGAAAACTTAGAAGAGCATTATATTGCAAGCTATGGTTTAAGATACAATTTTTTACCTAATGCATCTTTTAAAGTTCAATACGATCACTTTGTTGATCAAGGCCATGCGACATCTGGTTGGGCGTATCATGGTGATTCAGATGCCGTAACATTTGGTGTAGACTTTATTTTTTAAATGATTAAAAGACTCAAACCTAGATGTTATTAATTTAGGTTTGGGTCTACTTCAAATGGTTTAGAATTTTATTCATAACCTCCAATGAGGAAAGCTTTGATCTACTTATTGTAGTTTTCCCATTTTATAACACTTCTTTTTGTTAGCGTGCTTTTACGTTTAGTTGCCTTTAATACCTTTGTTCTACCTTTAATGGTGTTATGGCTAACATATTTCTATTAACATGTTAGAGCCTCTGAGCTATGAAAAATTAATCCTGCACTTGGTCTATACGGTTAAATACCATGGTTAAATACTATCGTTAACGCATCACAAACCAACTGAACTTTCATCCGTGAACCATTCTCCGTGAACTCATGCTGCCACCCACGACTTTTCTTGACAATAAAACCACGACTACAGCTCGATATAATCAGCCTTTTTAAGTCCAAACGTAAGTGATATCTGCGAGATACGTATTATTACATCTCTTAGGCTTAGATGAAAATCACATACACGTTTTAGTTCAGTTTGTTCAATAGCATGACTAAACTTGTAATAGCCATTCCATTAAGTTTGTGATCTTGTTGTGCGCAGGAAAAATATTATAGGGCAAGGCGTTGATTGACTCATAGCTAGCTATGACATTTTGCTCTAATAGGTATTTTGCAAATAATGTTGGTAAGTATGGCGATATAGCTATGATCCGAAAATAAGTATAATACCAAGGTGATTAGGAACAGTGACGCGGTGAACATCAGCTCGTGGTCTTCTAAATAATACCCCGCTCACTAAGTGGGTTCTGTATTAGCAGAAGGGATGCTCTAGATGCACTACCCCTTATCCTTTAAACGCCTAGAAGTATTAATGTATTGTATTAATTAATACTTCCTAAACTTTAAATAACTTCGTTATTTTCTCTTGAGTTGATGCTAAATCAGCTAGATTATGACTCACCGTATTCATTTTTTCTGATACAACAGAGGCTTCCTCTGCGCGATGTTTAATATTTTCAACATGGGTTACCATTAGATTAGATATTTGATGCTGTTCTTCAGTGGCTACAGCAATTTGGCTGTTCATATCAGAGATAAGATTAACGGTTTCCGTTATTGCTGAAAGACTATCACCTGCTTTAAGAGCATTTGCAACGCTGCCTTCAACTTGAACTTTACTTTTTTCCATGGTAGAAACAGCTGATTGCGCTGCTTCTTGTAGCTGAGTTAGAATTTGATTGATTTCTTTAGTCGACTCTTGAGTTCTAGAAGCTAAGTTACGTACTTCATCAGCAACCACAGCAAAGCCACGACCTTGTTCGCCCGCACGAGCAGCCTCAATAGCTGCATTTAGTGCTAATAAATTGGTTTGGTCGGCAATACTTTTTATGACCTCTAGTACCTGATTCACTTGATTGGTATCTTCTTGTAGTTTCAGTATTGCACCCGCTGACTCAGTTACATTATCAGCAAGTTCACGAATGCCCGTTATTGTATCGTTAACGACCATATGGCCTTTTTCTGCTTCACCATTCGCTTTTTTAGCGGCATCTGCTGCATCAGAGGCATTACTGGTAATCGATGCAACACTTTGACTCATTTCATGTACTGACAATAATGATTCTTCAACGGTTTGCATTTGTTGATCAGCAGAGGTTTTAGATAAGCCTGAAAGCTCATCAACCGTTAAGGCTGTTTGTGCTAATGGCTGTGCGGTTTCAACAATTTGTTTTATAACTTCTTGTAATTTATTCATAAAAGAATTAAACCAGAAAACTAAATCGCCAATTTCATCTTTACTATTTGTTTGAATACGTACCGTTAAATCCCCATTCTCTTGGGCTATGCCTTTAAAGGAGTGAACCACCTTTGCTAGGTTGTGACAAATGGTATTACTGATTGAAAATGCAACACTAAAAAGAATGGTAATGGTCAAAATCGCGGCTACAATTCCGATATTTGTTGTTGTATTTGCTTTTTCATTTACTTCTTTAAAAGCATGAGTAAAGGAAATCATTTGCTCACTTTGAAAACGATTAAGATCTTTTTGTAATGCAAGTAGTTGTTCCGACATGGTCTTACCACGGCTTGCCATGGTAGAAAAATCAGCGGTACCATTAACCATTTCTAAAGACATTTGATGGGCTATCTCATAATATGCTGTAAATTGTTTTTCTAATGACCTTATGGAACTCGCTGTTTGACCATCAACACCAACGGATTTATTAAAATTTTCTTTTATTTGCTTTGCCATATTATTTGCTTCATCGAGCAATTCTGCTTCACCTTCAGCGACAGCTGCACTCAGTGTTTTTTTTATTTTATCTAACAATACTAAATTTTTTTCTGACGTTTGTAGTAAAGGGAAACGCACATTTTGTGCATTATCTAATAATTCGACGGCACTACTTAATGTATACATACTTATTAATAAATAGAAGATGAAGCCGATAGAGCCGACGGCTGGTATCAGAAGTATTTTAAATTTAACGCTTAGATCTCTAAAAATATTCATTTAATCTCCAAACAAAACAGAACAAAATAGAATAAAACAAAGTTAATCATTGTTAATTAACATTAAATATAGGCATAAATATTATTTACCGCACTTTTAAAGTGATAAATTTGTATGTTTTTTAACTATTATTTATATACTGATATTCGCTCAGAATAAGTCGCTTGATAATTGTTGTTGTAATTTTCCTGTATGAAAACTTTCTAAATATTGAACCCCTCTGTTGACATAATACTTAGCTTGCGATATATCGCTTATTTCATAAAGAACCCAGTGAATAGTGGTGTTTTTAAATTGAAACGTTTTAGGAATGATCAGCTCATCACAAAATATATATTTAGGTTGTAACTTTGTTAACATTTTTTTATTAAACTGCTGCCAGCTTGGTAAAACATAGCCGATATTTTGTTGGCATTGATGACGACAGAGCATTAAAAAACGGTAGGAAAAACTGATGATTACCGTTTGCGACAATATGGGATTGAGGGTATCAACTATTTTTTTGTAGACGTTCTGGTAGGAAAAGGTGAGGAAATTAATTTTTTTTACTTCAACAAATAAGGTTATTTTTGGATGTTGCCCAATGAGTGTAACCACATCACTCAATGTGGGTATTTTATCTGTTTTTTGATCAAGATGAGCATTGTTATCTGGTGCTAGTATCAATTGTTGAATTACACTTGAATCTAATGCTGTAATTGTATCATTTCGTTTGGCCATTCTACTTAAATTTCGATCATGAAATAAAACCGGGATACCATCTTTACTGAGTTGTACGTCAATTTCTATATTTGTGATGCCACTTTTAATCGCATCATTAATACTTGATAAGGTATTTTCAATCTTTGATTGGCATTCGCCACGATGAGCAACCCATTGAATAGACATAATATAAATCACACAAAATAAACATCATTGTAGTTTGGTTCTATAAAAGGAAATGTTCAATAAGTATTTTGTAAAATATCCTCTCTATGCATAAATAAGCGGATAGTAATGAACGGATAATGATCCATTGATAGCAGTGCATTGATAGTAATGCACTGATAACAATGAAGCGATAGTAAGGACGATAAGATGAGACTCTGCTCGCTACCACACATGACTAAAAAACAAATCAGCTAGTGTTGCTCAGCATATACTTCAACGGCTTTCCATACCCTTAGTAAGTTACCAGAGAGTATTTTTTTGATAGCTTGTTCACTATATCCTCGGTTTAATAGCCCTTCGATTAAATTAGGATAAGAAGCAACATCTTTTAAATCAGTGGGCAAACTGTCACCAACGCCGTCATAGTCAGAACCAATACCGACATAGTCAATACCAACAAGTTTTACCACATGGTCGAAGTGATCAAGTACATTGTCTAAATTGGCGAATACAAATGGCGTTTTCAGACGATATTCTTCGCTAAATTTTGTTACTTCATCACTATCAGCTGCCAACGTATTATTTTCACTAAAAGCTTTTACAGCGGCCTTAAAGGCATTGTTATTTTCAATTGAAGTTTGTGAAATAAACGTTGAGCCGAAATTTATTTGAATAACGCCACCATTTTTCGCCAGTAGCTTAATCATATCGTCACTCATGTTACGCTCAAAACCAGGGGTAAAATGTCGAGCAGATGAGTGAGAAGCAATGACGGGAGTTTTACTGATCTCCATGACTTGATAAAAAGCATCATCAGAGATATGAGAAACATCGACCATCACGCCGATATTATTCATTTTTGTGATTAAGGTTTTACCAAATGGGGTTAAACCTTTTGCGGGGCGATTAGTATCATATGAAGAGTCTGAAATGTGGTTAGCTTTTGAATGCGTTAGTGTTATATAGCGAATACCACGTTGATAGAAATGGGTTAAATTGGTGAAGTCTCCTTCAATAGGGCTACCGTTTTCCATACCCATAGGAAAAGAGATCAGTCCTTTGGAAAAGTTATCTACTAACGCTTGAGTAGAATATGCCAAAGCAAATTTATTTGGAGAGGTTTTAACCAACCCTTCAACCATATCAATCAATTTATCTGCAAGCACTTTGCTCCCCCCTGATTTCTCAAGTTCTGCGGGGATATAAATTGACATAAAAGGAGCATCTAGGCCACCAGCAACAGCCCTTGGATGATCAAAATCACCACTGTCAGTATGATTGCCAACATTTTCAAATTTCTCTTCAAGACGGTAGGGCACGTCAATATGTGTATCGGTGATAATCGTATTTTTGGCGATATCAATCGCACGTTGGTAGTTATTGCTTTTGCTTATGGTATCACTACTCGTATTGCTACTAATATCGCTACTTGCCGTATTATCGGAAGCCTTCGGAGTCGATTGGTTTGGTTGACACCCTGAAGCGATTAAACCTAGACCAATAAACACTGCCAGAGATAATATGGAACGGTAACGGTGGGGCTTTTTGTTTGATAATAAATTCATGCTGATAAGTCTATTTTGTTCGAATATGTAATGCTACTTTGACGATATCAGCGAGTAAAGTCAAAATCACGCGTTATATACCTACTAATAAAAAGACGAAAGCGTAGCGTAATAGGTACTTATTGTTAATTTAGTGAAATTTTTTAAGCCTACTTTCCCTTTTAACTGGGGCGGTGAGCGCGTATATTGTTAAGTGTATTTCACATCTTTAAAGTATTTATGAGCCAAAAATATCAATTAGAACACGTTATTAGTAAGGGTTCAGCAGTGACCCAAATTAGTAAATTTCGCTATCAAAATAACAGTCGACAATTAACCAATGATCATGTCGTTGTTGAGCAACCCATGCAAATCCGGCTATTTTGGCAACAAGATAATATTGATAAAGAACAAGTGTTCTCTATTACCATGCGCACGCCAGGTGATGATGAGGCGTTGATCCTGGGTTTATTATTGTCAGAAGGTGTTATTACTCATTATCAACAAGTTGATCATATTGCTTTAGAGGCGGATGATGATAATAGTAACCTTTGGGAAGTAAGATTGATTAACGATTACTTACCGACAATTAATACGCTAGAGCGTTATCAAGTAACCTATAGTAGCTGTGGCTTGTGCGGCACGACCTCTTTAAAATCACTCGAATTAAAAAATCCTCCTCAACTTAATAATGATAGAGGTTGGTTATCAATAAGTGACGTTTATGAAATGCCTGAAATAATGAAGCAACAACAACGGGTTTTTCAACAAACAGGAGGTTGTCATGCCGCGGCTTTGTTTGACGTTCAAGGGCGCTTTATCAGTCTGTATGAGGATATTGGTCGGCATAATGCGGTAGACAAATTATTAGGAGACAAACTGAAAAATGAAAAATTTAAGTCTCAACCCTGTTGTGTCGTGGTCAGTGGTCGATTAAGTTTTGAAATAGTTCAAAAGGCGGTGATGTCAGGCATTAGTGTTCTAATTTCAGTGGGCTCTCCGTCAGATCTTGCCATTTCTGCAGCGAAACGGTTTGATCTAACGTTGATTTGTTTTGTTAAAGACAATTCGTTTAACGTTTATCATGGGCAATGGCGACTATCCCCAGAAGCTTCTTAAAATATCGGTTTTAGTAAAGTAATTAAATCAAACTAAATCAAAGTAAATTCAATTAAACGAAATGAAACACAACTCTTAGATAATCCTTTTACTGGTCGCTCTTGTTAATATCACAGCAATAGCCTTTGATGTTGGTGTATAAGAGCGATCGCCAAAACTGTCAAGGGGTACTAAAGGATTAGTTTCTGGGTAATAGGCGGCTAGATTGCCTCTTGGGATTTGATAAAAGAACACTTTGAAATCACAAATTTTTCGTGTTTGATTATTATGCCAGATAGACGTTATATCAACTAAATCGCCATCGTCAAAGCCCAGTTTTTGAGCATCACGGGCATTAATAAACAGTACTTTTCTGTCGTTAGTTACACCGCGATATCTATCATTCATACCATAAATGGTGGTGTTGTACTGATCATGAGAACGCAATGATTGTAAGGTGAAAATCGTATTGGGCTTGTGCTCATTTTGACTGTTTTGACTGGCCTGTTGCAATTGTTCTTCATCTAAATGCAGGATGTTTTTGGGTAATGGGTTAGCAGTAAACTGCGCTTTTTTAGATTGTGTATGCCAAACCTTATCGCGGGCACTGTTACCTAAATAAAACCCGCCGGGTTGGGTTAGCTTATGCTCATAATCCTCAAAGCCATCCACAACATTGGCGATTAATTGCCTTATGTTGGTATAGTTATCTGTCATTGCTTGCCAGTCAATGGTCTTATTACCTAAGGTGGCCTGAGCAATATTCGCAACAATATTAGTTTCTGAACGCATTAAGCTCGAAAGAGGCTCTACTTTACCTTTTGAGCTATGTACCATGGAAAATGTGTCCTCTACGGTGATTTTTTGTTCGCCACCGGCTTGTCGATCAATTTCAGTACGGCCTAAGCAAGGTAGAATTAATGCATCTTTGCCGATTAATAAATGACTTCGATTTAGCTTGGTTGAAATCTGGACATTGAGCTCACTGTTTCTAAGCGCTTGATGTGTTTTTTCAGTATCAGGCGCTGCTTGAGCAAGGTTACCACCCAAGCAAATCAGCACTTTACTCTGTTTATTTAATAGTGCTTTGAGTGCGTAATAGACATTATGGCCGGATTTTTGGGGCATGGCATGTTGAACCACTTGTGCTTGTTGATCTAAAAAATTCTGAGGAGGTTGTTCATTAATCCCCATGGTGCGATTTCCTTGCACATTAGAGTGACCGCGTACCGGACAAAGTCCAGCACCATCGATACCTATATTGCCTTTTAATAGTTGTAAATTAACCAACTCTTGAATGGTGATCACCGAATGCTTATGTTGAGTAATTCCCATTGCCCACGTACAAATGGCGTGTTCAGCGGTTATAAAAATATTAGCAGCGTCAGTAATTTCTTGTTGTGACAAACCTGATTGTTGCTCAATATCATACCAAGAGGTTTTAGCTACTTGGTCGGCATAATCTTTAAAGTTTACGCTATGGGTTTGAATAAACTCAAAGTCGATAATTTCGGGGGATTGCTGCTCAATATTATTTTGGTTTTGTGTCAAAATAACCTTGACCATTCCTCTGATCGCGGCCATATCACCACCTAATTTAGGGGTGTAATAACGATGGCTAATTTTAGTGGCACTCGGTGTTAATAATTCTATTGGATCTTGCGGGCTGGCAAAGCGCTCAAGGGCAACTTCTTTTAAATTATTAAAGGTGACTATTTTACAGCCCTTACGTGCGGCTGAACGTAGTGCATTCATCATACGAGGATGGTTAGTTCCCGGGTTTTGACCAAAAACAAAAATAGCATCAGCTTTGTCAAAGTCATCCAATACAACCGTACCTTTACCAATACCTATGGTTTCTTTTAGCGCAACACCGCTGGCTTCATGGCACATATTTGAACAATCGGGAAAGTTATTGGTGCCGTAAATACGTCCAAATAATTGATATAAAAATGACGCTTCATTACTGGCTCGTCCGGAGGTATAAAACTCTGCTTGGTTAGGTGAGCTTAAATTATTTAAATGCTGGGCAATAAGTTCAAACGCGTCTTCCCAACTCACCGCTTGGTAATGATCACTTTTGGCATCATATTTTAATGGCTGGGTTAGCCGCCCTTGATATTCTAGCCAGTAGTCACTTTGTTTTAATAATTGGCTAACACTGTATTGTGCAAAAAATTCAGCATCGGTAGTTTTTGACGTAGACTCCCAAGCGATTGCTTTTGCACCATTTTCACAAAAATGTAAAAAGCCTGCTTGTTTGTCACCCCAAGCGCAGCCTGGACAATCGAACCCGTCGGTAGTATTTGCTAAGAGTAAATTTTTTAGATTGGTTTTGGGTTGCTGACTTTTAATAATGTGTTTAAGTGTTGACGTTAATGATGATAAACCGCCTGCTTTTGCTGGCTTATTATGAAAGTTTTTAGTTGAGTTGTTATCGTTATTATTCACTAAGTAAAGCCTTGTCATCTTAAGTATTATCTACGCCACAGAAGGTTGTATTTTAACATTTATCTGTTTATAGACCAATCTATCTCTAGCTATAAACTTTTAAACTGTGGTAATTCAATACGAGCAGCTCTGCTAAATTTACTGTTAAAGCAGAGCTGCGTTATTGTTAAGTTATTTAATGCTTAATGCCTCGAGTATTATTTGTCCAACTTTTATACAAACCAAAAGTTTTCATTGATGCTTCAATATTAAACTCTTTTACCATGTTAACCACTTGTGCCGAACTTTGGCGTTGCCAAGTGACGTTTTCAATATTGGCATAACCTAACGTCAATGCAGCGATTATGGCTGCATTGAGTTTAAGTTGTTTTTGGTCAACTTTATCAAAAGTATCAGATTGGGCGTGATAGTTTGAGGCATAGTTGGCATTGCCTTGGTCGGCAACTAAATTTGCGACACCTTGCATCATAAAATCATAGTTATCGGTGCCAACAACGGCTTCATTAATATGTGTAAAGGGGCCTAAATCTTGAACGGGCTCTAAAACTTTATTTAATGCAGCGGTAATTTCTTCACGTCCGTTAGTATAAAAACCGTTAATTTTTCCTGTACCTAAATCTATGGTTGTGGTCATTATGTGTTTATCTAATTCGTTAGCATGCTTTAGTGTATAGCCATAAGAACCATAAATACCTTGTTCTTCACCATTAAAAAGAGCAAACCGAATGGTACGTTTAGGTTTGATATTAAGTTTTTGCATTTGACGGGCAATATCGATAATCATACTTACATTAGCACCATTATCTAAAGCGCCAGTACCTAAATCAAAAGAGTCAATATGGGCACTGATCAAGACAATTTCATCGGGGTAGGTGCTGCCTTTAATTTCAGCAATAACATTATCAGCGGTATATGAAGACTCATCTGAAATATTAAGTTGAGCGGTAAGTGATAATTGATGACCTTGTGCCAATAAGCGTTGCGCTTTTAAGGCACTTTCGCGTTCCATAACGATAATCGGCAATTTATTGTCTGCGCCGTTACTGGGTAAATGACGATAGAGCAAGTTTTTGGGGCGTGATGACATATAAATAATACCTGCCGCTCCTAATTTAACTGCAGAGCCTTCGATATCTACAGCATCTAAGTATTCTTGAAATAAACCGTGAACACCACTTTCATCGGTTAGCAATGCCGTTTCAATAAGTAACCATTTACCTTTAAGATTGTTATTTTTTAAAAAGGCGTCTTTATCACCTTTTTGTAAATCAATCAGAGGTGCGCTTAAACCACTGTGTTGTGTTTTGCTGGTAAATGGCATGGTGACAACGTTAGGAGAGAAATTGATGTTGTCATTAAATACTTTGACCTTATTACTGAGTTCTGACCACGCTCGTGGCATAACAAAACTTTCTTTATGTGCCTCTACACCTGCTGTTTTAAATTTTTTCAGTGCCCATTCAATACTTTTTATATTACCTGGAGAACCTGTCATTCTGCTACCTATTTCATCGGTTAATTGTTTTAGGTCATTGATGATAGGTGTCGTATTTTTCAGGTGAGTAATTAAAAGTGGTACTTCTTTGTTATTAGCTAAGGTATTGGTAGATAGGAAATAAATTAATACAAAACCTATTGATAATAATTTTTTCATAAATGTACTCGTTAGTATTATTTAAAAATATAAGAGCATTTGTTGTGATTATAAGTCAATGTATAAACCTAATTAACTTGCTAAACGATATGCTTTTTCGTTTTATTTACTTTCCACATTGAACTTATGAGTAAAACATTAAGTTATTGATAATTATATTATCTTTATTTTAAAAAGCTGCCTATACTCATTCAGAATTTTTTATTCTTATATTATATTGTTCTTAGCCAAAGTCACCTTTGAGTCTGGCTAAAAAGCAGGTAGTTCAGTTGATTAAGCACGATTTACGCACTAGATTGTTACTATATAGTGACTATTTATTAACTGCTTTGTATTGTAATCTTTACGCGAAAGGGGGTCGTAACATTTGTTATTAATATTAATGATTTTAATTTGTGCAATAAAACATTAGTCTAGAAAGTGAAGTTTGACTCATAAACATTTAATAGCGATATAAATGTTAAATAAAAAGAGTAGATGAGCGAATTTAATAATTATAAAACATCAGAGGAAATAAGCATGATTAAAACATCACCTATAGCAAAGGCGATTAAATACGCCTTGCTCACAACCGTATCAGCATCCTTTTTATCACTACCTACTTTTGCTGAAGAAGCAGGGGCGGAAGAAGAAGTTGAACGTATATCAGTTACAGGTTCACGTCTTAAAAAACAAGAATTCGCAAATGCCGCGCCTGTTCATGTCATAACAGGCGATGAAGCAATTAAAACCGGTGTTCGTACAGTTGCAGAATTATTGCAAAATACGTCAATGGCCAACGGTAAGCAAATGAATACCTCTTTCAACTCTAACTCAGGTGGTTCAAATGCCTCAGAGCCACCACCAACTGGTGGTGTGGGTTCATCTAACATTGGCTTACGTGGCTTAGGTGCAGAACGAACATTGATTTTGCTCAATGGTCGCCGCCTTGGTGCGTCAGGTGTACGTGGTGCTCCGTCGCAACCTGATATTGGTTTAATACCAGTAGCTATGGTTGATCGCGTTGAAATTATCACTGAAGGTGCCTCTTCAATATACGGCGCCGATGCGGTGGCCGGTGTAATTAACATTATTTTAAAGCAAAGCTTTGATGGTTTTGAAGTGTCAGGTTATATGTCTGATACTGAACAGGGTGGTGGTAAAACCTCAGACTTCTCATTTATTACCGGTTTTGAAGGTGAGAAAGCTAAGTTTACCATTTCAGGTTCTTATTATGATAGAGAACGTATTGCGGTTAAAGATCGTACAGATTGTATTAAAAAAATTCGTAGGACAGAGGCTGGCGAGAAAATCGCAACTTGTGAAAGCCGTTTTTGGGATAACAGCGTTTTAGAGTTTGGTAGCAGTGCTAATTCACCAACAGGTGATTTTGCTTTCTTTTACACCCCAGGCCAAACAGATGTAGGTATTCCAAACTATAGTTCAGCTTTCGGTTTACCAGTTCCATCTGATCCTAATGTCGATATCAATACCGGTAATCAACGTGAACGTAAAGATTATTCTGTAAAACATGGTGATGGCATTGATCGTATGCAAGCTGATTTAGTCCAGCCAGTTACCCGTTATTCACTGGCGTTGAATGGCGCTTATATGCCAGATTGGTTTGGTGGTGACGAAGAAATATTTTATGAAGGCTATTATTTTCACCGTAGCTTAACGAACACTGCATCTACGGAGCAAATTTTTCCAACAGCCCCTGGCATGATCCCTCATGAAGATGGAAATGGTAATTTAGTCGTTAATGCCGATGGTTCACATCATTTAGTCGATAATCCATTAAACCCTTTTCCAAATGACGCTTCTAACATAGTTACTTTGGAAGATCTTGCACAAGTACGTAATGTAGAATTGAATCATTTTCGTTTTGTAACCGGCTTACGTGGTGATTTTACTAGCGAATGGCTAGAAAATAATGGCTGGTCTTATGAAATGTCAGCTTCATATGACCGTGGTGTTGGTGATCAAAATCAACAAGTAATGAATGAAACTAATTTAGCGCTTGCAATGGGTACGTTACGTTTAGATAATTCGGGTAATGCTATTTGTGGTATTAATGCACCAGGTGGTATTGGCTTTATAACACCAAATCCTTGTGTACCTGTAGATATATTTGCTCCTTCGATATTTTCGGGGGGCGCATACGGTGGTGGTACTTTTGCTACACAAGCAGAAAGAGACTTCTTAGTTGGTACACGTATTAATACTACGACTGTTGAACAAGCAATGTTCTCGGCATTTATGTCAGGTGATTTGTTTGAGTTTAGCAGTGGTGGTATTGCATCAGGTTCATTTGGTATGGAATATCGTAATGATACCATTAACTCAGCGGGTGATATGTTAGGTGCTACGGGGTTAATTGCTGCAGAAAATCCATTAACAGAAGGGGCAACGAAGGGGTCTCGTAATGTTATGGATTTTTTTGGTGAGGTAGGTTTACCTATATTAGTTGGTCATGAATGGGCTGAACTATTAGAAGTTGAATTGGCACTACGCTATACCGATGAGTCTAATTTTGGAAATGAGCTTACCAATCGTGCCCGTGTTACTTATAAACCGACGCAAGATTTGTTGTTCAGTACCTCATACGGTACGTCTTTTCGTGCACCAAATTTACGTGAACAATTTCTTGCCAACCAATTTGGTGGCGTATCAGGTAGTGCTGATCCATGTTCTGTTCCTGGCTATATGCAAACTGATGGTGCTTACAATGCAAGTGCAGAAGATCGCTCGGCAACTATTTTAGCTAACTGTACAGCAACAGGTGCTGATTATACGGAGATAGGTTTAAATGGTGTTCCCACTATTCCAACATCGGCTAGTGGTAATGCCGCTGAGTTAAAACCTGAAACATCAGAGAATATTACGGCGTCATTTAAATGGACGCCAACGTTTGATGGTGACTTTGAATTTGACTTAGGTATTACTTACTTTAGCTTGGAAGTTGAAGACACTATTCGTCAGGTTTCAGCACAAACAATGTTAATACGCTGTTTTAATTCTGAAAATTTAAGTAGTCCATTTTGTTCTCGTATAGAGCGAGAACAGCGTGGCCGTCCTGATTCTGTGAACTTTCCAAGCCTAGTTGATACTTCATTTTTGAATATAGGTGAAGAAACATCAAAAGGTATTGATGTGAATACACATTATGCCACGAATTTTGAAGATGTAATGGGTTTACCAGTACACTTAAGATGGAATAACCAATATACAAAACAAACTGAACGTGAGTTAACTATCTTTAAAGGTGAAGAAGCTGAAGATCAATTGGGAGATTTTGGTACACCTGAACATCGCTTAGTTTCAACCTTAAACTTAACTAGTGGTGATTGGAACTGGATGATCCAAGCAAGCTTTATTTCAGGTACAGAAGCTGATGCTGATACTGCAGCTACACAGTTTTGTGATGTAGGTGTTAATGCTTCTATAAATTATAAACCAAACAACACTTTAGCTGGCCATCCAAATACAGCTAGCGTATGTTCTGCGCCAAGTGCAACTTATATTGATACCTCTATAAGTTATAACTCAGATAACTATAGTGCAACATTTGGTATTCAAAACGTAGCTGATAAAGATGCGCCGTTGGTAGATATCGGAGCAGGATCTAACCGTGGTAACATGGTTACCTCTTCTGGTTATGACTTATACGGTCGTACTTTCTTCTTAACTGGAACGGTTCATTTTTAAATGATAAGTTACTTTTAAGAAAAATGTAAAATAGATAAAGCCAGAGCCTATGCTCTGGCTTTTTTATTTGTGGTAGCTCGATGTTTTCTTCGGTAAATATCATTAAAATAATATCCATTGAATTAAAGTCGTGAGCAACGCAGGTATAAGCCTCTGTCGAGTATCACTTCGTTCGTGTCGATTTACAGTAGCTATCTGTATGGCGTTAGTGGTTGTATTATGTATACCGGTGGTCATTGAAGATGGGTGATTTTGAACATGGCTAAAAATTTTAGCTACAAGATGCATGATTGAGTAATAGCGAGCTATTAGGATTGAATGCAACGCAGTAGATGAGGTTTTTAGACTGATCAAAACCTGC
>JBLHNB010000050.1:0-39211 GCA_047621305.1 Alteromonadaceae bacterium | reverse complement strand
GGTATTAACCTTATCAAAATGTTTGCCGCTATAGCGCCTCTAATGGGTCTATTAGGTACGGTTATTGGTATGATCATGACGTTCCAAACAATTACGTTATTTGGTACTGGCGACCCGAAAATTATGGCGGGTAATATATCTTTAGCACTTGTTACTACAGCGCTAGGTCTTATTTGTGCATTACCACTAATTCTTATTCATAGTGTGGTAGCGGGTAAGAGCAAGTCTGTATTACAAAAATTAGACGAACAAAGTGCTGGTTTAATCGCAGCGATAGCTGAGAAGGAGTCTAAATAATGTTATTCCTGATAGAAATCTGGGAATCTGTCAGGAGTTTCATTGCGACAGGCGGAGATGTTTTGTATTTCGTCGCCTTAGCGCTTTTTCTGATGTGGGTATTAATGATGGAACGCTATGTGTTCTTAAGTAAAGAATACCCAGCAATAAGAGATAACATTATTGCTAGTTGGGATGCACGTGAAGATACTACGTCTTGGTATGCCCATCGCATCAGAGAAACTTGGATTTCTGAAACAAACGCTTCGCTTGAACGAAATATGATCACCATTAGAACGTTGGTCGCTATGTGTCCGCTCATTGGTTTACTTGGAACAGTTACAGGTATGATTGGTGTTTTTGAGACGATGGCGCAACAAGGTACGGGTAATCCCCGTCTAATGGCTGCTGGTATATCGATGGCTACAATCCCGACAATGGCGGGTATGGTCGCGGCCTTATCAGGCGTATTTTTTAGTTCAAGATTAGACGCTAAAGTTAAATTGGCAAAGGCTAAACTGGTTGACAGTTTACCTCATCACTAGAGAGATATTCGAATGGCACGTAAACGTATTCGGGAAGACGAAGAAGCAGTGATAGATATGACTCCGATGCTAGATATCGTATTTATCATGTTGATATTCTTCATTGTAACGACTTCTTTTGTAAAAGAAGCAGGTATTGAAGTTAATAAACCAAAAGCTGCGAATCAAAGTAAACAAAAATCAGCCAATATTTTCGTTGCAGTTAACGACTCAGGCGAAATTTGGTTAGATAAACGTCGTGTAGACATCGAACGTGTTGCCGCTACAATTGAAAAATTATTAGCAGAGCAGCCAACAGATGTTGTAATCATTCAAGCTGACAAAGATGCAAAACATGGTATCGTTGTTAAAGTGATGGATGCAATAAAAGATGCAGGCATAGATCGAATTTCTATTGCGGCAGCTAAGGGGTAGCTTATGGTTCGCTTTTTAGTATCATTACTACTAGGCGCAGCGGTAACCTTTGTACTCTTTTCATTTATGGCCTTTCTTGTTACTAGCGGTGACAGAAACAAGGAAGAGCAACTTGAAAATATTATAGTCGAAGTTAATACTACGCCGCCTAAGTCAGCTGCAGAACAACGCAGACGTGTTCCACCGCCGCCGCCGCCGCCGCCTAAATCGCCGCCGCCGCCTCAAGCTCCAGAGCCTGAAGCGAGTAATAATACCGGTGGTATCACCTTTAATATGCCGGGTGTGCAAATTGCGGGAGCCAATGCTGGTATGTCAGCACCTGGTGCTGGTTTTGGACGTGATGGTGATGCAACACCTATTGTACGTATTGAGCCTAAATACCCAATACAAGCAGCGCGTGATGGTAAAGAAGGTTGGGTAAAACTTTCATTTACCATTAATAAAATTGGTGGTGTTGAAGATGTTAACGTTATCGATGCAGATCCAAAGCGTGTATTTGATAAAGAAGCTAAACGTGCACTTCGTAAGTGGAAGTACAAACCAAAAGTTGTTGATGGGAAACCATTAAGACAAGAAGGTTTATCAGTTCAACTTGACTTTAAAATGGATGGAGGAAATCAGTAATGAATAAGATTTTTACATCTTTACTTGTAGCAGCATCTTTAGTCGTTGTACAACTACCTTTATCTTCAGATGCTGTTGCTGCAGGTGCAGAAACAGCAGAG
Organism: Alteromonadaceae bacterium; assembly: GCA_047621305.1. Taxonomy (GTDB): domain Bacteria; phylum Pseudomonadota; class Gammaproteobacteria; order Enterobacterales; family Alteromonadaceae; genus Colwellia_A. Next base: position 37,251 of record JBLHNB010000050.1, on the reverse strand, counting down.
AAGACAAAACGTAAAACACGTCTCGTTGGTCCTAGTGTTGGTAAAAAAGTTGCTAAGGCGTTTGAAGCATACACTGCTGATGACATCCCTGGCGCTTTAGTTATCCTTTTAGATATTAATGCTAAAAATGACTATGACTCGGCTTATGTTTCTCGTTTTATTGCTGTGATGTATGCATCAAAAGGCAGCGAAGAACAAAACGCTATTAAGTACTTAAAACTTGCTGTTGCTCCAGACCTTCTAAATGAAGGTGATCAGGATCAATCAATCAAGTTACTTGCTGATTTACAAATGCAAACCGAAGACTTTAAAGGTGCACTCGTAAATTATAAAATGTGGATGGATTTTACTGGTAAATCTGATGGGGATACTTGGACTAAAATAGCACAAGCACATTATGCCTTGAAAGATTTAGATAAGGTTATAACGCCAGCGAATAATGCTATTGCTGCTTATGGTGATAAACATAATCAAAATCCGTATATTCTTAAGATAACATCTTATTATGAACGTAAGATGTTTAAAGAATCTGTTAATGTTTTGGAAACTGTTGTACAAGTTTTCCCTGCTAATAAACAATGGTGGGTACAATTAGGGCAGTTTTATACCCTAGTTGAAGATTATGAAAAAGCATTAGCCACACTTGATTTAGCTTATAAGCAAGGTTTTCTTGATACAGAGGCGCAAATTAAAACGTTAGCAAGTCTTTATGGGCAAGCTGAAATACCAAACCAATCTGCGCTTCTTCTTGAAAAACACATTGCTTCTGGTGTTGTCAAACGTGATGATAAAAATTTATATACATTAGCAAATGCGTGGCATGCGGCTCAAGAAATTGATAAAGCAGCTAAATACTTTGGTGAATTAGCTAAAATGACAAATGAAGCTAAACACTATAGTAAGCAAGGTATGTTATTGAAACAAGACGAACAATTTAAACCGGCGATTGTTGCTTTGAAAAAAGCGCTTGATCTTGGAGTTAAAAATGAAGGTCGTCTTTATATGAGCATTGCTGAGTCATACTTTTATCTTGAAGAATATAAACAAGCATATGTAGCTATTATGAAAGCAAGCAAAGATCCTAAAACGCGTAAAGCGGCTAAAGGCTGGGTGAGCTTTATTAAAGATACAGCGGAACGTAAAAAGGTAACGATTTAATCTACCCTTTTATTTTCTGATAAAAGCCAGCCGCAAGGCTGGTTTTTTTTTGTCAACTATTTATCAATAAATGCTAATATTTCATCTTTGTCTTTTAATGTTTTAATATTATTAAATAAATTATCGGCTTCTTTAAAATGTAATTTTAGATATCGTAGCCATTGTTTTAGCCGACTAGAAAAATAATAGCCTTTGTCACCCTGTAGTTCTATTACGCTATATCTTCGTAATAAAATGCATAATTCAGCCCAAGACATTACGGGTTCATTAAAACGAATAACATTCGCTAAATTGGGTAAAGCAAGAGCGCCCCTACCTAACATCAAATTTTGGGCGTTTGATGCTTTTAGGCATAATTGTGCTGATCCTTTATCCCAAATTTCACCATTTGCAACAATTTCAATAGTGTATTTATCAATAATTTTTTTAATAAAGTGCCAATGTGCAGGAGGGCGATAACCGTCCTTTTTAGTTCTAGCATGTATGGTTAATAGATTTGCACCTGCGCTTTCAATAGCATCCACAATTTCATCGAGCATGGTAGTATCGTCAAATCCGAGCCGAATTTTTGCGGAAACGCAATGTGACTGCCCAACAGCGTTTTTAACCGTTGAAACAATTTTAAATATTTGCTCAGGATCTTTTAATAAGATGGCTCCCCCTCTGTTTTTATTGACCATTTTGGAAGGGCAACCAAAGTTAAGATCTACACCTTGTGAGCCTAATTCAATTACTCTGACAGCATTTTCAGCCATCCAGTTTGGATCTTGTCCTAACAGCTGTATTCTAACCGGGGTATTATTACTTGTTTGACTGTTGTTTTTGAGTTCGGGACAAATTCGATGAAAAACGTGACTGGGTAGTAACTGGTCAACAATGCGAATAAATTCCGTTATACAGAGATCATATTGATTTATCGAACAAATCAACTCTCGCATTAAAGGGTCTAATACTCCCTCCATTGGTGCTAGTATTATTTTATCAACTTTTATAGGCATGTTATAACGTGTATGAAATTATCTAGGTAGGAAAAAGGCATTATATACCGAATTAAGTATAAACAGCACGATTGAGTTTGACTAGCAGCCTTAGCTCTTTAGGTTGTAAATAAAGTTATACCAATTTGATTAAATAAGTGGTCTACTTTCTTATGTAGTAAAAGGATAAATATAAGACATAAATTTCACTAACTGCTTATTCTAATTATATAACGCTGTAATTATTCGTTTTCATCATTCTAAGGCGGTCTACATATCCAATACCTGCGTTGCTTTCAATCCCAATAACACGCTATTACTCACTCAAGCGCCTTGCTATTGAACATTTACCCTCGCTTATACTAGATCACTACTTTAATTCAATTGGTATAACCGTTATGTGACGATCATTTATTTCAATAGAAATTATACTATTATAAAAACTGACCTTGAATGATAAATATAGGTAATTTATTATGAAATTTATTACACTTGTTAAAGGTCTGATAAACTAGCTCTATCATTATTTACAACTTATATAACACTAGGAAAACATGATGAATATAATTAAAAAATCTTCAATCGTTACATTATTGAGTATCTTTGCATTTTCTGCTTTTGTTACTTTGCCAGCTAAAGCTGCGGTAAACCCGTTTGCTGACCATAATATTATGACTATTGTTGCTCATGATGAAAAGAAAGCAGATGGTAAATGTGGTGAAGGTAAAAAAGCCATGAAGGAAGGTAAGTGTGGTGAAGGAAAATGTGGCGAAGGTAAAAAAGCCATGAAGAAAGGTAAATGTGGTGAAGGAAAATGTGGCGAAGGTAAAAAAGCCATGAAGAAAGGTAAATGTGGTGAAGGAAAATGTGGCGAAGGTAAAAAAGCCATGAAGAAAGGCAAGTGTGGTGAAGGAAAATGTGGCGAAGGTAAAGATAAAGCCAAAAAATGTGGTGGTTAATCATTAATTGATATAAAAATAAAGGTAATAGCTGGTTTACCTCTTTAAAGAGATCAAGTATAGCTGTTACCTATATTTTTATTGAGTACAATTTAATAAGAGGTATTATTTGATTTAGATCAATTAATACTACTTATTAGATTGCTCTTGAGCTAGAATGCGCGCCATAATTTAGTCGATATAGGTTGACTCATGTCAGAGCAACACGATTTTAAAGATGCTTTTTCTAAGCGTTATTTTTTTGCAATAATCATCGCATTGGTTGCAATGCCTCTTTTACCGATGTTGATGGGTTGGTACACTCTTCTAGTGTAATAATTTCCATTGAAATAATAAATCGATCATATTAAAACGCTCTAATGTTCACTACTTTAATTCAATAGCTATAAAATAGAGAAATTTCTTAATGCATATATTAATAGTTGATGATAAACAACCGATACTAGATTTAGTCAGCGGCATGCTTACTAAATCTGGCCATACTGTTGATGTTGCACTAAATGGTTTAGATGCTTTTGAAAAAACAAAAAATAAAGACTTTGATCTATTTATTATCGACCATTTAATGCCTTTAATGAACGGTATTCAGCTTTCTAAAAATATACAACTACATGAGCGCTCTCAACGAAAGCCTATTATTTTTATGACAACGCAGGATGTGAAAACACTAAATTTATCTGCTGTAGCAGAGCTTTTTTTTGAAATAATATCAAAGCCAATCGATGAAAGTCATTTTATGAAGGTCATTTCACAGCTTAATATCGAAAATACTCTTTGTCATTCACTATAAAATCACTTCAAATTGCTTTATTCTTTAGTCATCTTATTCTGATATTTATTAAAAATGACTGAAACAAACATACAAATATTAAAAAATGCAATTCATACTGTTCCTAATTACCCTAAAAAGGGGATATTATTTCGTGATGTTACGGGACTACTTGATGACGCGGCGGCTTTCTCATTAACAATTGAACTCTTAGTTGAAAAATACAAAAATAAGGGATTTACAAAGATTGTGGGTACAGAAGCAAGAGGTTTCTTATTTGGTGCGCCGTTAGCTTTTGCCTTAGGCATCGGCTTTGTACCGGTAAGAAAGCCTGGAAAACTTCCTAGAGCGGTCTTTGCACAAGAGTATCAACTTGAATATGGACAAGATACTTTAGAAATTCATCAAGATGCATTAAGCGTAGATGATAAAGTTCTAATTGTTGACGACTTACTAGCAACGGGCGGTACTATTGATGCTACCGCTAAGTTAATACGCCGTATTGGCGCCGAAGCAAAAGATGCCGCATTTGTTATTTCTCTACCTGATCTTGGTGGTGAGTCTAAGCTTGCCGAAATAGGTTTGTCAGTATTTTCTCTTCTCCAATATGAAGGCGAATAACGCGTCATGAGTTATCAAGTTTTAGCAAGAAAATGGCGACCCAAAACATTTACAGAGCTGATGGGACAAGCGCATGTTGTTACGGTTCTAGTAAACTCCCTTGAACAGCAACGTTTACATCATGCGTATTTGTTTACCGGAACTCGTGGTGTTGGTAAAACAACTATTGCTAGAATATTTGCAAAGAGCTTGAATTGTGAACAAGGCATTACTTCAACACCTTGTGGGCAATGTGATACTTGTGTTGATATCGACAAAGGTCGTTTTGTTGATTTACTCGAGATTGATGCGGCCTCTCGTACCAAAGTTGATGATACTCGTGAAATACTCGATAACGTGCAATATGCACCAACAAGAGGGCGCTATAAAGTCTATCTTATTGATGAAGTTCATATGCTTTCGCGGAGTAGTTTTAATGCCTTATTAAAGACGTTGGAAGAGCCTCCTGAACATGTGAAATTCATACTGGCAACGACAGATCCACAGAAATTGCCCGTTACTGTTTTATCGCGCTGTTTGCAGTTTCATTTAAAAGCATTAACGGTAAGCCAAATTGAAACACAGTTAAAAACCATATTAGCATCTGAAGCTGTTGAATATGAAAATGCCGCAATCACTTTATTAGCAAAAGCAGCGCGTGGCAGTATGCGTGACTCTTTGAGTCTCACTGATCAAGGGATAGCTCAAGGTAAAGGTAATATCACGCTGGTAAATATTCAGCAAATGTTGGGAGGTGTTGATCAGAATTGGATCTTTAAAATAATTATTGCGTTAATTAAACAAGACTCTTCACAACTCATGACGTTATCACTTGAAATAGCTTCGTATGCTCCTAGTTATAACCGATTACTCGCTGATTTAATTCAGCTACTGCATCAAATAGCCATGAGACAAATAGTTGATCGACATTTCGATTTATCTCCAGAACACAATCAACTGCTCGTTAAATTTTCTCAAACTATGTCGCCTGAAGATGTACAATTATATTATCAAATTGTTTTAAATGGTCGTAAAGATTTGCCTTATGCGGCAGATGAACAAGCGGCTTTTGATATGGTTTTATTACGCTTATTAGCATTTAAGCCTATGTCTAATGTTGCAATTAAAGATGAAATTTCAGAACAATCTTTGCAAGTGTGCGAGGTAACATTTGATGGTATGCTAGCTGAAACTGTTGAACATTCGGATACTGTGCTTGATGATGCGATCAATACCGTAGCTGACAGCGATGTTCTTGCTCAAGAAAGAGAACAACAGCTAGCGCCTGATAAAATGGCGGGCACTTTGCTTGATGATACTATCAATACCGTAGCTGATAGCGATGTGCTTGCTCAAGAAAGAGAACAACGGTTAGCGCCTGTTCAAATGACGGGCACTGTGCTTGATGATGCGATCAATACCGTAGCCGACAGCGACGTTCTTGCTGAAGAAAGAGAACAGCTCTTAGCTGCTCAAATGGCGGGTATTGAAAGTGATGCTGAACAACAGCTGGGTAGCCAAAGTAGTGGTAATTCAGCTTTAACAAATAATCCAGGCTACCACCAACCTCCACAAGCCTTTAATGAATTAATAACTGAAAAGCATGATAGTGAAATAGCAAGGCCTTCGCTAACATCTGCTCATAACGTTGTAAACGATACGGTTGATATCCCGACTGAAAATATTCAAGCGCCTAGAACAGCTATTGATTCGGTGTTAGCAACACGAAATATGCTACGTAGTCGTAAAAAAGAATTGGAGAAAAGCGGAAAAAAGTCTAATGACGCGACCACGCGTCATGACTCTCAAGCTAGCAGCCAAAAAAATTCATCCCCTCTTTCTAAACAACAAGAAAAACGCGCAGATGTTCCTGATTTAGCAACGCTTTCTGAACAGCCCTTTACGGTTGATATTATTGATCCAGCGATTATAAAATCGGCGAATCAAGTGGACAAATGGGCGAATATGATTGACTCAATGGCACTGGGTGGGCGATTACGTCAACTGGCTATTCATGCCACCATCTGTGAGTCATCTACAGATGATCTATTGATCTTACTATTGGACCAAGCAACGAAACATTTGAAAACGGATGTTGCTCATCAACAGTTAGAAACAGAATTATCAACACTATTATCTCGTCACGTTATTGTTGAATTAAGAGTTGTTGAAAAAACAGAGGCAGACCCTTACAAAATACAATCACATATTAATGATAAACGTTATGATTATGCGGTAGAATTACTTAAAGAAGATAGCATAGTCAAAGCACTTCAGAGTCAGTTTCAAGCTGAGTTGAATGTAGAAACAATTACAGCTCGTTAACGTTAGAATATATACCCGTTTACTGCTAGGTTCCTGAATTTACCTATTTAAGTCGAGCGGGTTTACAATAGTATTATTTGAATTTAATTCCGCTAACAATTATTGTTGGTGAAAAATTTTTTGGAGAGAAGTTATGATGAAAGGTGGCATGGGCAACTTAATGAAACAAGCCCAACAAATGCAAGCTAAAATGGCAAAAGCTCAAGAAGAGTTAGCGCAAATGGAAGTTACTGGTGAATCTGGTGCTGGTATGATTAAAGTGACAATGACAGGTAGTCATAGCGTGCGTCGTGTTGAAATCGATGAAAGCTTAATGGCTGACGATAAAGACATGGTTGAAGACCTTGTTGCTGCTGCATTTAACGATGCAGTTCGTCGTGTTGAAGAGCAAAATAAAGACAAAATGGGCGCGTTAACGGGTGGAATGCAATTACCTCCTGGGATGAAAATGCCTTTTTAGTACCTTTACCATAGTAAAATCACGTCATGGTGGTTTTACTATGGTTTATTTTAATCTGTTTAGTCGACGATTAATTACTTTCAATTTTAAAGCCTATTATAATCGTTACCTGATAGTGCCCACTTTACCATCAACTATACGTATCACATTTCAAAACAATCCATATTTTTTACTGATTTATGACACTCTGCTAGTGCATTTTCAATGGTATCTTCAATACTTTTTTTGAAGAGCCGACCATTTCTAACTTTTTATAAATAGGATGATTTGACATAGATAATCTCCTTAGTAAGTCATATTAATATAGTCGCTGATAAGATTATTAACAGAATTTAAAGAAGTAATACCCATTTGATTAAGTTATTTATCGAAGATGAATAAATGCAAACGATAATGGTTCGTAAATGCGTTGACGGTACGGTTGATTTTCATTAAGCTAGTCACATTCTTGATTATTTGTCACGCTATGTGACTGTTTAGGTTGTTATGTTGAATAAATCACTTTTATCAAAGTATATTATTGGCACTTTTGTTTGTGCAGTAAATTTTGTTTCATTGATTGTTAATGCTGGTGAAGAAGTTAACGTTTACTCTTATCGACAGCCTTTTTTAGTAAAACCTCTCTTTGATAAGTTTACGCAACAAAGCGGCATTGAAGTTAACGTGGTATTTGCTAAAAAAGGTATGGCTGAACGTTTGATGAGAGAAGGGGAGTATAGTCCGGCTGATGTTTTATTGACGACTGATATCAGTCGTTTAATTGAATTGCATGACAAAGATTTATTACAAAAAATATCTTCATCAACCATTAACGATGCAATTCCTAGCCAGTACCGTGCACAAGACGATACCTGGTTTGCACTAACAACGCGTGTTCGTAACATCTACTCGGCTAAACGTTTAGGTAAAATCGACTTAAATTATGAAGATCTTGCCGATCAAAAATATCTAGGACGGATATGCACTCGCAGTGGTAAGCATCCCTATAATATTGCTTTGGTTGCCTCAATGATTGCAGAGCATGGTGAAGCGAAGACACTGGTTTGGCTGGGAAAGGTTAAACATAACTTAGCACGTAAACCTCAAGGTAGTGACCGCGCACAGGTACAAGCAATACATCAAAACCTGTGTGATATTTCACTGGGTAACAGTTATTACTTTGGCAAAATGTTAAAAGACAAAAAGCAAAAAGTATGGGCTGATGCTGTAAATATTAATTTTCCGAATCAAAAAAATCGTGGTGCCCATGTCAATATTTCAGGCATGGCATTAGCTAAATATGCACCTAACAACAAAAATGCTAAGGCGCTTATGGAGTTTTTAGTTTCTATACCTGCACAGCAGTTATATGCTGAAACTAATATGGAATATCCTGTTCGTAATGATGTTGAGGCATCAATACTTGTTGCTTCATGGGGAAAATTTAAAGCAGATAGTTTATCGTTAACAACGATTGCAAAACAGCGTGCCCTTGCTCTAAAACTTATTGATAAAGCGCAATTTGACTTATAACTTTTTAGCGAACAATTATATATTTTTCTCTGGTTTGGTAAATTCTTATCAAGCCATATCTCCTGTATTTAACAACGTATGATTGCTCGTAAAACGAATGCTATTTGGCGAAATTGTTGCTGGGGCTTAGCCTTTGTTTTATTGATACCCGTATTGGTAATGCTCTTTGCGGGTATGAGTGCATCAACCAATATATTTATGCACCTATGGCAAACGGTTTTACCCACTTACCTTGCTAATACGTTAATATTGGGTTTTGGGGTAGTATTACTCAGTACTTTTTTTGGCGTCATAAGTGCCGCGATAATTGTGCAAACTAATGTTATTGGAAAAACGTATTTACGTTGGTTATTACTGTTACCTTTAGCTATGCCTGCGTATTTAGTAGCTTACCTTTATACTGATTTATTGGATTATGCAGGGCCTGTTCAGCGCGCTCTTCGCGCATGCTTTTCTTGGCAATCACCGCAGGATTATTATTTTTTTGATATGCGAACCTTGCCGGGCGCGATATTCATTATTGCCTTAGTACTTTTCCCTTATGTTTACATGTTGGCGCGTACTGCATTTGAGCAACAAGATCAAAACCTATTAAGGGTCAGTCGATTATTGGGTTTATCGACGAGGCAAAGTTTTTTTAAAGTAGCATTACCACTGGCTCGACCTGCCATCGGCATCGCCGCTAGCTTAGTTTTAATGGAAACTCTCGCCGATTTTGCCACGGTACAATATTTTTCGGTTAATACGTTAACTACGGCAATTTATGATACTTGGTTAGGATATGGAGATTTACCTGCAGCTAACGCGTTAGCCAGTGTATTAATGTTATTTATTTTCTTTACCGTCATTGGTGAACAACGCGCTCGATCGAAACAAAATCATCAATCAAACCGTCCAAATAGCAACAAGAGTTTAATTATCTTAAGTAAATTTGAACAGTTTTTGTATTCCAGTTTTTGTTGGTTATTAGTCTTGTTAGGTTTTTTATTGCCTTTTACTTTGTTGATGGTCATGGCGTTTGAATATAGCAATTTTGAACAGTTTTTAATGCTGTTACCCAGTGGGATAAATAGTATTGAAATAGCTTTCATTACGGCAACGATTACCATTGTTTTAGGCCTGTTTTTTATTTTATACCAACGCCTAAGCCGAGATCAGTGGCGAGGTGTTCCACAAACTATTTCAGGGTTTGGTTATGCTATTCCGGGTACCGTTTTAGCAATGGCGATGTTGGCCACGTTTGCTCCATTAGATCATTTTATCAATGATCTTGCTAAATTCTTTGATTATAAAGCACCAGGACTTATTCTCTCAGGCTCTATTTTTGCGCTTGTTTTTGCTTATGTTGTACGCTTTGCCGCTATTGCAAACGGTACTATTGCTAGTGGCGTAGAGCAAATACCTCCGTCTGTTGATTTTGCCCCAGCAAGTTTGGGTATGGGTTTAAATAAAATGCTAATAAAGGTACATTTACCACTGCTCAATAATTCACTGTTAGTTGCGTGGTTATTAGTGTTTATTGAAGCGATGAAAGAGTTACCCGCCGTATTACTATTACGACCTTTTAATTTTGAAACCTTAAGTACACAAATATATCAGTTAATCTCTGATGAAATGCTAGAGCAGGGTGCGTTGGGGGCTATTTTTATTGTCATTTTAGGTTTAGTACCGATCATATGGCTTAATCGTTATAAAGATGACACTTTAATAACAAAATGTAATGCCAGAGAGGATCGTGTGTGACTAAACTTTTAGTAATAAAGCAATTATCAGTACAGTTACAAAATAAAGTGATTTTTGATGATGTGAGTTTTAATTTGAATGCTGGCGATATATTGGGTTTGGTTGGCCCTAGTGGTTGTGGTAAAACCACTTTGTTAAATACCTTAGCTGGTTTTATTGAACAAATGCATGGAGAGATAATACTCAATATCGAAGATCCTCATCAACAAAAAAAAATACATATAACGACCAATACTATGATTGCGCCAGAGCATCGTAACATCGGCATGATTTTTCAAGATTACGCGCTGTTTCCGCATTTAAGTGTTGAGAAAAATATTCTTTTTGGTATTGCTAAGCTTAGCAATAATGAACAGCAGTTGCGGTTATCTAATTTAATAAAACTGCTTAAATTAGATAACCTTGAACAGCGCTTTCCTCATCAACTATCAGGAGGACAGCAACAACGTGTTGCTATTGCCCGTGCGCTGGCGCGTCAACCCAAGTTATTATTACTGGATGAACCTTTTTCAAATATCGATGCCAGATTACGTAAAGAGCTTATGCTTGAAATGCGTAAGTTGTTAAAGCAGTTAAAAATCAGCGCTATCTTTGTTACACATAATAAAGAAGAGGTTTTTACCTTTGCCGATAAAATGGCGGTTATGTCAGCAGGTAAGGTGTTGCAAATAGGCAGTCCTGTACACGTTTGTCAACGACCTAACAGTTGGCAAGTCGCCGACTTTTTACAATTAGGCACTTGTTTGCCGGTTAAAAAGGTAAATACTGATGATGTAGAGGAAACGAAAGTACAGTCGGCATTAGGTATTATCTCTTTAAGTAGTGAGCATAGGGATTTTTCGCAGAATGCTCAGCTTTTGTTAAAGCCACAGTTCATCGAACTATGCATCAATAAGAAAGAATATTTAAATGACAATGCGCTTTATCTCGATATAAATGATCACTGCAAAGAGTTAATTAAGCACCAAGAGCAAAAAAATAATGCACAGATTAATCACATATTAATTACTGAGCAAGGCTATCATTATTTACTCAATAGTTTGACCGAACATACTGAATTCGCTTTTGAAAAGTTGAGTTTTTATAGTGATATTCTATTGGAGTTAGGGCAAGAAATTAGCATAAAAATTAAAAAACATGACTATATCGTTTTTACAGCACATCCATAATCACTCCTTTATATTGCCATCATGGTTGCAGTCATGGAGGGGGGATTACAGTAAAACTAAATCAAACCAAACCAAATCAAACCAAACTAAATAAAATCAAAGCAATAGTGAAAAATGTATGATTGTCGCACGTGCTATTTCTTTTGTTATTTTTCTGTTGATTTTAATGAATGAGTCCATCTTACGTGGTGTTAGCAGGGCTTTTCTTTATAGGAGGATTAAGATAAATACTAAGGTAAAGGACAATATTTTTGGGTATTGTAAAAATAACGTATGAATGTACCTTATTGAAAATAGTCTAAAAACAATAAGAGAACTACGCTTAAGTCATCACAAAAAAATAAAAGTTTATTTCTATGATAAATAATAAAAAATACATCATGCCATTATTTTTATTAATGGCACCTTCGTGGCTATTTGCTGCTGAGTCAAAATCAACTGAACTCTTTAACGGAAGTTTTAGCGGTAGTATGAAATTCGCAACAGATTATGTATTTCGTGGTGAGTCAGAGGTAAACGATAGCGAGATCCCAGCGGTGCAAGCGACGCTTACATGGACACATAGCAATGGTACTTATGCCGGTGTTTTTGGCTCAACGAATAAATTTGCCTCTACGCCTGATATTTATGCAGTAATAGCTCCATATGTTGGTAAATCCGGTGTAATACTTGACTCAACTATTAACTACAATATCTTTGTTTTTCATTATATGTATCCAGGCGCTGATAGCTCAGATTATACCGAGTTATGGATGAAAGTAGGTAAATCTTTTGGCAGTATGCAGGTAGACCTTGAAGTAACCCCAACGCTAAATGATTGGTTTGGTGTCAAAGGTTGGTCAGGAGTGAATTATGCGGTACATCCAAGTAATGTTTTTGATAATGGTGTGACTTTATCGGGCTCTATTGGCTATCAAGAACTTGATGGCGAGGGGGCACAAGGGTGGACTCATTGGAACGTAGGACTATCGAATACGATTTGGGGGCTGACATGGGATGTGCGTTATCACGATACCAACATTGACAGTGCTCATAAAGTGTATGGTTCTCCAGCAGGGCTTAAAATATTTGATGAACGTTTCGTTTTCGCCGTTAGCAAAAGCTTTTAGTCTTTTTGTACTTGCAGCGATCAATTATAAAAATAATTAGAGAGTAAAAACATGTTTTCTAAAATAAGCCAATCATTGAGTCTCAAAATAGCGATATTTTCAGTATTAGCTATGTCGTTAGTTTTGATTTTAGGTATGGGGTTAAGCACTCACTATCGTAACGACATTGATGAGAAAACCTTAACTAAAGTTTCTAGTACCCTAGATTACTCTGCTGAAAAGGAGATAAAAGGGGTTTCATCGCGTGTTAAATTAAACATTGAGTTGTTGTTAAAGCCAGTCATAAAAAACTTAGCCGTTATTAGATCAAACATTGAGCTATCGAGCGCATTAAAGGTAAGCCCAGCGTTTATTGTTAAGCAATTTGACGCCACTATGCAGCCTCAAGAAAAAGATGTATTTTCAGGCTATATGGTTTTTGAAGAAAATACGTGGCCTGATGAACTTTCTGCTTTAGGCGGTAAAGCAATGAATAAAAATGGTAATTTAGCGCCATTTTTCTTCCCCGACGGTAAGGGAGGGTTTGATTATGTCACTATGGAGTCATTTTCAAATACAGAAATAAATAGTAATGGTGAAAGAAAAGATGACTGGCATTTAAAACCTTTTGAAACCGGACAATTATTTTTTATGGAACCCTACTATTATGAAGTTCCCGGTAGAGGCCAAGAACTAATCACAACCATTAGTGATGTCATTAAGGTAAATGGGCAGAACATTGGAAGTATCGGTTTCGATTTATCCTTAGTGCGTATTCAGGCTTTAGCTGAAGAAATGGATGCTAGTTTATATAAAGGTGCAGGCCGTATTGTTGTTGCATCATGGCGAGGCGTTATTTTAGCCGATAGTAATAATGCCAGTAATGTCGGTAAACGCGTTTCAGATGTTGAAAACTTAGTTGATTGGCAGCAAGCGAAAAGTGCCAGTGAAGAAGGTAACTTAATTGACAATAATAGCCATATAAATTCATTCTCTCGGGTAAATACAACAACGGATAACCCGTGGATTACTAACGTCATGGTACCTGTTAATGTCTTAAATAAGGAAAAACAGGACTTTCTTGAATGGTTAACAGAACAATCGGCTATCGCGTTAAATATGGGGTTGTTGGCTGGTGTATTAGCACTTATAGCGGGCTGCTTTGCGATGGTTGTTATTTCAAGGAAGGTAACAGCTACCTTAAATATATTAATTGAACGATTAACGGATATTTCTCAGGGTGAAGGCGATTTAACGCAAAGGATTAATGTTTCCAGTAAAGATGAAACAGGCCGGTTAGCTGGCTTAATTAATCAATTTATTGATAAATTACAAAGTATGATTTTAGACATCTCGCATATAACAACAAAAGTTGATGAAAACTCAGGTATGGGTAAAGCTGTTTCCCACGAAGCAAGTTTGAAGTTAGATAAGCAAACCAATGAATTAAGTTCGTTAAGCGTGGCTTACCATGAAATGTCTACAACCTCGGGTGAAGTGGCAGCTTCAGCTTTACAAGCTTCAAATGCAGCTCAAACAGCGCAGCAAGATTGCTTAGGCGGTGTTGAGTTGGCAACATCAACAACGGAAGATATTGAAAGTTTATTTCAGGCATTAACCGCAGCAGAAAATAAAACGAATATGTTGTCAGAGTCGGCAGTGAATATAGAGTCTATATTGGCTGTTATCGGAAGTATTGCGGAACAAACTAATTTATTGGCTTTGAATGCTGCAATAGAAGCCGCACGTGCTGGAGAACAAGGACGAGGTTTTGCTGTTGTCGCTGATGAAGTAAGATCGCTAGCAGGTAGAACACAACAATCGACCAAAGAAATAAAAAGTATGATTGAACAACTGACGGTAAATACCAAGGATGTGGTAGGTATGATGACTGAAAGTATTAGCAAGGTCTCTACTTGTGTCGGTTCGGCAAAATCGGCAGAAGAGGCGTTTAAAGGTATTAATAGCTCTATTGATGTTATTAATTCGCAAAATACACAAATGGCCTCTGCAGCCGAAGAGCAATCAAGAGTGAGTGAGGAAATTAATCGTACGCTTACGGTTATATCTGATATGTCAAATGAAGCAAACGAGACCGTGCAGCAAAGTGCTTCTTTAAGTGAGGAATTAAGTGAAAATGTGTCGAATTTACGTGGACAACTCAACAAATTTATTATTTAACTCGTTGATTATTAGTTGCTGATTTTGTTATAGCTTATTTTTTATCACAGGGTATTCGCCATTCTTGGCGTTTTCCTCTCGACATGATGATATCTACGAAAGTGCCAACTATACCCATCACACGTCAATATGCTGATTTTAGCAAGTCGAAAAGGGGTAACCACAAGTCATGGATTGAAAAGAATAGTTATTCTCGATAATTGCTCCTATATTGTCCTAATAACTAGAACTTTGTAGGAATATTGTTGAAACCTATAACCCTTTATCGCTTTTTCTGTAAGGTTCTAAGCTAGCTGTGGTGCGTGTATGTAAGCGCTATTTTTGTAAATGAATTAACATTTTTACCAATCGTATTATTGTTTACATCGTTTGCTTTATGACGATTATTATATATTTACCGTTTATTCCTCTGCCAAAGTGCATAGCCTTTTAGTAGACTAGTTATATAAAATTAAATGAGAAGGGAATATATGTCTATTCAATTAAGCATAACAGGTTTTTATACAGGGATTCTTACCCTGTTATTCATGGTGTTAGCGTTCAATATTATTCGCTTACGTTATAAATTTAAAGTCGGGGTAGGTGATGGTGAACAGCCTCAGCTAATAAAAGCTATTCGGGTACATGGTAACTTTGCAGAACATGTTCCGATCACCTTAATTTTACTGGCGTGTTATGAATTAAACGGCGGCGATGCGATGTGGTTACATATATTAGGGGCCAGTATCTTTATTGGTCGAATATTACATGTGGTTGGCTTAACAAAAACAACGGGGGTTTCAA
Organism: Alteromonadaceae bacterium; assembly: GCA_047621305.1. GTDB lineage: Bacteria > Pseudomonadota > Gammaproteobacteria > Enterobacterales > Alteromonadaceae > Colwellia_A. Next base: position 21,527 of record JBLHNB010000050.1, on the reverse strand, counting down.
CTCAACGTCAATTTGGCATGATATCTATCTTTTTAGTCATGATGATTTTAGCAGTTGAAAATATTCGGTTATTTGTAATTAATTGATATTACTTAACCATCAAGTACTCATTATCTATAGTTCAAGTTAAGTAAAATTAGACCCCATATTAGTATTCTGTTTTGTTTGAAATGGAGTGTTGACGACAGAAGTTTATATTCAATAAAAATGCATTAAATAAGGTAAAAAAATGAATGACCAACAACCATACGCAATTGGTACGTTAGGAATAAAGTGGGGCGAGATAGAAAAGTCCGTGTGGTTTGCACAACAAAGAATAAAACGTTCTTATCAAGATGATGTTGTTGCGAAAATAAAAGCATTATCAGATAAGTTTGATGTTGAGCAATATGGCGCTTTATCATTAGATGAGAGCCGTTACCCTTTATGGGCTGTTAAAAGCAAAAACTGGGATCATAATAAACAAACCGTACTCGTTACTGGAGGCGTGCATGGTTATGAAACAAGTGGTGTACAAGGCGCTCTACGATTTCTAGAAACCAAAGCAAAAGATTATACTAACCAGTTTAATATTCTTGTTATGCCTTGTATCAGTCCATGGGGTTATGAAACGATTAATCGTTGGAATGGTAAAGCAATTGATCCTAATCGTTCTTTTCATAAGGATAGTCCAGCTGAAGAGTCTGCATTGGTCATTGAATATATAGCCTCATTAAGTACTTTTGATATAAAAGTGCATATTGATTTACATGAAACTACGGATTCAGATAATAGTGAATTTAGACCTGCACTTGCAGCTAGAGATGCGGTTGAACATAATAATTGGAATATACCTGACGGATTTTACTTGGTTGCTAACAGCGTTAATCCTGCGCCCAGCTTTCAAAAGGCGATCATAACAGCAGTCGAAAAAATGACACATATAGCGCCTGCTGACGATAATGGACAACTTATTGGTGCTCCACTTGAGCAGAGGGGCGTTATAAATTATGCAGCAAGAGCGCTAGGGCTTTGCATGGGATTAACGAATGCTGATTTTATGACGACAACAGAGGTTTACCCTGATAGCCCAAAATCTGATGATGAAAACTGTATTTTGGCACAAGTCGTTGTTATTACAGCGGGTCTTGATTTTGTACTAGAAAATAGCAAGTAACAATCTTTATGGCTGTTGCTTATTTTTGAATTTATCGACATAAAAAATAAAGCTATGCTGAATTGAGTCGTTTTAAGTGTTCAGCGGTACATTTAGCAAGCTTCTCGTTATTGCATTATTATATTCTGCAAGCTTTGTTAAATGTACCCGTTTTTATATAGTCATGATGATAATATCCATAGCTAAGAGTTAAACGACTCGACTTCTTCATGAGTTAAATAACGCCATTCACCTAATGCTAACGGGTCTAATTTTATTTTTCCTATTTGTTCACGATGTAAGCCAACAACACGGTTGCCAACGGCGGCGAACATGCGTTTTACCTGATGATATTTACCTTCAGTTATTGTTAATAATACCTCAGTTTGAGTAATTATCTCTAAAATTGCAGGTTTGGTTAATGAGTCTTCACCTTGCAGTTGAACACCTTGTGTAAAAGTCTCGATAAGTTCTTCTTTGATTGGTCGACTAAGTTGCACACGATAAATTTTTTGGCATTCTTTATTAGGTGAAATTATATTATGTGACCACCGACCATCATCGGTGATAAGTACTAAACCCGTGGTATCGGCATCTAATCGTCCGGCAATATGTAAATCAAAAGCTTTATCGACATCAATTAAGTGCAATATAGAGGGGTAGCCTTCATCGACATTTGAGCAAATGGTGTCGAGTGGTTTATGTAAAATGATATATCTTGAACTACGCGCTTGTAGCACTTGACCATCAAGGGTGATGATATTGTTTTCGTGTACCTGAGTTGCTGAATTTTTTATTACTTGACCATTAACTTCAACCTCGCCACTTTTAAGTAATTTTTTAGCTTCATTTCTGGTTAGTTCGGTACTTTTACATATAAATTTATCAAGGCGCATAAGCTAAATTATTAATTTTATATAAGGAGGGAAATAATGGGTGCTATTATCCCTATCCATAAAAAATATGCAATCTATACCCAGCCCTTCAAGATGAACTTAAAGTAGCTTAGGTATATAGACATACCATCTCCCTATTTTATGAATTAATTCGTGAGGATGTCATCTCTATTCAAAAACACTCTACTTACTCTTTAATATCTATTAGTTATTTCAATTGGTTACTCTTCTTCTGAGTTATTAACCATTCAAATAGTTACCTTCTTTATTTAAATAAAGAAGGTAACAAAATTGTTGTTAAAATGTTATAAAAGTACAGTTACTAATTATTTTGTTAGTCTTTGTTTTTATTGGTTTTTGTTTATGTTTCTCTTGGTTTATTGCTTAATTACGAATGTTCATATATATTTTATAGACAAGCAATTATTTGGTTGTTACCTTATATGTTTTCAGTTCAATACAAACATTTACTATGTGTCTATCTCTTGCTCTTTACATCAGATACTACAGCTAATGATATCGGAAATAATAAATTACAATTCAGTGGTTTTGCAACGTTAGGTGCTGTTTACTCTAATTCTGATCATCATGGCTATCGTAAAGATGTAAGTTCAGATGTAGGCGTATTTTCAGGTGAAATTGATTTTAAGCAACAATCACTGCTTGGTTTACAAGCTAACTGGTCTATTTCTCCAAGCTTAGATGTCGTGTACCAAAGTGTACTGAGAGACTTAGCTAAACCATCTCTAGATAGATACACTACACTGGCATTTCTACGTTATGACGTGAATGCAAATTGGAATGTGAGAGTTGGCCGAACAGCTCCAGATCTTTTTTTACTAACAGAGTATCGTGATGTTGACTTTTCTTATGTTTGGTCAACCGCGCCAAATGAGGTTTATGGTATCGTTCCTTATCGAAGTATAGATGGTGTTGATGTTACTTATAGTCAAAGGGGCTTCGGGGGTGTTTTTAAAACAAAGCTATTTACGGGATCAAGTGCGGCTGAAATCTCTTCAATTTCTATTGTTGAAGAAATAAAAATTAAAGATATTATTGGTCTATCACTATCTTTTGATCACTTTAATTGGAGAGTAGAGACAAAGTATAGCCAAATGAAAATTGCCAACGAACCAGACTCTAATACGTTAGGCATCGACATTATCAATAAAGTCCCTGACACCTTATGGCCTAACTCAAAAGTATTTGCCCAGTCATTACTGATGACGGGTAAAGAAGTCAATTATTCCTCAGTAAGTGGGCAATATGAGTGGGAAAACTGGCTATCTTCGGCAGAGTTGTCACGGATAATCTCAAATAGTGACGTCATCCCTAAAATAACTAGTGGTTATGCTGCCTTGTCATATCAATTTAATGCCCACCAACTTTATGGTATCTATGCTTTTACATATTCTGATACTTATGTGTTTGATGAGCCCGGTGTCAATGAGCAGGCATTAAGTGAACTAATTGAAGGCACAACTTATTTAATGAATTTTTATTCTGCCAATCAACAGACTATTTCTTTGGGATGGCGTTGTGATATTACCAATCACATGGCTTCATCTTTACAATGGAATTTTACTAAGTTAGACAAAGGAGGTAGTACTTTATGGCTCAATAAATCAGATCATAATCTGCCTGAAAAGATTAATACATTTTTATTGACCTTGAGTATGGTTTTTTGATGATAAAATTTAATCAGACTGTCGCTATATTACTCTTAATATTTTTTATTGTTTGCGCTCGAGCAGAAGAACCTATTGTTGTAGTGGTTAACAAAGCTAATCCTATAGATAAATTGTCTCGCTCAGAACTTATTGATTTATTTATGGGGAAATATGTAAGCTTCCCTAATGATGTTAAGGCGATACCTGTTGAGCTTAATGGCGATAATAAGATAAAAGTTGATTTTTATCAAAACCTTGTCGGAATGCCTTTATCACGAGTTAATGCTTACTGGTCAAGATTACGCTTTACGGGTAGGAAGCGTACAGCGGTATTTAAACCCAACGAAAGTGATTTAATTGCTTTTATCATAGCCAATAAACAAGCGATTGGTTATGTGTCCCGGTCTCTTATTACAGATGATTTAAAGGTTGTTTATATTTTAAATGAATAAATCGGGCTTAGTTATTCGGTTGGCAATCGTTATTGTCTTTACAGCAGTTATTGTTGGACTTATTACTAGCCAACTTTTTTATCGTTTTACGTTTTTTAATGAACAGGCACTTGGTAAACAAAGTATTAATCAATTGTTTAATACGGTTTCGCCTACAGCATCTATCGCAAGTTACCTAGGTGATGAGGAACTGGCCAAAGAGGTTGTCAATGGATTGATTAGCAACGACATTATAACTTCTGCAGCTATTAGAACTGATACAATTATGGTTAAAAGTGATAATTATCAGCAATCGAAAGACACCCTAGAGTTTACCTTATATTCCCCTTTTCAAAAAGAGAGACATGTAGGGTTACTTTATGTTCAAGAAAATACAGATTACCTGCGTAAGAAAGCGAATAATATTAGCATGACCAATACCTTTGTTGTGGCAATTGAAGGCCTAATTATCACTATTATTTCAATTTTAGTGACATATTATGTGATTACTCGACCTATTTTAAGTATTGGAAAAGCACTTCATTTCACTAGCCCAGGCACTAGTCAGCGCATAAGTAAGCCGACATCACATCAAAAAAGTGAGATTGGTCAACTAGCTGATGATGTTAATGATTTATTAGCTAAAGCAGAGCAACAAATGCTTAGAGAAAAAAGTCTGAGAAGTGAGGTTGAAGTATTAGAGTCAAGGTTTAGAATGTTATTTGAAAATGCAACTTCTGCCATAGTATTAGTTGAACCTCAGGGAGATATTCTACTTTATAATAAAACTTTTGAAAAATTAATAGGAAAGCTTCATCTCCCTTTTAAAAAGAATTACGGCAACTATTTACAAGATCTCTTTATTAAGAAAAAAGAGTTGCATGAGCAGATTCAAATTGCTTTTGCTAATAACGAGTCAGCGACGGCAGAATTAGAACTAATATCCGATCAAGACGAAACAATTTGGGTACAAGTGGCTGTAACACTGCTAATAACAGATGATTTCCAAGAGAACTATCAAATTACTTTACACGATATTTCAAAACGTAAGTATCAAATGTCATTACTTGATCAAAAAGCTAATTATGACGGTTTAACGCATTTACTTAATCGTCAGGCGGCAGAGCAGCACTTAAAACAACTTATAATTACTTGCCAGCCTTTTGCATTGATAATGATGGACTTGAATGACTTTAAACCGATCAACGATATTTTTGGCCACGATGCTGGCGATGAGTTACTGATCCACGTTTCAAGTCAATTACTAAAAAGCTTAAGAAAATCTGATGTGTTATCACGTTGGGGGGGCGATGAGTTTGTCATTATTTTACCAAACACAACTAGGGAAGAAGTGATTAATATTGCTGCCAAGTTGGCGTCAAAACTAAGTAAACCACACTATCTATCACATCATGATAAGAGCGTTTTTGTTACGGCAAGTATGGGCGTCAGTTTTTATCCTGATGATCAAACTGAATTATTAGAATTAATTAGATCGGCCGATAAAGCTATGTACCAAGTAAAAAAAGAAAAGTCGATTAACAGCGGACAATACTTGGCATTTACTAGTAATGTTACCAACTTAGAAAATGATAATAAACGGTAATGATAGCTAAAAATAATAAAGTAACACGCCCTTCAATTACGCTATTTTCTGAACAAACAAAAGTGCACAGGCTTAGGTTAACACTGAAAATATTGATTACTATCCTTACCTTATTACTCACCAGTGAATTGTTTTTTAATGACTTATCAATATCTACTTTAGCGTTAGTGATATTTTCGTCAATTATCACGTTAGTCTTTTTTTTATCGTGGACTTCTCCTGATACTTGCAGTGTTATTTCAGGTATGTTGCTATGGTCTGTCGCTGTATTTATTACCTATACTTGTTGGCTGGGTAATGGCATTTTTGATGCCAACGTATTAGCTTTTCCCTGCCTACTAATCTTAGCGATTGTTTTATCGGGAAAATTGATTTTTATTTCTCTATTTGTTTACCTTATTATTGCTTTGTGTTTATTTGCACTTGCACATAAACAAGGCTTACTAACAGGAGAACAATTCGTTGAACCACTACCTTTATGGGGCCAAGTTCTTAGTTACATTATAATATTGACATTTTTTTCGGTCGAGGTGTTTTATATCTTTGCGGATATTAGAAAAAGGTTTAAAAATATTATAGATAAAAATGCATCACTTGAATTATCGATTAGCGAATTAAGCAAGCTCAGCCGTTATGATCAATTAACACTTTTCCCTAATGAGAATGTTTGTAAAGCGGATCTTGAAAAAATATTACAGCAACAAACGTCGACTAGTCAAATATTAGCGTTCATCACTGTGAATATTAGCAATCAAGATTCAATCAAGATGAATTACAGTCACAGTCTTTGTGATGACACCTTAATACTGCTAGCCAAAAAACTTAACCCTTATGCTAATGAAAATACAATTATTTATCGATTTCAACAAAATGAATTTGTGATATTAAAACGCTCAGCAGATTACAGGGGTATTAGTTTTTTCACTGAAAAAATTTATCAAGTTTGCTCACAAACCTTTCATGTTGCTGATTTTGACATTGCCCTGCATCCTATTATAGGTATTGCACTTGCACCTTTTGATGGTAGCTCAATGGAAGAACTTAGACATAGTTCACATCTTGCTATGCACACAAAAGTTGAAGGAAAAAAAGTTAACTTTAGTTTCTTTGATCAAGTGATGGCAGCTAAAGAGCAAGAAAAATCACAGCTAACGAAAGCATTAAGAAATGCTATCGTCAATAATGAGTTTGTTTTACATTTTCAACCACAAGTTAACTTAGTAACGGAACAAATAATAGGGGCAGAAGCATTGATTCGTTGGATTAGCCCTGAATACGGTATCGTACCACCAACGGTATTTATTCCTTTAGCAGAACAAGCTGGGGTCATTACTGATATCACCCATTGGGTTATTGAACATTCTATTAAGGCCTGTCAGCAATGGCATACATTGGGTTTTAATAAACTATGTATAGCGGTTAATTTATCGGCGGAGGACTTTAAACGCGGTAACCTAGCGACATACTGCATGAGTATCTTGCATCAAGCTAACTTAGCCGCACATTTTTTAGAATTAGAGTTGACCGAGTCAATGTTGATGGATGATATTCATCATATTCAAAAGCAAATTAATGAATTACGCGCTTTGGGCATATCATTTTCTATTGATGATTTCGGTACGGGTTACTCAAACCTCAGTTATTTGACCAAGTTCAATGTTAGTATCATCAAACTAGACCGCTCATTTGTGATGAACCTTCGTCATTCAAGTAGTGAGTTACAAATTGTCAAAGCTATTATAGAAATGAGTAAAAGCCTCAGTATTACTAATGTTGCTGAAGGCATTGAAGATAATGAGACGGCCAAAATACTCACTGAATTAGGTTGTGAAGTGGGACAAGGTTATCTATGGTCAAAACCCTTACCACAGGAAGATTTTATTACTTTGTTGTCAAAGGAAAATAAATAGCTAGCAGCTATATTTTATTGAATTTAAGTGACTACGGTATAACCAATAGGGTAACGATGAATAAATGATAAGTTAAGTTTATTATCGTTATTCACTACTCTTAAGCATTAACTTAATTAAAAAATAGTATTGTTAAGCATCATTAACAAAAAGTTATTTGTCTCTTAGCTTTTATTGTTGATACATTAGATAATATATATCACTCGATTTATGAACAGATTTTCTTGTTTTATTAGCCTCGATAGTGATGCTGCATTATTTTGACAGTCTCCTAGCAGCGTTTTATATAATGCTATATTATGTTTTTGAACATCGATACGTACGCACTTATTACTCCTCCTTAATATGAGACGTCATGAACAAAATTTTTATCATAGGTTTACCACGAACCGGCACAACTAGTATCAGTGTTGTTCTACTTGATCATTTTAAAGTTGCCCATACCGCTTATACTAAACGTGCCTTTGAGTTGGCTGATGTGATCACTGACTGTCCCTGTTTTAGTGATTATCAGCAGCTTGATAAGTTATTTCCTGAGTCTAAATTCGTTTATTTACAACGTCAGCTTGTGCAGTGGTTGCCATCGATACAAATGTTGCTGAATAAGATGCTACCCAGCCTCTATAGAGACACTTATGTAAACCCGATTTTAAAGCGTAGTTTTGAGCAGACTTTTGACTTGAATAAAGTCGATTCCCCAATCGATGCAGAGCACCTTACTCGATGTTATCAACGTCATGAGCAAGGGGTTATAGACTACTTTAGCGATCGAGATGATGTACTGAGTATCGACATTAGTCAGGAGGATTCATTGCATAAGTTGTTGGGCTTCATCGGTTTAAAATATTCTGATAATGACATATTTCCCCACTTGAATATTGGTAAACGGGTCGATAATTGGAAAGAAATCAAACATGTTAATAAGGTTAATGCTCATCTAGCTGGTAGGGAGCGCCGTAGATTTTTTGATTATTAAAACCCAAGTTATTAGTGGGTGTAAGCCGCAATAATTTTGCTAATAGAACCATCGTTAATTCGCTTCGTTAAAGCTTCTTGAAATTTATCAAATAATTGTAGGCAGGATGAATTTTTTGAAAATGAAATACGCACGGAATAATAATTAACGGGTGTGCTTTGCATCATAACGTTTTCATTTTCTTTTTTTGCTAAATAGGGTTGACCAGAATATTGCGCGAGTAATACATAATCAACACGTTCTTTATTTAACATTTTAAAGATTTGCTGATGCGTATTTACTTCGATTAAATTAATATGTTTTCGGTATTGTTTAAATGCTTTTCCTAAGGCCATACCTCTAGGTATAACACCACGTTTATTTTTTAAATCATGCCACTCGTTAAAGACAAATGGTTTTGTTTTTAACGTGAAAACATTTAAACTTTCACGTGCTATTTCCTTAGTCATAACTAATTTTTTAGCTCGTTTTTCAGTCCAATAATTAGCGACTAAAATATCAATCGCCCCTTGATTTACTTCTTCTATCGCTCTAATCCACGGTAAGCCAAGTCGATATTTAATAGGTATTTCAAGATCAGAAAAAATTAAATTAACCACATCATAGCCAATGCCTTTATGGACGCTTTTCTCATCTAGGTATGCATAAGGGTACCAGTTGTTCGCGCCGGTAATAATGGGTACCTTACACTCTGCAAAAGCTGATTAGCTTATTTGAGTAAATAAAATAGCAATTTTTGCGATCAGGAAAAGTGACTTTTTTAATGACGAATAATATAGCAAGTTAGTTACCCGTAGTTTTAAGTTGTTTAATACCAATTGAAATAATGAATCGATAATTCACGATGCAGCAAATAGATCTAGGTTAAGATGTTTATCATACTTTCTGTTAACTTGCTAATAAGTACACTATGTTTTGTGTTAGTCTCTTTTCTTTAACTTGGTACTAGTTTGGTATTAGCTTAGTATTAACATACATGTAAAAATTTTAAAAATGACAAGGAAATGCATATAAATGAAAATCGATAAATTAAACATCCCAGTAAAAACAGCAATAACAACGTTGATCATAGTGATAGGCGTTTGGAGTTCTATTTACACTGTAAATGAGGGGCATATTGGTATTGTCAAACGTTTCAGTGAAGCTAAAGAACAGGTTAATCCGGGTCTGCACTTTAAAATACCTTTTATAGATAGTGTTGAAGAAATAGAAGTAAGAACACGTAAAAATGAAGAGAGAATGGCTTCGAGTACCAAAGAACAGATGCCAGTAACCATTACCGTATCAGTTAACTGGACGGTAGATAAAGCAGCGGCATTGGATTTGTTTCGTCAGTATGGTGGCTTATCGCAATTTGAAAACAGAATTCTTGACCCTAGGTTTAGAGCCGCAACAAAAGATGTAATCCCTCGCTATGATGCTGAAAAATTAATTCAAGACAGAGCAAGTGCTATTCAATCAATTGAAGCAAATTTTATTGAAGAAATGAAAGACTTCCCTGTTTCAGTTGATAATATTCAAATTGAAAATATTCAACTACCAGCAAAATATTTAACATCTATTGAAACTAAGCAAACAGAAAAAAACTTGGCAGATGCTGAAAAGCATAAATTAGCAAGACAAAACCTAGAGGCGCAACGTGATGTAAATACAGCAAAAGCAAAAGCTGATGGTATCAGGTTAATTGCAATCGCTGAAGCTGAATCTATTCGTATAAAAGGCTTGGCTGAAGCCGAATCTATAACAGCAAAAGCTAAAGCTCTTGGTAATAATCCGTTAATAATAAAGCTAACTGAAGCTCAAAATTGGGACGGAAAATTACCTGCAACTATGTTAGGTGGTCAAAACATGCCAATTTTAGATTTACGAGCAAAATAGTTAATGGAGCTATACGCTCAATAGGAACGTATAGGTAAACGCCTTCAACCAAGGTTTCCACTTAGGTGTGTGAACCTTGGCTTTAATCTTTAAGTCTTTAAATTAAAGATGCTCTAAAATAAGGCAACAAGCTGAGTAGCCAGCGCCAAACGAACACAAAACCATTTTATCCCCTGACTTTAAGTCGTCATGATGTTTGTGTAACGCTATAATACAACCAGCTGAGCTGGTATTGGCGTACTCATCTAAGATTATTGGCGCTTCAGTAAGTGACGGTATACGGCCTAATACTTTTTTGGCAATAAAACCATTCATATTAATATTGGCTTGATGTAAATAAAGTCGTTTTACGTCGTTAGGGGCTAAATTTATTTTAGCCATTTGTGAAGTGATTAATTCTGACACCATGGGTAATACTTCTTTAAATACTTTGCGACCCTGTTGGATGAAATATTTATCATTAGCATCTGCATTTTCAGGGTGACAATTATTCATGTAACCGATGTTACTGCGAATGTTATTAGAAAATTGTGTGATAGGTTGTTCTGCAATAAGTTTAAAACAATGTTCACTTGTTGCTGTTGACTGATCTTCTATTACAACGGCTGTGGCTACATCGCCAAAAATAAAATGGCTATCGCGGTCGCGGTAATTTATTTGTGGAGAAAGTATCTCAGGGTTGATAACTAATACTGTTTTTGCAGTACCACTGCGAATAGCATTAGCAGCATTAATAATGCCAAAGGTAGCAGCTGAACAAGCAACTAACATGTCAAACCCCCAGCCATTACAGCCGAGTGCATCTTGTATTTCGATTGCCATTGCCGGATAAGAGCGCTGGGTATAAGCGCAAGCAACAATCACTAGATCGATATCGCTCGCTGTTTTATTTGCCGCCTTTAATGCTTGTTTGGCAGCAGCAACACCAATCTCAGCTTGCATTGATATTTCATCGTTTGGGCGTTCAGTGAGGGTCGGGCGCATTAAATCTATGTTAAGAATATCTTTTTTTGCCATCACATAACGGCTTTTAATACCCGATGCTTTTTCAATAAAGTCACTACTTGAATAAGAGCGGGCAAGGGTTGTGCCTGCTGTTATTGCCGCACTGTTTTCACGGTTAAAACGTTCAACATATTGGTTAAAACAATGGACGAGTTCGTCATTTGAAATTTTTTCAGGAGGAGTAAATAAACCTGTACCACTGATCACGACTGACATAGAAGCTCCATTGTCATTGCGTATTGTTATTAAATAATAGCTTTAGTATATTTTAACTTTACAGTGATGTCACTAAGTGCTCTCACCTGTACCTCCTGAAAAAAAGGACTATTGTACAAAAATAGCCGTTAATAATTTCTCATATGTACCGTCTTTTTTCATTTGTAATAGGGTGTCGTCAAACTGATCTCTAATGCTCTTTAAATTTCTTTTTTTAGAGAAAGCGATGTAACTAGGAATATTTTGTAACTCAGGTTTTAGCTCTTTAATATCTTTGAGTTTATTTGTTTTTTGCAAAATATCTAAGGCGCCATATTTATTAATGGCAATAATATCAACGCGATTAGAAAAAAGCATTTTAAAGCTTTGTTGCGCATCATTACTGCGTACCGTATTGGTTATGACTTTTTCGTTAACGGCGCGGTCAAATATTTCGCCATAACTTACTTTTCTCACTAAACCAAAAGAGTAGGAGGCTAATTTTTTAAAATCGCCCGTAAACTCGATAGAGGAGTCTTTTTTTACATACAAAGAAACAATTTGTGCAATAAGTGTTTGATGAGAATAATCAGCAAATACTTCGCGTTCTGGGGTTTTAAATAGGGTGAAAATTGCATCAGCGTCACCATTTTTTATTTGGTGCAGCGCTCTAGCCCAGGGTAATACGGTAATTGAAAAAGGTAATCCCATACGCTTTAACGCTTCTGTGACTATGTCTACGGCAACTCCTTTTACTTTTTTTCCTTCTTCGTAGGCGTAGGGCGGATATTCCAGTGTTACAATATTAAGTTTAGCAGCGGATGCATCAGGGCTGATGATTAATAAGATAAGACTTATTATAGTGGCGAGATTAGTGGTGAAATAATTTCTTAACATTATATTATCTTACGTAAATTGTGGCGTTGCGCAGGTTGTTTTTTGTTTGTTCAATATCGGTCGCTTAGAGTTAATTTTTTAACGATACTTTCAGCTTAGTTGTAAATTATTAAAATATCGAATCCCAATGGTTTTATGGGTAATCATTGCGCGCAAAACGTAGTGCCTATAGACCAATAACAACGATATCACAAAAAAAATTAAATATTTTATTGTTTCAGCCGATTTACTACTCAATAACTTATAATAAGGATTAGTTCATGGATGTTATTACTGAGCTATTGCCGCCGATCAACCTAGTTAAGGCGGAAGCGGCTGTTAAAGATCAAAAACAAGGCAAGAAACATAAAAAAGAAAATAAAGTAGCGCCTGAAGAAAGTGATCTTGTTGCTGTTGTGCCCATTAAAGCTAAGTTTTCTGACTGGAGCTCTGTTGATCGCAGAGCCGGTAATGATAGAAGACAGCAGCTCAATAAACGTGGGCGTTGGTTAGAATCTCGCGAAAAAAATAATCGACGAGAAGTTGACCCGCCAATTTCTATGAAGATTTAGCCTTTTGTAGATGGTTACTTTTAGGGCAAAACTTTTTAAGTCAGGACGTTATAGAATATTATTTTTTATTAACATTAAGCTCATTAAATTTTTTAAGTTGCGCATCTGTTGCCGGTAATTGATGATTTTCTTTCCATTCTAAATAACTCATACCGTATACTTGCTTTTGAGCACTATCAATACCTACTTCAACACCAAGCTTTTCGGCTTCAGCTACGGTCCATTTTGAAAAGCAGTTACGACAAAAACCGGCCAAATTCATTAATTCAATATTTTGCACATCTTTGCGGCTGTCTAAGTGTGCGAGTAAACGCCTGAAAACAGCGGCTTGAATTTCTATTTCTTTTTCCATTATCTGCTCTTTTTTATGAAGGATAGTTATTTGTATGGTGGATTTTTTAGCAATTTATTCAGGAAAATCCTCACCATCAATATCACTATCAAGGTCTAATGCGGATTGTTTATGACGACGTATTTGCACTATCATGCCCATGTAGGGATGATCAAAGTAATGTATTTCGTTACTACGCATTCGTTTATTTTGTTGAAAGCGTATCGGTTTAACTATTATTGTATTGTTGGGTTGTAGGCGTTTTGTTGCTTGTTCGGCTAATGAACTATCAACGACATTAAAATCAGCTGTAAGATGTAGATAGCGCGATACTTCAATTTTTAAAAAGCCCTCAATGCTCCATGCCTGTACAGGCGGTAGCGGTTTATTGGCGAGCATTAAACTGTCATCGCTTTTAAATGCAAGTGTTTCGATATCAAGCTCATTAAGTACTTTTGTTAAGTCTTTATCATCAAGATCAGCTTGTTCTACAATAAATGTTATTTGCTCTTTAATGGCTTGTTCTTCGGCTGTGAGTTCACCTGTTTGTTGATTGGTGAACAAAATATTATTAATGGTTTGTTCTTGTTGTAAGGATTCATTGCGTTGTTGTTGGTATAACGCAAGAGACTTTTGATAATGATAATTCAAATTATCACCTGCAAATAGATGGACGGGTATCGCCAGCTCTTTCAATTTTGTTATTTGACGCCAGCCTAGATGCAATAAAGGCTTAAAATCATGACTACGGCGAAGTTGTCCAACAATGTCTTTTAATTTTAGCGAGTTTTCATTGAGCAAATAGGGTTGAGTTGTGGTGTAGTCTTCAGTACCGTCAATCGTTACGCCAATACTATCTACTGGAAAACCAGCATAAGAAATACCCGGTTGAGTTTGTTGATAACGATCAAAAAGTGACTTTTCAATGGTACATAACGCGGTTGCAAAAGGCTTAGGTGAGTAGTTAAATTTAAGGGCTGAGAAATGTTGTTCAGCCTTGATCACTAAAGCTATTTGCTCTTGGGTGAGCGGCAGTGTTTGTTCTGCTTCGCTTTCTTGTTGGAAGCTATTTAAAATATATTGTTCTTGTAAGCGGGTTGAATCGGCTAACGTGCCATTATTGTTATTCGCATCATTTCTTACGTTTTTAGCTAGGGTTTTACTGCTATTTTCATCAAAAGGCTTATTAATTGTGGTGATATTATTATGACTATCAGCATTCGTATGGGAATTTACATCTCTCCCATCAATAACGGCTGACATTTCTGTTAAGGCTTTTTGCGTAAATAAACTCGGTAAACGTACCGTTTGGTTAATAAGGTTTAACGGATGCTCAACCTGCTGACAACTAGGTAATAATTGTTTTAGGCTGAGGATATCAGGCTGTAAATAAGGGCCTAATAAATCAATGATCTTGGGATAGTGTGGCAAAGTACTTGAGTCAGGGAATACTTCTTTTGAGCGACTTCTATCACCAAGTTGACTAAATAAAATAACTTCTATTTCGAACCAAGTATTTTCATAGGTTTTAAGCGCTGCACTACTACTTTGTGAGAACAATAGCGTGGCTAAAAATATGTTAATGCTAGTTAGTTTCATTTATTTCCTAGTTGCCCAAGTTTATGCTTAATAAATTCAATGATAACAAAGTTTTGCTAGAGTAATTAATGATTTTTATTTACTCAAATCATTTAATAATGAAGTAATTAAAATAAAGCGCGCTTTATCGTCTTCAGTAACTTGCTTAAATTTCAATTTATTTGCGCCATCCATTTTGTAAATACTCGGCTGTTTTTGTATTAAGTTGATGATCAACATGGGGTTGACGTTAGTGTTGTCACTAAATTCAATGGAACCACCCGCTGTACTTGCTTCGATACGGGCAATGCCAATTTTCTGGGCTTTTAATCGTAACTTAGCAATGTGTACTAAATTTTTGGCTGGTTGTGGTAATAAACCAAAACGGTCGATAAGTTCAATTTGAATGTCGTCTAGTTCATTTTTATTGCTACAGCTGGCGATGCGTTTATAGATGCTCAGCCTTAAACTGACATCAAAAATGTAGTCATCAGGTAAAAGAGCTGGCACGCGTAATTCTATTTCTGTTTGCCTGCGCAGCACTTGGTCAAGAGATAACTGTTTACCTTCTTTAAGTGCGGCAACGGCTTGGTCTAACATCTCCATATATAAGCTAAAACCTATTTGGCTCATTGAACCACTTTGATCTTCTCCTAATAATTCACCGGCTCCTCGTATTTCCAAATCATGTGTTGCCAAGGTAAAACCTGCACCTAAGTCTTCTAGGGAAGCGATGGCATCAAGGCGTTTTTTAGCATCTTTGGTGATACTTTTTATATGAGGTGTTAGTAAATAAGCATAGGCTTGATGATGTGAGCGTCCCACTCGACCACGTAATTGATGTAATTGCGCTAAACCTAAGTGATCGGCTCTGTCCATAATGATGGTATTTGCGCTAGGTACATCTATGCCGGTTTCAATAATGGTTGTACACACTAATACATTGTAACGCTGATGATAAAAGTCGCTCATTATACGTTCAAGGTCACGCTCGCGCATTTGGCCGTGGGCGGTGGTCACTTTCGCTTCAGGCAATAATGCTTGAATATCGTGGGCTGTTTTGTCTATGGTATCCACGTTGTTATGTAAAAAGTATACTTGACCACCACGGAGTACTTCTCGCAAGATTGATTCTCGTATTAACGCGTCATCACGTTGGCGAACAAATGTTTTAACCGCTAAACGTCTTGCTGGCGGCGTGGCAATAATTGATAAATCCCGCATACCACCCATTGCCATATTTAACGTTCTTGGTATCGGTGTAGCCGTGAGCGTTAATATGTCGACATTACTGCGTAATTGTTTGATTTTTTCTTTTTGTTTAACCCCAAATCTGTGTTCTTCATCAACCACTAACAAGCCCAAGTCTTTATATTTTATGCTATTTTGTAGCAATTTATGGGTACCAATTAAAATATCAATTTGGCCAGATTCTACTTTAGCAATGACTTCATTTTGTTGTTTAGCGGTTTTAAAGCGTGATAAAACTTCAATGGATACCGGCCAATTGGCAAAGCGGTCTCTAAAATTATCATAATGTTGTTGTGCAAGTAATGTGGTTGGTACCAAAATAGCGGTTTGTTTACCATCGTTAACGGCAACAAACGCGGCGCGCATCGCCACTTCCGTTTTACCAAAACCGACATCACCACATACTAATCTGTCCATAGCTTTAGGCGATAACATATCGCTGATCACCGCATTAATGGCTTGCTCTTGATCAAATGTTTCTTCAAAACCAAAACTGTCAGCAAAAGCGCGGTAGTCTTGTTTATCTCGTTTAAAGCTATAACCATGATTACTGGCGCGTTTGGCGTAAATATCAAGTAGTTCGACCGCGACATCGCGTACTTTTTCGGCGGCCTTTCTCTTGGCTTTACTCCAGGTGTCATTACCTAATTTATGTAATGGAGCGTTGCTAGCATCTGTACCTGAGTAGCGACTGATCAAATGTAATGAGCCAACGGGCACATATAACTTGGCTTCATTGGCATAGCTGAGCATTAAAAACTCGGTGGTAATGCCGCTAGTTTCTAATGTTTGTAAGCCCATATAGCGACCAATGCCGTGGTCAATATGTACTACCGGCTGACCGATCGATAATTCGGCTAAATTTTTGAAGATAGCGTCGGCGTGAATATCTTGCTGTTTTTTACGTCGTCGTGTTTGTTGAACGCGATCGCCTAACAGTTCTGCTTCAGTAATTAACGCAATCGCATTTTTTTTAGCGCTACCTTTGCTTTGAAAAATAAAGCCTGAGCTTAAAGCGTTTACCGTTATACCGATTTTTTCTTCACTGTTGACAAAACTGTCAATACTATCGAAATTAAGCGGTTTTATATTAGCCCTTAATAACAATTCTAAAACGCTTTCTCTACGGCCTTTGCTTTCGGCAATAAATAATAGTTTACTCGGCGACTCTTTATCTTTAATAAAGTCAGTAATAAGTTCAAAAGGTTGTTTTAGTTTATGATCAACAGTTAAGTCGGGTAAAGGGTTCACATCGAAATGAATATCGCCCGATTTTGTTATGCTACTTTCTTGTTCTTCCGCTGTATCCGGTGAGAGTTCTTTTATGTTGATGCGATCAAAAGGCTTTAATGCGCTATATAGCTCGCCACTGTTTAAAAATAATTGACTGGGCGGTACTAATGGCCGAGTTTTGTCATAGCGCCTGTCTTCATAACGATAATTAATATCAAGCCAATATTGCGTTAAGGCCTTATCGATATCACCAGACACTATGACTAAGGTTTCTGGTGATAAATAGTCACATAAGGTATTGGTTTCATCAAAAAATAGCGGTAAATAATACTCAATACCTGCAGGTAAAATACCATTACTGACCTGATGATAAACAGACTCTTTATGAATGGTGCCGGAAAATAGCTCCCTGAATTGGCTACGAAAGAGGTTTGTGCCTTCGGTATCTGTTGGAAACTCGTGGGCGGGCAATAAGTTTATGTTGTTAATTTTATCGCTCGATCTTTGGTTTTCAGGGTCAAACAAACGAATTTCTTCGATTTCATCATCAAAAAAATCGAGTCTAAAAGGGGTTTTACTGCCCATCGGGTATAAGTCGATAATAGCGCCGCGAGCTGAAAATTCACCATGTTCCATAACCTGATCAACACAGCGATAACCACTTGCTTCGAGCTCTTGTCTTAGTTGATGTAAATCTTTTCGGTCACCTTTTTGGATCACCAAACTATTCGCATCGAGGTATTTTTTAGGCGCAAGACGTTGTAGTAGTGTCGTTATTGGCACGATAACAATGCCTTTGTCTAATCGAGACAGTTGATAAAGGGTCGCTAAACGCTGGGAAATAATGTCTTGATGTGGAGAAAAAGTATCATAAGGCAAGGTTTCCCAATCAGGGAATAGACAAATAGAGAGCTGCTTGGTGGTATCTAAACTGAGTAATTCTTGCTCTAAGCGCAAGGCTGAGGGGGTATCATGGGTTAATAATAATACTGGCGCTTGTGCATTACAGGCACCATGGTATATAGCAAGACTAGCGCTGCTGCCATGAAGGTTTGTCCAGTTTTTTTTATCTACATTTTTACCACGACTTTTTGCCAAAACAGGACTGAACAGACTCGTATTTTTACTCATGATTTCTCAAAAATTGCAAAATAGTCATCGTAAGGATCACTATTTTTAAGGGTAATTTAGTATTTTTATTGAGGCATATTCTAATTAACTGGCCTTAAAAGTACCATACAATATTCTAATTATTATCGGGTTGATTTTTTACTGTGACTAAAGGTAATACTAAAATGGGTATATGAAATATAATTATTAAGTCAGTTAACCTCAGGGTTTGTTTATATGAACCCTATCGAAAAGCTGCTAAAATGCGGCAAACCATTTATACCAAATGAAATAATTAAATGATTGGTTAGTTTAATTGGTATGAGTAGAAGCTTTTTAAACTTACTATTATTTAAACTATTTCAGGATAGACATTTGACTAACAACGATATTTTACGCCGAATTCGATATACTTTTAACTTTAACGATCAAAAAATGATCGCGCTTTTTGCTCTAGCTGAACTCACTGTTTCTAGGGAACAAGTAAGTGCTTGGCTGAAAAAAGATGATGATGCTGATTATGTTAATTGTAACGACACGACACTGGCCGTATTTTTAAATGGCTTGATTAATGATAAACGTGGTAAAAAAGACGGACCACAGCAAGCACCTGAAAAACGCTTAAATAACAATGCTATATTAACCAAGTTGAAAATAGCACTCAATTTAAAAGCAGAAGATATTGTTGACCTTTTACAAAGTGCTAATTTACGCATGGGTAAAACTGAACTCAGTGCATTTTTTCGTAAATCAGACCATAAACATTTTAAACTGTGTAAAGACCAATTATTACGTAATTTTTTGCAGGGTATTGACAATAAATATCACGTCAATCGGCCTGAAAAATATAAAACGGTTAATGCACCCGTAGAGCCTAAGTCTGAGGATATCTCAGCAGAACTTCCGGACAAAAATTATAAAACGGCAAGTGCTAAGGCAAGTAAAATATATATCAACCCCAATAGAACAGCAGTAGCTAAACCTGAAGCTACGCGCAAAGTCCTTAAACTTGCTCCTAAGGTTAAGCCAAAAGATATTTGGGGCGAGTAGGTTTACATTTTCATTCTTAACGCTGTGCTTCTAGTGTGTTCTTGCCTCTTAGTCTTACGATAAGAAATTACGCTAGAAGTCGTTGAGTTGATTATATTTGATTATATTTGGGTGATCTTAGGGGATTTGGCCTGATTTGGGATTATTAAGTTAGGTTAAATTTAGGTTAGGTTATGCTATATCTTGTTATTATTTTTTTAAGTGCCTTTTTATTATTTCAAGTTCAACCCCTCATTGCTAAGCTTATTTTACCTTTGTTTGGCGGTGGTGCAGCCATTTGGACTGCCTGCTTGTTATTCTTTCAAGCCTTTCTATTATTAGGGTATTTATACGCCCACTGCCTTACGCAATTAAAAAATCTACGTACTCAAGTTATTATTCACAGTGTATTATTAATGGTGAGCTTGAGTGTATTGCCTATTGCTTTAGGTGAATTTAAACTCAGTGCTGCGCTAGGTTTAGGCCTTAGCGTAACTTTAGGCAGTGAGGTTAACTCCCCCCTTATCGATATATTATTGATGTTAGTTATTTCGGTGGGTTTACCCTATTTTCTTTTATCTGCAACAGGTCCTCTTGTACAGCGTTGGTTAAGTTATAACGATGAAAACGCATTACCTTATAAGTTGTACTCCTTGTCTAATATTGGCTCGTTATTAGCCTTGTTAAGTTATCCTTTTATTTTTGAACCTCAGTTCAGCTTACATAATCAGTTACTTTATTGGTCACTAGGTTATGGCTCGTTTGTTTTTATACTCTCGCTACTGTGTTTGCGGTTGTTTAAAAGCTCACCGACTCTGTTAATAAAGAAAACTCCTCAAGAGAACGGTGTCGAAGATGTTAAGTTTGATATTTTTTTGTGGATAGGACTTTCATCGGTTGGCGTGATTTTATTAGTGTCAATTACGAATGCCATGACACAAAATATTCCACCGATCCCCTTTTTATGGATACTGCCACTTTGCCTCTATTTATTAACCTTTATTGTCAGTTTTCATAGCCTTAAATGGTATGTGCGTTGGTATTGGTTTGCACTGTTTGCTATCAGTTCCTTTGCTGGTATTTTAATGTTTTTTATTGGCTCACAATTTGGCATTGTTTCTCAAGTCGTTATTTATTCACTGATCTTGTTATCCTCTTGTATGGTATGTCATGGTGAATTGGTTAAATTAAAACCTTCAACAGAACGTTTGACCCTATTTTATTTAAATATGTCGTTAGGGGGCTTTTTAGGTAGTGCGTTTGTCGCTTTTATTGCACAACAAGTATTTAGTCAGTTCTATGAATTTCCGCTGGCATTGTTTAGCGTTTATGTGCTTTTTTCTTTGTGTTTATATTTGTCGAGAAATAAACGGTCGAGAAATAAACAGTCGAGAAATAAACAGTTGAAAAATAAAAACGAAAAACAGATTAAGAAAACATCATATTTATTAAATGGCGCTAGTATTGTTTCACTATTAAGTTTGTTGTTGTTTTTTAATTATTTAAATACCTTATTTGCTCATAATACCGTGGCAAGTAGTCGAAACTTTTACGGTATTTTAAGTATTAAAGACGTTGAAATTAACGGTAATACCGAGCGTCGTTTAATTGATGGCAGCACATCACATGGTACGCAGTCACAAAATCCTGAACTCGAACATATCCCGATGAGCTATTACCGTGCTGATACCGGTGTCGCTTTAGCGCTAGACCATTTATTTCCAATGATGAACATTAAAGTCGGTTTGATAGGGTTAGGAGCAGGCACATTAGCCGCTTATAGTCGCCCAGGGGATCAATATACGTTCTATGAGTTAAATCCCAACGTTGAAGCGATGGCGTGGC
>JBLHNB010000049.1:0-40324 GCA_047621305.1 Alteromonadaceae bacterium | reverse complement strand
AAAACCTCATCTACTGCGTTGCATTCAATCCTAATAGCTCGCTATTACTCAATCATGCATCTTGTAGCTAAAATTTTTAGCCATGTTCAAAATCACGCATCTTCAATGACCACGGGTATAGAAGATGCGTTAAATCTAATAGTGATTACTTTAGTATCTTAAAACTCACTGAACTTGGGTATTTGTTACTGTGATAAACCTTGTGTATCGCAGTGACAAAATCGTCTTCGGTTGCTTTAAAGATGTTATCAACATATTTTTGTGGATTACGATCTAAAAATGGAAACATGCTACTTTGAATTTGAATTTGTAACTTATGACCTCGCTTAATGGTGTGTAAAACATCATATAACTCAAACTTCACTTGTGTCGGTTTATTAGGTTCAAAAGGTTCCGGGTGGATCATGCTATTACGAAAACGACCACGCATTACACCCCAGCGCACAAGTTCATGACGATTGCCTAACTCTTTATCTACTTTGTCATCGTTAATATTTTTACCAGGAAACACATCAACCAATTTAACGATAAAGTCAGCTGCACTTTGTGATGTAGATACCCATAAATCGAGATCTATTGCGCCAGTAATGGTTTGATCTTGGGTATTAACTTCTGTTTCAAAAACTAAAACATCAGGGCGACGTGCACTAAAACGTTGATCTTCAACCATGTAGGGTTTGTCCCAGCCACGACCTATTTTTGCTGAATGGGGTACTGGTTTGTTAGGATCGCTAACGTATTGAGTAAAACCTTCCTTAACGTCTAATTGATTGTTCAACTTTTCGTTAGCACTTAAATACAATGTTTTTGGTTGTAGTTTATTAGCTTTTGGTGGCCAAGTATCAAAGGTGCGCCAGCGGTTACTACCT
Source organism: Alteromonadaceae bacterium (assembly GCA_047621305.1). Lineage (GTDB taxonomy): Bacteria > Pseudomonadota > Gammaproteobacteria > Enterobacterales > Alteromonadaceae > Colwellia_A. The sequence continues at coordinate 39,455 of JBLHNB010000049.1, read as the reverse complement.
GTTTCAAACATCGTTGCTGTGGCAAGTTTTGCGTCGTCACCCTCTTTCAAATGTTGTTGGAAAAAAGGTAATAAAATATCTTTTCTAAAGCCTTCACTGGTCGCAAAACCAAAGTCTGCTTCACCGAGTTTATCCCCTTTCCCACGGTTCCATTGTCCATGATACCAAGGTCCCATAACCAGCTGAATATGCTCTTTTTTATTGTTAGCGGACATAGTTTTATAGGTAGCAAGAGGACCATAAAGATCTTCGGTGTCGTACCAGCCGCCAACCACAAGAGTCGCCGGTTTTGTTTGGTTTAAATGTGGCAAAATATTACGAGACTGCCAATAATCATCGTAATTAGGATGCTCTGTTAGTTCCGTCCAAAAAGGACGCTCACCTTTAAAGTACTTTTTATTTACATTAGATAATGGTCCTAAGGTGCGATAAAAATCATAACCATCAGGCGTATCTAGCTCCATTTCTTCTGGCCAAGCACCATGAGGATTTAAACCTTGAACGTCAAAAATATCAAAAAAAATAAACGCCATAGGAACAACAAAAGCCCCGTTGCGATGAAAATCATCATAAAACCAATCAGCAATAGGGGCTTGTGGTGAAATGGCCTTTAATGCTTTGTGGCTATTTATTGAGGCTACTGAGGTGTAGTATCCAGGATAAGATGTGCCCCACATGCCCACATTACCATTATTATTGGGGATGTTTTTAACCAACCAGTCAATGGTATCGTATGAGTCAGTAGCGTCATCAATCGCTTTTTTACCTCTTTTATAGGCATCTTGCGGGCGCATATTAATATAATGTCCTTCAGACATGAATTTACCACGAACGTCTTGAAATACAAAAATAAATTTATCCTGCTCAAAGTTTTCGTCAGGACCTAATGTTTTTTTGTATTTATCGCTACCATAGGGCGCAACACGGTAAGGTGTACGCTGCATTAGCATCGGATATTTTTGTGATTTATCGTTAGGTAAGTACACGGAAGTAAATAGTTTTACGCCGTCACGCATCGGAATTTGATATTCGTATTTTGAATAGTTAGCGCGAATATAGTCGGCTCTTTCATCTTCGTCATCAGCAGCAAAAATACTGTTACTAACGACAAGAGAACATAAAACGAGCAAGAGCTTAATGAAAAGCGCGTTACTCTTTAGATTTATTGGCATGATTTAACCCTAAAATGAATGTGTACTGTTGGCAGGTATCTTTAACATTCGTTAAAGATACCTGCCAACATATTTTATGTAAATTACACTAAGTATTTTAGAGTAAAGTTATAAGTTTATGAAGTGTTACCCTGAGTAAATTATTTACAATATTGCACTCTGTGCTTCTGTTTTTAGCCCTAGTTTTTTGAAAAACATCGCTGCGGGGCAAAAACCAGTAAATGAAAACTGGAATAAGTTTGCGCCAACAAATACTGTTAACCAAATGAAGTTAGGGTGCACCCACTGGGTAAGTGCCATTGATGCCAATACCATAAAACCTGCGAAACGAAATACTGCATTTTCAACTGTCATGATTTTCTCCTACGGTTTAAAAAATATTTAAAATTGATAACGGGCTCTTAACCACACATTAGTGTTGTCTTGGTGTTGACCAAAAAAACTAAAACTCTCTTTTCCCCAAAAAATATTGGCACCAGCGGTATATGACCAAAGATCATTTTGACGATAGCTGACTGAAGGTTTTAAATAACCGTCATTATCAGTAGGGGAGTAAAAAGAAAAGAAAGAGTAAATGAGTTTTTGCTGCATTGCGCTATAGCGTAAACGCAATGTGATCAGTTGACGGTTTTCATCAACCTCTATTGCTGGGTTAGGTGAGTGTTTAATGAATTCATTATACTGTTTGGTTTGTTCTAAATAAAACTGCATGCTGGCTGTTAGATTTTTGAATACTTCTGTTTCATAACCGATTAAAAAACGTTGCTGACCATTAGCAATAAAAGGGTTTGTTCCTTTATTATCTTCAATACTGTTGTAATTTGAGTATTCGGCATTGAGTAATCCTCCAGCAAAGGCCATTCGTATACTGGCTCCCCAGGCATTCATTTTAGGAAAATAGGGGATCAATAACTGTGCTTGTTCGGTACTTTCACTCATTCCTACAGGCGTTGGCCAAAAACCGTTATAACCATAAAATGCATATTCAACACCATTTTTATTGGTGGCGATTCGAGTTGCCCATTGCGCGTCATTGGTTTGTTCAACTTGAAAGTTATCTGCGGGAGCAATAATGTCTTGTGCTTGTGGTGAGTAAAAAGAGAACCGCTCGCCAGTTAAATAAACATCAGGGGTAAACTCAGGCGTCCAAGTAAGATCTATAGAGTATCCTCCCATATACCAAGTACCTTTGACGCTATTTGATGGGGCTTTTAGGTATTGATCATCTCGACCAGAAAAGAAAGACTGCCAATTTTTAGCAAACAAATCATTAAGAAAAACATAATGACCTGTTCCCCAAGTCAATATTTGCCTGCCGAGTTTGACATCTGTCGAATCCGTTGGGCTAAAGGATAGATTGAATTCGCGTATTTCCCATAATGAATTGCCTTGTACATCATTATAAATAAGCTCGCCTTTAGAAACTAAATCGAACGTTTTATGGCTATAATCTAGATTAAAACGAGCGGTTATTTCACTTAATGATGCGTTTGATTTGACCATGTTTTTCTGGAGAAAATAACCATAACCTGCTGCCGCAAATCCTGAAAACTTCCATGGAGAAACATCTTTCTCAGCCCAATTATCACTAGACCAACTCTCACTAGACAAATTATCTTCTAAGTCATCTTCTTTCATTTCTTGATAACTCGCAGCCAAGCTTTGCCAAGCAATCAAGCTACTTACGATGATCAAAATAAGAGATTTTGTTGGTTTAAACACTGTGAAGTAACACCTTATTTAGTAACTTAATGGGGTTGGTATTATTAATATAAAATATATAGGCAAATTTATTAAAAATTTAGCTATTTCAACCACGCCTTCGGTGGATTACGTAAACTGCGTTCTGAAAAAATACTGTTGGGTAAACCTAAATTATATTTTACGTCTCTAAATTGCATCTCGGTGTAGCTGCCATCGGAGTGTTGGCTAATTTTTGAATGCATCACTGTTGTAAAACCATCAATTACTTCAGTTTTTAATACTTCCATTGAGCGTGTCTGTTTACCTTGGCTATTAAAGTAATCGACCTTCATCGGTAAAAAAGTACGTTTATCGATGTTGACAATGTAATGATCAAACTCAACACTATTTTTGTCTTTGGGTATGGCTTTTAATTGGTAGAAATCGTTATCGGTTTTTAATAAAGTAAAGTTATCTTCTGCGGGGTTACGACCAGAAACATCTTCGTAAAAAAAATGAGCACCAACAAAAGACGTACGTTTATCTCCAGCTGAAATGCGTTTAACTAAATCAAGTGCGGGTAAATATAACCAACGGTCATCATCACTTCCTACTTTTTTTACTACGCGAAAAACAGTGTCTTTAACATCGGTAGGACGTGAAAAAAATACCAACATATCCTGATCGCCCAAATCGGCTTGATCTTTACGTAAAATCGTAAATTGACGCATTTGTTTGTTACCTTGGGCATCAACAATCACCATACGTGCCTGCGCACTACCGTCATCAGCTGAATAGTATGACGCGAGGTTGGCTTTGGTAATGATTGCATTGGCATCAACTAAGTCATCTGCATGGGCGATAACGCTCAATAGAGACCACGTAATTATTAATAATTTAAATAAATATTGCATTTTAAAATCCTATTTAATGTCAGATTGACCATGATTAAGTCTTATGAATTTTTACTCATTAACTGTTATCTTTCGTGAAAATAGCGTCATTAAGGCGGGTAATAATAATAAGGTGACAAGTGCCGATAACACCATAATACTGGCAAGGAAAAACCCTACGGTGATATATGGCATCAGCGGTGAAAGTAGTAATGGTGTAAAACCTATAGCAATAACAATGGCGTTGCGTGATATAGCGCGACTCGGCTCTTGAAACATTACGGTTAGAGATTTAGCTAAGCACCCTAATTCTTTTTCTAACTCGCGGGCTCGTTGTAAAAAATGAATGGCAAAATCGATAGATAAACCTAAGGTTAGCGCAGATAAAACGGCAATAGGCATATCATAATCTTTACCTATCCAACCAATTAACCCATAGATCATTGAGATAGTTAAGGTCAATGGTAACATCGCCAAAACACCGTATTTAAGTGAACGAAAAAGGAATACCATCATCAAAAATACGATCACAAATGACGATAATAAACTGTCTATCATGCCGTTCACCATCGCGTCTTGCCAAACAATGTTGAGGTATGATTTACCTGCCCATTGATAGTTGATATTTTTTGGCATCGGATGTTCGTTAATATAATTATCAGCCCAGCTGACAACTTTGGTGGTATGTTGATTATCACCGCTGGTCATTTGTAACCATAATAAGCTCTTTTGATAATCCTTACTGACAAAATGCCATAAATCTTGCGGGCGATGTGAAGACTGATACTGTAATAACGTTTGCGCAACACCATTGCTTGAACTTGGAATCACAAAGTCTTTATCGTCTCCTGAATAAAGCTCACGATTAACCGTTTTAACAATATCAGCTAAACCGTTACTTTTACCGACTAAGCCAGTTTTTAGTAAAGCTTGCTGAAATTCACTCTGCCAGTTTAATAAAGCAGGGTCTAAAAATACTTTATTTTCATTAAATGCCTTATCGGCAATACCAACCAACTTATTTAACCACGTTTGTTCGTTGTCATCAGCGGAAAAACTTAAATCGTCAAGCAATACTAATAAATTTTGGGTAAAAATCGATGTTGACGCTTGCATTGATTGTGCATTATTGATTAACGCTTTAATTTGTTTAACGCTATCAGCATCAGGCGAAACGGTTGCTAATACTTCTTTAAAAGCCGCTACGGCAGCAAGGTTACTACTGTTATTATTTTCAAAGACTAACCAAGCATCATAAGTACCGGCAAAATGCTGATTTAATACTTTATCGGCAATTCTTATTTCGTGATCGGCTTTAAACCAATTAACGGGATTATCATTGATTTCTATTCGAGTAATACCTTCAAGGCTCACCACAAAAAGTACGACAAAAGCGATTAAAATCAGCTTGGTTTTTTGGGTTGCAAAGCTACCTAGCTTCCCTAAGGTATTAGCTAATCTTCCTTTTTGTTCCATACGTTTAATGGCGTCATGTAACTTGGCTAACGTTGCTGGTTTTAACCGTGAAATATACGCAGGAATAAAAATGATGGTCAGCGCAAAGGCTAATAAAATACCTGTGCCAATAAAAGCACCAAATACTTTAACCGGTGGAATAGGCGTTAACATCAAAGAATAAAAACCAATAGCCGAGGTTACTGAAGTATAAAGCATCGGCGTATATAAATGCTTCATTACGCTTTTGACTACATCACCTGCGTTGTCACCGGTTTTATATTTCTCAGCAAACTCAGAAAGAATATGTACCGAATCAACAACCGCGATTGGCATTAAGAAAATGGCGATCATTGATGACATTATATGAACGGTAAAGCCCATACCTATCAGCGAACCCATAATAATAATGACTGTTGCCATAGCGACAATCATTGGGGCAATAATTAATGGGAAGTTGCGGAAAAAATACCAAAGTAATACAAAAATAGCTAAGCCTGCTAAAGGGGCTGCAATGCCCATTTGTACAAACATTTCATAACCAAACTGATCTTCAGCTACAGGTAAACCGGTAATATGAAAATCTAAGTCAGCCACTAGTTCAGCGGGAAAGTTTTGACTTATTGCCCGTATTTTCTCGGCAATAATATAACTCATATCTTTGGCCTGAATAGGTACATAAATCGCTATGGCTCTGTCATCCCCAGAAACTAACGTATTGTTTAGCATCGGCAAACGCTTAATTGCTTGTTGAATAGCTAAGCTACCTGCAAGTGTTGTTGGTGCAGATTTCATTAAATATTCAAAACGTATACCGGTGTTTTCTGTTTGACCTATTTTCTCTGGTGCAATCTTCTCTTGAGTAATGTTATCCACTACACTTAGCGATAGTAAATCTTGAGCGATTACTCCATCTATTTGTAATATTTGTGTAGAAAGCTGTTCAATAACTTGTAATGAGTTGGGAGTAAAAATATTATTGTTACTGACTAAACCAACAACAATCATATCGCGCATCTGAAAATCAGATTTAGTTTGATTGTGAAAAATACGGGCAGGTGCATCACTACTTAGCATATTTTCTGGATCTGTGTCTATTGTCAGACTTGGTATCATGGCTAGGCTTATGAGCACCATCAGTAATACTGCGGTATAAACATATTTAGGTTTTTCAACCGCGAATTGCAATATTTGAGTGTAATTCAAAACAAATCCTTAACTTAAGAAGTAACAAACTATATTAGATAAACGTAATATACTTTTATATTAGCACTATCTAATGTAATATCAATCAATATTTAATTCTTGTTGGTAATGAAGACAAATTAATGAACAATGATATGCAAATAGATAGTGCTGAAATGCGAGAAAATGCCACGCAAGCCGCGGAATTACTTAAAGCGATGAGTAATGAAAATCGCTTGTTAATTCTTTGTCATTTAGGTGAAAAAGAAATGTCAGTTTCTGAGCTCAATGGTTTTATAGATTTGAGTCAATCGAGTTTGTCTCAGCATTTAGCACGTTTGAGAAAAGACGGTTTAGTGAAAACTCGCCGTGAATCACAAACCATTTATTACACGATTGCTAATTCATCAGTGGTTAAGCTTATTGCATTAATGCAAAGTGAGTTTTGCGCTTAGCATGGCTGTGGTGATCATTATTATTGGGTAAATAATTTTTTCCTCACCATTGCTCGATATCCGCGTGGAGTGATCTTTAAAACGATTTTAAATAAGCGAGTTAAATTACCTTGGTCAGGATAGCCCACTTGAAAAGCAATTTCCTGAATAGATAAATTACTTGAAGACAATAATTCTTGCGCCGCTTCAATTCTTATCTTTTGCCAATACTTTGCCGCATTGAGGCCGGTAGCTCCTTTAAACCGTCGGGTAAATGTTCGTTGGCTAATTTCAAATTTTGCGGCTATTTCGGCTAAGTTTAGCGTTGAACTTAAATTGGTGCGCATCCAAAATTGAATTTGTGTGATCAATTCATCAGGATGACGGTCACCAGCGCCTTCTAAGTAACGTTGTTCTTCATAGGGTTTTCTTATTTCATGAGAGAAGTTACGTTCAACATGTTGTGCTGCTTCTTCACCAAAGGTTTGATGAATAATATGGACAACAATATCGGCTAAGGCGTTTAAACTTGCCGCACAATAAAGTCGTTCAGATTGCGTGATAAAAAAATCAGGTTTAAGTTCTACTTGCGGGTAGTCTCGTTTAAATTGTTCAACATAATGCCAGTGTGTGGTGGCTGGATGATTCTTTAATACGCCAGACTCTGCCATAAAGCAAACCCCTGTGCCAGCACCGATCAACGTCCCACCTTGCTGCCAAACGTTATTTAACCAAGCGATCATCTTCGGATATTTTTTTAACAAGGGTCTAGGGTTGCGCCACAAACTGGGTATAAAAACAAAGTCAGGTATTTGTGCCTGACTCACCGTGTTATCAGGTAATAATTTAATAAGTGCTCTTGTCGTTACCGGCTTTTTAGTTTCGCCGACCATTTCAAAAACTAACTGCGGTGAATTTCTATTTTTCCTTAAAGCAAAAGCTTCTCCTGCTCGCAGCATTTCAACAGGTAAACTTACGCTAGTTGATAGCATATGATCGTAGAGCATTAAGGCGATTTTTACTTTAGTGGGCTTCTTATATACTTTCATAACAACCATTTTTAATCTTTTGGCTTATATTACATGTTTTTTGGCTTAAAATGCTTATTATTTGAGACATTAACGCTTTAGAATGATCTTATTGAATTATTTTTTATAGGGTTTGTTATGACAGCTTTACCTATTATTGTTGGCTTAGGCGGTATTAATGCTGCAGGTCGTTCATCATTTCATCAAGGCTTTCGCCGTATTGTCATAGATAAATTAAATGCTGAAGCGCGCCAAGAAACGTTTGTTGGCTTAGCAACGTTAATGAATATCTTATCTTTTAACGACGGTAAGTTAGTGGATGTTGATGGTAATGTTGTTGAGAGAAGTGCCGTTGAAAGCCAGTTTGGTCAACAAATACTGGATGGCACGCTTATTCGGAAAATAGAGAAAAACCATTTTGATCCTGATGCCACGCCATGGCAACAAAAAATGACCATGCAACAAGTTGATAATGCTATTTGTTTCGAAACGCGCGCTAAAGATTTACCTTCACCATTACCGCGTACGTGGCAAGTGACTGAACTTGAAGATAAACGCGTTAGGGTTGTTATCGACGGTGATGTTGAAGTAAAGCATGACTCAGTGCGTGATAATCCCGTTAAAGCGGCAGGACAGTTTCCAACAGGATTTGAACCAGCCAATTTATATAATAGTCGCTATCAACCGCGTGGTTTACAAGCAACGATTTTTGGCGCTGCCGATGCGATTCATTCTACCGGTTATAGCTGGAGTGAAATTGCCAGTAAAGTACGGCCTGATCAAGTGGGTACTTATTCAGCTTCAGTATTTGGACAAGTGCAAGCTGAAGGGCATGGCGGTATGATGCAAAATCGTATGCGTGGTGAACGCGTTTCTACTAAAAACTTAGCGCTTGGCTTAAATACCATGTCGACAGATTTTATCAATGCTTATGTAACCGGCAGCGTGGGTAGTACATTTACTTCAACAGGTGCATGTGCCACGTTCTTATATAACTTAAAAGCAGCGGTACAAGATATTCAAGCAGGCCGTGTACGTGTTGCTATTGTTGGTAGTAATGACTGTGCAATTACGCCTGAAGTTATCGAAGGTTTTGGTAACATGAGTGCGCTAGCTAACGAAGAAGGTTTGAAAAAGCTGGATGGTATTACTGAAGGCCAAGCCAACCACCGTAAAACGAGTCGCCCATTTGGTGACAATTGTGGTTTTACGATTGGTGAAGCGGCGCAATTTATTGTGTTGATGGATGATGCGTTAACAGTCGAGCTAGGTTGTAAAGTATTAGGGTCGGTTGCCGATGTGTTTACGAATGCTGATGGTATTAAAAAATCAATTACTGCGCCTGGTCCGGGTAATTATATTACCATGGCAAAATCTGTTGCTTTAGCCACTAATATACTCGGTGCTGAATCTGTACAAAAACGTAGTTTTATTTTAGCCCATGGTTCAAGTACACCACAAAATCGTGTTACTGAGTCTTTAATTTATGATCGTGTTGCTAAGAGTTTTGATATTAATGATTGGCCAGTTGCTGCGCCGAAAGCTTTTGTTGGTCATACTATTGGCCCAGCAAGTGGCGATCAAATAGCGATGGCCCTCGGTGTATTTTCTCATAACATTATGCCGGGGATAACGACTATTGATAAAGTCGCTGATGATGTCTATACCGAGCGTTTAAATATTGCGACTGAACACTGGGATTGTCAGTCGATGGATGTGGCTTTTATCAACTCAAAAGGTTTTGGTGGTAATAATGCAACGGCAACGTTGTTTTCACCTGACGTAACCTTGTCGATGTTGGCAAAGCGTCATGGTAATGAAATGGCAGGTTATCAAGATAAATTAATTAACGTTGAGCTAGCGCAAAAAGTTTATAAAGACAAAGCTGATAATGCTCAATTTGAACTGATTTATCGATTTGGTGATGGCGTATTAACTGATGAAGATATTAATATAACGGCTGAGAGCATTTCAATGACGGGCTTTGCTAAACCCATTGAATTCCCGAAAAACAATCCTTTTGCAGATATGGTTTAATCGTTTTAAGGCGCACATGATAGCTGTAAATGTTAAAGCATAGCGCCTAATTATGGACTATTGGTTCCACCACTATTTTATTGTTTCGGTAAAAAATGGTGTTGGGGCCATGTTCTCTCTGGAATGTAGAAATGCGATCTACAATGGCGATCTCTGCACCTGGAAATATATTGTCGGTCACAATAACCTCAATTTCAGCACAATGTGATGTAATGATATCGTCCTTGTCATAATATAGTCGATTAAGTTTACTGATAAAGGGTAAGCTTTTACTTAAAGCAAGGTTAAGTTTTTGTAATAATTCTGACCTATCTATTTGTTTATTTTCAATGTCTTCAATAAGATCACAAACTTTCTGTGTTTTGTTTAAAGTAGAAATACTTTTATCTTTGATATTTTTTTTATATTCTTCAAGTGCATCGAGTAAGTGATTAAAATCTATACTAGTTACTGCGCCTGAGATAGAGCCTAATACACCTGTTTTTACCGATTTTCCCGCTTGTATGTAACTACTAAAAAGTTTGCCATCTGCTTTGTCTTCTCTTCCTATCCATAAATTACCATGTAAAGTGACTTGGCTTTGCGCGATATATTGTTCAACGGTGATATTTCCTTTAGCGCGTAAATTTGAATATTGAACAAATTTTGCAAAAATATTTCCAACAGCGTCTAGTGTTGTACTGTTACCAAAGCCATCAAATTCGTTTTCAACTTTATGGCCAATTACACTTTGGCCAATACAAATATCACCACCTGCTTTGATAGCTGCCGATTCAACAAAACCAGCAACTATAACGTCATTGCTGGAAATGACCTTCATCGCTTCACACACATTTCCTTCAATGATTACTGAGCCATCAAAGTTTATGTTTCCTGTACTGACATCAACATTTTTTATAATAAAAACATTAGAAATGCTAACACCATTGGGTTGATGTTTAGGCATGCCGTCAATATCGGCTATGATTATCAATTTTTCTTCATTGAGGAATACGGCATTGTCACCACACTCAAAAGTACAGGGTTCACCTTTTTGTGCCTCGAGTACTTTGCCTTTCACATCAAAACCATTAATCCCTGCGGTCGGATTTATTAGTTTAGCAACAGGTAGGCCCTTTTTTACAAAACATATTTCACCTAGATCACGCATGTCAACAAAACCATCGTCTAAAATTTTAGGGCGTAATACTCTTTCTGTTGGGTCAGGTACTAGATAGTCAATATAACCATTATCACCATTAACGGGATTTCTCCCTTTGGCCATTATTAATGATATTTTTTCATCTACTTTGGCTTCTTCCCCTTTTTTAACTAAAGACTCCATTGCTACTTGATAGATACCTAGCTTTAATCCTTGATCAATTAAAAACTGTGCGAGTATCGCTATCGTGATATTTTTTCCACCTTGGGCGGGGGTTAGTTCTATCGAGGCAACCATGTCGTTTTCACTAAAAGATAAGCTTAAGGTCGCGTCAATAGCATTAGCGATCACACATGAAAAAATTAGTAAGTCGTCTTTTTTCTCAGCTCTTTCTTTTTTATATTGTTCAAACGATGAGTTTAAATTGCTGTCGTTATATGAAAAATTTTTATAATTAGATCCATCAAGAAATCGTTTGAACGCGTTTATATCAGGTAAGGGTTTACCTTTAACTGGACTTAATACCAGCGTTACCTCTGTATTAAGTTCATCTGCAATAAGCTCTATGTTAGACATTGTTTAATCTCATCGTATAACTACTTATTTTTTAAAGTATATTTCCAATATTAGAACAAATACTTATAAATTCAATTGATTTACAAGAATCAATGGAATATTCGATTAACACGTATTAATGCATAGTGATCAGCTAATCGAAATATGCTCTCGTTATCTTAAATACACTATAAAGAAGACTAAATTAACTTACACGGTAATTTGTTCTAGCGATATGGCTATATTGGTATCGATAATGTCAATACCTCCTCCTTGAAAGCATATTAATGTTTAATATTTTATTATTTCGAATTTAATTTTGTAATATTCAAAATAATGCTAAATAGTTTGTTTTTATTGTTGTTTTATTGTTGTTTTATTGTTGTTTTATTGTTTTTATTTGTTTTGTGTAAACTATACGATACATATGAGTTGTTAATTTATTGTTAATTATTTATGATAAATTTGTTTTTGTAGCTACTATGTTTGAGTGCTTGTTTTTCGAGCACTTAACCCTTTGTTAGCAAATGTTATACAAAGAGAGATACCTTGATTATGTAGTACAGGGAAAACAAAAATAAAAAAGGACTACCAATGTACAAGAATTATCAAAACGTTAAATTATCTTTAGCTATAGGCGCGGCATTATTAGCATCATCTATCCATGTTTCGGCAATTGAAACTGTAAATATGACGATAAAAAATAAAACGTTAAAAGGATCCCCCTCATTCGTTACCGGCAACTTAGCGAGTATGACTCAACAAACAGCAGTAGAGATATTAAAAGAAATCCTAGCCAGTCAACCAGAATATAGGTCGACAGGTGATGAAGACTTTACTATCAAACGACAATGGGTAGATGAGTTAGGAAAAACACACACCCATTTTGATCAAACTATTAATGGCATTACGGTTTACGGTACGAGTATGATTATGCATGCTAATCCGGCTAATGGTGTTGTTGCCAGTCATGATGTTTATGGTTTAACGGGAAATTTAGCTGTTGACTCAACACCAGCAAATTCTCTGGTTATGACTTCCAATCATGATAATGGCATACAAGCGATGGGGGCTGCTCAACTTATTGGTAGCACCAGTAGTGAACCTGAATTAGTTTATATTTATCTAGCGACAACAGATGAAACTAAACTAGCGTGGAAAATAGAAGTTTCTTATGACAATGGTGATGACTTTGGCCGTGATATCCTTTTTTATGACTTAAATAATGGTCAACTACTAGAGACGCATCCGCAAATTCATTCTGCTAAAAGCCGCAAAAGCTACACCTTAGATAATCAGTCACAAAGTAATGCCCCAGGACGTTTATTGTGTACCAATAATCAATCATGTGGTGATGCCTCGGCGCAAAGAGCCCACGATGGTGCTTCGGTAGTTTATGATTATTATCAAAGCCGATTTGGTCGCGATGGCATTAATAATTCTGGCATGACTATGGTGTCTAGTGTGCATATGGGCAATCGAGTTAATAATGCTTACTGGACCGGTAGCCAAATGCTTTATGGTGATGGTGATGGTCAACGAATGACTGATTTAACCAAAAGCTTTGAGGTTATTGGTCATGAATTGACTCATGGGGTTACTCAGCATACGGGGGGAATGGTATATCGTAATGAATCTGGTGCACTTAATGAAGCGTGGTCTGATATTTTAGGTGTTGCATCTAAGGCTTATCGTGATGGCACTACTCAGCTTGATTGGAGTCTAGGGACTGAAATTTGGACTCCAGGTACACCAGGTGATGCGATGCGTTATATGAATAATCCAACGCAGGATGGACAATCAAAAGATTATTATCCTGAGCGTTATACCGGTACACAAGATAATGGTGGGGTGCACCTTAATTCAGGGATAGCAAACCTTGCTTTTGTGCTGTTAGTTGATGGTGGTAGTCATCCGCGTAATAAAACGTCGGCACAAGTTTCGGCTATTGGTGTTGCCAAAGCAGAGAAGATTTTTTATCGCGCTTTAAGCACTTATTTAACCCAAAATAGTAATTTTGCCAGCGCTCGAACAGCAACGGCGCAAGCGGCGCAAGATCTTTATGGTGCAGCTGATAAAAAAATTGTTGAAACGGCTTGGTGTGCAGTAGGTGTTGGAGCATGTCCAGACGTTGATACTGGTACGGTAATTAAACTTACCAATGGTGTGGCTAAAACAGGTATTGGTGCATCGGCTAAGAAGCAACTGATCTATTCATTGGAAGTGCCTAATGGAGCAACGGATTTGAATTTTGTTACTAATGGCGGTAGTGGTGATGCCGATCTGTATGTCAAGTATGGTTCACAACCGACATTAAATAGCGCCGATTGCAAAAGTACTACACCGAATAATGACGAAAGTTGTAGTATTACAAATGTGCAAGTAGGTACCTATTATGTGATGGTGGAAGCGTGGAGCGCTATTAGTGGTGTGAGTTTAACCGGAAGTTATAGTGACGGTGGTACAACAACACCAGATCCTATCAATGACACACTCAACAATATTTCAGTTAATAGTGGGCAATGGCAACATTATACGCAAGAGCTAGTTGTTGGTTATACGTCCATGACAGTAACTCTTTCGGGAGGTAGTGGCGATACTGATCTTTATTTACGCCACGGTTCACAATCGACTAGCACCTTATTTGATTGTAAGTCAGACGATCCTAACAACAGTGAGAGTTGTACCATAAACGCACCAGCGGCGGGTACTTGGTATATTGACCTTTATGGTTACGCAAACTCTTCAGGGATCACGCTAAACTTAACAGCGACCCCTTAAACACCCTGAAACGTAAAAGAGGGTTATAGCCCTCTTTATTTTTTAATTTTTTAAATCCAAGTAAGAATATTTAACTGTCACTTAACGTTTAGGTCTAGGTTTTGCCGTTATTTTTATTTGTCTACAGTGGACATAATTATGAATCGTTTATTTACCATGATAGTTGTACTTAGCAGTGTCATTTTATCAGATACTGTTTATGGGCAATCATCACCAGAAAAGCAAGTATGGATCTCTCTAGGTACCGATGCAGTTGCCTTACTCAATAAAGAAAAACCAAACGGGATTAACTTAAACCCAGTATACCAGTCTCGTTTTAATCGTAACGATAGTTCTGTGGTTCAAATTGGCGAGTCTCAGTTAGATGCCTTGAGTGAATTTATGCATGAAAACCTTAATCGTTGCGGTGGTTTTTTCTTCCATGAAAGTTTTGCTCAGGCGCAAGCGTTTACTATGACACCGGCCCAAGGTTTTTCTACTATTGCGGTGAGTTACACTTTGGATAATGCGAGCGGGGTCGATGAGCTATTGACTAAGTTAAATACGAGTAACTTATCGTCGACAATCGGTAGTTTGTCAAATTATCATAATCGTTATTATAGCCAACAATCAGGAGTCGATGCAGCGAGTTGGCTTAGAAGCCATTGGCAAAGCATTGGTTCGGCTCGCAGCGATATAAGTGTTGAACTTTATCAGCATAGCTGGCAACAACCATCAGTTATTGCAACAATAATAGGTACAGAAAGCCCAGATGAAGTTATTGTCATAGGCGGACATTTGGATTCAATTAATTTATCCAACAAGTCCGCAGGTAGAGCGCCGGGGGTTGATGATAATGCTTCTGGTATTGCGGTGGTAACTGAAACGCTAAATGCAATTGTTGCTAGTGGTTTTAAGCCAAAAAGAACCATTAAGCTTATTGGTTATGCCGCCGAAGAAGTCGGTTTAAGAGGATCTCAGGCGATAGCACAAAGTTTTAAATCTAATGGTACTAATGTCATTGGAGTCGCGCAGTTCGATATGACGGGCAATAAAGGCACTAGCAGTGAAGATATTGTCTTTATGACGGATTATACAAACAGTGGGCAAAATCAATTTATGTCACAGCTTATTGATACTTACCTTCCAGGGATAAGTTATGGTTTTGATCAATGTGGCTATGCTTGTTCAGACCACGCGTCTTGGCATAATCAAGGTTACCCAGCTTCAATGCCATTTGAGTCAAGAGTAAGTGATATTAACAGCAGGATCCATACCAGTAATGATACATATTTTGATGTTAATCATGTTACAAAATTTGCCAAACTCTCGTTAGCTTTTGTCGCAGAGCTTGCTAAAGGTAGTAGCGGTGATATTCCTGATGATGAATTCGAAAAATTAACTAATGGTGTTACAAAAGCATCGTTAAGTGGCAGCGCAAAGCAACAACTGTTTTATACGTTAGACGTTCCAGCAGGAGCAACGTCATTAAATTTTGTCACATCGGGTAGCAATGGTGATGCAGATCTTTATATAAAATTTGGCTCTAAACCGAGTTTGAATAATTCGGATTGCAAGAGTACGTCTAGTAGTAGTAATGAAAACTGCCAGATCAGTAACATACAAGAGGGTAAGTATTATGTCATGGTGGAAGCATGGAGCGCTATAAGTGGTCTTAGTCTTACCGGCACTTATCGTGATGGCGGTAACAATACACCAGATCCTATTCATGATGTGACAAAAAACATTAGCTTTTCTCGAGGACAATGGCATCACTATACACAAGATTTAGTCGCAGGTTATACCAATATGACAGTAACAGTATCGGGAGGAAGTGGTGATTCCGATCTTTATTTACGTCATGGCTCAAAATCGACGTCAACCTTGTTTGATTGTAAATCGGATACTCCAGATAACAACGAGACTTGCACCATGAATTTGCCCGCAGCGGGAACTTGGTATATTGATCTTTATGGATATTCGAGTGCTTCTGGAGTAACACTTACAGTAGAAGCACAGCCATGATTAATCTCGGCTGAGTAGGATACTCGCACATCAATCTACTTGCGTTATAATCAAGTAGATTGATCTTAACCTCGTTGATTAATTTTCAGA
This sequence comes from Alteromonadaceae bacterium, assembly GCA_047621305.1. Taxonomy (GTDB): domain Bacteria; phylum Pseudomonadota; class Gammaproteobacteria; order Enterobacterales; family Alteromonadaceae; genus Colwellia_A. The sequence goes on along the minus strand of JBLHNB010000049.1, from coordinate 22,997 downwards.
CAATACATAATCTAAAATACCTATAGCTGCCTTGCGACCTTGATCAACAGCAGTTACTACAAGGTCTGAACCTAGTACCATATCACCACCGGCAAAGATATTTTTCTTACTTGTTTGTAAGGCAAAATCACTGTTCTCTACAGCGATCACTCGACCGCGTGAGTCTAGTTCTACACCAGCGTCTTTCATCCATTGTGGCGGACTGGGTAAGAAACCAAAAGCGATAACCACGGCGTCTGCCGCCATAATAAATTCGCTGTCAGCTATTGGTTCTGGGCTTCTTCTACCTTTAATATCTGCGGCACCTAATTTAGTTTTTACAAATTTAACACCGCAGGCATTACCTTTATCATCAACGGCAATATCAAGTGGTTGGATGTTAAATTGAAAGTTAACCCCTTCTTCTTTAGCGTTTTGTACTTCACGTGGTGAACCCGGCATATTGGCTTCATCACGACGATATGCACAAGTGACTTCAGTTGCACCTTGGCGAATAGAAGTACGTACACAATCCATTGCGGTATCACCACCACCTAAAACAATCACTTTTTTATTATCAAAGCTTACGAATGGTTTAGCATTTTCAGTGATTTTCATTAAATTTTGGGTATTACCAATTAAGAAATCAAGAGCACTATAAACCCCTGTAGCACCTTCATGGTCAAAACCACCGATCATGTCGGTATAGGTACCAAGTGCTAAAAAGACAGCATCGTATTCTGCACTTAATGACTCAAAACTAACATCAACACCCACGTTAGTATTTAAACGAAATTCAATGCCCATACCTTCAAAAATTTCACGGCGCGTTTGAATGACTTCTTTTTCTAACTTAAAAGAGGGGATCCCAAACGTTAATAAGCCACCAATCTGAGCGTGTCTGTCATAAACTACGGCGTCAACGCCATTACGAGTTAAAACATCGGCACAAGATAAACCGGCAGGACCAGCACCTATGATAGCAACACGTTTGTTCACTTTCACTACGTCGGATAGATCAGGTTTCCAACCTTGGGCAAAGGCAGTATCGGTAATATACTTTTCAATATTACCGATAGTGACCGCGCCAAAATCTTCGTTTAGCGTACAGGCAGATTCACACAATCTGTCTTGTGGGCAAACTCGACCACACATTTCTGGCAAGCTATTCGTTTGATGGCATAAATCTGCTGCTTCAAAAATCTTACCTTCAGTGACTAATTCCAACCACTGTGGGATATAATTATGGACAGGGCATTTCCATTCACAATAGGGATTTCCGCAATCCAAACAACGATCGGCCTGACCAGCACTCTGATCTGTACCCAATGGTTGGTAAATTTCCACAAAATTAATTTTACGTTGCTCAATGGCCTTTTTTGGCGGATCGATACGTTTTACATCGATAAATTGATAAACATTTTTACTCATACAGTTTCTTCCTCATTCGCATTCTGTTGATTACTGTGCTTGAACGCGAAGTTCAGCAGATGAACGACTACGATGACCTAACAAGGTTTTAACATCAGTTGCCGTCGGTTTAACTAATCTAAATAGTGGTGCGTAGGCATCAAAATTCGCTAATATTTCTTGAGCACGAGCACTGCCTGTTTCATCAAAGTGCTGATTAATAATACCGCGTAAATGCTCTTGATGGATGGTTAAATCACTAATGGGTAATAACTCAATAGTCTCACTATTTATGCGAACATCTAAATCACCTGCTTCGTCTAACACATAAGCAAAGCCACCTGTCATGCCAGCGCCGAAATTGACCCCCACTTGCCCAAGTACGGCAACAATACCGCCGGTCATATATTCACAGGCATGATCGCCTGTACCTTCAATAACCGCATGTGCACCGGAATTACGTACCGCAAAACGTTCACCTGCACGGCCACAGCCATAGAGTTTTCCACCAGTAGCACCATATAAGCAGGTATTACCCATGATCATGGTTTTATGGCTCAAGTATTCAACACCTTTGGGTGGTTTTACGGTTAATTTTCCACCAGCCATGCCTTTACCTACATAATCGTTAGCGTCACCGGTTAATACCATCTCTAAGCCGCCAGCGTTCCATACACCAAAACTTTGTCCGGCAGTGCCGTTAAAGAAAATTTTGATTGGCTTGACTGCCATACCTTGGTCGCCATGATGACGAGCGATTTCACCAGATAAAGATGCACCGACAGAGCGATCAGTATTTTTTATTGAAAAACGAAATTCACCGCCTTTGCTATAAGAAACAGCATCATTACATGCCGCTAATATTTGTTTATTTAATATGCCTTTATCAAAAGGATTATTCTCTTCTGTTTTATAAAGTGCGGTATTTTCACCTGCCACAACGGGAGCAATAATAGGTGATAAATCTAGCTTTTGTTGTTTAGCTGTTAAGCCAGACAGAAGAACTAATAGATCAGTGCGACCAATAATGGCTGTTAAACTTTCAACACCCAATTTAGCTAAAATTTCACGCACATCACGAGCAATAAATTTGAAGTAATTCATGACTTGATCAGGTAAGCCTTTAAAAAACTGCTCACGTAAAACTTCGTCTTGTGTTGCAACGCCAGTCGCACAATTATTTAAATGGCAAATACGTAGAAATTTACAGCCAAGTGTCACCATAGGTGCGGTGCCAAAACCAAAGCTTTCAGCACCCAATATTGCGGCTTTCACTATGTCGACACCTGTTTTTAAACCACCATCTACTTGTAAGCGTACTTTATGACGTAAACCATTAGTGACTAATGATTGATGCGCTTCAGCTAAACCTAGCTCCCACGGACAGCCAGCATATTTAACCGAAGTTAATGGACTGGCGGCGGTACCACCGTCGTAACCTGAAATCGTAATAAAGTCAGCATAAGCTTTAGCTACACCGGAAGCGATCGTTCCTACCCCTGGACCTGAAACGAGTTTTACTGAAATGACCGCTTTAGGATTAACTTGTTTTAAATCGAAAATAAGTTGTGCTAGATCTTCAATTGAATAAATATCGTGATGCGGTGGCGGAGAAATTAAGGTTACGCCAGGTACTGAAAAGCGTAGCTTAGCGATTAATGGTGATACTTTATCACCAGGTAATTGACCACCTTCACCGGGTTTTGCCCCTTGAGCGACTTTAATTTGCAATACATCTGCATTAACTAAATAATGCGGTGTTACACCAAAACGACCAGAAGCAATTTGTTTGATACGAGAATTTTTTACCGTGCCAAAACGGCGTTCGTCTTCGCCACCTTCACCTGAATTTGAATAACCACCTAAGCGATTCATGGCAATAGCTAACGCTTCATGAGCTTCTGGGCTCAGTGCGCCAATCGACATAGCAGCACTGTCGAAACGCTTGAACATTTCGGTTTCTGCTTCAACTTTGTTGATATCAATGGAGTCACTATCTTCTTTAAAACCCAATAAATCACGAAGCATAGCGACAGGACGATTATTTACCTCATCGGCAAATTTACGGTAATCAGCATAATCACCTGACTGTACCGCTTTTTGTAAAGAAGTGACCACATCAGGATTATACGCATGGTATTCACCACCATGGACGTATTTTAATAAACCACCGTGATTGATTTTTTGATGGTTTAAAAAAGCTTTACGAGCAAGGTTTATCGCATCTTGTTCGATATCAACAAAGTCAGCGCCCTGGATACGACTGGGTAAATCAGGAAAACATAATTTCATGATATTTTGGTGTAAACCAATGATTTCAAATAAGCCAGCACAGCGATAGCTCGCAATCGTTGAAATCCCCATTTTTGATAATATTTTTAAGAGGCCTTTATTGATCCCTTCACGATAATTCATCACGGCTTGGCGAGCAGTAAGCTCTATTTGTCCATGTTCAACTAATTGTTCAATAGTTTCAAAAGCAAGATAGGGGTAAACAGCCGTTGCACCTAAGCCTAATAATACGGCAAAGTGATGTGAATCCCGTACCGCTGCTGTTTCAACAATTATATTTGAATCACAGCGCAATTGTTTTTCAACTAACCGTTGCTGTACCGCCCCTACAGCCATAGCTGCTGGAATAGGTAACATGCCTTGATGTATTTGGCGGTCCGATAGTATCAAAATAACCGTATTTTTATCACGTACTAATGCTTCGGCTTCATTACATAAACGTATAATTGCTGCTTCTAAGCCTTCGTTAATATCGTAATTTAGCGTTAGGGTATCGCTACGGTAATGTTCAGCGTCAAGTTCACGTAGCTGTTTTAAGCCAGTATACATTAGTATAGGCGTAGCAAATAAAATACGGTCTGCATGACCTGTGGTTTCGTTAAAGACGTTATGTTCACGCCCAATACATGTACCTAATGACATAACATAACGTTCACGTAACGGGTCGATTGGTGGATTTGTTACTTGTGCAAACTGTTGACGGAAATAGTCAAAAATTGTACGAGGCTGGCTTGAAAGAACCGCCATTGGGGTATCATCACCCATAGAACCTGTTGCTTCCATGCCATTTTCAGCCAACGTTTTAACTACTTGATGAATTTCTTCATAGCTATAATTAAACATTTTGTGATATTGCGCTATCGCTTGGTCGGTAAAAATACGTTTACCAATCAGTTCAGCATCGAGTTCATGAAATGGTACTAAGCGGCGAATATTTTTATCCAACCATTCACGATAAGGGTGGCGTACTTTTAGTTCATCATCAATCTTAGTAGAAGTGAATATTTTCCCTGTATACGTATCAATAGCTAACATTTCACCAGGACCGACACGTCCTTTTTCAACTACTTCATCTTCACCATAATCCCAAATACCCACTTCTGAAGCTAAGGTTATAAAACCATCACGAGTGATCACATAGCGGGCAGGGCGTAAACCGTTTCTATCAAGATTACAAGCGACATGACGACCATTAGTTACTACAACACCAGCAGGGCCGTCCCATGGTTCCATGTGCATTGAGTTAAATTCATAAAATGCTTTTAAATCGTCATCCATTAACGGACTATTTTGCCATGCAGGAGGCATTAATAAACGCATGCCGCGATACAAGTCCATACCACCGGCGAGAAATAGCTCTAGCATGTTATCTAGTGATGATGAATCGGAGCCTTTTTCATTAACAAAGGGGGCAGCGTCTTGTAAATCAGGTAATAATGGCGATTGAAATCTATGTGTACGAGCACGACTCCACTGGCGATTACCTTTGATTGTATTAATTTCACCATTATGTGCTAAATAACGGAATGGTTGGGCTAAATGCCATTGTGGAGAGGTATTGGTTGAAAAACGCTGGTGGAAAACACAAATAGCAGTTTGCATACGAATATCAGCAAGGTCTAAATAAAAATTAGGTAAGTCTACAGGCATCATTAGGCCTTTGTAGATAGTCACCAAACACGATAAGCTCGCTACGTAGAAGCTTTCATCTTCAATACGTTTTTCAGCGCGTCGACGTGCCATATATAAACGACGCTCTAAGTCTTTGTTTCGCCAGCCTGGAGGTGCATTAACAAAAACTTGTTCTATTTTCGGCATGTTGTTAGTCGCCGTTTCACCTAACATGGAAGTGTCAATAGGAACTATGCGCCAACCTATAAGCGTAAGAGTCTCACGAGCAAGTTCTTCTTCAAGTATTTTTTTACTGGTAGTGGCAATCGTGGGGTTAGTATTAAGAAAGATCATTCCAACCGCGTATTTTTTACCTAATTTCCAGCTATTTTCTTCAGCAATAGAGCGAAAAAAACTGTCAGGTTTTTGCATCAATAAACCACAACCATCGCCGGTTTTACCATCGGCAGCTATACCACCACGATGTTGCATACGGTCAAGTGCATGAATAGCAGTTTTTACCAGTTTATGGCTTGCTTCACCTTGTTGATGGGCGATTAAACCAAATCCACAGTTGTCTTTTTGAATGCTATGGTCGTAAAGCATGATGTGTTGTCTCCTAAGTAAAATAGCGACTTGGAGTCAGTGAAATACAAAAAGAATAAAAGCATGTAAAATATGCATAAATACTCTATTTCTATCCAAGTGGAACCCTCTACATTAAACACTTGTCATGTAAAGGTCAATCAAAATAGAGCTTTTGCTCGTAATATTTTTACATTTAACCATCCTGTTGATAGTAAAGGAAAATATTTATTTTTTGTAAGTTTTTCTATGTTTTTATGTGTTTATTTATACATTCATTTGGTTTTATTTCATTTTTAAGTTATTTATTGAAATTTTATTACATTTTTTGTCGTTTTTACGAATGGTGAATAATGAATATAAGGATTGTTTATATAAGCGGGTGCTAAAGTACTATTCACTAATTATTCAAATTTTGCGTTTTTCATAATAATACCCATTTGATTAAATAAGTAGTCGTTGTGTACAGGAAAAATAATTTAGGGAAAATTACTGATTGAACAATAACAGGCTTATTGAGATTGAGAGCACAGTTTTTTTGTTCTAGATAATACCTAATATCAATTGAATTAATGAATTTTAACTAGTAGCAGTGAGTAATAACATATGGGATTGATATAATGTAAAGAGTAATCGTAGGCACAAAAAAAGCACCAATAAATGGCGCTTTTTAATATGAAATATAGATTAATTTATTGAAGTCTTAATGTGTCATAGGAAGGTTAAGGCTGATAGCCATTAATCAAGCCTTTGGTCGTTACACTCACTGCATCATGAGCGTGCAATGATTCTAAGTGGTTAATGCGCAGCCAAAAGTCGTCAAATTCACTGGTATCATTCATCGTAAACTGTAAGTGACGTGCAGCATCTTCGCAGAACATCAAATTTTGGCCGTTTAAGCGAGCAAATTCTTGTTCATCTTCACGCTTTACAGCGGCTTGTACTGGAGTCTTTAGGGAATTTTCTATGAGGTCAACTAAATAGACGATCGGAAAATCTATTGTATCTTTGTTTAATTTAACCTTTACTTCAGCTACTGAACGTTGGCTATGGGGCGTAGCAACTATGCCATCAGTGGTACCTAGCCATTCATGTATTGAATCTAGTTCGACAGTATTAGTTGATGGAAATTTTTCTTTAAATGCTTGTTGGATCAATTGGCGTGCAAGCGCAGCAGAACAGGGGCAAGTAGATGAATAACGAACTTCTGTTGCTAGTTCAATCGTGACTTTTCCTTGATTGAGTCGACCTGTAATCGTCGTTGGATAAGCTTTCCAGCCTTGTTTACCACTGATCAGTGATTTTCGGCGTAAATGATAATCAAAGCTAAATTGGACTTTCGCATTATCACTTAAATCATGATGGCTGCTAATAAAATTATCTAGAAGGTTAACTAAATTTTTTAAATTTAATACCTCGTTATTAGAAAGATCATCAAGTAATAGGTATAAACGAGACATATGTATACCTTTTGCTTTAGCATCTTTAAGGTTTACAAATGCATCAACATGGGCTGAGACCATTCGATCAGCTTCACCTTTAGATGCCACCATCATTGGAATTTCAATATTACTCATACCTACCCAATCTAAAGTTCCTTCAGTTTGTGCGGTGGTGTGATTGGCAATATCAGGCATTGCAGTTGGCATTTATACTCCAGTTCGATGTTTTTAATGTTACGATTATCTATATAGGTTATATAGTGATAACAAGGTAAAAATTCAAGGCACGTATTTTATACCTGTTACTGTCAAAAGAGCAAGATTTGAATGTGATGAGTATAAATATGATCTTTATAAATTGCTTGTTACAATGCTAAATAAGTAACATTGATATTAGGGGGTATTGTGGGAGAAGTTAATCAGTTAGATCTAAGTTTATTACAAGGGTACTTAGATAATCTTGGCAAAGATATTGTTCAACAAATGCTTGAATTATACACGCAGCAGTCCAAACTTTATCTTATTGATATTGAAAGTAATATTTTGGCTGAAGAACAAAGTTTATGGCAAGGTGCTTGTCATAAAATGAAAGGTGCTGCGGGTAGTGTAGGTTTATTAGCGGTACATAAAACGTTAGTCGATATAGAACAATCTACTGCTTCAGCTGATGAAAAGTCAGCGTTTATAAAAGCACTTATTACTTTAAACAACCGTGCGATAAATGCTTTTAAGCATTGGTTGTTAGATACCTAATTAATACCTATCTAATAAAAAGAACTAGTCATTACGATAACGTAGATACCGCTATTGTAATGACTATCCCCGTGGTCATTGAAGATACATGATTGAGTAATAGCGGGCTATTAGGATTGAATGCAACGCAGTAGATGAGGTTTTTAGACTGATCAAAACCTGCATCTTCAATGAGTACGGGTATATACTCAATTGTTCTTTAAATTAATCTGTAGAGCCGATAAATCTGTAACCTTCACCGTGAATGGTATTGATCATTTCGGGTGCACCATCGACAGATTCAAAATGTTTACGTAAACGCCTAATGGTTACATCTACGGTTCTATCATTTGAGCGAAGATCTCTGCCTGTCATCTCTTTAATTAATTGCTGACGAGTGACAATTTGTCCCGCATTATCAATTAATAAACGTAGTGCACGGTATTCACCTCTAGGTATAGCAACAACATCTCCGGTAGGACTAGTCATTTTACGTGAATTGCCATCTAATACCCATTGGTTGAAGGTTATTACTGCTTTGTCAGAGTCTGACTTGGTTTGAGATATTCTGCTTAAAATATTTCGAGCACGTATTGTTAGTTCTCGAGGATTAAAAGGTTTGGTAAGGTAATCGTCAGCACCAATTTCCAATCCTAAAATCTTATCAATATCACTGTCTCTTCCAGTCAGAAAGATTAAACCCAATTCACGATTATTAGTGAGTTCTCTTGCTAATAATAAACCATTTTTTCCTGGTAAGTTTATATCCATGATCACAAGGTTAATTGCATTTTGCTGCAATTGCTTTTCCATGCTTTCACCATCGGTAGCTTCGGAAACATCGTATCCTTCAGCTTCAAATAAATTTCGTAGATTAAAGCGAGTTACATCTTCATCTTCTACGACAAGTATATGAGGTTTTTGCATTTTTTATTACCCAGTTTTAATTCAAATTTGAGTTAAGGATATAATTAAATTATTTATATTATATCCTTAACGTTATTAACAGACATGTTATATAACCTTTCTACAAAAGACAATCATGTAAATTGTTTTATATGCCTGACTATATGGCGCTTCTTCTATTTTCTATCGTTTAGTCGATGGGGAAGCTGATATCGAAGCTAACCCCTTGGTCTTTTTCACTTTGAAATTCAATACTGCCGCCGAGTGCTTGTGTCACCAAGTTATAAACCAGATGCAAACCAAGACCACTGCCCCCCGAACCTCTTTTAGTTGTTGTGAATGGTTCAAATACTTTATTTTTAATTGATTCATCTATCCCAATCCCATCGTCTCTATAATGTATATTCAATTGATGACTTAAGAGCATGACAGTGATGTAAACAGTCCCGTATTGACGAGCTTCAAAACCATGAATAATTGAATTAAGAATAAGGTTAATAATAATTTGATTAATAGGTCCCGGTTTACTTGTTACGCTTAAATCATCAGGACAATTAAGTTCAATGCGATATGGGGTACGATTAATCTCAGGAGCTAAAGTTAAAACAACCTCATTAAGCAAGTCATTAACGTTAAATAAATGGATATTTTCATTAGATTGATCAACGGCTACTTTTTTAAAACTTGAAATTAGGTTGGCTGCTCGATTAAGGTTTCTATAGATAATATCAACGTTTTCTTGACCCTCGTTAAGAAATTTCTTTAGATGGCTCGATTTTAATGTCTTTTCTTCAAAGGCAGTTTTTATTTCATTTAAACGATCAGCTAATAAAGTTGAGGCGGTTACCCCTAGGCCGATAGGCGTATTAACTTCATGTGCAACTCCAGCAACCATATCACCGAGCGAGGCCATTTTTTCACTTTCAACTAATTTTCCTTGAAACTGATGTAGCTTCTCTAATGTTGATAATAACTCTTGATTCGATTCTTTAAGTGCATCGGTACGTTTATTTACTTTATTTTCTAGTTCTTTAGTCAAGGTTATACTTTGTTGTTTTGTCTCAGATAATTTAAAAATGTGCCGCTCAGTTCTGTTTAACATGATATTTAAATTTCGCGCTAAAATATCAAATTCTTTATGGGGCATTTCAGGACATTCGATGGTGTAATCTTTGTTTTGTGATATTTTCTGGATTGTATCAACCAGCACATTTATTGCTGTTGTTATTATCTGGCTTAATCTTAGTGACACCATAAGTCCGAGAAAAATTATAATAATGCTAGTGATGATAAGCGTTGTAATTATTTGATTTTTTAATGAGGTAATATTGTCGTTATTAGACTGTAAATAAACATAACCATAGAGTTCGTTATTTTGCGTAATAGGCAAGATAAACTCGATGATTTCGTTTGATATTTTAGGTGTTGATAATACATTGATGCTATTTATTTTATTGGGGATAGCAGGATAGTCGCTACCTTTGTTATAACTAGTGAAAAAATCTATTTCGTTTTGTGAATTGACTCGGTATATATGAATATAGCTAATATTTGGAATAATATTTAGCTTTTTCAATTTGTTGTGTAAGTTATCATGGTCATCATTAGTAAGGTCTACAATGGTTACCGTAGAGATTAAATTAGCCAGTTGTTGAACATTCGCGAGGAGTTCTTGTTGGGTATGCTTAATATAAATTTTAGCAATGATGAGCGTACTAATAATGAGAGCAATAGCGACAAAGCCTACAATCATTAAAACAAATGAACGTCGTAAAGTACTTATATTTTTAGTGGGTGTCATCGCAGACTTAGTCATACTCATCATTGTAAATGGTTCCATAAATAATGCTCAAAGTTAAAATGAACCTTTTTCAACTTTACTTAATAAAATAACAAATTAATACTCGATCATCATTTGATTTTTTATTGTTAAAACGTTATTCCTTATAAATAGTCATGAATTGTAAAGGAGTTAAACAACAGTATAGACAGGTAAGCTCATGTTTCTCAATTAATTATGTTTGCATACGTAAAATTTATATATTAACTTGTTTTAAAGGCACTTATATTTGTTTACTTGAGTAGACAGTAAAGCCATTTTTACTACAGACTTTAATGGTTTTACCGATAAATTGTTCCATTATCGGTTGATAACGTAAAAAGCTATTCGCAACAATAATAACGTCACCTTGTTTAACGAGGAATCGCTTTATTTCACTAAGAAAGCGTTCAGTGGCAACATAGTTTGTTTGTTTACCTTGATGAAAAGGCGGATTAGAGACAACATGGTCATATTTTTTTGTTACTTCAGATAAACTATCTGATGCAAAAACATGACCTTTTAAGTTATTGATAGCCAGTGTTTTTTCTGCAGAGTTTATTGCCAGAGCATTAACATCTAATAATGATAATTGTGTTTCTGGAAACTTCTTACCGATGTAACTTGCAATAACGCCGGCGCCACAACCAAAATCTAATATTTGACCTTTAAAGCTATGGGGAAGATTTTCTAGTAAAACGGCACTACCTTTATCTAATGCCTTTTGGCTAAAAACCCCGGGTAATGCGGCAACTTTAATATGGATATTATCAAATTCAACCGTGTAATACTGGTACCAGTTATTTAAATCAAAAGGTATTGCTTGCAGTGAAATTGAAGCTAAAAATAATAGGCAATGGCGAGCAGCATCAATATTATTACAAGATGTTAGTGTTTTCTGAGTAAGTTTATCAATTGATTTTATGCCACTTTTATTTTCACCGACGACCAGTATTTTAGCATCTGAGGTAAGATGTTCTGAAATCATGGTAAGCGTGAAGTTAAGCTCTGTCTTGCTTTTAGGAAATTGTAAAATAACTAAATCGTGTTTTATTTTTGTTTGGTAATGAGCACTAAAAACACAGTTTACCTGTTTGTTTAACTTATGCTGTTGATAGTATTCAAAATGAGTGTTGTAAGATGTTACCCGTGCAGTAGGATTTTTTGTTAAATAGGTCTGTGTAAAATCATCAGGCAATAAATTAATGAAAAGTGGTTCTTTTGCGTTCAATAATTCGAAATTACGCAGCAATAATTGACTGGTATTGGTTAATGACATTAAGTATATCTATATTATTTTACAATGACGTATATTCTACGTGAAGGGCTGATTATTCCCAAACTTATTCATTAAATTATAGGGGGTGTTGATTTTTATTGTGTGTCTTGTTGTTTTTTATACAGTCTTGCTGGTTCTTTGATATTCTTAGCTAATAGATGAGAGACACTAGAAATGATCCTTATTCTTGGTGTATAGGATGGCTCTAGTGCCAAGTGTGAATGGTTGAGTATAAAGCTGAATGAAGCCTAATAAGGTTAGAAAATAACTGGTATTTAGGATCTTTGCTGGCAATACTACTAAAAGAGTTATTAAATTATAATTGTTAAAAAAATCAAGGGGTAGGATATCTTATCAAAAATTATCATGCGGTTAAGGATACTTTGGTTAAAAGGTTCTTTGCGCCGAATATTATTAACGATGCGCTTCTATACACTGCCCCGTTTATTGGGTAAATCAGCAACTGTCGATGTATACCTTGCTTTAAATGATCCTCATAGTTTCATGTTAATTCAAGTCTTACCTGAATTTGAAAAACGATTTAAAATTAAAGTTAATTTATATTTAATTTATGAAAGTGTGCCAGGGATCAGTATCGATGCCCACTTACTGAGACAGTGGGCAATAATAGATGCTAATTATATTGCAGGACAATATAATTTAATCAAAGTAAAAGATTTTCCTGGTGCATCATCACTGATTACGGGGCAACAATCTTGGCAATTGAAAGTAAAGCGTTTAGATGATGCCATCGATATCTTTACACGTACTTGGTTTGGCGAATTTGATGAGCATTATCAACAATCAACACCGATTATAAACTTTCAAGTTAAAAATCAACAACGCTTACTTTCTTATGGCCATTATTACCCAGGCACTCTCTTTTTCTGCGGCGAGTGGTTTACTGGCGTAGACCGACTTGAGCATCTTGAAAGGCGCTTACATATAATGGCGTTAAACAAAGAACCTTACCAAATAAACTATCAAAAAAACTTACTCTCTTTTATTGCACTAAATGATAACAACATCATAGTAAATCCAAGAGTTCTTGAAGCATTTATTTCTTTACATAGCCCTTATGCCTATATTGGTTTATTGCAAGCCTATAAATTATGTAAACATTATGGTATTCCATTAAAAATAAAACCTTTATTGCCGATGATGACCAAAAATAGTGTTGCTAATAATAAACAACGCTGTATTTTTCTTGATGCTGCAAGAGAGGCTAAAAAATTAAATATTCCTTTAAAGAGTTTTTCCGATCCTTTGATTCAAGGCGTTGCTAACTGTTATCAATTATTTGCTTTTGCCGAGCATAAACAAGTCGATTTTATTTATCTAAAAGCGATGTTTGAAGCTATTTATGTGAATAATTTGGATTTATCAGTATCGAAAAATATCGAATTAATATGTAAAAAAATTGATTTAAACTATGACGAAGCCCTTGTTTACGCTGAAAGTCATGATTGGCAATTATGGTCTGATGCTCATCAAATTGAGCTTGATGATGCCGGTTTATGGGGCGTACCATGTTTTCGTTATCGAGATATTTCATGTTGGGGGCAGGATCGTTTGGTCAAAATAGAGCGGGCAATTTGTGAAGATTATCAGCTTGTTGACTAAATACTCTAAAAAGTGTTTTAATAGCGTCGTCCCTTATTCTGACTAAGTTGTTAGTGGTTTTTCTAACCAATAATGACTTAACAAAATAGGGCCAGAAGAGGAGCGTTAGCCAGGTAGTTATCATTTTGCTTAATATAAGCATAAAGAGATCAAACTCTGAATAGTGATAATGAGGGGGATTAGCGCCGAGATAAATACCCTTTTGATGCGGTATTTATCGGTTGTCGTTATCAAGTTTAATGATTAATTTGATACATACTTAAGCACTTTTTAATTGTTTAGTATGGGGTTGAATCCCAACAACTGTCACCAAATTGGTGGAGAGCTTCTGGCCTTTGTATGGCTAAGCACTTCTTGGTGTCTTCTGGTCATTGCAAATGCCTTTTAGTTCTCCGAACGAAATGAGTTCGAGAGCAATGAATCAAAAGAATACATTCGAAAATTTAAATCAAAATTCACTGTGGACTGCGTTAATAACGCCTTTGTCTGCATCAGGTGATATTGACTTTACTAGCTTAAAAAGTATTGCAGTTACACAAGCACAAGCGGGTAATGGGCTGGTATTATTAGGCAGTACTGGCGAAGGTTTAGCCTTAACATCTCAAGAACAACTCAGTATTGTTGAGTTTATCTGTCAATTATCCCTTAATGTTCCTTTAATGATTGCTGTTGGCGGTTATAATTTAACAGAGCAAATCAATTGGATATCACATTGTAATCATCTTCCTATTGCCGCTTATTTATTGGGTAGCCCTATTTATACAAAGCCTGGCCCAGTAGGACAAACACAGTGGTTTTCTGCACTGCTTGATGCGGCGCAACATCCTTGTATGTTATATAACGTACCTTCACGCAGCGGCGTGGCCATTCCTATTTCAACCTTAAAAGCGCTACAAAAACATAAAAATTGCTGGGCGCTAAAAGAAGCTAGTGGTGATATAACGCAATTTCTTGCTTATCGTCAACATTGCCCTGAACTTTCGCTATTTAGCGGTGAAGACGCAATGATGCCCTATTTAGCGCAAGCTGGCGCTAAAGGACTTGTTTCTGTATGCGCAAATGCTTGGCCGCAAGCAACTAAATTATATGTTGAATTATCATTGCAAGGGGAAACTCAAAGCTTATTTCCACTGTGGAATAATGCTGTAGATAACCTTTTTCAAGTAGCAAGCCCTATCGCTGTAAAAGCATTGATGAGCGCACAACAAGCCATCGAAACGCCGAACTTGCTTGCACCATTAACCCATTTAGAACTGACAGATAATCAAGCTCTGTTAACGTCTGACACACTTATTTCCCAATGGTTTGCTGAACATCAAACCTCAAAATACATTAAAGAGAATCATTAAATGAATTGGCAAGATACTTTAGATCAACTTGAAGCAGGTACTATTCGCGCGGCAAATAAAGACAGTAACGGCAATTGGCATGCAAATATCGAGGCTAAAGAAGCGATACTCGCCGCTTTTCGCGCAGGTAAGAATGTCGATTTAGACGGTATTTATCAAGGTTTTGTTGATAAAAATAACCTGCCTGCAAGGAAATTTACTGTTAAAGATGAAGTTCGTTTAGTACCGGGTGGGTCATCTGTTCGTCGTGGTGCTTATGTTGCTCCAGGCGTAATTATTATGCCGCCAGCTTATATTAACGTGGGCGCTTTTGTGGACAGTGGCACTATGGTTGATAGCCATGCATTAATTGGTTCTTGCGCGCAAATTGGTAAAAATGTGCATGTTTCTGCTGCGGTGCAAATAGGTGGTGTGCTTGAACCTGTTGGCGCAAGTCCAGTGATCATTGAAGATGATGCCTTTTTAAGCGCTGGAGTTGTTATTGTTGAAGGTATTGTGGTGCGTAAAGGGGCGGTTTTAGCACCGGGTGTGTCTTTATCTGCCTCTGTACCCGTTTATGATTGTGTTAATCAAGTGATGTTGGCTAAAGGCGCTGACATTCCAGAACGCGCTGTCGTTGTGCCAGGTACTCGTCCTATGAGTGGTGAATGGGCAAAAGAGCAAGGTTTAAACATGGCTTGTGCCTTAATTGTTAAATATCGAGATGAAAAAAGTAATGCCTCACTCGAATTAGAATCCGTTTTACGCTAGGCCCTGATGATGAAAAATATGCTAGCTACACCTGATTGCACACCAGACTGGTTTGATGAAAATTTACGTTCTGAGTTACTTGAACATCGTTCAGAAAATAGTGACGAACACGGATACTTTGTTTATCACCTTGATGCTTTAAAAGCCCACCTATTAGCGCTTCAGCAACAAGACGTGATTAAATTATGGTTTGCAGTTAAAGCTAATCCATTGTCTAAAATTATTCAAACGTTAGATAATGCTGGTTTTGATTTTGATGTCGCTAGCACTGGCGAGCTTGAGCAAGTATTAGCACAAGGTGTATCGCCGCAACGAGTATTAAATACAGGCCCCGCAAAATCAAAAGCGCAAATTGAGTTGTTTATTCAACAAGGTGTGAATATTTTTGTGGCTGAAAGCCTAAATCAACTAATTTGGTTAAATGAAGCAGCACTTGCTCATCATGTTAAACCACAAGTACTACTACGGGTGCAGCTGCAATGGCCTGAAGGAGAAAAAAATCCATTAGGCGGTAATAGTTTAACGCCATTTGGTTTATCTGTTGCTGAATGGCAAAATATTAAAGTGGCTGACTTTCCTCAACTTAAACTTTGTGGGCTGCATATTTTTCAATGGGGTAATATGCTCAGCAATGAAAAAATGTTTTCGTTGTGGTCGCAAATGGTTGCGCCGTTAACCGAGTTAGCTAATAACATTGGTATGACCCTAAAGATTCTAGATCTAGGTGGTGGTCTTGGTATTGACTATTTGCAGCAAGGGGTAGGGTTGTCTTGGCAACAAATTGTCGCAGACTTAGCCGTTATCAAAGAACAAACAGGTGTGGATGAATTATGGCTTGAATTGGGACGATTTGCTGTTGCTGAGTGTGGTTATTATGTGGTGCCTATTGTCGATAGAAAAGTTAATTATCAGCAAGAGCAACTTGTTTTAGCTGCGGGCATTAATCATTTACTACGCCCCGCCATTACTGACCAACCTTTTCCTGTAATGCTGTTACGTGAGTCAACAAGCCCTTTGTATGCTTTTGATATTCATGGTCCTCTATGTACTAGTATGGATAAGTTAGGACAATTACCTTTACCTGATGACATTAAGGTTAGCGATCAACTGGTTTTTGGATTTTGTGGTGCTTATGGGTTTACCGAAAGTATGCCTTTTTTCCTTTGTCATCACTTAGCGGCTGAATATGTATACAGCCATAATGTTTTGACAGAAGTGCGGCCAGCACAGCCAGCGACGTGGTATTTAAGATAGCAATCTTTTGAGTAGATAAAATATGAATGAAATTAAAAAAGAAATAATGCATGTTGGTGAAATGGCGAGTGGTGCAGCGCTAACCGTACCTGTGTATCGCTTAAAGGGAGATGGAAATGCGTCTAGTGTTTATATACAAGCGAATATGCATGGTGCTGAAGTGCAGGGTAATGCGGTTATTTTCCAATTATTAGAATTATTGAAAAATACAGATATTAAAGGCGATATCACCTTAGTGCCTTATGCTAATCCAGTAGGCTGTAATCATAAAAATGGTGAATATACCTTAGGACGTTTTGACCCCATAACCGGCATGAACTGGAATAGAATGTATCATTTTGATGCTGATATGGTTAAACCTTTTGTTCGTGAAAGTATTGGTAAAGATGATATTACCATTGAGGCCAACTTCAAAAAATTGATGATAGATACGATTGAACAAAAGCTTGATCACAATATTTTTGGATTAACCACTGGCCAGCGAATGGCTTATCAATTACAGCGTTTGGCACACCAGGCCGATTATGTACTAGATTTACATACAGGGCCAATTTCAAGTAAACACCTGTATTGTCCTGAGTATGCTAGAGAGAGTGCAAAGTATTTTGATATTCCTCATACTTTACTTATACCCAATGGGTTTGATGGGGCTTTAGATGAAGCAACTTTTTGTCCGTGGTGGTATTTACAAGACGCCTTTGCCGAGTTGGGTATTGAATTTTCTATTAGTTCACAAGCTTTAAATAAAGAGAGCTTTACGGTTGAACTTGGCTCGCAAGAACAAATTGATTTAGATGTTGCTTTAGAAGATGCAATGAGCATAATGAATTATTTGCACTATAAAAAAGTGATTGTAGCACCACAATATCAAGCCAAAGAAATGACCCGTTACGCTTGTTATTTAGAAGATTACAAAGCATTTTATTCGCCAATGGGGGGCATGGTTGATTATCTCGCTGAGTTTGGTAAACCTTTACCTGCAGGAGAGCCTTTGGCAAGAATATTACGTATGGATAATTATGGTGATGGTGACCCGTTACACTATATATCACTTGACCAAACGGTGATCCCTATTTTACATTTTGCTTCAGCAAGCGTAAATCAAGGTACTGAATTATATAAAGTATTTACAAAATATGAACTTTTATAATACTACCCCTAACAAAATCACTAACTTTAAAAGAATAAATAAAGATAGAATGTTTCTTTGAATAAAACAGAGCATAAAAATGAAAAAATTAAGTGTATTGTTAGCCGTTATGGTAATGCTAACGGCTTGTTCTCCAGAAATTGGCAGTGAGTCGTGGTGTACAAGTATAAAAGAAAAGCCGAAGGGCGATTGGACAGCAACAGAAGCTAAAGATTATACCAAACACTGTCTATTCAAATAACAGCCATCTTTAGCAAAGTGTTTTAAATGTTTTGCTGGGATGTTATGGCTGGAGATATTAGTTGTACCGCTAACTGTAGGTACAACTAATATAAATTATATTATGAATTATCTAAAAGCTTATCTACTAACCAAGTATTATCTTTTTTGATTAAACGAATTTTCTTATAGTCTTTAAAAATACTACCGTTACGTTGACCTGTGAATAATACCGTCATAGTGACTTGTACATTTAAGTCATCGAGAATTTGGGTATTAGCTGCCGCGGTTTCCATTTTTACTGAGTCAAATTGCATATTAAGAACACGACGTGAAAAATGTTGTGCCGTTTTATATTGACTAATTTCAGTTTTAAAGTTATCAGAACTAAGTTTTCTTATTATATTGATATCCTTAGAGTTATAGACAGCATCAAAGAAAGCCACCGCAACTTTTTTTTCGTTAACTTCAGCCTCACTTTTATCTGAGTTGCATCCTGCAAAAACAACTGAAAATAATAATATGATAATTAAATATGATTTTTTTAAGTTTTCCATTTCTTTCCTCTAATCAATCGATAGCTCTATTTTAGTCGGCTTAGTATAGTTAAAGATTAGATAGAATTATAGTAGTAGCTTTGTACAAATTATATAAATTTTTAGGAAGATACGTCCTATTTTTCATGAGTTTTAATGGATTGAGTCGCAAAATATAAGATTAAAAATTAAAAATACTCTTTTTTAATTAAACATTTACCGTCTATACAGATATTTTGTGTACAATTAATAAATACAATTTTCTGTGATTTGAGATCTTTATGGCAAGAGAACAATTTGGCGTTTGTGCTGAGCCCAGCTTGCATGGCTACTATTTATTATTCAATGTGCTTGATGATAAAAATGATTATATACGCCTTGCTCTGGCACGTTTACCTGCTTTATTTGATAAATACGCTGATAGATTTTCGGAATCAAATTTAACCGGGGTCGTGGCTATTGGCGCTACATACTGGGATGAATTTTATCCTCATGGTCGTCCTAAGTTACTGGAACAATTTCCGGCAATGTCTTGTGAAGACAGAACGGCTCCGAAAGAAAATTATGATCTCTATATTGAAATACGTAGTGACCGAGCGGATGTTAATCATATTGTTGGTACTAAGGTCTGTGCTTTGTTTGCTGATAGTGTAGAACTTATTGAACAAATAAGAGCATTTCGCTTTTTGGACGGTCGTGATTTAACTGGATTTGTTGACGGTACTGAAAACCCTAGGGGAGTACATCGCCGTAATATTGCTTTATTATCTGATCAACAAGATATTGACTTCTCTGGTGGCAGTTATTTACATATTCAACGCTACCGTCACAACCTAAACTTATGGAACACCTTAGAAGTAAAAGGCCAAGAGGATGTTTTTGCTCGAACTAAAATCGATAATGATGAATATAGTACTGAGAATAAATTACCGACATCACATATAAAACGGGCAAACCTTAAAGATGAAAACGGTGATAGTATTGAAATAGTAAGACAAAGCATGCCTTATGGGGATATGAAACTCCAAGGTCTATTTTTTGTTTCTTATTGTCAGTCACCTAAGCCATTTGAAAAAATTCTTACCAGTATGATTTTCGGTGATAGTGATGGAAATTTTGACCATCTACTGAAATATACACAAGCAGAAACAGGTGCCGCATTTTTTGCTCCGAGCTTAAATTTCTTAGCGAATTTGGCAAATTGACAATATAAATGACTCAATTAAAATGCCATTGAGTCAGTCTTTCTAATTTTTAATTAAGATGTTAAGTTTTTAGAAAACAATAACTCTAATTTAATAATGGTTTGTTTAATCTGCTCGACATTGGTAGGAGCAATAAAAATGGTATCGTCGCCAGCAATGGTACCTAATACACCATCGCTTTTGCTTAAACTGTCTAGTAACCTTGCTATAAGTTGTGCTGCGCCTGGACTGGTTCGAATAATAATCATCACATCATTATGTTCAATATCCAACACTAATTGTCTCAGTGGGCTTTTCGCTGTTGGTACGCCAAGTTCAGCAGGTAGGCAATAAACCATTTCTTGACGTGCATTTCGAATACGTACAGCGCCATATTTACTTAACATCCGAGATACTTTTGATTGACTAATATTATCAAAACCTTGTGATTTTAAGGCATCAACAATATCGCCTTGAGACCCAAATTGTTCTTGCTTTAATAGTTCTTTAAAAGCTTGGATTAGTGCTTCTTGTTTTTGTTGTCCTGTCATATTGTACCGCGATAGTGTTTAATTATTATTTAATGGAATGGATAAAACTGTGACAATTATGCTTGATTCAACAGTTTATACCAATTAGCTTAATTAATCGAACAACTTACTTTTGGCTAGTGATACGTGTTTTTGCATTTATTATTTAACATTTTATCCATTCGGTATTGATCTATTAAATGATATTGACTGTTTAGCGCCATCAATTGGCAAAAAAAACGTAAATAAAATATGGACTTTAAATCGAGTGTTATAATACTAAGGTATAATTTTGCAAAAGTTATTTTACGTTATGCTACTTATGGTCAAACTTGTTAAGTATAAATAAATTGTTTTTTTGTGGCTGATGCTATATCTTTTGCCCCATCTTTTTACGTATTTACTCAAATTTCGGAGACACACATGAAAGTTGCTGTTTTAGGCGCAGCTGGCGGTATCGGCCAAGCGTTATCTTTATTGTTAAAAACTCAATTACCTGCTGGTTCTGAGCTATCTTTATATGATGTAGCACCTGTTGTTCCAGGTGTTGCAGTTGATCTATCACACATCCCTACAGCAGTTAAAGTTGAAGGGTTTGGTGCTGATGCATTGGGCGAAGCGCTAACGGGTGCAGATATTGTATTAATTCCTGCAGGCATGCCTCGCAAGCCTGGTATGGACCGAGCTGATTTATTTGCAGTAAATGCTGGTATTATTAAAACATTAGCAGAAGGTATTGTTGCTAACTGTCCAAAAGCTTTAGTGGGGATTATTACCAACCCAGTAAACGGCACGGTACCGATTGTTGCTGAAGTATTCAAAAAGGCGGGTACTTATGATGCTGCTCGTGTATTTGGTATTACAACGTTAGATGTTATTCGCTCTGAAGCTTTTGTTGCTGAATTAAAAGGCCTAAATGTAGCAGAAGTTAAAGTTCCTGTTATCGGTGGTCACTCGGGTACAACCATTCTTCCTCTTCTTTCTCAAGTTGAAGGTGTAACCTTTACTGATGAAGAAGTAGCGACCTTAACACCGCGCATTCAAAATGCGGGTACTGAAGTTGTTAATGCTAAAGCGGGTGGTGGTTCTGCTACACTTTCAATGGGTGCTGCAGCAGCGCGTTTTTGTATGTCTTTAGTTAAAGGCTTACAAGGCGAAGATGTTGTCGATTACGCTTATGTAGAAGGTGCTGGTGAAGATGCACAATTTTTTGCACAACCTGTACGTTTAGGCGTAAATGGTGTCAGTGAAATTTTGTCTTACGGTACACTGAGTGCTTTTGAAGAAAAAGCGAAAGTAGATATGTTAGATACATTAAAAGCTGATATTGCAGAAGGCATTCATTTTATTAAGGGTTAATACTTAATAAATGAAATACCGGCAAAAAAACCGCTCACTGAGCGGTTTTTTTATCACTTAAATATTGTTGCTGAAATGCTATACTCAAATCAACAACGACAAGACAAAGTTATGGCGCTTATTTATTCGCTTGTTCAATGAAGCAACCGTAATAGAGAGTTTTCGAGTGAGTAAAGCATTAAGAATAGGTCTATTCCTTCTCTATACATTATCTGGCGCTACACAAGCTCAGGTTTGTAATAGTACACTGACTTTAGGTTTAAGTAACATCTGGCCACCTTATTATTTTGAGATCGATGCTCAACCTACAGGTGCCGATATTGATATCGTTAAAATGATTTTTAGCCAAGCCAATATTTGTTTAAAATATCGTAAAATGCCTTCTAGTGCTCGTGCCTTAATTGAGCTTGAAAAAGGTAGTGTAGATTTTTTATACGCTGCAAGTTTTAGTGAAGAAAGACAGAGAATAGCTACTTTTTCAATCGCCTACAGAAATGAAACGGTAAGGATTTTTTGGCGGCCTAATGGACGTGAATATCTCGCAGGAGGAACACTAAAATCTATGTTTTTGTCAGGGCTTGTTGTTGCAATCAATAGAGGAAGTTTTGTTGGTAGCAATGCCGGACAGTTACTAAAACTGCAAAATGAATCTTCTGTGATAAGTGTGCCAACCATTGAACAACGTATGAGGATGCTGATGCATCAGCGCGTTGATTTTATTATAGAAGATGAGCTGGCAGGACTATATTATATACGTAAAGAAAAACTTAGCGGTATTGAATTACATCCTTATATCATTTACCAAAACGACATTTCATTAATGTTTAGTCGTAATATTAGTCAACAGAAAATAGCTTCTATAAAGTGAACGTCTCGCTAAACACACCTAGCCCAGTTTTACATTCCAAGGTAGCATAGCTTCTATCGTATTTTCATCGACCTCACCGCTAAGCTTTTCAAGACAATGAGCGATGTAATCAAAGGGAGT
>JBLHNB010000048.1:0-40869 GCA_047621305.1 Alteromonadaceae bacterium | reverse complement strand
TTCTACTTTTTTATGTAGAAAAACGGATAAGTATAAGTCATAAATTTCAGTAACTAGTTATTCTAATTATGAATTTTATAAAGCAGTCGTTATTCGTTTTAATGATTAAAAATGAGCCGTTAATTTATCAACTTGGTATTAGTTGCCATAATGCATACAATTTCATGGGTGAAATGTTTTATGCCTGACATATCAGAACAAGAATATAATCAACAACGACTGCAACAAGTCAATGAAGCCCTTGATAGTGGTATGTTCGTTTATGTACGCAAACTGTTGCAAAACATGCCTGCTTACGACCTCGCCCTGATATTAGAATCATCCCCCGCTAAAAGTCGTACCGTGCTTTGGCAACTGATTGACCATGATAACCACGGCGAAGTACTTGAAGAACTTAATGAAGAAGTTCGTAAAGGTATCCTCAAAAGCATGCGGCCTGAAAAATTGGCTGCTGTTGCTGAAGGGATGGATGTTGATGATTTAGCAGAAGTTCTACGAACGCTACCTGATAGTGCATACCAGAATGTACTAAATTCAATGGACTCACAAGATAGAAGTCGAGTAGAAACAGCGCTTTCTTTTGCAGAAGATACTGCTGGCGCTATTATGAATACTGATACGATCACTATCAGACCTGAAGTATCTGTTGATGTTGTTTTACGTTATCTACGATTGAAAGGAGAACTTCCTGAATCCACAGATTCATTTTATGTCGTTGATCGTGAAGATCATTTCATTGGTGCTGTTTCATTATCAGCGATCGTCACTGCTAAACCCGACATTATTGTCTCGACGCTGATTGATGAAGACATTGAAGCAATTACTGCTGATATGTCAGAAAATGATGTCGCTAAGTTATTCGAACGCCACGATTGGTTTTCGGCGCCTGTTGTTGATAGTGATGATAGATTATTAGGTCGTATTACTATCGATGATGTGATTGATATTATTCGTGAAGACGCAGAGCACTCTATGATGAGCATGGCAGGTTTAGATGATGAAGCTGATACCTTTGCTCCCGTACTTAAAAGTACCCAACAGCGTTCCATTTGGCTAGGTGTCAACCTCATCACTGCGTTACTTGCGGTTGCAGTTACTAGCATGTTTGAAGGAGTATTTGAACAATTAGCTATTTTAGCCGTACTTAATTCATTAGTACCGAGTATGGGAGGTGTGGCTGGTAATCAAACATTAACCTTAGTCATTCGAGGTATCGCTTTAGGTCATGTTGGCGATAGTAACGCGCGCGCATTGTTATTAAAAGAGCTCGCTGTCGGTTTTTTAAATGGAATTATCTGGGCATTACTCATTGCTTCAGTTGTGGCAATTTGGAAACAAGATCTGGCGCTTGGCGGTGTTATTGCTTTTGCCATGTTGATGAATATGACTGCGGCGGGTGCAGCGGGCGTTTCAATTCCTTTATTATTGAAACGTATGAACATCGACCCTGCATTAGCAGGCAGTGTAATATTAACAACGGTTACCGATGTTGTTGGTATTTTTGCATTTTTGGGTACAGCAACGCTATTGTTAACCTAAATAAGGCTACAAAACGTAGCCTTATTTATTTTTATCCCATCAACTAATTGCCTGCTACCTGCATTTCATCAATCAATAATGACCCTGTACGAATACTGCCACGCATATCTGTATCGCTACCAACGGCAACCAAGCCTTTAAATATATCACGTAAATTACCAGCAATAGTTACCTCTGAAACAGGATAAGCAATTTCACCATTTTCAACCCAAAAGCCAGCAGCGCCACGAGAATAATCACCATTAACGACATTAACGCCTTGTCCCATTAATTCAGTGACTAAAAATCCAGTACCCAATTTTTTCAACATAGCATCAAAATCACCACCATTAGCATCACCTTTAGCTTGCAGTAGCCAATTGTGAATACCGCCCGCATGACCGGTAGTGGTAAGCCCTAATTTACGTGCAGAATAACTGGTCAATAAATACGTTTCTAAACAACCATCGACAATTATTTCTCGATCAAGTGTTTTTACACCTTCACTATCAAAAGCGCTACTTGCCAAGCCTTGTTTAATATGAGGACGTTCACTAATACTTAAAAATTCAGGGAAAACTTGTTTACCTATAGCATCTAATAAAAAGGATGATTTACGATATAAATTCCCACCACTTATAGCAGCAATAAAATGACCAAATATAGTATTGGCAATATCAGCTC
This sequence comes from Alteromonadaceae bacterium, assembly GCA_047621305.1. Classification (GTDB taxonomy): domain Bacteria; phylum Pseudomonadota; class Gammaproteobacteria; order Enterobacterales; family Alteromonadaceae; genus Colwellia_A. Next base: position 38,667 of record JBLHNB010000048.1, on the reverse strand, counting down.
TAAACATAACGGGCACTTTACCGGTAGGTAGTTTATGTGCACCTAAACGCGATAATGCTTCAATTGAAGCTTGCACGCCGACTTTTTTAGCATCATCCATATGATCAAAGTTTCGACTAATGGTATAGGCATAATCTCGTTGCATATCATCACCTTTACTGGCAATCATCACACAACTTAAACTGTGGCGACTACTAGGATAACCAACAATTTGACCATTACTATTACCATAAACCTTAAAACCTTCAAAACTATCTAAAGAAGCACCGTCAGAGTTAGTGATACGTTTGTCATAGGCTAAAGCACTATCTTCACAAGTTTTAGCAAGCGCGATAGCATCGTCAGTATTCAATGATTTATGATGATATAAATCTAAATCCTCAGGATTCATTGCTAATAACGCTTTATCTGCTAAACCCGAGCATTCATCAACAGACGTATATTTAGCAATATTAACCGCCGCTTGCACGGTTTGTTTTAATGCCGCTTCAGATAAGTCAGCCGTTGACGCACTGCCCTTTCGACCTTCTCTATACACGGTAAGACCTAAAGCACCGTCATTAGTGAACTCTACCGTTTCAACCTCGCCCATACGTGTGCCGACACTTAAACCTTGTTGTCGGCTCATGGCTACTTCAACATCGTCAGCACCTAATGATTTTGCCATATCCAAAACTTTAGCTACGCGTAATTTCACTTCTTCAAGTTGACTTATGATACTGTCTGATTCTGTCATGATATTGATAATGTCTCTGGATAGGTGCCAAGATAAATAAACTTGAGCTATTAGAATTTTTACTTCTTAGTCAATTCGTGTTCGCGACTAATTATAGTATACTAATGGTAATTCTTATTTTGATAGTAAACATTATGCCCCACTCTGCAAACGATATCGACGAATTAGATGAAGATTTAAAAAGTAAATCTGAAATGAAACGTGAAATGCACCAATTACAAGATTTTGGACAAGAATTGGTTGAGATGTCTAAACATCAACGTAGTCGCTTACCTTTAAGTGAAGAGCTTCAATATGCAATGGTTGTTGCAGATAAAATCAAGAACAAACATGAAGCCCTGCGTCGTCATATCAGACATATCGCCAAAATATTGCATGAAACTGACCTAGAGCCAATTCATCATGCGCTTGAGGTTATGGCCAATAAACATCAACAAGAAACAGCCAAGCATGTGCGCCTGGAAAAAATAAGAGATGATATTATTGAACAAGGCGACGAGATAATTGAAACATTATTAGCTGAGTTTGAGAGTTTAGATCGTCAAAAATTACGACAACTTGCGCGCCACGCGAAAAAAGAGAAAAAAGCTGAGAAATCAGAAAAATATAAAAAGGAATTATTGGCTTATTTAAAAATGCATGCCAAAAAATAGACTTTTTATTCAAAACTAAACCTGCAATTGCAGGTTTTTTTATATTCTTTAAAAATCACCTTCCTCTGTATATCTATTTAGCTAGATTGTTTATTCACCTTGCGTTTTAAAATATTTAAACAATACTTATCATTCCTAACACTACAAAGCTACACCCTATACTCTATACTCTATACTCTATACTCTAAAGAGTTACCTCAGCAGGAAGCTATTATGGATACTAAAACGCTCGACTGGTTGAACGTATTACTGGTTGATGACAGTAGTGCCATCTTAAATTACGTAGAAAAAGTACTTAACGACTCCTATCAAATATCTAATGTTTATTGCGCTTCATCAGCATCAGAGGCAATGCAAATATTGCGACAACCTAGCAACAACATTAATTTATTATTTTTGGATCTTAATATGCCTAACATTGATGGCATTCAATTCTTAGATAATATTTGCCAGCTTAAATATAGTGGTTATGTCGTGATCATGAGTGGCGTATCTACTCGGATCATTTCCTCCGTCGAATTATTAACAAAAGAGTATGGCTTAAATTATATTGGCACTTTGTTAAAACCTATTCATGAGTCAGATTTTAAAAATATTATCGAAAAAATAGGCGGGTCACGTAATAAAGATAAGCAGAGTGAATCCTTAAGAACTTATGAAATTGTTCGAGCAATAAAGAATAACGATATTGAAGTGCTTTATCAGCCGCAAATTGAACTAAACTCACGAAAACTTATTGGTGTGGAAGCACTTTGCCGGATGAATCACCCTAGATTAGGGTTAATTTCACCTGACCGCTTTATTGAAAAAGCAGAACAAAGTGAACTAATTATTCATATTACCCATGCTGTATTGAAACGTTCTTGCTCGGACTGGAATAAATGGCGAAGAATGGGGTTGGAAATAAAGCTGTCGGTGAATGCTTCCCCCATGTCCCTGCAGCAACCGGAATTTGCTGATATGATTTTCAGTTTATTGGAACAATATTCTATTCCAGAACAAATGTTTTGTATCGAAGTTACTGAAGGCGTTGTTGCAGAAAATAAAACCCAAGAATTGATGAACTTAAACCGACTAAATATGCGTGGTGTAGCTATTGCTTTAGATGATTTTGGCAAAGAAAATGCTACCGTCGAGCGACTACAAAAATTACCTTTAACCTACTTAAAACTTGATAAAAGTTACTTCATTGACAACAGAGAAACAATTGGGCAAATTTCCATAATAAAAACCAGCTTGTCATTGGCTAGTCAACTACACATAAAGACCATTGCCGAAGGAATTGAAGACGCTGACATCTTAAATCTAGTTACTGAGTTAGGTTGTGACTATGCGCAAGGTTTTTATATAAGTCGGCCAATACCTGCAAAAGAAGTACTGGCGTGGTCACGATACTGGAACGACTTAACTTAACTATCTTTACGTAGATATCAGGTAACAGATCGTTAACGCATTGAAACCAAGTTAATCACCTAAACTTTCAATTTTGGGGGTATTTGAATTTATAGTTCACCTTGCCAATAACCTACATCTAACCATTGCTTAAATTTAAAACCAACCTCTTTAAAATGGGCGACTTGTTTCATGCCAAACTTTTCATGTAGCGCAATACTCGCTGCGTTTGGTAAGGTAATACCACCAATTATGGTATGAATAGATTTACGTTTAAGTTCAGCCAATAAATGTTCATATAATTTACTACCTATACCTTTTTTCGTAGCATTAGGTGTTAAATACGCCGTTACTTCCACAGAGTAACGATAGGAAAATCGTTCTCTCCATTTGCTTGCATAGGCATAACCAATAACAGTGCCGTTATCATCTTCAGCCACCAACCAAGGTAAATTATCCGTAGTGATCTTTTCAATACGTGCTGACATATCAATAAATGTCACCGACTCCTCTTCAAAAGTAATCACCGTTTCCGTAATATAATGATTATAAATCTCAACAATTTGATCAATATCTTTCTTTTCAATAGAACGTATCACAATTTCCCTTATTACTAATGTTTCTCAGGTTACATATTTATTTAACGATTATTTCACTCCGTTTTAAGGTAAATTCACTTGAGATCAATACGTTCTGCTCGCCTAAATATTAATATTATGCCCGTTGCCATTCATATGATTTTTTCAAAATGTTATGAATGGCAACGGCTATTTAGCTATTTGATTAGCTCTGCGATTGTTGCAATACTTAACCCGGTAGCACCCGTTGCCCACAAGCTATTTTCATTTCCATTATATGCAGCAGCTAGATCAAAATGTAACCAACCTTTACCATCGTTTTCAACAAACCGTGATAAGAAGCCAGCAGCATTACTCGCTCCCCCGGCTCCTCCGCCTTTTGTTGTTGTACTGTTAGCGGTGTCAGCAAAAGCAGAAGGACAATTATCTCTGTGCCAGCTTTCTAAAGGCAGTTGGTATAACGGTTCATTGACTTGCACAGCACATTGCTTAACTTGTGCACTAAGTTCATCATCCAGGGAGAACAATGCACTGTAATTGCCACCAGTTGCCATAACAGCGGCGCCTGTCAATGTAGCCGCATCAATAATTAAGGGTGAACCTGTTGCTGACGCAGCCATTAAGCCATCAGCTAAAACTAATCGTCCTTCGGCATCGGTATTTGCAACTTCGACGGTAACACCATTTTTATAGGTTAATATATCCCCCAGTTTATAGGCATCATTATTGATCATATTTTCTGCACAACATAAAAACAGCTTGATACGTTTATCTAAGCCGGTTTTTATCGCTAAAGCTAAAGCACCTGCTACAACAGCTGCACCACCCATGTCACATTTCATATCAAACATGCCTGCGTTACTTTTAATACTGTAGCCACCACTATCAAATGTAATACCTTTACCCACTAAACAGGCCGTCACCGGAGCATTTTTATCTCCTGTCGGGTTGTAATCAACTTCAAGTAAACAAGGTTTGTTGATACTGCCTTTACCCACATTGTAAATACCGACCCAGCCCTCTTTTAATAAGTCTTCATCAGCAATGATGGTAGAAGAAACGTGTGCAGGTGCTAGTGCTGAGATATATTCAGCGGTAATTTCGGCTAGTTTCATTGGATATAACTCAGCAGGAGTTTGATTAGTAAGATCTCTACTCCATGCATAAACCGCTAGCTTATTGTTTAATGTATTAACGATTTGTGCATTTCCGGTAAATTCAACATTCCGAAGTTTACCTACACAGGTAAAGCCTAACGCAAATACCCACTGTGCTTCTTCAGTCCACAACTCTCCCACTAAACGTACCTGTTTAGCACCAAGGTTTTCAATACTGCGTGCCGATTTTTGTATTTTGCGTAAAGCTTGTTGATCACCTTCTTTAAGGCATATATGAATGTCGTCATCAACAAATTGTAAAATATTCTCTGACTGCCAGCCTGAGGTAGTAGAGCCGTTTTTTAATACGATATTGGTTACTTGTGTCATAATTTTCTCTTATTTTTTGTTGATGCTTGTGCTGTAGTTTACACTAGCTTTATAAGAACTAAGCTATAATTCACGTATTCTTAAAAATGAATGACGATCAGCCCTTTGATTAAACACGGTAAACAGTTAAAAGCTGCCCGACAATTCAAAAGTCATCCTTGTATTGTAATAACAAAAAATAACATAAGGGACTGGTGTGTTTTGTCGTTGATAATATCTTAGATTAACCTATGGCCTAGACGTGTACATAATAGCCTATGTATAAATTAGCGATTAACCAACCCTTAACGTAAAATAGAAAAATCATTTATTGTTAATACCATCCAATGAAAATTGAATTACAAAAAGCCACATTAATTAAACGCTATAAGCGCTTCTTAGCCGATATCACATTAGCAGATGGTAGTGAAACCACATTACATGTTGCAAATACAGGGGCGATGAGCGGCTGCGCTATTCCTGGCGATCAAGTGTGGTACAGCACATCCGATAATGCTAAACGTAAATATCCGAAGAGTTGGGAATTAACCTATACACAAAGGCACCATTTTATTTGTGTTAATACACTGCGCGCCAATCAATTAGTAGAAGAAGCGTTAAACAATGGTGTTATTGACGAATTAAACGGTTTTAATGTACTACAACGAGAAGTTAAGTACGGCAGCGAAAATAGCCGTATTGATTTTCTTTTAAAGTACCCTGACCAACCCGATACCTATGTAGAGGTAAAATCAGTGACCCTGCTAGATGGCGATAAAGGTTTCTTTCCAGATGCTGTTACCACGCGCGGTCAAAAACATTTGCGTGAATTAATAACCATGGTTGAGCAAGGCTATCGTGCTATATTGTGCTTTGCGGTATTACACACAGGTATTGATAATGTACAAGCAGCAAAACATATCGACCCAAAGTACGCTGAATTGTTAAACGAAGCAAAAAATAATGGTGTTGAAATATTTGCTTATAAAGCTGAAGTTTCCGCTATTGATGCTATTTATCAATTAAATTTATCAAGCTCAATAGCGGTCAATTTTAGCGTGTAAAGTTTAATTAGTCGTAATAAGTGATTGACGAACCCTAGGTAAACTTGCTAAAAGTATGTGCGAATAAATTTAGAACTAAGCAATCACAAATAACGTTACTCGCAAGCAATTGATTTTTAAAATTATTATATTATTTTTTCAACTTGCCTTGAATTTTATATACTGTATCACCATATAGTTCTGATATTTTAGATCTATTAGTATTGGCAATTGCAACCAAGTTGCATAGATTACATTGAACTTATTGGTCAATATAATCACCAACTTAGGGTCATGTAGCATGAGGAGAATTGGCATGCCAAAAAACACAAGTAAACCATTAGGACTTCTGGCATTAGCTGGCGTATCACCATACCAGGAAAAGCCTAAAGAAGAATTCATGAACGCCGATCAGCTCGAGCATTTTAAAAAAATACTTGAAGCTTGGCGAGACCAACTTCGCGAAGAAGTTGATCGTACGGTTTCACACATGCAAGAAGAAGCTGCTAACTTTCCTGATCCCGTAGATCGTGCGGCACAAGAGGAAGAGTTCAGCCTTGAATTACGCACCAGAGATCGCGAACGTAAACTGATCAAGAAAATTGAGAAGACCTTGCAATTGATCGAAGAAGATGAGTTTGGCTTCTGTAATTCATGCGGTATCGAAATTGGTATACGCCGTTTAGAAGCAAGACCTACTGCCGACCTTTGTATTGAATGTAAAACATTACAAGAGATTAAAGAACGTCAAATGGCGGGCTAATTAATAATATGCGGTTCCTTTGAACCGCATTTTTTAAATTATGTCAATAGTATCAACTCTTATTCAACGACCACTTACTTCATATCGTGGTCGTTTTGCTCCTTCTCCTTCCGGATTACTTCACTTTGGCTCTTTGGTCACAGCATTAGCTAGCTACCTTGACGCAAAACATCAAAATGGTACATGGTTAGTTCGTATTGAAGACATTGACCCACCAAGAGAACAACAAGGTGCTACAAGTCATATTTTAAAAACTCTTGAAGCTTATGGTATGTTTTGGGATGAGGATGTTCTTTACCAAAGTCAACAAACAGCTTTATATCATGATGTTTTGTATCATTTAGCAGAGCAAAAATTGAGTTATCGCTGTAACTGTACCCGCGCCGACATAAAAGCGCTTGGTGGGGTTTATCAAGCTCACTGTAAAAACTTAGCTGTAGCTGACAAGCACAGCTCAGTAAGATTGATCAATACAATCGCCACACATCAATATACGGATTTAATTCAAGGTAACGTTAGCTGTCACCAAGCACAGGCCGCTGAAGATTTTATTATTTATAGAAAAGATGGTTTATTTGCTTATCAGCTTGCTGTAGTTGTTGATGATATTCATCAAGGTATTAGCCATATTATAAGGGGCTGCGATTTATTAGAACCAACCGCGAGACAACTCAGCTTTTTTAAAATTATTAAGGCGCAAAGCCCCCACTATGGTCATGTACCTTTAGTTGTTACCCATGAGGGTTATAAACTAAGCAAGCAAAATAAAGCACCCGCAATTAATATAAAAAAACCTCAACCCTCTCTCATACAAGCACTTGATTTTTTGGGCCAAGATCCACCACAGGAATTACTTTCATACCCACTAGAAGAAATTATGCAGTGGGCAATAACCCATTGGTCTATCGACAAAATTGCAAAAAAAACTCAAATCGTAATAAAACAGCCATAAAATCAGCCTTTATGCGCGTTATCACGGGGTTTTCGTTCTCTTTTTCACCACTGTGTTATATTATATGCGCCAACAACTTCAAATAATCAAAAGATGCACATTGACCATATATTGCTCAGTGTCTTGAACAAGCATTTTGAAGTAGCTTGAGTATCAACACATTAATTCAAGCAAAGTCATTAGATCATCACAAATGGTCTAATATTACTGTAGTTATTGAATATTTAAATTCCACTTTGAGGCCTGTATTATCAAAAGCGTGATTAATCTTTGTAAAAGAGTACTTGGTAAAAGAACTAAAAAAACATCTCACCAACCCTCCTCGTCAGGCCCTATTATTTTAACTCGTGACCAACATTCCGTTTCACGAAAATTAATGAGTAATAGCGCACTTAAAGTACTTTATCGTCTCAATAAAAGTGGTTACGACGCCTATTTGGTTGGCGGTGGTGTTCGCGATATTTTACTCGGCCTTGAACCCAAAGATTTTGATATAGCCACCAATGCTACACCAGAACAAATAAAAGAGCTTTTTCGTAATTGTCGTTTAATAGGTCGCCGCTTTAGGCTCGCACATATTGTTTTTGGTAGAGAAATTATCGAAGTCGCCACCTTTAGGGGTCACCACGATAGTGAATCACCTAAAGAACAAGATAGCCAAAAAACGTCTAAGAAAAACGAAGATGGTATGTTATTACGTGACAATATTTACGGCAGTATCGAGGAAGATGCAGAGCGTCGAGATTTCACCATTAACTCCCTTTATTATTCGGCTAAAGATTTTAAAGTCTATGATTTTGCTAATGGTATTGCAGATATTGCAGCACGAAAAATTCGTTTAATTGGCGACCCTGAAACACGGTATCGAGAAGACCCCGTACGAATGATCAGGGCGATTCGTTTTGCCACAAAATTAAATATGCAGATATGTGCTGAAACAGAAGCCCCCATTAAAGAGCTTGGCTCTTTGTTAGGTAACATTCCCCCAGCAAGAATGTTTGAAGAATTTTTAAAACTCTTCATGGCTGGTAAAGCACTAGAAAATTTTGACCAGCTAATAAAATACGACTTACTCTGTTATTTTTTCCCGGTAACAAGTCAATGTTTAGCGCAAAAATCAGAAGTCTACTTACAAGATTTTCTCAATCTCGCACTAGACAATACCGACAAACGTATTAATAACGAACAACGTGTTACACCAGCATTCTTATTTGCGGCAATGTTATGGTATCCACTACAAACACAAGTTAAACGTTTGCGTGTTGAAACACAACTTACGCCACAAGATGCTTTTTTTGCTGCGTTAGGCGAAATAATGTCTGAGCAACAACAAAGTATTGCGATCCCTAAACGCTTTCAAAGTGTGATGAAAGATATTTGGATATTACAAGATAAACTGGAAAGGCGTGAAGGTAAAAAAGCTTATAAAACGTTTGAGCATCCAAAATTTAGAGCTGGATATGACTTCTTACTACTTAGAGCTGAAATAGAAAGTGCTAATACCGATAAAGATAGCTCGGCCATAAATGAACTCGCCAAATGGTGGACCGACTTTCAAAGTACGTCACATGAAACTCAAGAGCAAATGATAAAAAGTGCGTCGACATTGCGCACCAGTGCTCGACGCTCACCAAGAAAACGTAGAAAGCCTAAAGCCCAAGCAAGCGAAAGCGCTAGCTAATGACACTTGCGTTTATCGGTTTAGGCAGTAATTTATCTGATCCTCAAACGCAAATAGTCAACGCTATCGATGCTATTGCTCAGATAGATAATTCTAGTATCGAGGCTGTATCTTCATTATATTACAGCCGCCCGATGGGACCTCAAGATCAACCTGATTACATGAATGCGGTTTTATCACTTAATAGCAACTTACCTGCATTGGTATTACTAGACGCTTTACAGGCTATTGAAAATAAAAGTGGTAGAGTCCGTAAAGATGAACGTTGGGGCGCTAGAATTTTAGACCTCGATATTTTACTCTACGGCAGTGACATTATTAATACCGAAAGGTTGACCATTCCTCATTACGGCATAAAATCACGTGAGTTTGTACTGTTGCCTCTTGCTGAAATAGCACCAGAACTTTATTTACCTGACGGCGACAGTATTCATACATTAAGTAAAAGTATCGATAGCAATGGATTAAAGGTTCACAGCAAGTTGCGATAATTTTACATTTATGCGAAAGTACAAACACTGAGTATTTACTCAAATCTCTTTAAGCTTTTGGACTTATTATGGCTAAAATAACCACCTCTACTTTGTTAAAGATGAAACAGCAAGGCAAAAAAATTTCAACGATTACCGCATACGACGCGAGTTTTTCTAAGCTTTTTGACCAAGCAGGGATACATGCTATTTTGATTGGCGACTCCCTTGGTATGGTTTTACAAGGACAAGATGATACCTTGCCCGTTAATATTGAACATATGGTTTATCATACCCAATCAGTAAAGCGTGGTGTGACTGAAACCTTAGTTATCAGTGACATGCCCTTTATGACGTACGCGACTAAAGAGCAAGCGTTTACTAACGCTGCAAAGCTTATGCAAGCAGGCGCAAGTATGGTAAAAATGGAAGGCGGCGCATGGTTAGTCGAGACCATAAAAGGCTTAGTTGAACGAGGCATTCCCGTATGTGCACACTTAGGACTAACACCACAGTCTGTTAATGTATTGGGGGGGTTCAAAGTTCAAGGTCGTGATAATGAAGCAGCAGAAAAAATGGTTGAGGATGCAAAAATTCTCGAAGCTGCAGGTGCACAATTATTGGTCTTGGAATGTATACCTAGCGGTTTAGGAAAAGCGATATCAGCGGCTATTTCCATACCGACCATAGGTATAGGCGCAGGAAAAGACACTGATGGCCAAATATTAGTAATGCATGACGCTTTGGGTATTTCATGTAGTTACATGCCAAAGTTTTCCCGTAATTTTCTAATTGATACCGGCGATATTAAAAAAGCAATTGAACTCTATATTGCTGAAGTCAGTAATGGCAATTTTCCAGGTGAAGACCATATTTTTAAGTAAAGTACATCAATATGAAAAAAATTAGTGACATTAAAGAATTACGCCAGCAAATTAATACATGGCGACAACAGGGGTTAACCATAGCTTTTGTACCTACTATGGGAAATTTACATGCAGGCCATATATCTTTAGTAACCCAAGCACATAAGTACGCCGATAAAGTGGTAGCTAGTATTTTTGTAAACCCTATGCAGTTTGGTGTTAATGAAGATATAGATAATTACCCGCGCACCATGGACTCTGATCAACAAAAACTTATTGCTGCCGATACCGACTTGTTATTTACGCCTGCGCCGGAAGTTATTTATCCTAAAGGCCTTGATAAACAAAGTTATGTAGAAGTGCCTAATGTATCTGATGGCTATTGTGGTGAAAGTCGTCCAGGGCATTTTCGTGGTGTTTCAACAGTTGTATGCAAACTGTTTAATTTAGTACAGCCCGATGTTGCTTGTTTTGGCTTAAAGGACTATCAGCAAGTACAAGTTATTCAAACCATGGTTGAAGACCTATCTATGCCCATTAGGATTATTCCTGTGGTAACTGTTCGTGAAACATCCGGCTTGGCATTAAGCTCTCGCAATGGTTATTTAACGGAAGAAGAGCTAAGCATAGCCCCTGCATTGAGCCAGAACATTCAATGGTTAGCCAAACAAATTGCGAGCAACAATGATTTTATTGGCTTAGCCAAACAAGCCGCTGCATTTATTGATAATGCTGGTATGAAAACAGATTACATTCATATTTGTCACGCACGGACATTGCAACCAGCAAGTGAAGACGATAAAGAAATTGTTATCTTAGCCGCCGCGTACTGTGGCAAAGCAAGGTTAATAGACAACTTACAAGTGAGTTTGTAGATAAAATAAAAAAAGCGATTGATGAATATCGCTTTTTGTCTACAATTAATAAAATATTTGTTATTTTTTTGTCATCGCCAACAGCTCAGGTAAGAAAGTTTCACTTTCCTTGGCCAATTCAATTTGTTCAACCAGCACATCTGACAAAATCTCTTTAGAGGTCAATGGATTCGCTAACACTACCCTAAATACCAAAATTTTGTGTCCTTGATATCGCGCGACTTCAATACGTGTACGTGAAACAAATGACTTACCATTTTCACGTTGGCGTTTTTGAATAAATTTAGTGAGCTTATGCAAAAGATCATTAATAACCACTTGTTGTTCGTCATCTGCGTCTGCTAATAATTGTTGTACCACCTTAGGTACGTAACGATACGTTAATAAACATAATTCAGGGCGTGTGACTAATTCAAAATCTTGATGTTGTTCAATCAAATCAGCAAAATAATTCGCCTTTTCAATACTCTGATTAATTAGCATCTCGTATCCTGGGCGGCTAATAATATGTAAACTTGCATAGACCAGCATCGCCATTCCGGAACGAGAGCCCTCTAGAGTATGGCTACCTAAATCTTTTGAACCTTTACGTAAGATATATTCCGCATGATGTTCAATCGCAGCTACAGCCGCAGGGTTTTTAAAAACAACCAAACCTGCGCCCATAGGAACATACATTTGCTTATGAGCATCAATAGTCACTGAGTCAGCGCGTTCAATGCCTTTTAATAAAGAACGATATTTTTCAGAAAGTAAGGTTGCGCCACCCCATGCGGCATCAACATGAAAGTTACAGCCGTACTCTTGTGCTATATCTGCGATGCGGTCAAGTGGATCAACATTACCTGTTTCCGTTGTGCCAGCGACGCCAACAATACTTAATATTTTAATATTATTATCGGTAAGTGACTGGCATTTTTCACGTAATTTTTGACAATCAATTTTATTAAATTCATCGGTCGGTATCGCAATAACACTGTCTTGACCGATACCTAAAATATCGGCTGATTTTTTCAGGGAGTAATGACCGCGTTCTGATACTAGAATAGCCAAACCGTCACAAGCATAATGCTTTAATGCCTTAAATAAGCCCTCCCGCGCAATCCCTTTAAAGTCACCATCAGCCTTCAATAGATTATTACGAGCGACCCACAAAGCCGTTAAATTAGCTACCGTTCCGCCAGAACAAAATGCACCTAAGGAATGGTTGGCGCTGTGCATCCATTTGTGATAAAAAGCTTCTTCTCCTTGATAAACAAGGCGGTGCATCATACCGAGCACTTGACGCTCTAAGGGCGTGAACGCTTTTGAGGTTTCAACTTTCACTAAGTTTTGGTTTAGGCCAACCATTAATTTAGATAAAGGTAAGATAAAATAAGGTAATGCAGAAGTCATATGTCCAATAAAACTTGGACTTGATGTATGCACTGATTGAGCAACTAATTTGTCTAACAAATGATGCATATGATCAGAAACAAAACTGGGTTGTTCAGGGATCGCCGAACAGGCAAAATCTTTTTCAATTTCACTCAGTGGTTGCTCTGTCGCCACGATATGATTACCAAGAAATCCCGCTAAATTCTGCGAAATTTCTTTCTCGATGGCGCCTAACGTAGAGTCAGGGGCCTCAGGAATGGTAAAAATTCTATGTAAAGACTCTTGAGTCGCTTTTGCGATGCGCTTATTAGTCGTCATGCCTCTTCACTTCTATCGCCTCAAATTAATTGAGGTATTTTTGGTTAATGCGGCACTTTAATAAAAATTGAGGTAAATGTCTCTACTTTTCACTCAAGTATATCTTTGACTACCCCATAGAAGTCGCAAGATACATTAAGCCAAGCTCTACTAATAACAAGCTTGTTAAGGCCATAAATAATACGTGCTTTTTAATATTCGTTGTCATGATTAGCTTCCTTTTAAGTCAAACTAACCAATACTATTCAATTTCCAAGCCAAAACACTATCCAACTGATTTATATATATAAAAACAATGAATTGATATTTTTATAATTTATTACTTTGGTTAAAAAAACCAACCTATAATTATTTAGACCAATTAGTTAAGCGTTTCTTAATAACGTTAATTGCCAGCATTTTTGTCCACTAGCGATATATTTTGCTTCAAAAGGAGTTAAAGGTACATTGTCGGTAACCTCACTAATATCACCATTAATACCTACTATATCAGCGGCTTGTTGGAATTCTTCTAGATACAAACGCCAGTTACTTCGTAAAATTATCCCTTGACCTATATGCATTAATTCAGGAAAAACAGCGCTACCATGCCAGCGGCGTTGCAGGTGTTTAGATTTAGGCCATGGATTGGGGTATAAAATAAAGTGCTGAGTCACAGGCCATTTAGCCAGTACAACTAAACGATAAAAATCGTTTAAATCAGCACGTATTAAGTGGTAATTACTAACATCTTTCAAGCTATCTGCTTCGATAAGCTCTTCGACATTACGATTGATTCGGTGCGCTGATTTATCAACACCAATCACTAACGCATTGGGATTACGCTGTGCTAATAAGCGGGTACTTTGACCAACACCACAACAAGAATCTAAAATAATATCACCATCAAACGCCTGAACAATTTTATCTATTTCTGCAAATGCTTGTTTAGTATGTTCTTGGTAAGGCTTTTTTGATGGATACTGTAAATGCCGATTAACCACTTCGTCGAGTTTCTCATGAATATCGGTTTGATTGGTTATTATCGTTTTAGAATCACCTGTAATCTTCATTTCTTTAGTCATCACTTCTTATAATAAATTAACTACGTAAACCAATACCTTTGGAGATCAATGTCATCGCAATAACAAATAACGTAATGATAAAAGCCAGTAAAACAGCAAAAGCCAAGGTTAAACTCACATCACTGATACCAAGAAAGCCATAACGAAAAGCATTCACCATATAAACAATAGGATTAAGTTGCGACACACCTTGCCAAAACTCAGGTAATAGGCTGATTGAATAAAAAACACCGCCTAAATAGGTTAGTGGCGTTAATATAAACGTTGGGATAATGGAAATATCATCAAAACTGCCCGCAAAAACAGCATTAATTAAACCACCTAAAGCAAACGTTGCCGATGTTAACGAAACCGTAGCGATTATCACCCAAATATTATGAATTTGAATATCAACAAAAAGTAATGAAACTAGAGTCACTATGGTACCCACTAGCATACCACGAGCCATACCACCGCCAACATAGCCAGCAACAATAACCCAGCTTGGTACAGGCGCCACTAACATTTCTTCAACGTTACGCTGCCATTTTGCACTAAAAAATGACGAAGCAACATTCGAATATGAATTGGTAATAACACTCATCATAATAAGGCCGGGTACGATGAACGACATATAGTCAAAACCACTCATTTCACCAATACGAGAACCTATCAAAGAACCAAAAATAACAAAGTACAAGCTAATAGTAATGGCTGGTGGTACCAAGGTTTGCACCCAAATACGCATAAAACGCTGCACTTCTTTCCGTAAAATACTCTTTAGAGCGATAAAATTAACTTTAGATGACATACTAGTTTACTTCCTTATTTTCTGCTTGACCACTACCAACAAGGCTCACAAACAGCTCTTCTAAACGATTACTTTTATTGCGCATACTTTGTACATTAATATTCTGCGCCGTGAGTTGTATAAAGATATCATTGATACGTTGCGATTTTTTCACATCAACTTCCAGCGTATGATCATCGATTAATCTCGTTGAAAATCCGTCAAGTTGGGGGCTAAGTTCTGTATTTTCAATATCTAAAACAATAGTTTCTTGATCAAGTGTTGCCAATAACGATTTCATATCGGTATTTTTAACAATAATGCCTGAATCAATGATGGCAATATTTCGACACAACATTTCCGCTTCTTCTAAATAATGCGTCGTTAAAATAATGGTAATGCCTTGTTGATTGAGCTCTCGTAAAAACTCCCACATTGAACGTCTCAGTTCAATATCAACCCCGGCAGTAGGTTCATCTAAAATCAATATTTTTGGTTCATGCATGAGTGCACGCGCGATCATTAAACGACGTTTCATACCACCCGAAAGCATGCGCCCAGCATCATTACGTTTGTCCCAAAGATCAAGTTGCTTTAAGTATTTTTCAGCTCGTTGGGTCGCTACAGAACGCTCAACACCATAATAACCCGCTTGATTCACTAAAATTTTCATTAAAGGTTCAAATTGGTTAAAATTAAACTCTTGTGGAACAAGCCCTAAATAACTTTTTGCCTGTTCAAGCTCCTGATCAATATCATAGCCAAATACCTTCACTGACCCCGCTGTTTTATTCACCAGCGATGTGATCACACCAATCGTGGTTGATTTTCCCGCACCGTTCGGCCCCAGTAATGCAAAAAAATCTCCTTGTTCAACGGTTAAGTCGATTCCTTTAAGTGCCTTAAAACCGCCTTTATAAACTTTTGTTAAATTGGAAATTTCTAATGCTTTTTTCATTACTTTACCTTGGGCAGACATGTATCAATATGCGAAGCAGATTTATTAGATGAGGCGTTTTTATGCAATTTCAACCATGAGCTAATTTTTATCTTTTATTCGTGGTGAAACGATTGCCTTTAAATTGTATACAATTTAAAATAAGCGTATCAAAACAAGGATAATTTATGCTTTTAACTCCCTTATGTCGTTTGATAATTGCGGCAACACTATCAATGAATTTAGTCGCTTGTCAAAGCACTAAAGACAACAATACAACAACGATAAACGCTATGGATAATACTAAACAGCTAACCTTAAATCGTATATACCAAGAAAAAGAGTTTTCTTCAGAGAACATTGGTAAAATTCGTTGGTTGAAAGATGGTAGCGGCTATACATTAATTGAAGACTCTATTAACAAAATCACCAATGATGAAGGTAAAGAAGAAAGCATAGGTAAAGACATTGTTTTTTATAACCCTGAAACATTAAAACGTGAATTACTTATTTCAGCACAACAGTTAACACCTCAAAAACATCAAAAGTCACTAACTATTGATGATTATATTTGGTCTGATGATCAAACCCAATTACTTATTTATACCAATAGCCAAAAAGTATGGCGTTCAAAGAGTCGGGGGGATTATTGGCTATTAGATATTACAAACAATAAATTAAGTCAGTTAGGTGGTAAAAAGGTAAAAGAAAGCAGCCTAATGTTTGCTAAATTCTCACCTGATGCTACAAAAATTGCTTACGTAGTTGATGACAATATTTATGTTGAAGACCTTAGCAATCATACCATAACTCAATTAACTCACGACGCTGGCAAAGGTATTGTTAATGGTATATTTGATTGGGTTTATGAAGAAGAATTTGGTATTAGAGACGGTTTTCGTTGGAGCCCTGATAGCACTAACATCGCTTATTGGCAGCTCGATACCAGTGGCAGTAAAGATTTCATGATGTTAAATAACACCGATGTACTTTACCCAACGATCACTAAATTTCCATACCCTAAAGTAGGTGAACAAAATGCGCTCGCCAAGATAGGTATAGTTAACCTTGCATCAACTAAAACAACATGGGCAAAACTTCCAAACAATTCTCGCGATATGTATATTCCACGGATGAATTGGTCAGGAAATAGTGAGCAAATATTAATACAACATGTAAATCGTAAACAAGATACCAATCACTTATATTTGACCAATGCTAGCGATGGTCATGTGTTAAAAATAATGACTGAACAAGAAGAAACCTTTTTAGATTTTTTTGATGATGCGCGTTGGTTAGACAATGGCCAGAGCTTTATTTGGACCAGTGAACGCAGTAATTGGCGTCACCTTTACCGTATTTCTCGTGATGGTAAAACGGTTATTAACCTCACTCAAGGTGATTTTGATATTACCAGCATCAAAGCGGTAGACGAAAAAAATGGCTGGTTATATTACATGGCTGCTGCCGAAAATGTTGCTCAACGTTATTTGTTTAGAAGTAAGCTAGATGGCAGCATTATGCATCAACGCATTACCCCAGAAGAATTTTCAGGGTTCAACAGTTATCAAATATCTGATGACGGCTATTGGGCAATTCATTCGCATTCTTCTTTTTCACAGCCGATGCAAAAGCGCCTGATAAAAATTGATGGGCATCACGAACAACAGATGTTGATGGACAACCATGAATTAATTAAAAAGCTCGCAACACTAAATAAACCCAGTAGTGAGTTCTTTCAGGTCACCGCACAAGACGGTGTTGTACTCGACGGTTATATCATGCGTCCCGCTGATTTTGATAGCAATAAAAAATACCCGATCATTTTTTATGTTTACGGGGAGTCATGGGGACAAACAGTACAAGACAAATGGCGCGGAAATAACTACTTATGGGATCAAATGTTAACCGAGCAAGGTTATATAGTCGCTTCCGTTGATAATCGCGGTACCAAAGCACCTAAAGGGCGTGAGTGGCGTAAATCAATTTATGGCGCGGTTGGCATATTGTCATCTCATGATCAATCTGACGCGCTCAAAGCTATGTCAAAACGTTGGTCCTATATTGATAGCGACCATGTCGGTATTTGGGGACATTCTGGTGGTGGTTCAATGACACTTAATATGATGTTCCGCTATCCTGAACAGTACCATGTAGGAATTTCATTAGCGCCAGTACCTGATCAGCGCTTATACGATACTATTTATCAAGAGCGTTATTCAGGCTTATTACCCGATTATGCGGAAGGTTATAAACAAGGTTCTCCTATTACTCACGCTAAGAATTTACAAGGTAAATTGTTGCTAGTACACGGTACTGGCGATGACAATGTTCATTATCAAGGCTCTGAACGTTTGATTAATGAGTTGGTTAAAAATAACAAACAATTTAATTTTATGTCCTATCCCAACCGCACCCATAGTTTAAAAGAGGGAAAAGGCACAACATTACACTTGCAAACAATGAAAAATGACTTTTTTAATCAGCATTTAAAAAGCCATTAAATCTATAAATCACCATATTGTTAATCGATAAGTCTGCTGTTAAGGCTTATCGATTAGACATATTGTTTAGACATATTAATTAGACATATTAATTAGACATAAAAAATATAGAATTATTATTCCAAGGAAAGCTTAACGAAAAAAATAGAATGCAAAAATGCCCCAACTTGCTACTAACAAAGATAGCAAAATTGTAACTTGATCAGGCAAAGAGACATATGTTCTATTAGACTCATCGTCTAACGGTATTTCCTCGCTTTTATTAGCTTCTTTAATTTTTTGCTTACGCTGTTTATCGCGCTCTCTTGCTTTTATTTTTTGCTGCTTTTTATATTCACTTATCCCTTTTTTAATCCCTTGGGCGATAAGCTTAGTTTGCTCTTTTGTTTGTCCCTGCTTTTGATGAGCTTTAGCAACTCGTGTCGCTTCAATTTGTATTTCATCAGATAGTTTATTAGCCATTTATTGTAAACTTTACTCTATTTTTAATGTTCGGATTATATACCTAAATACAACAGATAAGCTTGTTAGTTTTCCCCTGCTACGGCACAATATGTCCCAATATATTTTCATCCAAATTAGAGAAAACCATGAGCGAAGTATCTACCGCGCAAAAACAAATCAGCCAAATGCTAAATATGCAGGATGCGATGAATTCACGTGTCAGCGAAACGTGGCGCGATAATAACTATGAATGGTATAGAGCCATTTGGGTTGAATGTGCAGAAATGTTAGATCACCATGGTTGGAAATGGTGGAAACATCAAGAAATTGATGTTCCTCAAGTACAGTTAGAGCTTGTTGATATTTTCCATTTTGGGTTAAGTTTACGATTAATGACGGGTGATAGTTTAACTGATATTACCAATCAATTAGCACAAGAACTCTCTGAGAAAACGGCTGAGTCGGACTTTAAAGTCGCTTTAGAAAACTTGGCTTCAGCAGCAGTAACCGATAAAGCGTTTGACGCGGTAGCCCTTGCTGATTGTATGCGCTTAATGAATATGGATCTTGATGAACTCTTCCGTCAATATGTTGGCAAAAACACCTTGAATTTCTTCCGTCAAGACCATGGTTACAAAGAGGGTAGCTATATAAAAATATGGAATGGCGAAGAAGATAACGAAGTATTGGCAAATTTAGTGAATACACTAGATACCAGCGCAACTGATTTCCAAAAGCAGTTATACAGTGCACTAGAAGATAAATACCCAAGCTAAACTATTTCCTTGGTCGAAATTATAAGGCTTATAGTGCTCAATAAAGCTTAAGCCTTACACCTCAATAATAAACACCCCACTCTAATACTATAAAAATCCTCCCTATCTGGCACAAATACTGCTTTGTTCACCTGATATATACGAACGTCAAAATTTTGAACCTGCCGGAGAGCACTATGGAACTTATTCTATTTGCCATGATCAGCCTTATTGTTATTGTTGCAATGTTAGCAAGTCGCCTAAACGATAATACATTTCCATTTCCTTTTGAACGTAAAGCCGCCGTATTTACGCCTGCAGAAAAAAACTTTCAAAATTTAGTCGAAGAAGCGATGGGGGGGAAATATCGTATTATCAATCGCGTAAAACTATCAGATATTCTTACCGTACGTAATGGTGTTTCAAGTAGAGCAAGCCAGTCAGCTGCAAATAATGCCGAAAATAAATATCTAGACTTTGTCATCTGTGAACGCAGTAGTATGAAACTATTAGGCGCTATCGACTTAGTTGATACCCAAGGTAAAGGCTACAAACTAAAAAAAGATTGGTTTGTTAGTGGCGCTCTTGAAGCTGCTGCTATTCCTCACCTTCGCATTAAGGTGAAAGCAAATTATACTGTTAATGAAATAAGAACTTGCATTAATAGCCGACTATTAGGTGCAAACCGACCAGAACCTAAGATGAAAGGTCGTATAATTCCAGCACCTATGGTTAAAGCACGTTCAAGAAACCAGGGTGCAATAACGCCTGCTGCTGCAAAAGTTTCTTCAGCTATAGCAAGACAAATACCCGCAACGTCAGTGGCCGCTCTTCCCCATTAACAGGGGAGAAAACATCGTCAAAGCTGTTGAGTTAATATTCCTACATAGTATTTTCCAATTAACAAATGAGTCTGAAATAAGTAAAATTTTAGGCTCGTTTATTTTGTTCAAAGATCTGGTTAAATAATTTATTACGTTCTTTTTGAAGTAATTCTGCACAAGCATTGTCAGTCATTACCATTACTTGTTCATCTAGTATTTCAAAATGAAAGTCAGGTTTCAAATATATTTGGGCATTAGGCAAAGATTTTAACTTTTCATAAGGTGTCATCATATTTTTATAGAGGTATGTTTTTCGTTGTTTACCTTTTTCATCTGTTATTACTTCAGGAAAGAAACAAGGCCGATGATAATTGATATATGGGTAAAGGTATTTCAAATTAAACTCGTTCATCAATGGTGCCCACTTTTGAGGAATGTGTTGATAACCAAACTGTTTCCTTACAATTGACGCATTCTTACTTTCAGCCAGCGCATTATCATTTGAATGCCTTGACCGAGATTTTGTTAATTCAATATGTAATTTATCTAATAACGAACAAACATGCTTATTGATATATTCAGAGCCGTTATCTGAATGAAATCCTTTGATAATGAAAGGAAAAGCCGCGAGCATTTGTGTTAAGACAGGGATCAAATAACGTTCGCTTATTTGTTCAACCGAGCAAACGACTTCAAACTGAGTCTCTTCATCAACAGCATTGATATGATAAACGCCTTTTTTCTTATCTAAATCGCCTTGATGCACAGTATCAATACGAATGTAACCAGGCTGTCCGTTAGGTTGTGGTTTTCGTCGTTCACCTATAGCGACTTGCCTTGGCTGTGTTTTGGTAAAGTGTCTACGTTGTTTTTGATAGCCTTGAGAGTGCCGCAAGTTATATAAATGTGAAACTGATATGTTGGCGAGTGTTTCATATTCTTGTTGGTCAAAGGTGTTGTAAGCGCGTTCCATAAGCTTTTTTATAGCATGACCGCAAATGTCTTCATGCCTAGTATCCATTTCAACAAGCAATGTAATGTCTTTTCTATTATAAATGGTTGTAAAACCATTGCTTCGACACGGCTGCCACTTGATGCTTCCAACATCTTTGTATTGCTTTATCAAGCGAGTAAGTTGCTGTCGCGAATAACCTGTTACTTTTCTAAGATAGCAGCTTACAGTGCCTTTCTTTGATTTTGTTAAGGTGATATAGCCAAACTTAACCAATGTTTTTTGAATAAATTGGTATCGTTCGTTTTTATCGCCTAGAACAGTAAAAGCAACAACTTGGTTGCCTTGAATAAACCTATCAAGGTCTTCAATGGTTTTTAGGTTTTCTATATTCATGATCGCTTTCATCTTATGATCATGAACAAAATTTGAGTCTTTAGCCGCATTTCATGTTAGAAATACGTAATCAGTTCAGACTCATTTCATATTGGACAAGGCTTACATTCGCATATTGACAAAGATTCAGTATAATTGTTCCAGAAATTTTATTTATCAAAAATGAGTAGATGATGAAAGCAGGTATTATTGGCGCAATGGAACCAGAAGTTGCAATTTTAAAGAATAAACTGATCAACAGCCAAATGATTGAACATGCTGGTTACACCTTTTATCAAGGTGAGCTTGATGGCTCGGATGTTGTTATTGTGCAATCAGGTATTGGCAAAGTTGCCGCAGCATTAGCCACGGCGATGCTCATTGATAAATTTCAACCCGACTATATTGTTAATACCGGCTCTGCTGGTGGCTTTGAACAATCACTTAAAGTGGGCGATATCGTGATCAGCTCTGAAGTTCGTTATCACGATGTAGATGTTACTGCTTTTGGTTATGAGATAGGTCAACTACCCGCCAACCCTGCGGCTTATATTCCACATCCCGATTTAGTAGCAGCCGCTAAAACGGGCATTAGTGCCTTAGAAAATATCACAACTCTCGTCGGATTAATTACTACCGGTGATACTTTTATGACAGCTGATGCCGATATTGCCAAAGCACGGGCAAACTTCCCGACGATGGCCGCAGTTGAAATGGAAGGTGCTGCAATTGCTCATACTTGCCATCAATTTAAGGTACCTTTCGTGGTTATTCGCTCAATGTCTGATATTGCCGGTAAAGAATCACCAACCTCTTTTGAGGCTTACTTAGAAACTGCATCAGTTAACTCATCGCAACTTGTTATCAATATGCTCAACGCATTAAAAGATAAGCAGTTAAGTTAATCCGCCATAAAAACTGGAAATAAATGACTTGCCAGAAATCAGCCAATTCACTACCTCGGTATTTATATTACTTACTGTAGTACTAATAAAAACAATACTGTCACGGTTGGTAGATCATGAACCTTTACAGTTTTTTCGTTTTTTTTGTGAACGCTTGGCTGATAAAGTTAATAAACCGAATAACAGCAGTAAACAACAAGTTATCGCCGGCGTTATTGCTGTTTTAGTAACTTTGCTGCCACTCATTATTATTTTATGGTTATTTGAAAATTTCATTGAAGTACCCTTTCTTTGGCACCTAATGTTGATGTATTTGGCTTTAGGTTCTTTTGGTTTAACCCAAAAAAGTACAAGTATTGCCCAAGCACTAATCGCTAATAATAATTACCAAGCCAAACAAATACTCAGCCCTTTAGTTTTACGTGACACTGATAAGTTATCGAATTTAGGACTAAGTAAAGCCTGTATTGAAATGCAATTACTAAACAAGCTCCAGCAAGGCTTTGTCGTTTCCTGTTACTTTTTAATTGCAGGGCCATTAGCAGCGCTAACGTTCCGATTATTACTTGAAATGCACTACAGCTGGAATACTAAACTACCGCATTTTGAGTTTTTTGGTCGACACCTTAATAAAATCATAAGTTTATTACAGTGGCTGCCCGTTCGATTATTTGTTTTTATTCTGCTGTTAGCAACGATTGGTCAGAATTTTATTCTATTTTGGCATTTACTTAAAAAACAATTTTTCCGCTTAAACAACAATATTGTTATATTCTGTTTAGCGCTAGCCTTAGAGAAACAGTTAGGTGGCGTTGCTATGTATAAAGGCACTAAATTACGTAGAAAAAACTTTAATGAACAGGCTCGTCAACCCGAAGCTGTAGATATAATTCACGCATTAAAACGCACGGATCAAACGCTCTACTTTGCTCTATTGTTTTTAGCGTTCACAGCAATAATCTCAGTGTTCATAACCATTAAATAACATCAACTTTGCATTCACTTTTCTTTTGGCGTTTCGCTAATACTCGATGGCTTCATAATTTATGATAGCCATTGAAATAAGCAATTCAATTAACCTTGATAAGATATTTCATCAATAAACATGATGATATTGGAGGAAAAAAAACCAGATTGGAAGCAATCTGGTTTATCAGGAAAGGTAAAAATCCCTTTCAAAAATTGTCTTTATTACTAATATTAATTGAAATAATAAGTGTATTAACAATAAAGACAATGGTTCTTCTCTTTGGAACGTGTGAAACCAAAGAGAAGACTTACGTTAAAACTTAACGCTTGCTTTTACAAAGTATCGAGTGCCAAATTCATCAATGCTATGTGTATAGCCGCTTTCTGGCATGCGCATAATACGCGTTTCATTCATAATATTGACCGCCTCAAAAGAAACGTCTACATTTTCCATTGCATGCCAAACAACCGAGGCATCTAGTTGGTTGAAGGAATCTGCGACTGCATTAATATTATTATATTGCTGCTTAAATTTATCACGGGCATTGTATGCAAGGCGTACGGCGTAGAGATCATTCTCATAATAACCAGCTACATTGTACGAATTTTTCGATACACCATACATATCATCTTTTTCACCCGATGCTTTGGTCATTTCGCTGTCAGTATAAGTATAATTAGCCTGAACACCAAAACCGTTACCGAAATCTTGCTGGTATTGTAATTCCAAACCACTCACATTAGCTGTACCTGCATTTCGATATCGTGTCACCGTGCAATTAGCACACCCTGCAATTGATTCCACAGCTACAGTTTTTTCAATATAGTCACTGATGTTTTTTTGGAAAAAAGTAGCGCTAACTAACGATGATTCATTAAAATACCACTCCAGGCCGATATCATATTGGTCTGATTTATATGGTAAAATATTTGGGCTACCAATGTCAGCTGTCTTTTGATGGACAGTGATAGAAGTTGACATCTTCATTTGCTGATAGTCTGGGCGAGAAACTGTTGAGCCTGCTGCAAACCTAAATAACAAGTCATCGGATATATCTGAAACTAGATTAATACTTGGCAAGACGTTAGTGTAGTCCATTTCTCCTTTTTCACCAGAGATTAAAGATCCTCTAGACTTCACTTGGGTATCAACCACTCGAACACCGATATTACCGCGTACAAATTCACTTGAGAAATTTGCTTTAACATAAGCGGCAGTAATTTTCTCATCAATAAAAAATTGTTTGTCTATAGAGACTGCACTTTTATTTTTCTCACCATAATCCATTAGATCGTCATTAATTAAGGCGAAAGATGTGATGGTATTGGCATGTGCATTCTCACCATGTAAGTCGGTGGCATGCCCGCCATTAAAATCTGCCATAGTCAATCCGGCCTGCATTCCCTTAGCCAGAGTGCCATCATGTTGATTTTCTTGCCAAGCGCTAAACTCTTGCTCTTGATATTTAGCACCAAGTTCAAGCGTTGTAAACATGCCGCGATCTAGGTTGTAAGCAAAGTCTGTTTGATAATAGGTTATTTCGTGATCTCGAACATTTTTTAAGTAAGTGAACTCTTGATACAAAGACATTGTACTGTGGTTGTTAATCGCTTCTGGATTGTCCAAAACAACTTCTTGAACACCTTCTATATTATATGAAAAGCCTGTGGTAGACGGATTTGCGTGGTCGCCCCACCAAGTGCTTGACTGCATACCACGCGATTCAGCTGTAGACTTACCAAAAATAGCCTGTAACGACCAATCATCTGCCTGGTAATCCATGGTGAAATTGAAAACATCCGAGGTCATTTCCGGTGTTCTGATCACGGTATTGTTAAACGTTGGAATACGGCCATCTTCTGGGTTGTTGTAGTTAACTTTACCACCTACCAGTACCCCTTGCGGACTCATGATTTTTGAGTCTGATTCAACGATACCATTGTGGAACAAAAAGTTGAATAAAGCGGTGTTAGTATGAGGATTGTCAAGGGAAAAGCGATGATAGTTCGCTGTGAACTCCAAGTTATCGTTCGCTGCATATTGCAGTGTTACTTGTGAACTTTGACGTTCACGCTCTTCTTCGAAATGAATAGATGCAAAACCCAATGGCGATACAGGAGTATTTCCATCGGTATCTTGAACGACACCTCCCCACGCAGGGAAATTCCATACCTGAGCACCACCAAAAGTACTCAACGTTTCACGAGTTTGCGCTTGTTTTTTAGACGAATGAGCGAATAAAACACCAAACTTACTTTGCTCGTCTTTCCAGCTGAATAACCCTGAATAGCCTGGTTGCCATTTTTCAGCAGTACCGCTATAGCCACTTTCAACCGAAGCAAACACAGTCATTGCGTCTAAATCCAGAGGTTTCCTGGTTTTTAAGTCAACCGTTCCGCCCATCGCACCTTCATTATTGTGTGCTTCTACCGACTTATATACATCTAAACCTGCAACTTGCTCTGCAGAAACTAATTCAAAATTAAAACTACGTTTAAACGAATCTAAGTCAAACCAACCGACACTGGCAACATTCTGGCCATTTAATAACACCATGCTGTGTTCTGGTGCCGTACCGCGTATAGTGACGCCATCAACTTCACCATAAGTTCGAGAAACAGTAATTCCTGGTACACGTTGCAACGCATCGCCGATATTTTTATCAGGGAAATCGCCAATATCTTCAGCGGAGATTGAATCAATAACAGAATCTGAAAAACGTTTGCTATTTAGAGATGCCTTAAGGCTGCCACGTATACCTGTGACTTGAATAACTTCAATATTATCTTTGTCTTTAGCTTTATCTTGCTCAGCAGCATAAGCACTATTGCAGACACCCAGTAACGCAATGGCGCTGAATGAAGCACACATCAATGCAGTATTGCGCTTTATTTGATTTAGTAATTTTACCGACATGGTTATTTCCCTTATTGTTATATTTGCTCTTTATGCCTGAAAATTTTGCCTATAGGCGAACAAGCCGAGCTAGATTTTTAAATTAATCGCTGTTTTTTAATATTTTTAATTGTTGATATTATGTCCAATGTTTTGACTAATCAATAATCAATCATTTTGACTAAATGTCAACCCTTTGTATTAATAAATTTATTTTTTTATTTGAATTAATGCATTAGCTAATGCTTTAGCACTGTCTTTTCTACTTGAATAAGCGCAGATGTAATGCGCTATTTCACTGAAATGTTCGAGTTCATAATCGGAACGTAATGCTAAAACAATTAAATTGTTGCCAAATATTTTCGCTGCTTGCTGTACTCGGATAGTTTGTTGCTGATTATCAAAGTCTTCTCCGGGTAGTGGATAATCTTCTGTCAGTAAAACCATAGGAGTATTCGTTTTATGGTCTTCATTGCCTTCTAGAACCTCAATCAACTGATGAAATGGCATCAAGGTAAAGTTGACTGCTTGGCTATTAAGTTGATCTATAAATACCGAGCTGGCACTGTGAGGATCATTAGGACCAATGCCTCGGCTGTTGACCAATTTTTCATATTCCTTTGGATCTGCTGCACACGCTAAAATAAACGGTTTATCTTCGAGTGGAAATAGCCCTTCTTTATTTTTTAAAACACGAATAGCACTTGCTGCAGCCTCACTAGAAATTTGTTGGCAACGTTTTTTTGTTAGCTTATCCTTTGCTTGATTATTGACTAATTTTCGGTACTTAAAACATAAGATATGTTGCAAACTTTCATCAATTTGCTGTTCACTTAATTCCCCCGTTTTAACCGCGTCAATCACACCTTTTATGGTTTGTTGTTGAATTTCTTTATAGGGTGTTGCTTCATTTTCATAATGCTCTTCGCTAAGCATAATTAAATGAGCACCCGCTTTAATTGATAATATCGCGGCTTCACTGGGGCTAAAATAATGACGCATCGCCCACATATTCATACTGTCGGTGATGATCAAGCCATCAAAACCGAGTTGACCTTTTAAAATATCCGTTAAAATAGTTTTTGACAAAGTTGCCGGATAATCAGGGTCAATTTGCGGATAGTTAATATGAGCCGTCATGATAAGAGAAACATTCGCGTTGATGGCGGATGCAAAAGGTTGTAAATCTTGTTCCTTTAATTGCGCTAAGCTCTTATTGACGGTAGGTAGTGTACGATGACTGTCTTGAGCGGTATCACCATGACCAGGAAAATGTTTAGCGCAGGCTAGATTTCCTGTTAATAAAACGCCCTTTACCGCAGCGTCAACATGCTGAGCTACTTCCAGTGTTTGTTCGCCAAAGGAGCGCTGACCAATGATCGGATTGTTGGGGTTAGAGTTAATATCTGCGCAAGGCGAGAGTAACGTATTATAGCCCAGTGCTTGCATTTGCTCGGCAAACACTTGGTACATCGCTTGGGTTTGCTCCAGGTCGTTTGCCTTTCCTAAAGCGAGGTTACCCGGACCTAA
Source organism: Alteromonadaceae bacterium (assembly GCA_047621305.1). Classification (GTDB taxonomy): domain Bacteria; phylum Pseudomonadota; class Gammaproteobacteria; order Enterobacterales; family Alteromonadaceae; genus Colwellia_A. Next base: position 10,573 of record JBLHNB010000048.1, on the reverse strand, counting down.
GTCTGTTTCTTGAGTGAGTATTCCCCAAGCTCCTTCTTGGTCAACGGCAAGTAACAAAGGTGCATCACAGCTACGTAAGGCTGCTTGTTGTTGAAGCAATGAAGACAGTTGCTTAGCATCGGCCGCAGAGTGGGCATTATCATCGGTAATATAAAAACCGCCAACATGATAATCTTTCACTAAATTGATAGCGTAATCAACATCGTTGCCAGCAAAGGCTAAAACAAATAATTGCCCTACTTTTTCTTCAATAGAGAGCGTTTCAATAAGCTGCCTGACTTTTCTACGGGTACTCATAACATGTTCCTTTTGCAAAAATTAGGGTGCAAAAACCTCTGCAGCGTATTTGTTACACTGCATTTACGTTAGATAGGGCTTGAGTTTATTAAGCGGCTACGCTGGTAGCTCCAGTGATTAATGCGACTAAGTCTTCCTTGGTAACATCAGCTACCGCTACATCTGCCACTGATCGTCCTTGGTAAAGAACGATGGCTCGATCGCAAGTTTCAACCACATGTTGCATATTATGACTAATTAATAATACCGCGACCCCCTGAGAACTGATCACTTTGATTAACTCATTAACCTGAGCACTTTGCTCAACCCCAAGGGCCGCAGTGGGTTCATCCATAATAACAATATCAGCGCCCCAATTAACCGCACGTGCAATAGCCACGGCTTGGCGTTGGCCACCAGACAAGTTCTGAATTTTTTCTTTATATGAAGGTATGCGGGTATTTAAACGATTTAATGATTTCCGCGCTCGTTTATCCATGGCTTTAGTATCTAACCAGCCCAGCCATCGTAAGATAGGGTTCTTGTGTTTTATTTCTCGATTTAAAAATAAATTTTGCACGATATCAAATTCAGGGATCATCGCTAAATCCTGAAATACCGTTTCTACACCAATACTGCGGGCATCTTCCGGTGAATTAATCGTCACCGCTTCACCATTGACACTAATCTCGCCTTTATCAGGGCTATAAATGCCAGAAATACATTTCACCAAGGTTGATTTACCTGCGCCGTTATCCCCAAGTAAACCTACAACTTCACCTTTATTTATCTTAAAGCTAACGTCTTTCAGTGCATGCACGCCACCAAAACTTTTAGCGATATGAGAAAGCTCTAAGGCAGTTTGATCTAATGCTGTTCTAACCATTTTTATACTCCTTAACTCCAATAGCGACGGCAATAATAAGAATAACACCGCGGGCAATCATTTGTTCGTTTGTTGAAAATCCTGATAATATTAAGCCGTTATTGATCATTCCCATTAACCAAGACCCTAATATTGCCCCGATGATACAGGCGCGACCGCCAAATAAACTGGTGCCACCTATAGCAACAGCAGCGATAACGGTTAATAAGTCTGCTTCACCTAAGGTATAACGAGCACCATGTAAACGCCCTGCATATAATAAACCGGCCAGTGCAGCGCCCGTTGAGGATGCTAATAAGGCATATAAACGTACTCGAGTAACTTTAATGCCCATGGCTCTTGCAGCATTTGGACTGCCACCAACCGCTAATAAATGTCGGCCTGCAGATAATTTATTTAAGACGAAATAGGCTAAGCCACTAATTACCAGCGTCCAAATTAATAAAATAGGGACTCCAAAAACATTACCCGCACCAAAGAAAAAATTAAAGTCTTGATTGATAATAGGCACTGACTCCAAATTAGTCAGCTGTCTAGCAATACCGGTTACAACGCCCATGGTTCCTAAGGTGATCAGTAATGAAGAAACTTGTAAGCGCTCAATTAACAAACCATTAATTAACCCTACAGTTACACCGACTAAGAGTGCTCCAGTAACAGCAAGTGGAATGCCAGTATGTTGTAGTAAGAGTGCCCCCACCAAAGCACTAAGGGCGACTACAGAGCCAATCGATAAATCGATGTGTCCCACCGCCAATGCAAAGGTTAAGCCAACGGCCATTATCGTCAACGGTGCCGTTTGTTTAACGATGTTCATAAAATTGGACACTGTTAAAAATGCAGTATCATGTAATAAAACGGCAAAAAATAATAAAACAAAAAGAAAAATATAATAAATATAAGCCTCTTTTTTGAAAGCGAACTGTTTAAATTGGTTAAATGTTAAGCTTTGAGCACTCATAATGGTTCCTTTTATTGCGCTAGTGCTTGTTGTAATAGAGAGGGTAAGGTTGTATTAAATGCCTGTTGCCAAACATGATTAATATTGTTTTTAGTGACTTTATCAAAAGGAACAATAGTCACCACTGCCGCAGGTTTTCCGATAATTGCACCCGCCCCTATGGTTGCCATAGTCGCTCCAATATCAAAGGGTCTGTCAGAAACTGTGCCATAAAAATTACCATTTGTTGCCATATCAAGTAAGTTACTAATACCGAGATCGTGAGTTATTACTTTAATGTCTTGCCTGTCGAGGGAACGTAGTGCTTCAATCACACCTTCAGCAGCGGTATCCCAGGAAACATAAATAGCCTCAACATCAGGATTTTGTAAGACCATAGCTGCGGCAATATTGCTGGTTTCATGCTCTTTAACAAAGCCTTTTTCACTGATTATGTCTATTTGTGGGTACTGAGCTAACGCTTCTCTAAAAGCATTGTCTCTATTGTTGGTAATAAAATAGCTAGCATCGTGATAAATAATGCCCAACTTACCTTTTTGATTCAAGGCATCACCCGTTAACTCTGCCGCAGCGATACCCATACCAAACATATCATCAGTAACAATGCCGACAAAGTCTTTACCATGTTCAAAACCTTCAATGGGATTACTTAATAAGACTAATTTACTGCCTCGTTCAATGGCTTGTGCGTAGGTATTTTTAGTACTGATACTATCAACTGATAATGACAAAATAATATCAGGTTTTAATGCTGCGATATTTTCCAAATCAGCTACTTGTTTTGCAGGATCAAATTGGGCATCAGTCACAGCAACTACTTTGATACCAAGTTTTTCGAAGGTATCTTTGGCTCCCTTAGTTACAGCACTTACCCAAGTACTAGAGCCGTGCCATACTAACGCGGCGGTAAGGCTTTTTGCTTTTATCGCACTGACTTGTTCGGCGGTTAGTGTGACATTTGCCGACTGTTCTGCTTTTCTAAGATCAGAAAAATCGATAGCAGCTACTGAACCGCTCAGTGTGAATAACATCAATACAACAAGTTGTTTAACGACAACAACAAACGACAATTGACTTAGATGAGCCATGTAAAAATCCTATTTGAATATTTCATCCTACCTATACTAGGGAGATAAATTATTATGTCAATCATTTTGACTTAATAATTTATAATTTAAAATTTAACGAATTCTGATTAAGTAGTGAACAAAATAGTTTTCGACAAATAGTGTTTTATCACTAAGAAAATCAGTACAATACTATTGTAAACTCGCTTAACAAGGTAAAATCCATTTGAAAGGCTCAAATTCAAAACAAAATAAAGCCTTAAACTTACGCTTAGTTTTATCTGAAATAGTGACACAAGCCCCTATTTCTCGTGTCGAAATATCTCGTATTACACATTTGACCAAACAAACTATCACCAATATGGTTGAAGAGCTTTTGGCGTCTGGATTAGTTATTGAGACAGGTATAAGAAAAGAAGGCGCCGTTGGTAAACCGTCGAAGATGTTATGTTTAAATAATACCGGTGCCTATAGTTTTGCCTTACGTCTATTTCCTAATAAGATCGAAGCGGGTATTTTTTCATTAGTGGGCGAACAAATTTGCCTCGCTAGCGTAGAAATAAACAATCATGAACAAGAGGTATTATTAACAGAAATTAATACTCTATTTCAGTATTTATTAGCACAAGCCAGCTTATCAGTAAGCAATATTCTTGGTGCGGGTGTTAGTTTTGTTAATCAACGTCATCATGAACTTGCCAGTTATCAACAAAACTTATTATTTAAACAAGCTTTAGCTGAGTCATTAGCTATTCCTGTTGCCAGTGAATCAACTGCCGCTGCATGTGCTGCTTTTCAGATGTTATATGGAGAAGCGAAGCAGTTACATAGTTTTATCTGCATCCACATTTCAGATGTAATCGAAGCCGCAGTGGTTTATGACAGAAAAATACTCTTAGGGCAAAACGGCTTGACCGGAGCTATTGGTGAGCTTTTTGTTACCCCTGAAACTGACCAAAAAACAGCAGAACTTGGACAGTTAAACGACTTCGCCTCACTCGGCTCATTAAAAAAGTATTTAGCGACTCAATTTAGTAGTAACGAAGCATTATCTGCATACTGTCAGCAAAATCCAAATAAAGTTCTCCCTTGGTTTGAACAAGCAGCTGAACCAATGCGCATTGCTATTCATACCTTAGAAACCTTATTAAATTGCCAAACAATTATTATTAGTGGCGATGTCAGCTCATGGTTTTTAGATAAATTTATTACAGAGTTACGCCCTTACATTCCCTCTATTGCCCAATATGGTGACCGTAAAGTAGTACGACTCATTAAAACGCCTCAAGTAGAAGGTATTGCTTTAAAAGGGGCTGCCACTTTACCTTTACACGCCGCGCTTGCAATCGATAATATGCAAACATTATCATTACCACAACGGCAAGCATTAGATGAAGTACAAAGCCTCATTTTTTAATGTGCGCAGAACAAGGTTTTAAGTTCAATGTTATATAACATGCCACGGTAATTAATGATTAATTTTGGTTTCGGAAAATCATTAATGTTGTACACTTAGCTTACACCTTATTTAATGTAAAATAATTATAATGACATTCAAAAGCCTCATACTCATTTTTATTTCCACCGTTATTTCTTTAACGGCGTGTGCAGAGCAAACCGCAACAATATCTCAACAAGAGTTACTCAGCTTAATGGCACAAACCAATAATCAACACTTTGTTGTGCTTGATGTAAGAACCGTTGCAGAGTTTGACGAAGGACATATAACTGGTGCTGTTAATGTCAGTCACGATGAAATAGCTGACAATATGAGCGAACTTACGGCTTATAAAGACAAACTTGTTATTGTGTATTGTCGTTCAGGTCGACGTGCCGCGAGTGCAGAAAGCGAATTATTAAGCAGCGGGTTTAAACAGCTACGTCATTTAGAAGGCGACATGAATGCTTGGCAAGCAGCAAATTTACCCTTGGTAAAAGGTCACTAGCGCTATCATCAAGCAGACAGAATTACCCTATGATTGATTTAATTTATTGGCTCGATTTATTTGGCATTATCGTATTTGCACTGTCAGGTGCATTAATGGCAGGACGATATCAGTTAGATCCATTTGGCGTGGTGGTACTTTCTGCCGTAACAGCCATTGGTGGCGGTACAATTCGCGATGTCATTCTAAATACCCCCGTTTTTTGGGTTGAAGACCCTATTTATCTTTATGTTATTTTGGCGACCGCTCTACTAACAATCGTGGTGATCAGACAACCAAAAAGAATTCCAAAACGCTTTTTATTACTCGCCGATGCTTTTGGTTTAGCACTATTTGCCGTATTAGGCACTGAAAAAGCGATTACTTTAGGTGCACCCTTTACCGTAGCCGTAGTTATGGGGACAATAACAGGTGTTGCCGGTGGCATGATCCGCGATGTGCTGTGTAATGTTATTCCGATGATTTTAAGGCAAGAGATTTATGCCTTAGCTGCGATGTTGGGTGGAGGGCTCTATGCTGTTTTTTATGCTTTGGGTTGGCATGACATTTTTTCTACTCTTGTCGCTATGTTAGGAGCGTTAGCATTAAGGCTTGCTGGTATATATTGGCGAGTATCATTGCCTGCATTTCAATTAATTGAAGACGAAAAAAAGTAGCACAACGCTATTGCTATACTACTAGTTATCACGATTAAAATGCGTAGTTAATACCAACATTTAGCGTTTTCATTTCTAAGTCACCCATATCTTGATATTGCATGCCGGCATTCATGCCCATGCCATTATCCCAACGGTACTCCCATCCAGCTTCAGCTACAAAACCAACACCATTTTTATCCGCTATTTTATTTTTATTCAAATCTACGCTGTAATCGTAATACGATACGCCTATTTTACCATACAGACTATTTCGCTCACTTAATGCTAAATCTGTTTTCATGGCGATAACCAGTGCAGTGTATTTGAAATCATCCGCTTCTAAATCAAATTTATGATCATCCGTGTCACATTGCCACTTATTATGACTATCTCTTTCACAGTCCCAGTCAGCATCGGCTCCGCTAGAAAGGCCTACTTCTAGGTAATACTGCGGCATAAACTTATAGTTATAATATAAATACGCTTGGGCTGTTCCACGTCCATCGGTAGACTCACCTTTATATTCCAAGCCACCACCACCAACTTGCAAACCGACAACATGTTGTGAGTCAACTTCAGCCATAACAGCAGTTGATATTGAAAGGGCGATAATGGTGGCAGAGAGTTTTTTTAATAGTTTCATTCAATTTTCCTTCAATGCTATTTATGAACTACTTTGGCGTCAGTAATTCGAGTCATTGAGTAAGACGTTAAGATGAAAATATTATGTCGTATTAGTTCATTGCTATCTGTTTGATAAGTGTGATGAAGATGTTCGTTTATGTAAGAACATTAGAGGAAAGTGCAAGGACTGATTTTTCCGAACAAATACACGTGGTCAGGATAACGTTACTGACCACCACAAAATACTCATGTAATCGAGCAATGACTTTACATACTCAAGATTGGTTCGTTATTATTAAATACTAATCACTTTTCAGCATTTAATATTTGATCCAGCTTTAAATCCGTTAACTTCATCAAACTTCTCACTACATAAAACATGATTGCTATGAGCATTAACATTGAAGGTATAGCAATAACGGGATAACTTAATATGGTCATTTCACCAAGCTCTTCATTAAACTTTGTAGTACCGGCAGGGCTAACTACAATCCATTTAGCTAATAGGTAATTCATCGTCGCAGAAAAAACAAACGTAATTGATAAGAGGTGATTTGCCCACTGAATTTTTGCTTTAAATTCTTCAGTTTTATCTTTATTTGATAGCGTTTGATAAATTAAATCTAAATTAAATAACAGTGGATTCAACAAAACTTTGGCAATTAATGGTTTACCCCAGAAGCCAGATATCAATACGACTATCCCTATGACTGATGGAATGGCAGCTTCCTTAATTGCCAACCATTCCACATCCAGTTCAAATAAACCAATGCCACCGGTTAACAAGGTACTTAAAAATCCAAGTAACGAAATAAAGTTCATCGACTTGTTTTTAATAAAATCATATAAGCCATAACCAATAGGGAATAATAACGCTACCACTAAGGCATATAATGAACCTAAATATTCATCACCCGATAATTTCATTAAAACAATCGACGGTATAGCAATGTTATAAATGAGTTCTAAAAATGTATTATTTGGGCGTTTAGCTGGTGTTTGTATTTGAGTTGACATTATATTTTCATTTTGAGGTAAAACTGACAATATTCAGTTTATTGATGTCTTTACTTATTTTATCTAATAATAGGTAAAATGTCATACTATAATCTTGCCCAGCCTTAGGATACTTAATAAAGGAAGCACTCTTACATCAAGTACTACCGCCTATACCCGTTCGACTACAGCTTAACAAACCAAGTGTTCATAAAAGACTAATAATTTCAGTATTATGCTTCATACCCCCTCTACAGCTGAGTCTGCTACTGATAAAAGCACTATGATAAGCTTTTGATTCTAAATAAATTAAGAGTACACAACAGCTATAACAAATAACATCGCATTATATTCTTAGTTTTTCATCAATGTTATTTATCGAAGACAAACGCTCTGCTTATTAGAGTTTAATACTGAAAACCCTTATATTTTCGATTTTTAGTAAAATACTGAGTTAACATCTCTAGGCGAAAAAAAACGACATCATTAGTGTAACTAACAATGTCGCATTATCAATTTAAGGAAAGCTATTAATTTGGGTAAACAATGGGAAGATATCAAGCTTAGTTGTTAAGCCTCAATCCCCCAACCATCGTTATAACCTTTAAATTTGCTAGCTAGTTGCTCAAATTCAGCTTCTTGAGCAACAATACCGTCATAACTAGGAACCATTTGAACTGAACAATCTAAATCCCAAACATTAGGGGTTTGATCAGGATGAATAGTTAAAATAATATCAGGCGCTTTTTCAGATAAATGCGCCGCCATAGCTTCAGCTAGCTCTTTACTTTCAAACAAATTAAAAAAAACTACCGTGTGCATTTTGTTTAAATCTATGCCTTCAACTTGCATTTCAGCCAATACTTGGCCGGTTTCATCATCAGGGAATGTCATAATAAAATTAATATAAAGTATCTATACCTGCATTATAAACATCCTATAGTAGCTTTAATAGCAATATCATTATGCAATACAATTAATTCCGACTTGATCAGAATTCAGTTCGACAATAACCAACTACGCCATACCCGTTTATCTTTCATTAACACTGGCTGTTACCATCACTTGGCAATGAGTCTCAAATGATTCTATTAACACGCCAAAATACAAATAACCAATGTTAAACAATTTATTAACCATAACGTTGCGGAAGTGAATATTTATTACCAGCGTTGATAGCATTAAAATTGCTAAGTCAATAAAGCGAATAAAGACGCTGTGGTGGGTATAGTTATTTCTCTATTACGCTTTTAACTAGAGGTATTGTTCACTGGACTTTGGTTATTTTCATATTGTTATTTCAAGCACTTTCTTTATAACCGTAAGAGAGTATTGATATAAAAATTAAAATGGTTCTAGGTAAATAAAGTATCAAGAATTTACCTCCTTATTTTACTAACTGTAATATGGATGCTGGTTTTTGAGGTTGAATAATGACACTTTGTGGTTGGAGCTTATCGTTTTTAAAACGATCAAAATGTGCTTTTTTAACACCCATTTGACTACAAAACTTCTTAAATGTTACAAAGTCAGCATACGTATAAGGGTTATCTTCCCTACTCATCAGACCATCAATATACATATTGTCGCCATTACAATTAAAATTTGCAATCGAGCTATACTGATCACCATAGCTTTTTGATTTAAGCGCTCTTACCGTTTTAATTTCAAAAAACCAATCATCAATTTTTATATATCTTTGCATTTCATTCATAACATTTACCTTTTTAAAAGAGCCGACTGAGGTTGGGAGATACAGCCGACTAAAACAGGAAGAGACAAGAAATAACGAGGTTACTTAACTTGAGCAATATATTGATTAAATTCTGCTTCATTAATATCTAAGTCTGTATTTAAATCAATATCTGTAAAATGGGTGATCAACTGATCAAGTTTACTTAGGTTAACTTCAGCTTTACTTAATAAACCATCCTTATCTAAATCAAACTGTTTAACTAACGTTCTAAATTTATTAAGGGTATTGTCTGGCGCAGTCACTTGTTCAGTTACTGCTTTTATTTCAGTTGTTAGTTCATTTTCACTAGCATTCGCTATATACGAACCAATGGTGCAAGTAACAACGATAGCCGTTATTTTTTTTAGACTGATTTTTTTCATTATTTTATCCTTCATTATGGTTATCAATATTTTAGTCATGATTATTTTAGTCATGAGAAGTCATCGTAGAAGTAGACATCGCTAAAATAGGCATATAAGTAAGTCAAAGCACAGAGTATGCCAAACACATAAATCATTGATATTTAAGGCATTATAAGCAATCAGCACTTACGGACCGTCGTCAATAAGCAACAGTTCTGATAATTTTTATATTGGCATTATTATCAAACCAACTGATATTTTTATTTTATTGTTAAAAAACAATGATTAATAAATATATTAAATGACCTACGCCAATGTCTCTAAATTGAGACAGCGTGGTATTTATCGTTGAAAAGCCAGAGTAAGGCCATAGAAAGGAGACGTTAATAATGGCACTAATAAGCAGAATAACGACTTACATCCACTTTTTTATAAAAAATGGCTTGATAAGATGGCTTAGCGACGTGCTATGTAAGCTCAATTGCTTTTGACATAAATAAACTATAAGGATCTTCTTGATAATCACTAAAAGGCTGACAAGGCTGAAAACCAAATTGTTGATACAACTGATGAGCCGGCACAAAAGATGCCATTGAACCCGTTTCAAGACTTAATCTTTCATAACCTCGGCTTGTAGCCTGATTAATAATATGAACTAACAACTGCCGCGCAACACCTTTACGCAGATGATTGCCCGATGTACGCATAGATTTTATTTCACCATGTTTTGAATCTAGCTCTTTTAAAGCTCCGCAACCTGCTAATTCCTGATCCATCCATAAACTCCAAAACGTCACCTTGGATGATTCTAAAGCAGATAAATCTAACGCATGAACACTTTCTACAGGAGAATGTGACAGCATGTCTTCATGATGCTTTGTTAACAGTGAAATGACCTGCTCATTTCTTAAATCACCAATCCTAATATCCATTACAACCTCTTTTTATCTTTTATCTCATCTTCCGCACCTGTTTTAGGAATATATTTCCCTATAAACATCACCTAAACAGTCAATTATAACTTGCTGTCGCTCTTTCCAATTAACCACCATTGGCGTCTGATCTTCTAAGTAAATAAT
>JBLHNB010000047.1:0-41078 GCA_047621305.1 Alteromonadaceae bacterium | reverse complement strand
CGATCAGGTTATTGATAGCAAGCCCTTCACAAAAGAAAGCGCTATTTACCCTATAGAGTAGAGCCCGGGCTTGTCCAACACCCGAATAAGGTGTCGGCTACGCGACACCTATTCTTATTTGTTAGAACTATGTTTAGAATGGCTGTTATATCAATTGAATTAAAGTAGTGATCAATTTTAAGCTAGGGTAATACCAAGATTACCCGTTATGTTATTTTAACTATTGCTCAACGAGCTCTTTTTTACTTTCGCAAGTGATCACTAGTTTGTCTTTTTTAACACTTACCTTAGCGACACCGCCATGCGTTAAGTCGCCAAACAGTAATTCATTAGCAAGTTCCTTCTTCAAATGCTGCTGGATCAATCTAGACATCGGACGTGCACCCATCGTTTTGTCATAACCGTGTTCAGCTAACCATTTCCTAGCATCTTTGGTTAATTCTAACGACACGCCTTTTTCATCGAGTTGAGCTTGTAGTTCAACAATAAACTTATCAACAACTTGATGAATGACTTCCGTATTTAGATGATTAAACCATACGATGTTGTCTAATCGGTTTCTAAATTCAGGGGCAAATAATTTATTAATCTCATCCATAGCATCTATACTATGATCTTGTTGTTTAAAGCCGATAGATTGTCGAGTCGTTTCGTGAACACCTGCATTGGTGGTCAATACTAGAACAATATTTCTAAAATCCGCCTTGCGACCATTATTATCAGTCAATATACCGTGGTCCATAACTTGTAATAGGATGTTAAACACGTCTGAGTGAGCTTTTTCTATTTCATCGAGCAAGACCACTGCATGAGGATGTTTAAGTACAGCATCTGTTAATAAGCCCCCTTGCTCATAGCCAACATATCCTGGAGGTGCACCAATTAAACGACTAACTGCATGCTTTTCCATATATTCGGACATATCGTAGCGCAGTAATTCAACGCCAAGGGTTTTAGCGAGTTGCTGCGTAACTTCCGTTTTACCAACACCGGTAGGTCCAGCAAATAAAAATGAACCAACAGGCTTTTTATCGTTACCAAGACCCGCCCGAGATAAACGGATCACAGAAGACAATTCGTCAATGGCATGGTCTTGTCCAAAGACAACAAGTTTTAAATTGCGGTCGAGGGTTTTAAGGCTATCTTTTTCCGAAGAAGATACTGACTTTTCCGGTATACGTGCCATTTTTGCAACAATACTTTCAATATCAGTATTATCAATAACCTTTTTACGTTTCGACTGAGCAATAAGTTGCTGTTTAGCACCCGCTTCATCAATCACATCAATCGCTTTATCCGGTAAAAATCGATCATTGATATATTTTGCTGATAGTTGTGCGGCGGCTCTAATTGCTTTGTTTGTATAACGAATACCGTGATGAGCTTCATATTTTTCCTTTAAACCCAACAATATTTTAGTAGTGTCATCAACACTGGGTTCAACGATATCAATCTTTTGAAAACGTCTCGCTAAAGCACGATCTTTTTCGAAAATACTTTGGTATTCTTGATAAGTTGTTGAACCAATGCAACGCAATTTTCCGCCAGATAATAAAGGTTTGATTAAATTTGACGCGTCCATCATGCCACCAGACGCCGCACCGGCACCTATGATTGTATGTATTTCATCAATAAATAAAATAGCATTACCATCTTCTTCAAGCTCTTTTAATAACGATTTAAAGCGTTTTTCAAAATCACCTCTATATTTAGTTCCTGCTAAAAGAGCCCCCATATCCAAAGAATAAATAGTCGCATTGGCTAATGTTTCTGGGACTTTATCGGAAATAATAAGGTTCGCTAATCCTTCTGCTATCGCTGTTTTACCCACTCCCGCTTCACCAACAAATAACGGATTATTTTTACGGCGACGGCTTAATACTTGTAATGTTCTTTCCAATTCATCGTCACGGCCAATTAAAGGATCGATATTTCCTTTTAATGCTTCTTCATTTAGATTCGATGCAAAATTTTCGATCGTACGAGGTTCTTCCTCTGTTGAACTCGTATTATCATCGGTTGGATGCGCATTCTCATGATGTTCTATTTTTGAAATGCCATGAGAAATATAATTAACAATATCTAAACGGCTGATATCAGATTTTTTAAGGAAATAGGCAGCTTGTGATTCTTGTTCGCTAAAGATAGCGACTAAAACATTCGAACCATTAACTTCACTTTTTCCTGACGATTGCACATGAAAAACGGCTCTTTGTAATACACGTTGAAAACCCAATGTAGGCTGTGTTTCACGCTCTCCTTCGCCATCAGGAATTACTGGAGTAGTTTCACTGATAAATGCCAATAACTCTTTTTTCAAAGAAGGCATATTGGCGCCACATGCCGTTAAGGCATCTATTGATGAGGGGTTTTCTAGTAAAGCAAGTAATAAGTGCTCAACTGTCATAAATTCATGTCGTAAATCTTTAGCTTGACGAAAAGCTAAGTTTAGCGATATTTCTAAGTCTTTATTCAGCATAGGTGACTCCATTTATAAACCATACGACGTTACGATTTTTCCATCGAACACTTTAACGGGTGTTGATTTTCATAAGCGTAACTGCTTACTTGATTAACTTTGGTTTCTGCAATTTCTGCAGTATACGTGCCACATCGAGCTTTACCCTTATAATGAATATCAAGCATGATATCTGTCGCTTGATCTTCATTTTTATTAAAAAATCTTCGTAAAACCTCAACAACAAAATCCATCGGTGTATAATCATCATTTAACAATATTACCGTATACATCGGTGGTTTCTTATTTTCATTAATAACCTCATCATCAAGTACTAATTGATCGTCGGTTAGCTCTTTCCACTTACTCATAATTCTATATTAGCCTGTTGCTGGTGTTTTTGCTCAAACATTTTATAAAAAATCAATATAACTATTTGTTATAAAATTGTTATATTTACTTGACTATTTAAATAATTTATCTAGGATTCAATTGGTGACTATTTTTTAATCACTACCTAAATTAAGGTTTATTGCTTTTAGGAAGCATAACTAATACCAAGTTCATTGATATAAAGGATGTAGAAGTATGGCTCACGGTACAGTTAAATGGTTTAATAATGCAAAAGGTTTTGGTTTTATTCGTCCAGTAGATGGTGGTGAAGATATTTTTGCTCATTACTCTACAATCCAAATGGAAGGATACCGGACTCTCAAAGCAGGTCAAGATGTAAATTACGAGATAAATGCAGGACCTAAAGGTCACCATGCTGCTAGTATAACACCTTCGGAAATTGAGTCAGAAGAAGAATAGATAGATTCTTAATTTTTGCTCATAAAAAACACAGCGTTGCTGTGTTTTTTAATTTTCTATCTAAATTAAATTATCGAACTAATACCATTAACCAACTTGGTATAATACTCTCTACATATGTTCAATAATACAATCACCAAATTCAGAACATGTCACTAACGTAGCACCTGCCATTAATCGTTCAAAATCATAGGTTACTGTTTTAGCGTTGATCGCTCCAGACATTCCTTTGAGTAATAAGTCTGCCGCTTCAAACCAGCCCATATGACGAAGCATCATTTCTGCAGATAAAATAACGGAACCTGGGTTCACTTTATTCAAACCAGCATATTTAGGCGCAGTACCGTGAGTGGCTTCAAAAATGGCAATATCATCATTCATGTTCGCCCCAGGGGCTATACCAATACCGCCAACTTGTGCGGCTAAGGCATCAGATAAATAATCACCATTTAAATTAAGGGTGGCAATAACACTGTATTCCGCGGGTCTTAACAAAATTTGTTGTAACATCGCATCGGCAATGACATCTTTTATAATAATTTCTTTACCATTGTTAAGGTTTATTAAAGAACACCAAGGGCCACCATTAATTAAATCTGCACCAAATTCTGCTCTTGCTAACTCATACCCCCACTCTTTAAAAGCACCCTCTGTATATTTCATAATATTACCTTTGTGTACTAAGGTAACCGACTCTCTATCGTTGTCTATTGCATATTGAATCGCTTTTCTAACTAAGCGTTCTGTACCTTCTTTAGATACAGGTTTAATACCGATACCACAATTTTCAGTAAAACGTATTTTTGTTACGCCCATTTCTTCCGTTAAAAAGGTGATCATTTTTTTTGCTTGTTCTGAGCCCGCCTTATATTCAATCCCTGCATAGATGTCTTCTGAATTTTCGCGGAAGATCACCATATCAACTTCACTTGGCTTTTTTACGGGGCTAGGTACGCCGGTAAACCATTGCACCGGACGCTGGCAAACATATAAATCAAGCACTTGCCTAAGGGCAACATTTAATGAACGCATACCACCACCAACAGGTGTTGTTAAAGGCCCTTTAATACCCACTTTATATTCTTTGAAAAGTTCTAAGGTTTCATCGGGCAGCCAGGTTTCAGAGTCATATATTTGTGTTGCTTTTTCACCTGCATATACTTCCATCCAGTGAATATTTCGATCGCCTTTATACGCTTTTTTAACCGCTGCATTGACCACTTTAATCATTGGGGGGGTTACATCAATACCAATACCATCTCCTTCAATAAAAGGAATTATAGGATTGTTAGGTACAATTAACTTACCATTCTCGGTGGTGATTTTTTCACCCTTACTTGGTATTAAAACTTTATTAGTCATGTCGATTCCCCAGATTAATTTTGATATATTCAATGAATGAAAGTAGCATTAAAAACTTACTCTTCGTCATACAAATAAACTATATTAAAAATATTGATGAGACTAATCACTTGTTTGTGATACCGAATATAAGCTAGATGAATGTATAGACGATTATGTAGGGCGAATAATCGAGTAGTGGAAACAAAAAAGGTTAGATGTTTAAATCTAACCTTTTAAATTTTTGGATAAAACAGTTAACTTACAATAATGTAGATAATATTGTGTTAAAAGTTTCACTTGGACGCATCGCTTTTTGAGCAAGCGTTACATCTGCGTAGTAATAACCATTAATATCCATTTTAGGACCTTGAGCGGCATTTAACTCAGCAACAATTTTATCTTCTTGCTTGGTCAATGCTTGTGCTACGGCAATAAAACCTGATTTTAAATCTTCATCTGTTGTTTGCTCTGCAAGCGCTTGTGCCCAATACATTGCAAGGTAGAAATGACTACCACGGTTATCAAGCTCGCCCACTTTACGTGAAGGTGATTTGTTCGTATCAAGGAATTTACCCGTAGCGGCATCTAAGGTATCTGCTAATACTTGTGCTTTAGTATTCCCTGTTGTCACACTTAAGTGCTCAAATGAAGCGGCTAAAGCTAAAAATTCACCTAAAGAATCCCAACGTAAGTGATTCTCTTTTTCAAATTGCTGTACATGCTTAGGTGCTGATCCACCAGCACCGGTTTCAAATAAACCACCGCCATTCATTAGCGGTACAATTGAAAGCATTTTGGCACTTGTCCCTAATTCTAAAATAGGGAATAAATCGGTTAAGTAATCACGTAAAACATTACCAGTAACAGAGATGGTATCTTCACCTTTCGCTGTACGCGCTAATGTAAATTCACAGGCTTTAACCGGTTCTAAAATTTGTAACGCTAAACCAGCAGTATCATGATCAGCTAAATAAGTATTTACTTTTTTGATCATTTCAGCATCATGGCCGCGATTTTCATCTAGCCAAAATACCGCAGGAGTGCCTGTTGCTTTTGCACGAGTAACCGCTAATTTAACCCAGTCTTGAATGGGGGCATCTTTAACTTGGCACATTCTCCAGATATCGCCCTGGGCAACAACATGCTCTAATAGTGTTTCGCCGTTATCATTGACAACACGAACAGTACCAGCTGCGGTCATCGTGAATGTTTTATCATGAGAACCGTATTCTTCTGCTTTTTGCGCCATCAAACCAACGTTAGGTACGGTACCCATTGTTGTTGGATTAAATGCACCGTTTTCACGACAAAAATCAACAACTGCTGAGAATACACCCGCGTAGTTACGATCAGGGATCATGAATTTAGTATCTTGTTGTTTACCGTTTTTATCCCACATCATACCTGAAGAGCGTATCGCTGCAGGCATAGAGGCATCAATAATCACGTCACTTGGTACGTGGAAATTAGTAATACCTTTGTCTGAATCAACCATAGCTACTTCAGGACGCGTAGTATAAACAGCAGCTAAGTCAGCTTCAATTTCTGCCTTTTTATCACTTGGTAAACGCTCAATTTTAGCGTAAACATCACCAATACCGTTATTTGCGTCAACACCTAGTTGCTCAAAAATCGCTGCGTGCTTAACAAAAACATCTTTATAGAAAACTTTTACAGCATGGCCAAACATGATGGGATCTGATACTTTCATCATGGTTGCTTTCAAATGAAGGGAAAGTAATACACCCTCTTCTTTTGCTTTCGCCGTTTCTGTTTCAAAAAATTCAATTAATGCTGATTTACTCATAAGCGCAGCATCAATGATTTCTTTGTCTAATAAAGGTAGGTGCTCTTTTAATAAGGTCACATCGCCATTTTCAGCAACAAATTCAATTTTCACATTTGTTGCGCCGTCTATTGTCGTTGATTTTTCACTTCCGTAAAAATCACCAGTAGACATATGAGCAACATGAGATTTAGATTCTTTAGACCAAACGCCCATAGAATGAGGATTATTACGCGCATATTGCTTAACAGATCCTGGCGCTCTACGGTCTGAATTACCTTCACGCAAAACCGGGTTTACCGCAGAACCTAATACTTTAGCATAAGTGAGTTGAATAGATTGCTCCGCTTCATTTTGCGGATCAGCTGGGTAATTTGGCAAATCATACCCTTTTGCTTGAAGCTCTTTTATAACAGCTTCTAACTGTGGGATTGATGCAGAAACATTCGGTAATTTAATGATATTTGCTTCAGGCGTTTTAGCCAACGCGCCGAGTTCAGCCAAAGCGTCATTTACGCGTTGCTCAGCTGTTAAATATTTTGGGAAATTAGCGAGAACACGAGCTGCTAATGAAATATCACGTGTTTCAATATCAATACCAGAAGAAGCAGTATAAGCTTGGATAATTGGCAGAAACGAATGCGTTGCTAAAGCGGGAGCTTCGTCGGTAATAGTATATATAATCTTAGATGAGTCAGTATTCATTGTGTTTCCTAAGTAGAAATTACCAATAATCAGTAGGTAATGCATAAACATTCAACAATTATTTATTGATATGCATTTTTTAATAAATTAATTTTCGCGCGCATAGTATCGGAATTCAAAGAATATTAATATAGTGGATATTTAGATGAATAGACGATTAAAAATGGAGATAGTGTGACAAACAAGAAAAACAAAGGCTCACAACGACATACCTTCAGAAAAGACGCAAAGGTACGACCAGTTGATTTTGAACAAAAAATTGTTTTATTCAATAAACCCTTTGATGTTTTAAGCCAATTTACGGACGATGACAAAAGAAAAACATTAGCTGATTTTATCGACGTAAAAGAGGTTTACGCTGCGGGTCGCCTTGATCGTGATAGTGAAGGATTATTGCTGTTAACAAACGATGGAAAATTACAACATCGCCTTGCCAATCCAAAACAAAAAACGGTTAAAACCTATTGGGTTCAAGTTGAAGGAATGCCGACCCCAGCTGATCTCGAACAACTACGTTGTGGAATTACACTAAAAGACGGCCCAACATTACCCGCCAATGTTGTTGTTATAGTACAACCCAATATTTGGCAGAGAATTCCTCCTATTCGAGAACGTGCTAACATTCCTACAACATGGTTAAGTATTTCGATAAGCGAGGGCAGGAACCGGCAAGTAAGACGTATGACAGCCCACATAGGCTTTCCAACGTTAAGACTCATTCGTTATAGCATAGGTCAATATTCTATTGATGGTATTGAAAATGGACAATATAAAACGCTATGATGACAAATATCTTTTGGTTGAAGAATAAGAACATGGCAAAATAATAAAACATTATGAATACAAAAAGTACTTCAGTTAGTGACATGCATGGCGCAGATCAATTTAAACCTAATACGACAGTAGCTGCGGTTATTGTGCATGGTGACAAATACCTTTTAGTTGAAGAATATGAAAATGGCAACAGAGTATTTAACCAACCAGCCGGTCACTTAGAAGCCGATGAAAGCATAATAGACGCGGTCAAGCGTGAAGTTTTGGAAGAAACAGGACTTGCCTTAAAACCAGAGTATTTAAGCGGCATTTATTATTATCATCGCCCTGAACTCGACTTGTACTTTTTACGATTTTGCTTTGTTATCAAACTAACACAACAATTATCAGCGACGCCTTTGGATGATGATATTATCGCGACACATTGGTTTACGCTAGATCAAATAACAGCAAAACAACAACAACTACGCAGTCCTATGGTATTAGAATGTATTGAAGATTATTTAACGGGTGGAAAAAATGGTGAGAAAATACCGTTGTCTATGTTAAAAAGTAATCTTTAGTCTGTTTCCTGATGAAATCACATGCTATAATTTCGCGCCTTTTTTATCATCTAAATCAAGTAAAATGACAACTCAATCTGACGCTTCCATAGACAATTTCCCTATAGAAAATGACGCTCAAAATAAAGCTCCCGAAGAAACTAAAGTTATTGTTGGTATGTCCGGCGGTGTTGATTCTTCTGTTTCTGCTTATTTACTTCAACAGCAAGGTTATCAAGTTGAAGGTCTGTTCATGAAGAATTGGGAAGAAGACGATACCGATGAATATTGTGCAGCAGCCGATGATCTAAACGATGCGCAATTAGTATGTGATAAGTTAGGTATTAAACTACATACTATTAATTTTGCTACCGAATATTGGGATAACGTTTTTGAGTATTTCCTTGCTGAATATAAGGCTGGTCGTACACCAAACCCCGATATTATGTGCAATAAAGAAATTAAATTTAAAGCCTTTTTGGAATTTGCTTGTGAGGACCTTAACGCTGACTACATTGCAACGGGCCATTATGTACAACGTAAATTTTCAACTGATGAAAATGGCGAGGGTAAATGGTCAATGTTGCGCGGTTTAGACCGTAATAAAGACCAAAGTTACTTTCTTTATACTTTAAGTCATCAACAAATCGGTCGCACCTTATTTCCTGTTGGCCATATCGAAAAACCGGAAGTACGCGCAATAGCTGAAAAAGCTGATTTAATTACGCACAATAAAAAAGACAGTACGGGTATTTGTTTTATTGGTGAACGAAAATTTAAAGACTTTTTAGGTCAATATCTACCTGCACAGCCTGGAATTATAGAGTCTGCTGAAGGTGAAGCTATAGGTAAACACGATGGTTTGATGTATCACACGTTAGGGCAACGCAAAGGTTTACATATTGGCGGCTTAGCCAATTCAGGTGAAGAACCTTGGTATGTTGTTGAGAAAGACTTATTACGTAACGTATTGATTGTTGGACAAGGTCATAACCACCCTCGCCTATTTTCAAAAGGTCTCATTGCCAACCAATTACATTTAGTTGACCGCATAGAACTCACTCAGCCGATAACATGTACGGTGAAAACACGTTATCGACAAGACGATGTGCCCTGTCATCTTTCTCCGATGACGGCAGGTGAATATCTCATTATGTTCGACGACGCACAAAGTTCTGTAACCCCTGGTCAGTCTGTGGTTTTTTATCAAAATGATGTTTGTCTTGGTGGCGGCATTATCCATTCTCTCATTCGATAATTATTATAAATAAAGTGCTTTAAATAATATGATAGATACAAAAGAACAAACCATAACCTTAGCGGCAATATGCCAAACAGCCTACTGGGTTCAAAAATTATCCCGCACCGGTAAAATTAATGAAGAGGATTTAGCATTATTACTTAATAGTGTGATGATCACTTCACCGCAAGACACCATGGAAGTTTATGGTGGTCAGCTTAAAAACCTGAAAATTGGCCTTGAAACCTTAGTTGATCATTTGGGTAATCAATCCAAAAATAAAGATCCTGAATTAACACGTTATGTGGTGAGCTTATTAGGATTAGAGCGTCGATTAAGTAAACGTGGTAAACAAATGTCATTGTTAGGCGAACGCATTGAAAAAACGCAACGTCAATTAGCTCATTATGACATTGGCAGTGAAACACTCATTGCTAGTATCGCCAGTATTTACAGTGATTTGATCAGCCCATTAGGTACACCTATTCAGGTTGCAGGCGAGCCAAGCATTTTAAAACATCCGCTCAACCAACAAAAGATACGTGCATTATTATTGGCGGGTATTCGCTCATCAGTACTATGGCGACAAGTTGGTGGTAAACGACGAAATATATTATTTGCCCGTTCAAAAATAGTTGAGTGTGCTCAAGATCTTCTTAAACGAATATCTTAATCAATTTATTATTAAAAATTTAATTTTATCTTTTATTTAGGAAAAAACTATGGAACTTTCAGCACTCAGTGCCGTATCACCAATAGATGGTCGTTATGGCAGTAAAGTTAAGTCATTACGTCCTATTTTCAGTGAATTTGGCTTAATCAAGTATCGTGTAACAGTTGAAGTACGTTGGTTACAAAAACTCTCAACAGCTAATGACATTGCTGAAGTTCCAGCCTTTAGCGAGTCTGCAAATTCATTACTTAATGCCATTGTTAGTGATTTTTCTGAGGAAGATGCACTACGTATTAAAAAAATAGAAGCAACAACCAACCATGACGTTAAAGCCGTTGAGTACTTCTTAAAAGAAAAAATTGCAGATAATGCAGAATTACATGCTATTACTGAGTTTATTCATTTTGCCTGTACATCAGAAGATATTAACAATCTTTCACATGGTTTAATGCTTAAAGATTGCCGTGAACAGGTTTTATTACCTGCTATTGATGAAATATTAGCTGAAATTAAAGCACTCGCCATTGAATACAAATCGATCCCAATGATGTGTCGTACTCACGGTCAACCTGCTTCACCTAGTACGTTAGGTAAAGAAATGGCTAACGTATACATTCGTTTGAAGCGTCAACGTAAACAAATTGCGGAAGTAGAATTTTTAGGAAAAATAAATGGTGCTGTTGGTAACTACAATGCCCATTTATCTGCTTATCCTTCTGTTGATTGGCATCAATTTGCTAATGAATTTGTCAATTCAATTGGCTTAACCTTTAATGCCTACACAACGCAAATTGAACCGCATGATTACATTGCAGAACTTTTTGATGCTATCGCCCGTTTTAATACCATATTAAT
This sequence comes from Alteromonadaceae bacterium, assembly GCA_047621305.1. Classification (GTDB taxonomy): domain Bacteria; phylum Pseudomonadota; class Gammaproteobacteria; order Enterobacterales; family Alteromonadaceae; genus Colwellia_A. The sequence continues at coordinate 29,888 of JBLHNB010000047.1, read as the reverse complement.
TGATTTTGATCGTGATATTTGGGGTTACATTGCTATTGGCCACTTTAAGCAAAAAACTATTGCTGGCGAAATAGGCTCATCAACGATGCCACACAAAGTTAATCCGATTGATTTTGAAAACTCGGAAGGTAATTTAGGTATTGCTAACGCCATATTGAATCATCTTTCTCAAAAATTGCCTATTTCTCGCTGGCAACGTGATTTAACTGACTCAACGGTATTACGTAACTTAGGTGTTGGTTTTGGTCATTCTTTAATTGCCTATCAAGCGACGCTAAAAGGTATTAGTAAACTTAAAGTCAATGAAGAAAATTTGGCTAAAGAATTAGACAGTAATTGGGAAGTCTTAGCTGAACCTATTCAAACCGTTATGCGTCGCTTTGGTATTGAAAAGCCATATGAAAAATTAAAAGAATTAACCCGTGGCAAACGTGTTAATGGTGAGTCAATGCGCGATTTCATTATGACATTAGCATTGCCTGATGCTGTTAAAGCAGAGTTATGTGAATTAACACCTGCTAAATATATTGGCCGTGCAGTTGAATTTATTAATGAACTTGATTAAACATCACCAATAATATTTAATCCAAAAAGAAGACTTCGGTCTTCTTTTTATGTTCAGGATGAACGGTATGTTGTGGTGCCATGGACGGCAAAGAACAACGATGTTCAGGATGAACGGTCATGCTTATGTAAAACATTCCAAAAAAAATCATAAGTACCTGCGACGATACAGGCAAAATCACGGTTACATAGAGGTATTCGCATATTCTCTCCAGTAATATTCAAAAAAAAAGGAACAATGTAAAGTTTCACTCTGGTAAAACTACATCCCTGCAACCTAACCTCTGCAACTGAATCTAATACAACTGAGCTATATTTAACTCGTCAGTAGCATAAATAAAAACTAAATAAATCTAGATAACAACAAATAGTAATTATTTGTATTATCCCAATCCCATTAAGTTATTACTCACTTGTACTGGTTAAAATTTTTCAGATCTACATTGCACTCAATCCTCATAGCTAGCTATGAGTTAATCAAGCGCCTTGCCCTATAATATTTTCTGCGTACAACAAAATCACAAACTTCATGGAATGGATATTAGTTGTTCTTTTTTAAAGGAATTTATCGTATAAATTTGATCAGCTCAAGTGCGACAAGGCCTAACGACTACATGTTAGATAAAAAGTTCAACTTTTTGTTGGTAAATATCGCGGTCGTTAACTAGTATTTAAGTAAGTTCATTAGTAGGTAGACCTCGAGTTATGTCGTTCAGTATTAGTCGTGTTGAGTGGGATTTAGCGGCCCCATTATTAAAAATAGTTAGAGAAAAAGTCTTTATTTGTGAGTGGCGTATTCCAAAGAAAATTGAATTTGATCGCAAAGATAAAAACGCTTTTCACATGCTGGTTTGTGATGACACCACACAAGAACCCGTCGCTACCGGTCGAATATTAGCCAGTGGCGAAATTAGCCGTATCGCAGTGATGATGAAGTATCGAAAAAATAGCATTGATAAGGTAGTGCTCAAAGGTTTGATCTCAATAGCAAAAGATTTAAATATCAATGAGGTTTTTATCTACAGTCCGTTAGAATTTGTTAATTATTTTAAACAACAAAATTTTATCGTCAATGGTGCTGTGTTTATGGAAGCAGGCATACCACGCCAACGCATGGTTTGCCCTCTTAATGAGTTGAATATGGCAAAGTACTATCTAGTACATTAGCAATATTCATCTGCCTTATTGTTAGGTCAGTAATTGATAAACTAACTGTTTGCCCAAAGCTCTTCTTTTTCATACAGACCGTATAAACCTTCTGCACGACTAATAAGTAAATTGGCGAACTCTTCTTGCTCTTTCTGACCACTTTTACCGACGTTTTCAGCTTGCATTTGCCATTTAAAAGAAAAGTGGCGAATAACATCACGAGCATTTACAGCGACATCAGTATTTGCATGGTCAGTAGGTAAGTCACCACAAATAACCCATGCGCTGGTTTTATCCAACAAATTTAACTTCCATACCGCTAATGCCGGTACCAAATAGCGACTTTGTGATTCCACAACAGACTCAGTAACCATACCTTTGTCAGCTAAATACTTAGTTGCTGTTTTATAACTATTACGAACCCATTCTTGTTGTTCTTGTTCGTTCATTTCTTGTTGTTCAGCCATTTTATCTATTCTTCTTATTAAGGTCTTTTACATGAAGTGACTATACCTTTTACCCATAAAAGTGCAAGAATTGAGTAAAAAATTTCGATATTTACCGACTTCCCCCCCTCCATTTATCATGTTCAGCAAAACAACTCACCTTGTATAGATTTATGCACGCTTACCTATAAAATAATTTTAGATACTAATCTAGTACTACCATTAACTAAGTGATATTGTGCGCACCAAAACATTACATCAATAGTTTCATATACATTACCAGTGTCGATTAAGTTAATAAAAAACGTTATTAATATCGATATTTACTTACAAAATATTATTGCTATTTACACCTTCACGGAGAAATTACATTGGCCCTTTTTAATTTAGTTGATTTTGATAATCATGAGCAAGTTGTCTATTGCAGTGACGAGGCTTCTGGTTTAAAGGCAATTATCGCCGTTCATAGTACGGCTTTAGGTCCTGCTGCAGGGGGTTGTCGTTTTTGGGATTATGCAAATGATGATGAAGCATTAAAAGATGTTTTACGTCTATCCAGAGGCATGACCTATAAGAATGCCATGGCAGGTTTGAAACTTGGTGGCGGAAAAGGGGTTATTATTGGTGATCCTAAAACATTAAAATCTGATGCCTTATTTAATGCTTTTGGCACCGCAGTGAATAATCTTAATGGCCGATACTATACCGCTGAAGATGTCAATATCACCACAGGTGATATGGCACTTGTTAATCAAACCACAGATTTTGTTTCTGGCTTAGAAGGCAAAAGTGGTAATCCAGGACCTTTTACTGCTTACGGTACTTTTTTAGGTATTAAAGCAGCGGTAAAGTTTAAATTAGGTACAGATGATTTAACAGGAATAAAAGTGTCTGTACAAGGCTTAGGTAGCGTTGGGTATTCATTATGTGAAAAGCTTCATCAAGCGGGTGCTGAACTTTTTGTTACTGATATTAATCAAGCAGCCTTAGATAAAGCGGCAACCGAACTCAATGCAACCGTTGTTGGTTTAGATGAAATATATGGCTTAGATGTTGATGTGTTTTCACCTTGTGCCTTGGGTGCATCAATTAATGATGATAGCTTGAATCAACTTAAAGCGGTGATCATCGCCGGTTGTGCTAACAACCAATTAGCCGAAAATCGTCACGACCAAGTATTACTTGAAAAAGGCATTTTGTACGCACCAGATTATGTTATTAATGCTGGTGGTATTATCAACGTCGCTTTAGAAATTTACCCTGAACCTTACAATGCCGATGAAGCAACTGCATTGGTAGAAAATATTTATGGTACGTTAATGCGGGTATTTGAAAAAGCAAAGTCTGATAACCGCCCCACGGGTGCTATTGCTGATGAAATGGCACGTGAAATTATTGCTAACGGCAAAAGTTAAGTATTAATACGTTATCGTCATTACTAAAAAGCCAGTCAATAGACTGGCTTTTTATGTTCAGGATGAACGGTATGAAACGATCACATGGATGTGAAAGAGTTTCGATGTTCAGGATGAATGGTATGAAACGGTCACATGGATGTGTAAGAGTTTCGATGTTCAGGATGAACTAACGCGTTTTTACTATGAGTAAAAACTTAATGCCAATGCTTACATTTAGACGTTTTACCAATACCTGGGTTAAAACTATTCGTCGGATCGAGCTCTTTATAAAATGCTTTCAAATCAGCTTTAGCAAAATACTCGTGTCCAACATTATGCTCTGCTGGATATTCAGCACCTCGGGCATCAAATGTAGCCAGTATTTTATCTTTAACCATTTTTGCATCAACGCCTTTTTTTAGAATATAATTTTGGTGCATCACGTGACAAAACAAATGACCATAATAGAGCTTTACCGCAATTAACTCATCAAGTTCAGGAGGTAAGGTTTCGAACCAATCTTTTTCATTTCGTGGAAAAGCGACATCGATAGTCATAATGGCACCTAGCTCTTTGCTATTCATTAGTTGATTACGACCAATGGCACCGCCAGCAACAAATCGATGTAAGATGGCTTTCTTGCCTTCCTCCTCTGTACACTCAAAATAACTGCCTTCATTTGATGCAAAAAATTCATCGAAATAATTTTTAGCTTCGTCCACCCCTTCATTACTCATTTCAATAATCCAGTGATGCTGGTATTTATCACGGTACTCGTCCATGCGCTTAGGTAAATGATTTGGCCACAAATAACTCAAATATTGCATCATTCGATCAGAAAATTTGCTCGGTAAAAACTTCATGTTATCGGCTATTCGATCTAACGAGCGTTTGATAGCAAACATTTTGGGCATATATTTTGCCCCTAGCTTATCAATCACTAGAAAGGAGTCTTTACCATATTTTTTAGAGGCATCATAACAATCACGATGTAGATATTCGCCAGAAACAGGTAATGATTTAAAATTTGACAGTATATCTCTACGTATTTTTGCCAATACAGCGGGATCATTCGTGCCGATATAAAAAACTTGTTGTTTTTTAGGTATTGGGAAAGTATCCATTCTTACCGCGAATACCGCTAACTTTCCTGCACACCCAGAAGATTCATACAAACGACGACCATCATTATTAAAGCGTGATGGTGTATCTTCATCAATTTCTCTGACACGTTCATGATATTCATTGTCAGATGCACGTTTTGATGGAAAAGCTACATTTTGTTCAGAAAAGTTTTTTTGCTGTAAATTCGTTAGTATCTCTTCCGCTGTTTCGCCTAACTCGATACCTAAATTGTTCACTAGCGATAAATGACCCTGGCTATCAATTTGCGCATAAATAGAAAGCTCGGTATAAGCAGGCCCCCTTTGTACTAGAGCGCCACCTGAGTTATTACAAATACCACCAACAATAGAAGCACCAATACAAGAAGAGCCAATAACAGAATGAGGTTCACGACCATATGGCTTTAAAACATCTTCTAAGCCGAATAAGGTACTTCCCGCTAAACCAACAATTTGTTTTGCATTATCGATTAAATGAATACTATCAATACGCATGGTATTAATAATGATAATATCACGATCGTAATCGTTGCCATTAGGTGTTGAACCACCTGTTAACCCAGTGTTTGCAGCCTGCATAATAACGGCGATATTTGCCTTTACACAAATTTGCAGTACCTGCCAAATTTCTACCAAGGTTTCTGGTTTAACAACAGCAATGGCTTCACCTGAACCAAATCGAAAACCTTTGGTGTAAGCCTGCTTTTTTATCGTGTCTGTGAGTAAGTACTTAGTGCCTACTATTTTTTTTAAATCTTGGATTAAAGAAAGTTGTTCAGTATTGCCAGTCATATCAGATCTCGATTAGATTACCGTAGGAGCAGTAAATGATTATCTCTGCTATTCAACTAGATGAGTATACCTGAATGACTAGGTGGAATGAAACTAGCTTTATAAACGCTTTATGCTTTTGTGTTATGTTTGTAAAATGTGAAAAGCCGCTACCTAAATAGGTAACGGCTTAACGTTTAAACAGTAAAACTCGTTATTTTTAGTGTTGTTAAGTTATTTTTTTGTGTTGCTCTGCTAAATACAACCACGTTGGCAACACGGTATCAGGATTTAACGATACACTATCGATGCCTTGTTCTACCAACCAGGCCGCAAAGTCTGGATGGTCTGATGGACCTTGTCCACAAATACCCACATATTTACCTCGGGCTTTGCATGCTTTAATCGCCATTGACAATAAGGCTTTAATCGCAGGATTGCGTTCATCAAATAAGTGCGCAATAAGACCCGAGTCTCGATCAAGACCAAGCGTTAATTGGGTTAAATCATTTGAACCAATAGAGAAACCATCAAAATAATCTAAAAACTGATCAGCAAGTAATGCATTTGACGGTAACTCACACATCATGATCACCCGTAAACCATTTTCACCACGCTTTAAGCCATGTTCAGCTAAAATATCAATAACCGCAGCGGCTTCTTCTAAAGTACGCACGAAGGGGATCATAACTTCAACATGGGTCATATCCATATCATTACGCACACGTTTAATGGCTTCACATTCAAGGGCAAAACAATCACGGAAATCTTCTGAAATATAACGAGCCGCACCACGGTAGCCAATCATGGGGTTTTCTTCTTCCGGCTCAAATTCTTCGCCGCCAACGAGATTAGCGTATTCATTTGACTTAAAGTCAGACATCCGCACAATAACTTTTTCAGGCGCATAAGCCGCAGCCAATGTCGAAATACCTTCAGTTAATTTCGCTATATAGAATTCAACAGGACTTTCATAACCCGCAATGATGTCATTTATTTCTTCTTGTAGTTCAGCACTTTGTTGATCAAAGTTAAGTAAAGCTTTGGGATGAATACCGATCATTTTGTTAATGATAAATTCTAAACGTGCTAAACCAATACCTGCATGGGGTAAACGAGCAAAAGTAAAAGCACGATCGGGATTACCTACGTTCATCATGATTTTAAGTGGCAGTTCAGGCATTGCGCCAACTTCTGATGTTGTCACCGTAAAGTCAAGTTTCCCATCATAAATAAAACCGGTATCACCTTCAGCACAAGAAACCGTTATCGCATCACCATTGGCAATTTTACTGGTTGCATCACCACAACCAACAACAGCAGGTATACCCATTTCACGTGCAATAATGGCTGCGTGACAGGTGCGTCCACCGCGGTTAGTCACTATAGCAGAGGCGCGTTTCATGATAGGTTCCCAATCAGGATCCGTCATATCTGTGACTAATACATCACCGGGCTGGATCTTATCCATTTCGGCAATAGAAGCTAAAACCTTTGCTTCACCGCTACCTATTTTATGACCAATCGAACGACCCGTACAAACCACATTGGCCGTTGTTTGTAATTGAAACTGCTCCATAACGTTAGCATTTTCTCGACTTTTTACAGTTTCAGGTCGCGCTTGTACAATATATAACTTACCGTCTAATCCGTCTTTTGCCCACTCTATATCCATAGGTCTTTGATAATGTTTTTCAATAATAACCGCTTGTTTAGCGAGTTCTTGAACTTCATCATCGGTTAATGAAAAGCGATTACTGTCTCGTTCATCAATGTCTACTATTTCAACTTGTTTACCGTGCTCCTGTGCTGATGAGTAGATCATCTTTATCGCTTTACTACCAATATTACGGCGTACAACCGCAGGTTTTCCTTTAGCTAGTGTCGGTTTATGCACATAAAACTCATCTGGATTCACCGCGCCTTGCACAACCATTTCTCCTAAACCAAAACTTGAGGTGATAAAAACAACATCTTCAAAACCAGACTCGGTATCAATTGAAAACATCACCCCACTTGATGCAATATCACTACGAACCATACGTTGAATACCGGCAGAGAGCGCGACACCACGATGATCATAGTTTTGATGAACACGATACGAAATTGCGCGATCGTTAAATAGAGAAGCAAAAACATGCTTTATCGCGATCATCACAGCCTTGAGGCCGCGAACATTTAAGAAGGTTTCTTGTTGCCCAGCAAAAGAAGCATCTGGCATATCTTCAGCGGTAGCGGATGAACGCACTGCAAATGAAGCATCATCAGCAAAACCGTCGCAAAGTTTCTCGTAGGCTTGTTCGATATCTTTTTGCATTGCAGGTAAAAATGGCGTATCTATTATCCACTGCCTGATCTTTTCACCACAACGGGTTAATTCAGCAAGGTCACTTACATCTAGAGAATCAAGCAGTTGATAAATTTTATTATTAAGGCCACTTTGCTCAAGAAACTCATTAAACGCAAAAGATGTTGTTGCAAAACCGCCCGGTACTTGAACGCCTACACTCGACAGGTTAGAGATCATTTCTCCCAAAGAGGCATTTTTTCCACCAACACGATCAACGTCATTCATTCCTAAAACTTCATACCAAAGTACATAATCTTGCACAACTATTTCTCCAAAAAAGTAAGGTTTGTTATATATTTATACTTGAAGACATTTTACACTGCCACATAATTAAACTGAAACACTATTTGAAAGTTTTCATAAACTACAACACATAATTATTCATTTCCATTCAAGTACGCACAAAAATGTGGATTGATTGGCAAGGGTATATAACAAATTGGGAACTATGATATGCGCGCAGCTTTTTACGTTTCAGACGGTACAGCTATTACATCTGAAGTTTTCGGCCATGCCCTACTTTCTCTATTCCCGATGGAATTTGAACATTTTACCATTTCTTTTGTTGAAACGAAGGCTAAGGCACTTGCTGCCAGAGAAAAGATAAATAAAGCGTGTAAACGTACCGGTGAACTTCCTTTGGTTTTTCATACCTTTGTCAATCCAGAAATTCGTGAAATTATTGATGATTGCGACGGTATTATTTACAATTTTTTAGAGCACTTTATTGCCCCATTAGAAAAAAACCTGGGGATCAGTGCTAAACCTAAAGCTCATCGCACGCACAGTATTCATGAAAATAGCTATGACAACCGTATTGACGCGGTAAACTTTGCCTTAACAAATGACGATGGCTCCAACATTAGTAATTATGAACAAGCTGATGTTATTTTAGTGGGCGTATCACGATCAGGAAAGACACCCACTTCAATATATTTAGCATTACAATACGGGATCAAAGCTGCTAATTATCCTTTTACAGACGAAGATATGGACGAACTAAAAATCCCTGATTTTTTAAAAGCACATAAAAAGAAATTATTTGGTCTGACCATTGATGCACAACGATTAATTGACATCCGCAGTGGTCGCATGTCAAATAGCAAATATTCATCTGCTCGGCAGTGTCGTATGGAAGTACGCGAAGTTGAAAAGCTCTATAAGACAGAGAAAATTCCATTTATTAATACCACCAAATTTTCGGTTGAAGAAATTAGTGCCAAAATATTGTCTAAAACGGGATTACAGCGCCATAAATATTAAATAAAGGTTCTATTCGAATGAGATAGTTTCAGTATGAAATATCATTGAAACTATTTCTTTCCAATTATTAAAAAATTAGATTAACTATTCCTTACAAAGCGGTTCCCTTAAGCCAATAAATTCGCTATGTTAGCGCGATAAAATTAATCTATTGTTAAGATAATTAACAAACAGAAAGAATAGAATAATAAATGACTATTAAAACAGATGAACTACGTACCACATTGATCGAAAATCTGGTATCACCAGCACAATTGGCAACACAAATTCCCTTAGATTCTGAAACGGCTGATTTTATAATCTCAAGCCGTCATGAGATTGAAGCGATTATAAATGGCGATGACGACCGATTATTAGTCATTATTGGCCCTTGCTCTATCCATGATCCAGCAGCTGCCATTGATTATGCAAAACAGCTCAAAGTATTACATGACAAATATAAAAATGAATTACTTATCATTATGCGGGTTTATTTTGAAAAACCGCGTACAACCGTAGGTTGGAAAGGCTTGATCAGTGATCCTGATTTAGACAAGTCATTTCATGTTGCCAAAGGCTTAAACCTTGCGCGTACCTTGTTAATGGATATTAATCGCTTAGGTTTACCTGCTGGCACTGAATTTTTAGATATGGTGACCGGGCAATATATTTCTGACTTGATCAGCTGGGGCGCTATCGGTGCACGTACAACAGAAAGCCAAGTTCATCGCGAGTTAGCATCGGCGCTATCATGCCCAGTGGGCTTTAAAAATGGTACCGATGGTAATATTCAAATTGCTGTCGATGCTATTAAGGCATCAAGTGTTCCACATGTACTTTATTCCCCTGATAAAAGCGGACAAATGTGTATTTATCAAACACACGGAAACCCGTACGCTCATGTTATTTTAAGAGGTGGAAAAATACCTAATTACCATCAAGATGATGTAGAAAATGCCTGTGCCGCATTAGAAAAATCGTCAATAAAACCAAGAGTTATGATCGATTGTAGTCATGGTAATAGTTATAAAGACCACAACAAACAAATTGATGTTGCTCAATCTATTGCTAAGCAAATGTCAAAAGGCAATCAATCCATCTTTGGCGTGATGATTGAAAGCTTTATCGTAGCAGGTAATCAAAAGGTAGAAAAAAACAAAGCCTTAACTTACGGGCAAAGTATTACTGATGCATGTATTGATCTCGCCGCCAGTGAAAAATTACTTAACGTATTAGCCACCGCAGTAGCGACAAAAAGATAGTTAACCGTCAAGGTTAGGGTTTATTAGAGTTTACGGTTTATTAAGCAAGTGCTTTTAATAAACCGTCACTTGCATCTTCAACTAAATCAACAACGTATTGAAATCCTTTTGCACCACCATAATAAGGGTCGGGTACTTCTTGCTCATCATGATTTTCAGAAAACTCTAAAAACAAATGTACCTTCTCTTGCAAGTGTAGAGGCGCTATTTTAGCTAATTCACGTATATTGTGATTATCCATCGCGAGAATGAGATCATATTTTTCAAAATCTTGTACTGTCACTTTTCTTGCTTTAATTTTATCAAAAGAATAACCACGGGCCATACCCGCTTTTTGAGCACGATGATCAGGTTTTTCTCGTGCATGTGAGCCAAGCGTACCAGCAGAGTCAATGTGTAAATTTAACCCTTTTTCAGCCGCTTTATGACGAAAAACAGCCTCAGCTGTGGGTGAACGGCAAATGTTGCCCATACAAATGAAAAGTATCGACTGAATTCCCTGTAAATCGCGCATTGTAGTTCCCTAACTGTATTTTTATTATTAGATGTTAAGAATATATCATACAAAAAAATTAATAAAGATGATTTAGATACTGATGAAATAAAGCGTGATTTGGGTCAAAAATAAAAAGACCTAACACACTTTATTACATCATGAATAAAATAAAATTAGCCAAATAAAGCATCATGCAGCTTTTCAACCACTTTAGTCGCATCTTTTTCAGGTACTAAAAAACATAAATTATGTGAACTAGCGCCATGACAAATCATGCGAATATTAAATTCTTCTACTTTTGCAAAAATATGACTACTGACGCCATGGGTGCCATGAATTTTATTACCAATAACGGCAACCAAGGATAAACCATGTTCAACACTCACTTCACATAATTGTTCAAGTTCTTCAACGACCGTTTGTGTAATGAGTGCTTGTGTTGATCCCACTGGATTGTCAAAGGTTAATGCAACACTAATTTCACTGGTGGTTATAAGGTCAACACTTAATTCATGTTTGGCCAACACCGCAAATACTTTCGCTAAAAAGCCACTTGCATGTAACATAGCCGGACTTTTAACAGTCACGAGTGTTTGCTCACGCCTAAGTGCAATAGAACGATACGTAGGGTTGGAATCGACACATTTTTTAATATGTGTACCGCCTTTTTCTGGTTCCTTACTGCTACCAACAAAAACAGGTATATTTTGACGCATTGCCGGGATAAGTGTGGCAGGGTGTAGTATTTTTGCGCCAAAGGTCGCCATTTCAGCAGCCTCACCAAAGCTTATCTCTTTAATAGCACGAGCTTGTTCGGTTATGCGAGGATCCGTTGTAAAGATACCAACAACGTCTGTCCAAATAGAAAGGCTATTGGCTGCAAGTGCTTCTGCTAATAACGCGGCACTGTAATCTGAACCACCGCGCCCTAACGTCGTTGTATATTCATGCTCATCTTGTCCAATAAACCCTTGTGTAACTATAATTTTATTTTGCAGTTTAGGTTTTAATAGTGCTTGAACATTCTTTTTTAACTGCTCAGTATTAACCACAGCTTTACCATATAAGCTATTTGTTTTCATTATCTGTCTTACATCAAAATATTCACTATTAAGACCCACAGATTTTAATACCTGTGCAAATATGCGTGAACTCATTTGTTCGCCAAAAGAAAGTATGGAATCAGTAATACGAGCACTGTGGTTTAATGATTGTGCATTAGCATAGGCTGAAAGTTCATCAAGTAAAACATCAAGTTCATTGTTTAGGTTTTGTTCACAATGTAAATGCTGAGTAATGTTTAACTGAATAGCTTTAATGGCTTTGATAATCATTGCTTGCTCTAGCACAGCAATATTTTTTTGGCTTAGGCGAACAAGATGATTAGTCACTCCAGCACTGGCGGAAACAACAACTAAACGATTACTCGTATCTGATTTAATAATTTTTGCACAGCGCAGCATTGCTTGATAGTCGGCAACACTGGTACCACCAAATTTAGCAACGGTTAAATTTATTGACATATTAGCCCCCTATTGAAAAAGTTAGAGCAAATGGTTATTGAATATAGACTGATTTTAAACATGATAAGTTCTCCCAAACAAGCTATTTACTATCAAATAAATGGCTTATTACAAAAAGGAAGAGCGTGACTGAGAGGTGTAGTGAGTGATATTGCTATGACTAAACTTTTCAGCCAGAAGCTCTCCACCGTAATTTATAGATGCTGGTTATTCAACATCTATAAAGGTGACAATCCTAAGGATTCAACCTTAGTGACCGAATTAAAATACGCCACACATTTTTTAATTCTCGGCGAAAATCCCCCTCAATAACAGTCAAAGGAATGTGGTTCCTCGTATTATTTACCTGGCTTTCGCACCTCTTCTGGTGTCAATATTAGTCAAAAAAAACAAACTGAGTAATTATTCTAATACTGACAACCCAATTAGAGCGCATTTATATTTGAAAAGCAATAGACTTTTAGATGTCTATAGAAATAATGTAATAATATTTATATTAATGCTCATTCTATCTATTACAATCACTGATATAATAAATAAAACAAAGTAAAATCAGTACCATGACCCTTTTTCTTTTAAAAAAAATAATTAGCGCATTAATAATGCCATTAAGTATCATTTTAGTATTACTCCTTTTAGCGCTCATTTTTTATAAAAAAAAACCTGGCTTCAGCTTTAAGTGCCTATTAACAGGGTTTGCTTTATTATTAATCAGCGCACTGCCGCCTGTTTCTGATGCTCTTATGGAGCCCATAGAAAACAATTACCCTGCCTTTACTAAGCATGATAAACCCGTTGATTACATTATTATTTTAGGGTGTGGACATACCACTGCTCAGTACTTGCCTGAATTAAGTCAACTAAAAGTTTGCTCATTACAACGTTTGGTTGAAGCCTTCAGAATTTACCAATTACATCCTGAGGCGCAGATCATTACTTCAGGACATGCACATGGTGATATAATGTCAAACGCACAAAAAGTAAAACTTGCTGCGGTTTCATTGGGTATTCCTAGAGAAAAGATAGTAGTAGAAAATTTTCCAAAAGATACCGAAGAAGAGGCTGAGTTGATCGCTCCACGGGTGAAAGGCTCAACAACAGTACTCATAACTAACGCGAATCATATGCCGCGTTCAATGAAATATTTTGAGCTACAAGGCGTTAAGCCGATTGCAGCACCAACCGGATATTGGGTTAAACATAGTCCGGCAGTAAAAAATTGGAGTGATTACATCCCTAGTGTCCATAAATTCGAACAGACAACCATTGCTTGGTATGAAACACTCGGCAGAGTCGCGCAATGGCTAAAAAGTTTTATGAATTAATTTGTCGTCAAAAAAACCTGCTTAAACAGGGTTATCAATATCGATAAACGTTGCGGTTATGCCCATTTTCAGGTTTATATACTCAGCTAAGGCTTTAGCGCCATAACGTTCTGTTGCATGGTGCCCTGCAGCAAAGAAATGTATATCCATTTCTTTGGCAACATGAGTTGTTTGCTCAGAAACCTCTCCAGAAATAAAAGCATCAATACCCTGCTCCGCAGCTAATTCAATATAATTTTGACCACCGCCTGAGCACCAAGCAACTGTTTTTATTTGTTTATTTGACGGCGGAGCAATATGCAAACATTGACGATTAAGCTGTTCACTGATCAAATCAGATAATTGCTCACCAGTTTTAGCATGTGAAAATTCCCCCTGTATAGCAACACTCTTTTCATTACCTAGCTCTAATGGCCCAGTAACTTCAATACCAAATAATTTCGCAAGTTGCGCATTATTACCCAGTTCAGGATGAATATCTAAAGGAAGATGATAAGCAAAAAGGTTGATATTATGTGCTAATAGTAATTTAATACGCTCGTATTTCATGCCCCGAATAACGGGTGACTCGTTTTTCCAAAAATAACCATGATGAACAATAATGGTATCTGCACCAATATTTATCGCTTCTTCTATTAAAGCCTTAGTTGCCGTAACGCCTGTTACAACGTTAGAGATATGGTCATTACCTTGTATTTGTAAACCGTTTGGGCAAAAGTCTTTTATTTGTTCAGGCTTTAATAAGTTATTAAGTTTTGTTTCTAATTCATGACGTTGCATAAGTTATTCGATACTGTTGATGTGTTAGGTTTTATACCCGAGGCGTTATTGATCACTATACCGTAAAATCATTTTCATCTCTTTATTTTATGAGAATTCATCGTGGGTATTTTTACTGGATGGAATTTAGGATGAATTTTCCATTTAGGCTTAATTGGCGTCAAAGGCAATACTCGTTTTTTGGCGACTATAATATAAATAGAGCCCAGTCGTGATAGATACTGATTAGCAAAGTTACGCCAATAACTTTTAAAGCCTCCTTGGCCTATATTTCCCTCTAATGTAGAGTGAATAACGCGTTTATCACTTAAAATTTCGTACCCCATTAAATGGAGCCAATCTTTAACTCTCATGGGCGTAAAAAAACGTTCTTTCCAAGGCGTATTTTGGCGACGATACGGTACAAGTTTATTTAAACCGGCCAAACTAAAAGGGTTAAAACCGGTAATGACTAGGTAACCATTTGGGATCAACACTCTATTGGCTTCGCGCACCACATGATGTGGATCAATAGAAAACTCTAATGCATGACTTAATACACAAACATCGACACTGTGCTCAAGTAACGGTAAATCATCAATTTCTGAAATAATATGAGCATAATCTTGATGTTCTGAAATAGTAACTTGATGTTTAATGACACACTTATCACTGTCTATCGCACCACTCAGAGCACCAATTTTTAGTAGATGATAACCAAAAAATTTTGACCACCAAGGTAATAGTTGTTGATTAATCTCTTTTTGTATTAATTCACCATTGGGTAATTCCTGCCAAGTTCTTGGAAAATGAGGCTGTCTAAAGGCTAATGCTGGTTTCATAAATAATCACTGCTGCTAATATGTTATATCGTTAATTGCACTATCGTAGTGTCAGGTATAGGAGTAAAATATTCAAGGCCGATGATGTTTACTCAAGCACCATAGATAATTAGAATCTTACTCAATCAAAGGGTCTCCTACCCGAATGCCGGCAGCGCTAATTGATGAAAAAATAACGTTTGCACTTATTTATATTTTACAACGACAACAGACCACAAACTTAGTGAAAATGTTATCATTGCATTATTCTATTAGCTGCTAGCTTTAAATATTTGCTAGAATCTAAAAAGATATTATTTCCCTATTGAGGACGATTTGTGTCAATAAGTCAAACAACATCAAATATTTCAATATCTGCTATTAAAGCCTTTTCTGATAATTATATCTGGTGTATTAAAGCTAAAGATAACCAAACAGCCGTGTTAGTTGACCCCGGTGATGCCGACGTTTGCATCGCATATCTTGAAAAACATCGTCTAACACTAACCGACATACTTATTACACATCGCCATAGTGACCATGTGGGTGGCGTTAACAAACTCAAACTGTATTGTGAACGCCAAGGTTGGCCATTAACGACTTATGGCCCAACGTTAGAGGCTACCGAGTTTTGCCAAGTACGATTAAAAGACGATGACACCGTTTTTTTGAAACATTTAAATAAAGCGTTTACCGTAATAGATGTACCTGGACATACGTTAGGTCACATTGCTTATATCATTGAGGATAATTTATTTTGCGGTGATACTTTATTTTCTGCTGGTTGTGGCCGTGTATTCGACGGAACTTATGAGCAACTCCACCATTCGTTAAATAAACTCGCTAACCTCCCAGAGAAAACACGAATTTACTGTGCACACGAATATACCCTATCTAATATTAATTTTGCTTTAGCCGTCGAGCCAGATAACAGTGAATTGATTAATTTTTATAATCAAACGCGGCAACGTCGTGAAAACAATGAAGCTACAATTCCCTCAACTATAGGTGTAGAGAAAAAAATAAACCCCTTTTTAAGGTGCCATGAACAAACAATTAAAGACAGCACACAACAATATTGCGCACAACAAACTCCTGGTACGTCAATGGCTTTAGCATTAGCAACCTTTACAGTGCTTAGAAAGTGGAAAAATGAATTTTAGTTTATTTACTTTTCTTGAATAACCGTCACAAATAAGTGACACTGATAAACATCTAACATTAAGTAAAAAATTCATGAAGTATTTCTCTTTTTCTTTAATATCACTCGCCTTACTTTCTAGTTGTCAAAGTACGTTTATTAACACCGTTGAAAACGTCACTGAAGATACTAACAATTCCATAAATGTTGACATAGCCTCTCCAGCAGAGATTAATCAAGCATTACTTACAGATGGTACTATCGATGTAATACATCCTGTTGAGGATGTTGAGTTTACCGTTTCCGATGAAATAATTGATGTCACTGATGATGTTTGGCAGCGCATTCGTAATAAATTGTCTATTGATATCCCTAATGATAAAAGAGTTATTTCTCAGCGCAATTGGTATACCAAACATCAAAATTACTTGGACCGTGTAGCGAAACGCGCTGAACCGTTTATGTACTACATAGTGCAAGAATTAGAAGCCAATGATATGCCAGTAGAGCTGGCACTATTACCCATAGTAGAAAGTGCATTTGATCCCTTTGCATACTCTCATGGACGTGCATCAGGCATGTGGCAATTTGTACCCGGTACCGGCAAACGTTTTGGGATGAAGCAAAACTGGTGGTATGACGGACGACGTGATGTTATCGCTTCAACAAAAGGTGCTATTGCATATTTAAAATATTTACATAAATACTTTGACGGTGATTGGCTATTAGCACTAGCTGCATATAATTCAGGTGAAGGTCGCGTTAGACGTGCAATGAAAAATAATGCACGTAAAAATTTACCCACAGATTTTTGGTCTCTAGATTTACCTAAAGAGACACGCGCTTATGTTCCTAAGTTACTCGCGCTTGCTGACGTTGTTAAACGTCCTGAAGCTTTAAACGTTAAACTTTATGAGATTGAGAATAAAACCGTTATTAGCCAAATTGATATTGGTTCACAACTTGACCTTGCCAAAGCAGCTAAATTAGCCGATATATCCTTGGCTGAATTACAGCGCTTAAACCCAGGTTTTAACCGTTGGGCAACGGATCCTAATGGGCCACATTATCTGGTGATCCCTACCAATAAAAAAGAGAAGTTTGAACTAGGTTTATCAAAACTAACAACGAAAGATCGTTTGGCTTGGCAACGATATAAAATTAAAAGTGGTGATAGTTTAGGAAAAATAGCTAAACACTTTAATACCGACTTAGCCTTAATCAAACAGCTTAATAATATTAAAGGAACACGCATTAGAGAAGGAAAGCATCTTCTTATTCCTGTCGCTACTCAATCATTAGATAGTTACATTCTGTCTAAAAATCAACGTTTAGTAAAAACACAAAACCGTCAACGTGGCGATGTAAAGAGGATCCATGAGGTTAAGTCTGGAGATACATTATGGGATATCAGCCGGGCATATAAGGTCAATACCCGCAGTCTGGCTAAGTGGAACGGTATGGCACCAAGAGATACACTTAAATTGGGTCAAAAATTAGTTATTTGGAAAAAGGCAACAATCAAAGATATCAGTAAAAAGACCATCACTGAACGTGCGGTAATGCGCAATATTACTTATAAAGTACGCCGCGGTGATTCATTTGCACGAATTGCCGATAGATTTAATGTCAGTATTAGCGATATTGAACGCTGGAATAGTTTAAACCGGAAAAAATATTTACAACCCGGTCAAAGACTTAAATTATCTGTTGATGTAACGAACAATATTTAAATTTTACTATTCACGCATACAACAGCACGCGCTTCAATAACGCGTAAAACAATATAATGTACCAAACAAAAAATGCCGAATAATTCATTCGGAATTTTTATAATTCTTTATCTATATAGCAGGTAGCGACAGAATTAACATCGTTTTGATTTGTGCAATAATTTGCTCTGTAGCTTTTGGCTCAAATGCTTTAATTCGTGGCGTATGGATATGACCAACAGGAAGTATCGGATTATAAGTATTTCTCAAAACAATACTACGGTATGAAATTTCATTCGATAAATACCCCCCACCAGAGCCTTGTACTGAGATCTCTTTATCCAATTGCTCTAAAGATTTAGCCGAAAAACTTGCCGTTAAGGTAGAAACATTGCCATTATAATTAATCTTATATTGCCCTTTTGCGGTCATCATTTCTTGAAATGGTAAACTAAACTCAACAAATTCAGCGCCAGTAAGGGGCTTACCTTTAAGTAACGGTATTAATGGTAACTCTGCTGTAGCTCCCGTAAAAACATTTAAATTATCGGGTGCTTTAGCACTGCGTCTAAGACTTGGAAATCTTTCTAAATCAAAGTTTTCACGACCCATGCTAATAGTAATAATCATATCAACCGATTTATCTTTAAAATACGGTGTTAATAGTTCCTCAATCATTCCTTGATCAAAATCTGCAAATCTCACGGGGATCATTAACGTTTCTATCTGTGCACTTAGTTCGCCATTGCTTATAACAAGACCATCGAGAGCTAATGCTGCGACACCCGACGGGTTACTTTGATCTATGTTTCTATCTAAAAAGAACGGGTCAAAACCTGTGATAAGAATTTTTCTTGTGGTTTTTTTGTTAAAGGTGACATCACTTTGCCCACGAGAGTATAACTCCAGCCTCCACAACAGTTGATCTTGCTGTATAGGTAATAGTTCAATAAAAGCAGCCGATTGTTTTAATGCAGTAAACATTTGTAATCTTGCCCAGTATAAAGGTCTGTCATCAAAGCTATTATCTGTTTTATAAACAAGAACAGCGTCTTGCCATATTTCTCGACCATGCTTAATCACCAGTTGGTTAAGCACCGTAAAATTAGTTGCTTGTATTAGCTGTTGACTAAACGCATCAAGCCTAATAGCTAAACGAGAAGTCACTTTAGGCATAACAGAAATCGCTTTTTCTATACGCAACTCTTCAATCGTTAAATTCGTGTCAGCAAACGAAGGTATACAAACGCCCGAAACAATAAGTGCCAAAATAGTTTTTTTCATCATTAACATACCATCAAATCCATCGTTAAAAATATATTCATACCAATTGAATTAACGAATTGATCAATTATAAACGAGGGTAAATTTTCAAAAAAAAGGCGCTTGATTGATCCTTACATGTAAGTAAGTAGAACAATGCAGGAGCATATTGTCGAGCAATAGCTGGCTATTAGAATTGAAAGCACACGTTTTTAGTTCCAGACAAAACTTAAGTACTCATATCCGTGTTAGCAACCTAGGTATTGAATATTTAGACCGCTTTAGAACGATTGATTATTTATTTCAATTGGTATCAGTATACACACCAAGCAAATAAATTTTCTACTTTTAATCTGTGAGTAGATCAGTACCGGCTGTTTAAAAAATGACAGCTTAAGTAAAGAGTCATCACTTCAATTTTGGTTGATATATATACAAGGTAGACAAGGATTTTTTAAGCCTATCGATTTAATACATTTTCTATTGCTTTTTTCTGTAAAAGTGGCAAAGTGTCTTGGCTAGTAGTACGTTTAACCTCTTTTTTTAGCTGTTTCTCATCTGAAAGTTTTCAGTGTATTCAACAAACAAAAAATACGTTTCAAATTCACCACTATTAGAAAAATGATTTCATATTTTTCATAAAATAATGATTGTCTTAATTATAATTTAAAGGAGTAGCGCTTCAATGTGTTCGATCTTTGGTATATTAGATATAAAAACAGGTGCGGAAGCACTTCGTCCAAAAGCTTTAGAATATTCTCGTCTTTTACGTCACCGTGGCCCTGATTGGTCAGGCATCTACAATAATGATCATGCTATTTTAGTTCATGAGCGTTTATCAATCGTTGATACTGAACATGGTGCTCAACCGTTATACAACAAAAACCCAAACAATTCCGATGGTAAACATGTACTTGCTGTTAATGGTGAAATTTATAACCACAAGGCTTTAGCAAAAAGCCTTAATGTAGATTATCAATTCCAAACGGGTTCCGACTGTGAAGTGATTTTACCTTTGTATGAAGAGTTCGGTGTAGAATTTGTTGATAAGTTACAAGGAATGTTTGCCTTTTGTTTATACAACGAAGCAGATAACTCTTATTTAATTGCTCGTGATCATATGGGCATAATCCCACTATATACAGGTGTTGATGCAGAGGGTAATTTTTACGTTGCTTCAGAAATGAAAGCATTAATGCCAATATGTAAAACTGTCAGTGAATTTCCTCCAGGACATATTTTAGATAGTCGTGTTGGTGAACCGCAGAGATACTACAAACGTAATTGGCAAAAGTATGATGCAATAAAAGATAATCACACCAGTAAAATCAAATTACGTGAAGCACTTGAAGAAGCAGTGAAAAGTCATTTAATGACCGATGTTCCCTACGGCGTATTATTGTCAGGTGGACTAGACTCATCATTGATTTCGGCAATAACCCAAAAGTTTGCTGCTCGGCGTGTTGAAGAAAATGATTTATCTGAGGCTTGGTGGCCTAAAGTTCACTCTTTCGCTTGTGGCTTAGCCGGTTCTCCTGATTTAATCGCTGCACAAACCGTTGCAGACAGTATAGGCACTATTCACCATAGTGTTGTTTTTACAGAACAAGAAGGTATAGATGCACTTAAAGAAGTTATCTATCACCTAGAAACTTACGATGTAACCACTATTCGTGCTTCTACCCCCATGTATTTAATGGCAAGAAAAATTAAAGCCATGGGCATAAAAATGGTGCTTTCTGGCGAAGGTGCCGACGAATTATTTGGTGGTTATTTATATTTCCATAAAGCGCCAAATGCTAAAGAATTTCATGAAGAACTTAACCGCAAGCTCGATAAACTACATATGTTTGATTGTTTACGCGCAAATAAATCAATGTCTGCCTGGGGAATTGAAGCACGTGTTCCTTTCTTAGATAAAAACTTTATGGATGTGGCGATGCGTATCAATCCAGAAGACAAAATGTGCGGTAATGGTAAAATGGAAAAAGCTATTTTACGCTCATCTTTTGAAGGTTATTTACCAAAAGAAATTTTATGGCGTCAAAAAGAGCAATTTTCTGATGGTGTAGGTTACTCTTGGATTGATAGCTTAAAGGTCTTTATTGAAACACAAGTCAGCGATCAACAACTGGCCAGTGCTGAATTTAAGTTTCCATATAATACCCCTGATACCAAAGAAGCTTATTTCTATCGTGGTATTTTTGAAGAGCACTTCCCACTAGCTTCTGCTGCAGAATGTGTACCTGGCGGTAAATCAGTTGCTTGTAGTACACCTGAAGCACTCGCATGGGATGAGAGTTTTTTAAATAATGCTGATCCTTCCGGACGTTCAGTGATGAATGTGCATAACGACAGTTATTAACTTTTCTGTTACACGAAAAATTCAAACCGGTATGAGGTAATCATCTACCGGTTTTTTTATTATTGAGTTTATACATAAGGCAATAGTGCAAAAAGGCCTTGATAACGCTACTATAGTTGATGAAGAATGTTTTATGCGTCAATAAAAAATGAAACTTTTAAAAGTAGCCAATATTAATGAGCAATTCCTTGAACCACGCCTTACCAATACTTAGAACGTCTTTAATATCAATATTTCTAGCGACATTATTAGTTATCGTATTTTCTCTCTATCAAGTATTAAAAAAAGTTGATGAAGATGTTGAATTTAGCAAAGTAGATCTTAGCGCTCAGTTTAGCTATTTTCTTGACGACAAAGCGTTATTAACAATTGATAGTATTGATAATTTACAACAAGAATTTATTCAATCTTCCCCTCAGAACATTCCATTTACATTGGGACACAGTGCTTATTGGATAAAATTAGCACTGAAAAATAACAGTACTGAAAATAAAAACATGATACTGCATATTAATAATACCCTCTTATCTGAATTTGATGCTTACTTACGCCTTGATAATGACAAAAATCACGACAAACGTTCATATAATCGATTAACGAACGCTAAGGATATCGCGCAACAAACATTCCCACATATTGCCTTAAGTATCACTGCACAAACTCAGCAAATATTACTACTTAGAATAAAAACGTCGGGTCCACCAAGTATTCCATTAACACTTCACACCAGATCGTCATTTGATCATTATAAACAAGTATCACTGCTCATCTTTGGTGGTTTTATTGCCATTATTCTACTGATGTCTGTATATAACTTGGTTATTTATCGAATGATAAAAGATAAAGTTTTTTTAGTTTATATTGGCTATTTACTTGCTGCATTTTTTGTATTGTCGAGTATTAATGGCTTTGGACATTTATTGTTTAGTCAAAATATACAGCAATGGCTCAATGAATATTTGTTGTTCTTTAATTATTTATTAACCATTTTTTTAGTCTTATTTGCCCTTTATTTTTTACGTTACGACCTTAACAAAACTAAACTTTATAAGTTTGGTATCGGCTTATGCGTAATTCTTGCCATATTTAGCCTTGTCACTTTACCTTTAAACCAAGTATTACAAACGCAAATATTTTTTTCTTTTCAACCGCTAATTTATATATATTCGCTGTTTATTATTACACGTCGCTTACGTACGGATTATACGTGGGCGCGCTTTTATTTCTTGTCTTGGCTACCTATATTTTTTACTGCCGCCATTCAACCCTTGGTGATGTTAAATTATATCGAGTATTCATTCATCGTTCACAACGCATTTATATTTGGCGTTATTATAGAAATATCATTTATATCACTCGCCTTAGCGGAAAGAATGAGAAGAAATGAACAAGACCGGATCTTTGATTTATCTTATCATTTAGAAACGCAGCTACCGCGTAAGTCCACTTTGGAAAGCATCATAAATCAAGCGGGTCATACTCGCTTGTGTGTACTTGTTATCCAACCAGAACAAATTGAACGTTTAACACTTTATTCTGATGAAAAAATGATTTATCAATTGTTTGTATCACTGAATAAACATCTATCTTCACTTTTTGTTTATAACGATGCCATTATGGAACTCACTAATAAACATGAAAAAATTTGTTATTTTGAAAATGATAATTGCTTGGCGATAGTCATTGATGAAAGTAAAAACAAACAGTCTTTTGAAGTAATTGCTAACTCAATTCAAGAGATCACCACAGAAAATTATCAAATTAATCAGCTACGTTTACCCCTTACAGCCGTTATTGGCATCGCAGCAGCGACAGTAAATGAAAATAACGTGTGTACTGCACAAGAAATCATCAAACATGCAAAGCTAGCGCTCGTAAAAGCAACCTCTACGCCGGTTAAATGGTCTATATACCAAGAAGATAAATCCATACTTGAAAACTCTTTCTTACATATTGCCGTGGAAATGAAAGAAGCGATCAACAACAACGACTTTGAAATTTATCATCAACCACAAATTGATTTAAAAACCCTAAGAGTCTGTGGTTGTGAGTGTCTAGTTCGTTGGCACCATAAAACATTGGGAACAATCCCCCCCACCACTTTCATTCCTATTGCTGAAGACTTAGGACTTATTAATCAATTAACGCTATGGATAATTAAACAAGCACTCACACAACAACAGACCATTACAGAACTTGAAAAGTGCAATCATATGGTGTCCATCAACATCAGTCATAAAGATATTATTTCAGAGCTGTTCTATGAAAAAGTTGTTGAGATTGTCTCTGTCAGTGAAATATCGCCTGATAGGATTATTTTTCAATTAACAGGATCGTCAACCATCACAGGTAATACTTATGCCCTAAATGTAATAAAACAACTCACTACGTTTGGTATTACCTTAAGCATTGATGACTTTACTACCAGTTATTCTTCGATGGCACACATTGATGAACTACCTTTTCAAGAACTTAAAATAGGTCGTCGGTTTGTTGAAAACATTTTTGATGACGAAAAAAGAAAGATCGTCACAGAAACTACCATAAAAATGGCGAAAGGACTGGGTCTTGAAGTGGTTGCCGAAGGAATAAATAGTCAACGCGATGAAGATACATTGAGAAAATATGGCTGCGATATAGGTCAAGGATATCATTACTCTATGCCCCTGCCCTTATCCGAGTATATAAAATGGCTCTCTGTTCAAGTTAACGGTAAAACCCCCGAGCATTATTATGGGGAATTTATCCCCGCAGGAAAAACCGATATTTAGTCTTTATTCTGACATCATACGTATATCTTAGAATAATTGATTTTCTAAGGTTTTTCCGTTAAATATTTGTGCATATTGCCAATTATTTTTATGGCAAAGCTTTAAAATATCAAGGTCAGTTTCAAGGTGGTGGGTATTTGCACTGATAAGATATTCACGGTCTTGCGATACAACGACATCACTGACAGAGTCCAACTGCTGTAAAGCTTCAATAATCCCTGCTTCATGTTGCTTCATGCGTAAGGTAAAATATCGACTATGGCCGTTTTCTGATGTCGTTAACGTCTGGTGTTCTTTTAAGCTTCCTTGATCAAGATACAAAACTTGACTGCATAAGCGCTCCAACTCATTTAAGTCATGAGAGCTTAATATAAAAGTAATATCACTTGAAAGGTTTGCAACAACCTCCCTAACTTCACGAGCATGAAGAGGGTCTAAACCCGCACTGGCCTCATCCAATAAGACAATTTGTGGCTGACCAATTAACGTTTGTGCAATAGTAACTCGCTTACGCATACCATGTGATAGTTCACTAGGTTTAACATGTAAAACATCAGCTAAACCGACAAGTTCTAGGGTACGTTCAACTTCACGTATACTTTTTTTGGCACTAAAACCTTGTAACTGTCCATAAAACTTAAGTTGATGAGCAATACTAAAGCGTGGGTCTAACTGTGCATCTTGGGGTAATGCGGCTAATTTTCCAAATAATGCTTTATCGCCAGGTGGGTATCCCAAGATAGAGATATCACCGGAAGTAGGTTTAATGTAGCCACATAAAATGCTGAATAATGTTGTTTTACCCGCACCGTTAGGACCAACAAGTGCGACAGGTGACCCTTTTTCAATACAAAAATTTACATTGGTTAATGCATGGTGATCACCATAAACTTTATTTAACCCGACGGCTTTTATAATATTGTTCATAGTGAAGTCCTCTTCATAATGATATTAGCCATAATCAAAAATAATATTGTTTGAATAATGGGTAAACTGTAATGTGTAAAAGCAATTTCTGAACGTCCTAAAAGTTCAGCGATTTGCCCTCCGGGAAAGACGTGATTTAGCTTTTCGGCGATAGGAAGTTGATAAGCGATTATGCTTATAATGAAAGGACCTAATCCAAAAATTAATGTGCAAACGACTATCGCCATTTTCGAAGATTGTAAAAAGCTGTTTAATAAAGTCATTAACGCGATAAAAGGCATTACGATAATACTCAAATTAATAAAAAGCGATATCGCTTGGTATATTCCTTGTCCTAGTAGTGAGAAATCTCGATAACTTGCCATTAGCACCGTTGCCACTATAGTGACTGCTAGTAATATTTCTGTAATTAACACTTGCCCTAAAAATCGGCCAAAAATAATTTCAGCTCTTGTTGCCCGTAAAGAAATAAAACGTAATGTTCCTCTGGTTCTATCAGAGCATGTTTGGTCACTTGCTGAAAACAAAGCGAAACTTGGGAATAAATACGCAGCAATTAACCAATAAATAGCTAATTCTGGCACCGGCCAATTAAGTAGGTCTGCAAGACCTAGTGCCCCAAATAGTTGTTTAGCAATTTCTTGGAAGCTCTGAGAAGAAACAATAGTGACCGCAGAGCTCACTAAGTAATATAAAATAATAAACCACACGGTAGCAAACGCGGCAAGCGCTATTATGCCTCGCTTTGTTAAAAATAAGCGAGTTAACTCAAACCGAGCCAAAATCCATATACGTTTATAGTTGTTAAAAATTTGCATAGTTCACCATGGAAAACCTTTGTTTTATTTATAAGGTGGTAGTGGGAAAGGTATTAACATTAAATGGAATAAAACGAAATAGCGAGTGATATCTTGTAATCAAATATTTGATTACAGTGGGGATTTTAAGAAAACATTGAAAGGGAGTTTACTAAATATCTCGATTAAGTGAAAAGAATGGTTAATAATTTACGGTATTAATAACCATTCTTTACAGTATTAATTAATCTATAAACCTAATGACGCCATAAAATCATCGTCATCTACATCTGAATCATCTACATCTGAATCATCTTCAGGTGTTATCTCAACTTCACTGTTTTTAGCTTGAGCTGCAGTAGCTTCAAGAATATCATCAGGGTCAATTTCTTCAGCAATTTCAAAATCATGTAATTTAATAAATTCAGTTTTATCCATCGCTAATTCAAGGTAAAAAATATTGTTATTTGTTGTTGTAAATGTAACTCGACGTGCTTGTGGTCGGTCCATCACAGTATCAACAGAGATATGCACCAATTTATTAATAACTAACATTTTTGGCTGGCTTTGCGTGATAGTTGTTTGTAATTGTTCTCTTACCTTATAAGTAAAACCGCCAACAATTTGATTCATTAATTCACCTAAAACATTGGCAACATCATCTGCCAAGTGGCTTTTTGATATTTCAGAATCAGGCATACCCATATTAGTCATATAATCTTGGTAAACTTCTAAAGCCGCTGTCGCGGTGAAGTTAGTGACAACTATGCCATTAAAGCCGCCATCAAATAAAACAAAGCAGCCTATATCAGGACGTAAACATGTTCTGCTAATTTTTTGCACCATGCCAGAATAAGTAATTCGGTTACCACTTGCTTTAGTTAATACCTGGCTAACAGATTCACATAGCGTTATTAAAACATCTTCTGTATTTATAGTTTTAGACTTTCTCACGCTGATTAAATTCCTTCATTTATTGGTCTGTATTTATTATAGCAGCTTAGTCTATTTTTATGTGATATTGCATAACTAAATGAATAATATTACTAATAAATATTGATTAATGGCTTAAATAATACTTAGAATCTTATTAAATTCGCCTCTTTGTTTGCTGTTATGCATAAATTATAACGAGAAAGGTACTTTATTTATTATCCCGTCGCCATTTACAACGCTAAGCAGTATAAACTTAACCACCAATATACTGATATTTTACCGCTACCAAGGAATTGCTATTGTTTTTTGAAGGGTCAGAAAAAAAAGCTGAAATATTTATTGAAGAGTCCTATTTATCACTATTAGACGATATAGATGATGCCGTGTGGCATGATGTAGTGTCAGCAGGAAATGCCCAAATATTGTCTTCAATGGTAAACCCACACTGTAAAGCATTTATTTTGTCTGAGTCGAGTTTATTTATTTGGCATGATCATTTTCTTATTCTAACCTGCGGCGTTACCCAATTAATTAAATCAATTGAATTTTTTATCAAGTACATAGGTAAAGAAAAAATAATTGCTTGTACTTATCAACGTAAAAATGAATATTATGCACATGCTCAACTGAGCACCTTCAGTGATGATATTACAATATTAACGCAATATATAACGGGTAACGCACTAAGGTTTGGTGAAATTGAAGATCATCACAATTATTTTTTCTATAAAAATGCTAATAAAATAACAAACAGAGATAAAACATATGAATTTATTGCTTATCAAGTAAACTCAGATGTTTTGTATAAGCTTTCATCTAACGTGTTAAAATTTAGTGATATAAGGGACTTTTTGCAACTCGATATATTATTCCCCAAATTTATATTAGATGATTTTATATTTAAACCTCACGGTTATTCCGTCAATGGACTTTATAACGATAAATATTTCACTATCCACATCACACCACAACTAAACAGCAGTTATATAAGTTTTGCTGCAAACATTGATTTGATCCCACTAATGCCTTTAATTTTAACAATTTTACAACCGGCATCGTTTGACTTACTCAGTATTAATGATCGCCACTTCGAACAAGATATCCAGCAACAAATCCCCAAAAATTATGTTAGTAAAACATTCGTTAAGCACACCTTAAACAATAGCAACATCATGTACTTCGCCAATTACATATTACCGCAGAAAATATTCTGTAGCGCCAGCCCCTTCAATTTAATTGAAGATAACCACGCACTTTAATGAGCTTGTTTGAAATGAAAATTCAGTGCATGTTATACTTATTTTTTATAGACACTTTTCCTAATAGAGGTTTTTATGCGTTTTCTTTCCAGACGATTAGTTCTCCCAAACGATCTTAACTATGCAAATTCATTGTTTGGAGGTCGTGCACTAGCATGGATCGATGAAGAAGCTGCAATTTACGCAATATGCCAGTTAGGTACTAATTGTTTGGTCACCAAGCATATCGGTGCAATTAATTTTGAATCTCCAGCTATACAGGGAGATGTTGTTGAGTTTGGATTAAAGACCAAGTCTGTCGGTAAAACGTCAATTACAGTCACTTGTTTAATGCGAAATAAAGTCACAAAACAAACAATATGTTTAGCAGACGATATTGTATTTGTTCAAGTTGATCCGATAACAAAACAACCCATCCCGCATAATAAAACAATGAAAGCCCTTGAATTACAAGCACAGGAGGATTTTAAATAGTAAGGCTATACGTTTCCTATCGAAAATAAACCCTATTATTAAATAAGGTTTATTTTTAACACTCACTAATCACTTTTATATCGAGCGGCATCAATAATAGCCCAAAGATGTGTTAACAACGCAAGAGCAATAGGAAAAATCAACCAAGATAGTCCCCAGAATATACCAGCAAAAACAAAAAATAAAATAGCGGGTAAAATACGCCCCTGCACCAATTGCCCTAAACCGGGAATAAAAAAACTACAAATTGCAGCAAGTACATTACCACCTGAACCTTGTTGAGACATATAACTTCCTATAGATATAATAGCTTGATTAAACTATAAAAACTATATCACTTGACCTTATTTAAATACGAGCTTTTTTCTTACAAATTTAAACATTTATTTTCATGGACAAAAATCAACACTTTATTCTTAACTAAGCTAGATTGGGCTGATTTTTAAGACTATGCCATTTCACATTGACAACACAGACATTTAACCTACAGTTTAAATACACATGGAGTGAAATATATATTATGAAAAATACAAGAGATGGATCTGCAGATAAACTTTCCTTACCAAGAACAATGCTATTGCAGTGTTTTTATCAGTTAATTATTACTCGACCACTCCCAGATTATATAGAAAAACATCAATTTAGTAGTAAAAGACTGCTAATGAAGCCAATTCAATACCAAGATAAAAATTTTTATACTGAATTATTTACCAATGAAAATGTCACTAAATACACTGGCGGGGTTTTTACTAAACAACAAGTAAATAAAAATTTTGTTAATACCCTAAAGGCATTATCAGCTAAACCTCTTCAATACCTAACTTGGCTTGTCAAAGAAAAAAGTGAAAACGATACTATCGGTATCATCACCCTTATTTGGCATAATCAGCAAAAACAACTGGCTGAATTTGGAGTAATGTTAAATGCTAAAAACCAAAATCAAGGCTATTGTAGTGAACTAACTCAATCGTTCATTTTATATTGTTTTACTACGTTGAAACTTCCTTCTTTATA
>JBLHNB010000046.1:0-42245 GCA_047621305.1 Alteromonadaceae bacterium | reverse complement strand
AAGAAATTGCATCAAGTTTAAATTCTTTTGTGTATTTTTTACGTTTTGTCATTTCTGTTCTCCAGTTAAGTTTATTATGTCTTAACTGGGGTAGTCGAATCCATTAAACCACGTCAAAGTGGTACTACATGAATGATAATTAATTTGTCGGATTCACTTTTTCCGATAAATGGTAAATAAATTACTGGTAATTGCTCTGCTCTTATAAACTCTTTATTATTTAAGGCTAATTTACCATTAAATAAAGAGTAATTAATCGCCATTGAATACAAACAGCAAGTGTATGTAGATTAATCTGACTATGCTAAACTGCAAAAAACTTTAAGATTTTTCATTATATGAATGTAGATAAATTACTCGAACAAGCCAAACAAGCCTGTCAAACTCGTGGCGCCCGCTTTACCCTTGCCCGCGAGCAAGTATTTAAGCTACTCGCCAAACAACAAGGCGCTATTGGTGCTTACGACTTACTTGATGAATTAAAAACAACCGATGCCTCTGCAAAACCCGCCACTATATACAGAGCATTGGATTTTTTAGGTAAACAAGGTTTTGTACATAAAATTGAGTCTATCAATGCTTTTGTAATGTGCCATCATTTTAGTGAGTGCAACCACCCAGTACAGTTATTAATTTGTGATAACTGTGGGCACGTAGAAGAAATTCAATCTAACAATCTCGATTTAGCATTACGCTCTATGGCTGATGCCAGTGGCTTTTCAATTAGCCATCAGATTGTCGAAGCACACGGACAATGCCAAACCTGTAGTTAACAATTTGTTATCTAACGTGAAAAACACGCCATTCATCGCATTAAAAAAGTAGGGTAGCTAACCTACCCACTATTTTTATGATATAAATAGAAATTATACAATATAATTCTTTTCATCCCCTCGAGACTTAAATGAAAAAAATAATAACCTCAGCACTGCTGTGCTTATCAGTTGCTACCAGCGCTACTGTATTTGCAAAAAACACTATAGCTAACGATAAATTTCGTCAACTAGAAGAAATTTTACCTACACCAAATACATACCGCACAGCTTCTGGCGCCCCGGGGCATCGATACTGGCAACAGCAAGTTAATTACAAAATTAATATTACCCTTGATGACAAAACCCAAACATTAACCGGTGATGAAGCGATAGATTATAAAAATAACTCTCCAGATACACTGCGTTATCTTTGGTTACAACTCGATCAAAATCGAATGAAACGTGTCTCTGACTATAAAAACACACTGACCGCGCCCAAGAAAAAAGTAACTTATAAAAATTTACGTAATGCAATTGAGACGCCTGCTTTTGATGGTGGTAATAACATTACTAAAGTCACTAATAGCAATAATCAAGCACTTGATTATGTCATCAGTGGCACTATGATGCGTATTGACTTACCAGAGCCACTGAAACCAGGTGCCAGCACTACACTGAACATAGCGTGGAGTTACCACTTACATGAGCAAAAAGTTTTAGGCGGTCGTTCTGGCTACGAGTATTTTAAAGAGGATGATAATTACTTATATGAAGTGGCTGGCTGGTTCCCCCGCGCTGCCGCTTATTATGATGTGATGGGCTGGCAAAACAAACAGTTTTTAGGTAATGGCGAATTCACCCTGGAGTTTGGTGATTACGATGTAAAAATTAATGTTCCATCAGATCATATAGTTGCAGCAACAGGTCAATTACAAAATGGCAAAAGTATCTTAACTAAACAACAATTACAACGTTTAAGAACCGCTAAGTCAGCCAAAAAACCTGTACTCATTGTGACACCTGCTGAAGCGCTAAAAAATGAGAAGTCACGCTCAACCAAAACCAAAACATGGCATTTTAAAGCCAAAAACGTCCGCGATTTTGCCTTCGCTTCGAGTCGTAAGTTTATTTGGGATGCACAAGGTTATCAAGCCGGTAATACCGATACGATGGCGATGTCTTTTTATCCAAACGAAGGCAATCCACTATGGGGACAATACTCAACTGAAGCTGTAATCCATACCATGGAACAATACAGTAAATACACGTTTGACTACCCATATCCAGTATCTATTTCTGTGCATGGCCCTATTGGTGGCATGGAATACCCAATGATCACTTTTAATGGTTATAGGCCAACATTAGATAAAGAAACGGGAGAAAAAACCTATTCTCGTCGTACTAAGTATGGACTAATTGGTGTGATCATTCACGAAGTTGGCCACAATTATTTCCCTATGATAGTTAACTCCGACGAGCGTCAATGGACTTGGATGGACGAAGGTTTAAATACATTTTTACAATTTTTAGCTGAACAAGCATGGGAAGAAGGTTACCCTTCTCGTCGTGGTCATGCCGCTAAAATCATCAGCTATATGCAAAGTGAAAATCAAGTGCCTATCATGACTAATTCAGAATCCATTCTGCAATTTGGTAACAATGCCTACGGTAAACCAGCAACCGCACTAAATATTTTGCGTGAAACCATCATGGGACGTGAACTATTTGATTTTGCCTTTAAAGAATACGCGCAACGTTGGAAATTTAAGCGCCCAACACCTGCTGATTTATTCCGTACCATGGAAGATGCTTCCGCCATTGATCTCGATTGGTTTTGGCGTGGTTGGTTTTACAGCACAGATCATGTTGATATTGCTTTAGGTAATATCCATTTATATCGCCCTGACAGTAAAAATCCAGACACAGAAGAAGCTTGGGAGCGCGCGCTTGAAAACGAAAACCCTGAATTTATTAGCGATATACGTAATAAAGGGCAATGGCTACGCACAAGTGTA
Source organism: Alteromonadaceae bacterium (assembly GCA_047621305.1). Lineage (GTDB taxonomy): Bacteria > Pseudomonadota > Gammaproteobacteria > Enterobacterales > Alteromonadaceae > Colwellia_A. The sequence continues at coordinate 39,475 of JBLHNB010000046.1, read as the reverse complement.
AAACCTGAATTATTAGACTTTTATAACGAGCATGACAAGTTTACCGCAACCAATGCCGATCGTAATAAATATAACGAAGAAAATAATAAACTTGAACAATGGGAAAAAGATCTTTTAGTTAACGACAGTAATTTTTACATCATTGACTTTCATAATAAAGGCGGCTTAGTCATGCCGATTTTATTAGACATTACTTATGCTGATAATAGCAAAGAGCATTTACGTATTCCTGCTGAAATTTGGCGTAAAAATTCGAAAACTGTTTCTAAACTATTAGTTCGCGATAAAGAAATTTCGGCAATAGCTATTGATCAAAATTGGGAAACAGCTGATGTAGATATTAACAATAACTACTGGCCAGCTCGCCCAATCAAGTCACGTTTCGAATTATATAAAGATAAAAAAGATGACATGATGCGTGATTATAATAAAGAATTAAAATCTTTAGACGACAACAAAGACAGTAAGAAGAAAGAGTAAAATGAAAAAAAGACTACAACAATGGTTAACCCTTCTAATGCTTAGTGGCGTAGCAGTAAGTATTGCTGCTCATACTTACTTTGTTGGTTTATCGGAGCTATCTCTTAACTCATTAACAGATAAAATAGAAATTATTCATCAACTTACTGCTCATGATATGGAAAATGCTATTGCTGAAATTAAGCACATACAATTTTCTCCAGAGCATCAAAGTTATGAAAAATATATTCAAGCATATGTTGAAGAACATTTTCAATTACAACATTCAGGGCAAGTAATTACCTTAAATTTGGTCGGTATTGAACTTGTTAGGGGTAAGGTAATAATTTATCAAGAAGCATTATTTAAAAATATTTTAAATGGTTTAGTGGTAAAAAATTCTTTACTCGTCAATACTTACTCCAAACAAGTAAACACTGTTAATTATAAAAGTGCAGGACTTAAAGGCAGTTTGACTTTTACTGAAGCAAAAAAAGTTACAACAATTACAAATAATAAATAACGCGGACTGATTTACATTTGCAGCAGAAGAGTGCAAACTCAGTACACTAGAATTAATTAAAGTCTTGGAAACATTCATGAATGTAGAGTTTATTAATCCATTTTTATCTTCAATGCTTAATGTCATGGCAACGATGGCTCAAATGGAGTTAACGCCAGAAAAACCTAGATTGAAAAAAGATGAAATAGCTATGGGTGATGTCTCTGGCCTTATCGGTATGGTAAGTGACCAAACAAAAGGTTCTTTGTCTATTACTTTTCAAGGTAAATTAGCGCTTGCCACCATGAAAAATATGGTTGGTGAAGGCCCTGATGAAATAAATGATGAAATTACCGATTTAGTTGGTGAAATTACCAATATGGTTACCGGTGGAGCCAAACGCATGTTAAGTGAAAAAGGCTTTGAATTTGATATGGCAACACCTGTGGTCGTTTCAGGAAAAAACCATACGATCAATCACAAAGCTGATGGACCTATCATTATCATTCCGTTGAATTCACCACACGGTAAAGCCTTTATTGAATTTAGTTTCGATAAGTAAACGCTTAAAACTTGCTGAACATCAAACCTCATTAAGCAATTAATGAGGTTTTTTTATTACCTTCCAAAAGTCGAAAAGATGTGGCACAAGTTGAGTTTCCATTATCCGCGAAACCTAGAGGATTTCACCTGAGAACCGATCAAGTACTTCACTAAGCGCTATTGATAACGTTAAGCAGGCACATTACACCTGTTTATTAAACACTCCTCTGCGTCATTAACCGTCAATGAAAACTCCGATCACCGATGAGAAGTTGAACTTAGGGTGTGGCGAGGTATATATTTAGGTGAACATCGCAACCACGCTCATTCAAGGGCCTTAGTTGCAACGATTCACGGAAAGTAAATAAAGGGTATTAAAGAATTTAATCTTCACCAAGTACATGTGGACCAGCATAATTTTCAAAGCGAGAAAATTGTCCCAAAAAGGTTAAAGGTACACGACCAATAGGACCATTACGCTGTTTACCAATAATAATTTCAGCCATACCTTTAAACTCTGAATCATCATGATAAACCTCATCACGATAAATAAACATAATCAAATCGGCATCTTGCTCAATAGCTCCCGATTCACGTAAATCCGAGTTAATTGGCCTTTTATCAGAACGTTGCTCCAAACTACGGTTTAATTGCGATAACGCAATGACGGGAATTTGCAGTTCCTTTGCCAAAGCTTTTAAAGAGCGAGATATTTCAGAAATCTCTAATGTTCTGTTTTCAGTAAGTGCTGGCACTCGCATGAGTTGCAAGTAATCGATCATGATCATACTTAAACCACCATGATCACGAGCTATTCTGCGAGCTCTAGAACGAACATCTGTAGGCGTTAAGCCCGAAGCATCATCAATATACATTTTGCCTTTTTCAATCATCATACCCATGGTATTTGATAATCGTGCCCAATCTTCATCACCTAATTGCCCAGTACGAATTTTAGTTTGATCAATACGTCCTAATGATGCCAACATCCTCATCATTAATTGTTCTGAAGGCATTTCCAAACTAAATATTAATGCAGGTTTATCTTGAGTCATTGCGGCGTGCTCAGCAATGTTCATGGCAAATGTAGTTTTACCCATTGATGGACGAGCAGCGACAATAATTAAATCTGATGGCTGAAACCCAGCGGTCATCTTATCAAGATCATCAAAGCCTGATGGAATACCCGTAACACCATCATGAGGTTGTTGATAGAGTTTTTCGATACGATCAACTGTTTTCTCTAATACCGAATGTATATTTTCAGGGCCATCTGATTTGTTCGCTCTTTGCTCGGCAATTTGAAAAACTCTTGTTTCGGCAAAATCAAGCAACTCTGCACTGTTTTGACCTTGTGGGTCATAACTTGCTTCGGTTATTTCATTGGCAACCCCAATGAGTTCGCGAATGATTGCACGCTCTCGAACAATTTCAGCATAGGCAACAATATTTGCTGCACTGGGTGTGTTTTTCATCATCTCAGCGAGATAAACAAAACCGCCTGCATCTTCTAATTTATGATCGTGCTCTAACGCTTCAGATAGAGTGATCAAATCAACCGGTTCGCCCAGTTCAACCAAAACACCAAAGCTTTCAAAAATAAGACGATGTGAACGACTATAAAAATCCTGCGCAACGACTTTTTCGCTGACTCGATCCCAGGTTTCATTATCAAGTAACAAACCACCGAGCACAGATTGTTCAGCCTCTAAAGAATGAGGTGGGATCTTTAACTCATCAATTTGTTTATCGCGTATAAATTGCTTTTCTTTTGCAAATTTAGCTGGCTTACGGTCGGCCATTAATAACCCTTGCTCACGGCGGATATCGATCCTTTTCTATGGGTAGCTAATGTAGCAGATTTTGTATCGAAGAAGAATAAAGACAGGAATATATATACCCAATAAAAAAAGCGCCAACAGGCGCTTTTTATTTTTGGTATGTCTACAGAAGATTTACTTCGCAGAAAGAGCACCAAAACGTTTGTTGAATTTATCAACACGACCACCAGTTTCAGCAGCTTTCTGCTTACCGGTGTAAAATGGATGACACGAAGAACAAACGTCTAAGTGAATATCTTTACCACGTGTGGAACGTGTTTCTATAACATTGCCACAAGAACAAGTAGCTTTGAACATTGCGTAATTTGGATGAATACCGTCTTTCATGGAAACCTCTGTATTAAGGCCGTATCGCCACTTAGTCAGCTATTTGAGTCTGCTAAGCACCATACGAGTTAAAATTATGGAGCCGAATATTAAATGATCACGACTCATAGTGCAACTATAAAGGTAAGAAAAGTGATAAAAAAACAATCAATTTCAAATAAAGATCGTCATAATTTTAATAAAGTACATCGTGGCTAAATACTTACTCTAAAACGCACTACGACTAACAGAGGGGGATCTTATCATAAAATATAAAAGTATAATCAAGTGATCGATAATTGATATTAGTTGTTTAATGGTAAAATTTAATGCGAGAATATAACAATGACAATCACTCGTTTTCATTAATATACAAGCCATGCAAATTCAGTATATTCAAGTCGCCATTCCAGTACCTATGCGTCAGCTTTTTACTTATCAAGTACCCATTGATTTGCAAACGCCAGCAATACATATTGGTGAGCGCGTTATTGTGCCCTTTGGTCCACGAGAATTAGTGGGTATTGTTTTATCTATTGATCATAAATCAGAACTTCCAGACAATAAATTAAAAGCGATCAAGAGCCGAATTGCAGATAGTTTCCATTTTGACGCAACCTTACTTAGCTTTCTTAAGCGTTGTGCTGATTATTATCACCACCCGATAGGCGATGTTTTAAAGCAAGCACTACCGGTATTGCTCCGCCAAATTAAACAACCTGACGTTTCATTACCAACGCGATGGCGGTGCACCACAACGCCACAACAAACAGAACTTATTAGCTTTAAAAAGAAAGCCACCAAACAATTCGAAATTTATCAGTTAATTAATAAACATCAGTCAATCACCTGGATTGAATTACGCACTTTAGGTTTTTCAAAAGCACAATTAAGCGCCTTAGAAACTAAAAATCTTGTTGAACAATACCAATCTTCTCCGGTTAAATATCAATGGCAGCAACACGCATTAAATGAAGAAAACAAGCTCAAACTCTCTCTTGAGCAAGCAATTATTGTTACAGCAATAAAACAAAGTGATGACGAATTTACTTGCCATTTAGTTGATGGCATTACGGGTAGTGGTAAAACTGAAGTTTACTTACAAGCAATGGAAAGTATACTCGCCGCCGATAAACAAGTGCTGGTACTTGTACCTGAGATCGGGCTAACACCACAAACATTAAATCGCTTTGAACAACGCTTTAATGTGCCCATAGGTTTGCATCATTCTGGACTTAATGACAATGAGCGGCTGCAAACTTGGCTTGAAGCACAACGTGGTAGCGCTGCCATTGTCATTGGTACACGTTCGGCAATATTTACGCCTTTACATAAATTAGGGCTGATTATTGTTGATGAGGAACACGACGGTTCTTTTAAACAACAAGATAGCTTTCGTTATCATGCCCGCGATATCGCCATACTAAGAGCCAGACAACTTAATATCCCCATTATTTTGGGTAGTGCAACGCCTAGTTTAGAAACATTACAAAATGCGCTATCAGGTAAGTATCTTTATCATCAATTACTTAAAAGGCCAGGGAAAAGCCAAACGGCTGAAATCGAACTAATTGATGTTGCTAAACAACAAATGCAGCATGGTTTATCAAATGACTTAAAAACCGCAATTGATCAAACATTAGCAAAAGGAGAACAGGTTTTAATCTTTTTAAACCGCCGCGGTTATGCCCCAGCAATAAGCTGTCAAACTTGCCTGTGGATTGCCGATTGTCAACGATGCAATAAACCTTACACTTGGCATCGAGGTCAACAACTACTCATTTGTCACCATTGTGGCAGTCAAAAACGCTTACCCATGCAATGCCCGAGCTGTAATGGTATCGACATTCAATCCATGGGACAAGGCACCGAGCAATTAGAGCTGCGTATAGCAGAACTTTTTCCAGATTTTAGTACTGTACGCATTGATAGAGATAGCACCAGAAAAAAAGGCGCATTAACTAAGTTACTTCACGAGATCACTCACAATAAACATCAAATTCTTATTGGTACCCAGATGTTAGCTAAAGGGCATCACTTTCCTGATGTGACCCTTGTTGCACTCTTAGATGTGGATGGCGCATTATTTAGTTTTGACTTTCGCGCTGCTGAACATATGGCACAGCTACTGGTACAAGTTGCGGGACGTGCCGGAAGGGAAAGTAAGCCTGGAACCGTTATGGTACAAACTAACTTCCCTGAACACCCACTATTACAAGATCTAGTACATAATGGCTATAACCATTTCGCTCAATATGCTCTCACAGAAAGAAAACAAGCTAACTTACCTCCTTTTGGCTTTCAAGCCTTGTTTCGTGCCGACGCAAATTATCCTTCTTATCCCGATAAATTTTTAAGATCATTAACAACGTTCTCGTACACCGGTTGCGAATTAATAGGCCCTGTACCGGCAGCAATGGAAAAACGTGCAGGGAAATATAGGTTTCATCTTATTGTCCAAGCACAGTCACGTAAATTACTTCACCAAGCTGTTTGGCAACTATTACAAACAATTCCAAAAAATGAATGGCAAAGTAAAGTCCGCTGGTCCGTTGATATCGATCCCATTGATTTGAATTGGTGATCTGTTCAAAAAATTAGCTAACCACAATATTTTACAATTTATCCCGACAAACTAGTGTTATTTTTCTCGCAGTTCGTTAGAATCACTCGATGTTCCCCGATAAATAGTTTTCCATGGCTCATCAAGATTATGTTTCCCGCGCACAAAATAAAAAGAAGCAGCCTTATAAAAATAAGCAAGTAGATATTCCACAAAAACGCCCATTTAAGCTCAAATTAATCGGTGTATTTACATTAATATCAGTGAGCGCTTTTGGTTATTTTTTATGGTCAATTAAAGATAATCAACCTTTACCGATTGAGTCTTCAGTAGTAAAAAGTATTTCCCCAAGCACTAAAGCAACTACGTTACCAACGCCCCCTAAAGAAAAGTGGGCCTATAGAAAAGAATTAACAGAAAAAAAAGTTGAGGTGGGTGAATACGAAGTTAAAAACAAAGGCCCTTATAAAATGCAATGTGGTTCATTTCGAACCCGCAAACAAGCTGAAGTACTTAAGGCCAATATTGCATTTAGTGGTTTTTCTTCTCAAATAGGCGAATCTAAAGGAAAAAATGGCACGCATTATAAAGTATTTTTAGGTCCGTATAGTAAAAAACGCCAAGCAGAAAAAGATAAACATAAGCTGCGAAAGAACAATATCAACTTCTGTGAAATCTGGGGCTGGAAATAAATCCCCCTCCTTCCTTGAAAATCGGCCTAAACACCCTTATTTATTCTACATCATGCCAACATACTTAGGTGTTGGCCAAATAATCGAGGTTAATTGTGACTACTATTGTTTCAGTCAGACGTAACGGCAAAGTTGCCATTGGTGGCGATGGTCAAGTATCGCTGGGTAATACCGTAATGAAGGGTAATGCCCGTAAGGTTCGCCGACTATATAATGATAAAGTACTTGCCGGGTTTGCAGGAAGTACCGCTGATGCTTTTACCTTATTTGAACGCTTTGAAAGTAAGTTAGAGCAACATCAAGGTCATTTAACCAAAGCTGCTGTTGAGCTTGCTAAAGATTGGCGTAGTGACAGAGCATTGAGAAAACTCGAAGCTTTGTTAGCCGTTGCCGATGAAACTGCATCTTTGATCATTACAGGTAATGGTGATGTTGTTCAGCCGGAGCACGACCTTATTGCTATTGGTAGTGGAGGAAATTTTGCCCTGTCAGCAGCGACTGCATTATTAGAAAATACAGAGCTTTCTGCCAAAGAAATTGTTGAAAAATCATTAACTATTGCTGGTAATATTTGCGTTTTCACCAATAACCAGCAAACCATTGATGAACTATAAATCATTCGCCATTCATAAAGTGTAGGTCGACACCGACACAGTGAGTTTCGACCGTTTACGTCAACAAACTATTGTTCGAGGGTTATCTCGACCTACAAGAAAATAAAATAAGCACAATGCTAAAGGAATTATTATGTCGAATATGACACCTCGTGAGATTGTTCATGAATTAGACAACCATATTATTGGACAAAGTGACGCTAAACGTGCAGTAGCTATTGCCTTGCGTAATCGCTGGCGTCGTATGCAACTTAATGAAGAGTTGCGCATGGAAGTTACTCCAAAAAATATCCTGATGATTGGTCCTACTGGCGTAGGTAAAACAGAAATTGCCCGTCGTTTAGCCAAGCTAGCAAATGCACCCTTTATCAAAGTTGAAGCAACAAAATTCACTGAAGTGGGTTATGTAGGTAAAGAAGTAGAGACTATCATTCGTGATCTTGCCGATATGGCAATTAAAATGACTAAAGAACAAGAAATGTTGCGCGTTAAATATTTAGCAGAAGAAGCAGCAGAAGAAAGAATTTTAGACATTTTATTACCACCACCACGTGATGGCTTTGGTCATAATGAAGAAACCTCCGATAACAGTAATACCCGTCAAATCTTTCGTAAAAAACTACGTGAAGGTACCCTAGATGACAAAGAGATTGAACTTGATTTAGTTGCACCACAAGTTGGAGTCGAAATTATGGCTCCTCCTGGCATGGAAGAGATGACGTCTCAGTTACAAAATATGTTCCAAGGCATGTCGAATGACAAAACCCTAAAACGTAAACTGAAAATTAAAGATGCTTTTAAAGCTTTACAAGAAGAAGAAGCGTCTAAAATTATCAATCAAGATGATATCAAACAAAAAGCCATCGAGTCAGTAGAGCAAAATGGTATTGTTTTCATTGATGAAATTGATAAAATATGTAAACGTGGTGAGACTTCTGGCCCTGATGTTTCCCGCGAAGGTGTGCAGCGTGATTTACTACCACTGGTTGAAGGTTGTACGGTAAGCACTAAACATGGCATGATAAAAACAGACCACATTTTATTTATTGCTTCGGGTGCGTTTCAGATGTCAAAACCATCAGATTTAATTCCTGAACTGCAAGGTCGTCTACCTATTCGTGTTGAATTACAAGCATTAAACACTGAAGATTTTGTGCGTATATTAACAGAGCCTAATGCCTCACTCACAGAGCAATATATTGCCCTTATGGCAACGGAAGGTTTACATATAGAGTTCACTGAAGATGGCATTAAATCACTGGCGAGTGCTGCATGGCAAGTAAACGAGAACACTGAAAACATTGGCGCTAGAAGACTTCACACTATGATGGAACGCTTAGTTGAAGAAGTTTCTTTTAATGCCGATGAACGTGCCGGTGAAACGATTATTATTGATAGTGCTTATGTTGACAAAACCTTAACCGAACTAGTTAAGAACGAAGACTTAAGCCGATTTATACTTTAGTCATTACCCCGTTTTATACCAATTGAATTAAAGTAGTGATCTATTATAAGCGAGGGTAAATGTTCAATAGCAAGGCGCTTGAATGAGTGATAGCGTGCTATTGGAATTGAAAGCAACGCAGGTATTGGATATTTAGACCGCCTTAGAATGATCGATTCATTATTGCAATTGGTATTATACCAATTACATTAATTAAATGACTTATTTTATACGTAGGAAAAAGTGATAAGTAAAAGGCATTTATTTAACTAACTAGTTGTTCTAATTATTAAATAAATAACGCAGTAATTATTACTTTTAACAAGTAGAAATGGTCACTTAGTTTGTGTGATTGGTATTAGTCACGTTCTACAACAATAAAAGCCAGCGACTTGAGTAGCTGGCTTTTTTACACTCTACAACCTAAAGCAGAGCAATAGCTCAACTAAACTTTAAATTGATGAACTTCATTGTTTAACACAGTCGCTTGTTGAGCAATTTCTTCACTCATTTGACCATTTTGAGTTGATGTTAGACCTGACTGCTCAGCAACATCTCTTATTGCAACGACATGATGATTCAGCTCTGAAGCCACAGTACTCTGTTCTTGAATAGCGGTTGCTATCGCAGTATTCATTTCCATGATAGTTGATACGTCTTGGGTAATTTGAACCAACATTTTACCTGCATTGCTTGCTTGCTTAGCACTGTCTTGACCTTGCTCTCTACAACTTGCCATGTGCGTAACAATTTCTTTGGTTCGTCCTTGCAGAGAGTTAATGATCGTTTCTATTTCACGAGTAGAGTCTTGTGTTCTACTGGCTAGCGTTCTCACTTCATCAGCAACCACGGCAAAACCTCGTCCTTGTTCACCAGCTCGTGCCGCTTCAATTGCAGCATTTAATGCAAGTAAATTGGTTTGCTCTGCAATACCTCTAATAACATCCAATACGGTTCCGATCGTATCACTATCTTTTGCTAATTCGTGGACTACTTTTTCTGACTCTAAAAGTTTCGCAGAAAGATCATCAATTTGAGTAATCGTTTTTTCGACACCTACTTTACCACTCTCAGCATTAGTGCTGGTCATTTCTGCTTTATTCGCTGCTTCATTGGTATTGTTGGCAATTTCATTAACCGTTGCAACCATTTCGGTTACTGCCGTAGCCACCATATCTGTTTGTTGAATTTGAGAGTCAACACCTTCATTTGCTATAACTATATTTTCAGATAAACTTTGTGTCGCCTTATTAAGTGAACCAACCGACTGATTAACTTCAATAATCAAATGTCTAAAGCTCGCAATCATGGCGTTAAAAGCCTTGGCCATCTCACCTAATTCATCATCACTATTAGATTGCGCAGTTAATGATAAATCCTTAGTTTCTGCGACCCTATTCATAGTTGCTTTTAAGTGTGTTATAGCTGATAAAATACTGCGACTGACCCATAATCCAATAATTACAGCAACCAATAAAATACCTATTGAAACACTATAAGAGATAGTATCAACGTACAAAATATGATCTTCAATATCTTGTTCCGTTTTGACCATCAGGCTGGTAATAAATTTATCCATCTGATGAACTGTTGTACGCATTTCGCCTTGAATGCCGCTACTTGAATTTAAACCTATATTTTTTTGTGCCGTGCCTAAATTTTCAAATGCCGTTTGATATAAAGCAAGCAAATTAATTAATTGGCTTTTTGTCGATGTCGGCAATTCACTACTATTGATATTTTTTTCAAAACTTGCCGCATTGTTTTGCCATTGCTGCAAGTACTTTTCGTCTGAACGTAACATGAAATCTTTTTCATTACGTCTTAACTGTAGCATGTCACTTAATAATTTATAATTACTACTACCTAATACTTCTTCAACGTCGTGTACGGCGGATCTCAGTTCACCATACAAGCCATCTTTAGGATGCAAGCCGATTTTTTGTTGTGCCTGCACTAATGCGGTAAAATGGCTTTTATAATCAATAAGTACTGCCCTCATTTGGATCACTTGAGAGGTATCTCGGCCATTTTCTTCAAAAGCTTTTTTTAATTCATCGAGTACCTCAATGATGAACGAATTCTTCTTATTAAATTCTTCAAAATACTTCAGTTCATGCCGTGCTATAAAGTCTTTTTCATTGCGCCGTAACTCTAAAATCCCTGACTTTATATCGCCAATATCGCGTTCAATTTTGAGATCTCCTTGCAGCGATCCTACGGTAAAATTCAATAAAAAAAGCATAAATAACATAGCAACAGCTAATATGCCTGTATTAGCCATTAGTTTTTGTTTTATAAGCATAAAATGATGTTCCGGTTAACGTATAATAGATCTTAGGTTACAATAGATATTTGAACTAAATGAAGTATAGACCTAAATTTTTAATAACGATAATTATACCATTTTTTAAAATAATCTATTTACGTTTTAAGTAGTTAACTAAGTCTTTTTCAGCAAGAGGTTTGCTGATAAAATAACCTTGTACCGCATCACAACCTAAATTGCGCAGTAAGTTTAATTGTTCGAGCGTTTCAACACCTTCTGCCAAAACTCTTTTACCTAAAGCATGGGATAACTTGATCATCGATTTAACGATGGTTAGGTCTGAGTCATTTGAAGCAACTTCTTTTATAAAGCTCTGATCAATTTTAATTTTATCTATCGGTAATTCACGTAAATAAGCTAGAGAAGAATACCCCGTACCAAAATCATCAATTGACACTTTAATACCCATGTTTTGTAAAACCACTATCGTATCCATAGCCACTTTAACTTCTGTAATAACCACGTTCTCCGTAATTTCTAATTCTAAACAGGTGGGTGGCACGTTATATTTGAACAGTAAGGCCTGCACTTTTGCAACAAACGTCGGATTTTGAAATTCAACAGCGGTGATGTTTACAGCAATAGGTATACGCCGTTTATACTTTTTATACCAAGAAGAAATAGTTTGACAGGATTTATCTAAAACATAGTTGTCTATTTCACTACTGAGACCTAAGGTTTCTACATCATCTAAAAAGCAGGCTGGCGTTAACAGACCTTTTTCAGGATGTTGCCATCTTATTAAGGCTTCTACACCTTCAAGTCGATTACTGATCAAATTTAGTTGCGGCTGAAAATATAGAACAAATTCATTTTCAGTGATCCCCTGACGAATATCTTTTTCCATTTCCAACAAATGGCGTCCTTGCGATTGCATGCCTTCTTCATACTTTACTGTCGACAACTTATGTTTTTTAGCATGAAACAAAGCCAAATTCGCTTGTTTCATCAATCCTTCAGCATTATCTTCATCATCGGGGTATACGGAGTAACCTACACTACATTGCAAATTGACTTCTTGTTGCTGTATATTGTACGAACTACTCATTAGGCTGTGAATATGTTCGACAGCACTGTTTTGTTGATTTTCATCTAAAAGTTCAATAACAAATATAAATGAATCGCCGCCTAGCCGTCCTACGACTTTAGGTAGCAAGATACTATTGTTTAATCGATTCGCAATTTCACCTAAAACCAAGTCACCTATTTTTAAGCCATAGGTATCATTGATAAATTTAAAGCGTTTAATATCTAAATTAAAAATAACCAATATTTGACCATTGCTCGTAATACTTTCCATTGCTAAAGGCAGCTTTTCAAGTACTTGTTTTCGGTTAAGTACGCCCGTTAATGGATCATGCTTACCCAAGTATTGCGCTCGATCTATTGCTGAATTAGCAGTATTCCTTTCTGCACCCTGCATCCAAATCAACATGATAAAACCTAAAACGGTATTAGCACCAACATCAACAAAAACCAAAATATGAGTGAGCTGTCTAAACCAACCCTCGGTTAGAGCGGTAATTGATAGAAAAGAGAAAAGAATATGTCTCGCACCTATAATCAGACAATAAAGGGTCAATACTCGTGCTGAAAAATGCAAAGATTCAAACGTTAAAAGATAGAAGCTCACGGCAAGTAAGCTACAACCAACAAGAAAAGCAGGTAAACTCTCGCGTAAATAAAACCGATTAAAAACGGTGCTCTCATCAAAGCCATATAGAAGTGTTGCCGATATTCCTAGGGTGACGGCGAACAGGCTAACTAACCCAAGCGTTTTTGATGATATCGATATTCTTTTGACTGCACTATAGGTACCTAATAAAAAAAAGCTAATGAATAAATAATAACTTGCTTGTTCTATGGATTGAAAAAGTAATTGTTTGAATGTAGTAACAACATTTGGAAAGGTAGATAGTTGTATCGCTGTCGCTATCTGGTTAAGGCATAATGCAAGTAAACTTATCATCCAAAAACGTACGTATTGCTGGCTAAAACCACGGTAGTATACCCACAATAAAAACGTCAAAAAGCTGAAAACAATCGCTTCAACTGAAAACAAAAAAACATTAGAAAAAACCTTATCGGTCATTAAGAAAGGTAACTCATCAAAAAAAGTATATATTAGCATTAAATAATGTTTTCTCTTTTAATACAAGGGAGATCAAAAAATTCATTGTTGTACCTTAGCTAAAGCTCGTTATACTGGAACAGTCTCTAACGTCTTAATTATAAAAAAGGAATAACCATTATGGAATGCAATACTTCTGAATTATGCCGTCATTACGCAGATATAATTGATGTTGTAGAACCTATTTTTAGTAATTATGGGGGGCGTGGTTCGTTTAGTGGTAAAGCGGTGACGATCAAGTGTTTTGAAAGTAATGGCCTGATCATGCAACTAGCCTCAAGTGATGGTACAGGTAAGGTACTCGTTATTGACGGCGGCGGCTCAACACGAAGAGCATTATTAAATAGCACGCTTATTGAGGCCGCAACAATTAATGGCTGGGAAGGTATATTATGTAATGGTAGTGTCTGTGATGTTGATGCCATTGAAGAATTTGATATTGGTATTCAAGCGCTTGTTGCCATTCCTGTGGGCTCAGATGATAATGAAAACGGTGAAAGCGATTTAGCTATTAATTTTGGCGGTGTTACTTTTTTACCTGACGATTATGTTTACGCCGACAATACTGGCATTATTCTCTCTCCTGATCCTCTTGAAATAGATTAGAAACTATTAAACGTTTATATTGAGTTTCCAAGTAATGGGATTGTCGGCACAACGAATTTAAAATAAATGTGTCACGGTTTCTATGCGTCGTGTTCAGTACTACCTCTTGGTAGCATTTATAAGTTGCTCACAACATAATAACGCTAGGTATCTACATTTACTCAAAACAAAACACTCATTGTACTATTGCACAAGAGCGGCTAATGGCCATAACGATCATGCCATTTGTCTAACCATATCGCTAATTCATCAGCGACAACACCGCTATTAACGACCGTACCTTGGGCATATTCGCCTCCCATAGCTGTAAATGTTTTTTCAATGACCTCATTATTTACACCCGTTGCAATAAGAGGTAATTTCATGGCTCTCGTTAGATTAACTAATGCATTCACAATGGCTTTGTCAGAATAATTACTGCTGCCTTCTCCTAAATGACTGCAATCTATTTTTACCTGATTTAACGCCATTTTTCGTAAATATCGTAACGCTTCATAACTGCCTGAAAAATCGGAGATAGCGATATTTATTTTTAACGACCTCAATTGGTCAATCATAGCTTTGGCGCGATGACTTGCCGATAAAACGATATTTTCGGTTAATTCAATCATTAAAAAACTCCCTGGTACGCCAAATTCATCAATCTGTTTTTCAATAAAATTAATAAGTTCAGGTTCTAACAAATACTGACTTAACAATTTAATCGATACAGGCTGATGATTTCCCAATTTTTTTAAACGCACTAGAAATAGAAATGCCTGTTTAATCATTTGCTTAGTCAACAAATAAATTTCTCCGCTATACTCTGCGGTATCAATAAATTGATGAAGTTCAAGTGGAGAATTATTATTATACCAATGCACCTTAAGCTCAAAACCCGTGATTCTTCTATTAGACAAACTTACTTGAGGTTGTAAAAACCAGCGTAATTTTTCATCAACAAGATCTTGTTTTAAGGTTTCCATTTCCCGAAGGCGTTGCTCAGTGTACAAAACAGATTTATTATCAAAATAGCTAAGCATTTGTTGATTGTTCTCCGCATCCAACAAAGCATCTTCGGCATGGGCAATAACTTCAGCAATACTGTCGCCGTGTTCACCAATAAAAGCAATACCAAAGGATAATTCAAAATTAAGTGAAAAGCTTTTAAAGCTCATCGCATCAGGAACTGCTTTAGCCAATTGATGACATAAATCATTGATAACAAAACGTTCAGGGTGATGACTCGCATTAATATCTAGAACAACTAAAAAATGTAACCCTTGTAATCTTGCAATACGCACCGGCGTTTCAGCTGAATTAAAATTTATCAATGCCGTTTTATCTGCAAGTTCTTTTTGTAAGTAATAGGCGAGTTGTAATAGCAAAATATCTGAATTTTTATGCCCTAAAACATTATTCACTTGCTGAAAATTAATGGGTTTAAAAACAATAGCCACACAACGAATTTTATCTTCTTTTTTGAGGGCACTATCAATATAATTTAACGCTTGTTGATAAGTCGGTAAGTTAGTTGCAGGATCACTTGGGTAAGTAACGGTTTGTCGGTTGATTTTTGCTGTATCTGCTATATTTACAGCCTTAGTTGATAATATTTGTGCAACTAACCAGCAGCCATTTATCATCGCAATTAAATAACACGCAACTAAGCTAATCACCAGTACGTTAATATTTAATTTACTGTTTACCCATAAATATAGCGCGATGATAAAACAAGCAGTAATTAACCACTGCATTATCAACCGAACAGCAAGACTCTTAACCTTTTTAAATACTTGTTGGATATGTACAGCAGCCAACGTCATAATTAATGCGCTAACAACACCCCATAAAGTATAACCGTCAATACTTGGAATAAACCATATAATACATAGATATAAAACAGCACATGTATTGACAAAACGATGAGTAAAGGTAAATAATTTATGTTCTTTATTTATAAAATTAGTTAGCGGCCAATAAAAAATCAAACATAAAAAAGTCATTGCCAATGACAATAACAACATTTTTTGGTCAAAAGTAAAAAACACTAAAACATAAAAAATAGCCAACGAATTAATCGTCAAAAGTATAGGAAAACGCCGTGATATTAAGGTATTGGGCTTAATCAAAACGATAATAATTAGCAGTGGTAAGCTTACTCCTAAAATAAAAGCAAGATTAAATTCAATAAATGTAAAAGTAGCAGGTGCCGAGAAAACGGAGCATGAAAAAAAGCTCAATATTAACAAAGATAACAAGGATTTACGTGAAAACAAATGTTTACAAGCGTTGAGCATGATTAACCTCAATACGATATGCAGCGGTTGCTGATAATCTAAGGTTAATCAATCGTGGTAAATTTGTACATCAAATAACTTTATTACCTGCTTTAAATAGTACAAGTAAGGGATTAACACCAAACTGATAACACAGCTCTGCAGGTTGATCTATATTCCACAGTGCAATATCAGCATCAAAACCAACAGCGAGTTGTCCTTTATTATTTGCTAAACCAATGGCTTTAGCACCATAACAAGTAACCCCTGCTAGTGCCTCTGCCGGCGTTAATCGAAATAGCGTACATGCCATATTTAGTATCAATTGAATATTACTGATAGGTGATGACCCAGGATTTGAATCAGTCGCAATGGCCATTGGCACTTGATGCTTACGCAGTAAGTTCATAGGAGGTAATTGTGTTTCACGCAAAAAATAAAATGCACCAGGTAATAATACCGCTGTCATATCAGCAGCTTTCATTGCTTTAATACCCGCTTCATCGAGAAACTCGATATGATCAGACGACAAAGCATTATACTTCGCGGCTAGCTCACTACCACCAAGGTTAGATAATTGTTCAGCATGAATTTTTACCGGTAGCCCATGATTTTTTGCTGCGATAAAGACCCGTTCGGTTTGCGCTAAACTAAAGCCAATACCTTCACAAAAAACATCTACAGCATCCGCTAAGTTTTCTTCAGCAATTTGCGGTATCATTTCATTACACACCAAGTTTACATACTCATCAGGCTTATCTTTGTATTCAACGGGTAATGCATGTGCACCAAGGAAAGTACGCTTTATGGTTACAGGAAGTTTTTCTGCTAACTGACCTGCTACTTTCAGCATTTTTATTTCGTTTTCTGTATCAAGACCATAACCTGACTTTATTTCAATACTAGTAACACCCTGCTGATGTAATGCCGTTAATCTCGGTAATGCACTGGCTAATAATTCAGCTTCACTGGCTTTTCGTGTTGCAGCTACCGTTGAAATTATGCCACCGCCAGCATTAGCAATTTCTTGATACGTTTTACCTTGCAAGCGCATTTCAAACTCATTGGCGCGATTACCGCCGTAAACCAAATGAGTATGGCAATCGATTAGCCCTGGGGTTAACCATTTTCCTTTTCCATCAATAATTTGTACTGATTTATTATCGTACTTTGGTAAATCACTTTCTTTACCTAACCAAGTGATTTTACCTTCACTTATTGCTAAAGCTGCCTTTTCGATGATTCCATAGCTTTTAGCGCCATCGGTCATGGTTGCAAGATTTACGTTAATGAATAGAGTTTGCCAAGCCGAAGAATTAATCGTCATAAGAGATCCAAAAGTTGAATTTACCGCTACGCTTACTAAGCAGAATTTATAAGGCAGTTTAAGGTAGGTTTCTTGATATCGCCACTCTACCTGATAGCCCATACACAAGCAAGCTTGTATATACAACTATTGACAATACCAATAATTAATGAGATTGTATATACAAGTTAAATATTAGAGACTATCAATAGTCTTTGAACAATAAACCTAGCGAATTAAAATGACTCAAGTAAAAACAGCAAAGTTTACCGTGATAAAGCAGCATATCTGCCAAAAAATTGAATCTGGCGAATGGCAACAACATGAAAAAGTGCCCTCTGAAAATGAATTAGCTGAGCAATTTTCTGTTAGTCGTATGACAGCTCGTCGGTCATTACAAGAACTTACCGAGCAAGGCTTGCTTATTCGCTCACAAGGTTCAGGGACTTTTGTTGCGACTTTTAAATCACAGTCTTCATTATTAGAAATTCGTAATATCGCTGATGAAATTCAAGAACGTGGCCATCAACATCACGCGAAACAGCTCACCTTAAAAGCGGTTGGCGTTAACGAAGAAATCGCTATTTTACTTAACTTAAAAACTAATTCAATGAATAGTGAGTCGGTATTTTACTCTGAGGTACTGCATTTTGAAAATGATCAAGCTATTCAACTCGAACAGCGTTATGTGAACAGTGCTTTAGTGAAAGATTATTTAAGCCAAGACTTCACGCAAATAACACCACACGAATATTTATCAAGCGAAGCACCATTAACTGAAGCAACCCATGAAATTGAAGCCGTATTGGCAACAACACAAGTTTGCCAATTACTTAACATTGAAGCATCAATCCCTTGCTTACAAGTAAAACGTCGCACTTGGTCAAGTAAAGGTGTGGTCAGTTTAGCGATATTAACCTCACCCGGTAATAAATATCGTTTAGGCAGCCATTTAAAGTTTTAAAAATAAAAAATCCCTTATTACACACCCATAGTTAGGAAAACATCATGACTATCGAAAATACATCAGTAGACCCAAGATTAGATACAAGCCGAGTAATTAGAGCAGATCGCGGTAGTAAAATAACCGCAAAGAGTTGGTTAACAGAAGCGGCTAAACGCATGTTAATGAATAACCTTGATCCAGAAGTGGCTGAGCATCCGCAATCATTAGTGGTATACGGCGGCATTGGTCGTGCAGCACGTAATTGGGCCTGTTATGACAAAATCATTGAAGTATTAAATCGTTTAGAAGACGACGAAACTCTAATGGTGCAGTCAGGTAAACCTGTCGGCGTATTTAAAACCCATAGCAATGCACCACGTGTATTAATTGCTAACTCAAACCTAGTACCCAACTGGGGCAACTGGGAACACTTCAACGAGCTAGATAAAAAAGGCTTGATGATGTATGGCCAAATGACTGCAGGTTCATGGATCTATATAGGTTCACAAGGTATTGTGCAAGGTACATACGAAACATTTGTTGCTATGGCAAAACAACATTTTGGCGGTAGCGCTAAAGGTAAGTGGGTACTTACTGGTGGTTTAGGTGGTATGGGTGGTGCACAACCACTTGCAGCAACAATGGCTGGTTTTTCGGCATTAGTGGTTGAATGTGATGAAACTCGTATCGATTTTCGTATCAAAACTCGTTATGTAGACAAAAAAGCTAAAACATTAGACGAAGCTTTAGCCATGATCAACGATGCATGCGCAAAAGGGGAAGCTATTTCGGTGGGTTTATTAGGTAACGCCGCTGACGTGTTTCCTGAATTAGTAAAGCGCGGTATTACACCTGATGTAACTACAGATCAAACGTCAGCGCATGATCCGTTAAATGGTTACCTACCACAGGGCTGGACCATGGAATACGCTGCTGAGATGCGCTTAAAAGACGAAGCTTTGGTTGTTAAAGCGGCGAAGAAGTCAATGGCAGTACAAGTACAAGCCATGCTTGATTTACAAGCCGCGGGCTCAGCAACCACTGATTATGGTAATAACATTCGCCAAATGGCGTTAGATGAAGGCGTAAAAAATGCTTTTGACTTCCCAGGTTTTGTACCTGCATATGTTCGTCCATTATTTTGTGAAGGCATTGGTCCGTTCCGTTGGGTTGCCCTTTCTGGTGATCCAGAAGATATCTACAAAACTGATGCTAAAGTAAAAGAATTAATTCCTGATAACCCGCATCTTCATAATTGGTTAGATATGGCGCGTGAACGAATAGATTTCCAAGGCCTACCCGCACGTATTTGTTGGGTTGGTTTAAAAGACCGAGCTCGTTTAGCCTTAGCCTTTAATGAAATGGTTAAAAATGGCGAATTATCAGCACCCGTTGTTATTGGTCGTGATCATTTAGATTCTGGCTCGGTTGCTTCACCAAACCGTGAAACAGAAAGCATGTTAGACGGTTCAGATGCCGTGTCAGATTGGCCACTACTTAATGCCCTACTTTCAACATCGGGTGGTGCTACATGGGTGAGCATACATCACGGTGGTGGTGTTGGTATGGGCTTTAGCCAACACTCAGGTGTGGTTATTGTTGCTGATGGTACTGATGATGCACACGCACGTATTGGTCGCGTTTTATGGAACGACCCAGCAACAGGCGTGATGCGTCATGCCGATGCAGGTTATGAACTCGCCGTAGATTGCGCAAAAGAACAAGGTCTTGATTTACCCATGATAGACGGCGCTAACGGTAAAAAATAATCACGTAGGTCGATAAAAATGAAGTGAGTCTCGACAAATAATCATTGAATATTTGTCGAGGTTAGCCTCGCCCTACTATCAACTATCAACTATCAACTATCAAAACTTTGAGAAAATTATGTCTGATATGACCACATTAAATATTATCCCAGGTCAATTGACCTTAGCGCAATTACGTAACGTCGTAAAATATGACGGCATTGAATATAGCCTTGATGAAAGTGCATTTGATGCTATTCATCAAAGTGCTGAAGCTGTTCAACAAGTTATCCGCGAAGACCGTGTTGTATATGGCATTAATACCGGTTTTGGTTTGTTAGCCAGTACCCGTATTAAAACAGAAGAATTAGAATTACTCCAACGCTCTATTGTACTTTCTCACTCAGCAGGCTTTGGCGAGTATATGGAAGATGCAACCGTTCGTTTGATGATGGTTTTAAAAATCAACTCATTATCACGTGGTTTTTCCGGTATTCGTTTAAAGGTCATTCAAGCATTAATTACATTGCTTAACGCTGAAGTATACCCGTGTGTACCTAAAAAAGGCTCTGTTGGTGCATCAGGTGATTTAGCACCTCTTTCACATATGGTATTACCCTTATTGGGTGAAGGTGAAATGTCATACAATGACGAAGTTATTCCTGCGCTTGAAGGTTTGAAAATTGCCGGACTTGAGCCGTTAACGCTAGCAGCTAAAGAAGGCTTAGCCCTACTTAACGGCACACAAGCATCAACCGCTTTTTCTTTAGAAGGTTTATTTCATGCTGAAGATTTATTTGCTGCCGGTGTAGTTATCGGTGCAATGTCAGTTGAAGCTGCATTGGGTTCACGTGCCCCATTTGACGACCGCGTTCACCAAGTACGTGGGCAGAAAGGCCAAATTGATGCCGCGGTAGCGTATCGTTATGTATTAGATGAAAATTCCGAAATTGGTGGTTCTCATGTAGATTGTGAAAAAGTACAAGACCCTTATTCATTACGCTGTCAGCCACAAGTAATGGGCGCGTGTTTAACACAAATTCGCCAAGCCGCTGAAGTACTCCACATTGAAGCAAACGGCGTAACTGATAATCCTTTAGTGTTTGCTAACGAAGGTGATTTTATTTCTGCGGGTAACTTCCATGCAGAACCTGTAGCCATGGCCGCTGATAACTTAGCATTAGCCATTGCTGAAATTGGTTCATTGTCTGAGCGTAGAATGGCATTATTGATTGATGCGAACTTAAGTAAATTACCACCTTTCTTAGTTGATAATGGCGGCGTTAACTCAGGTTTTATGATCGCACAAGTCACTGCTGCTGCACTAGCATCAGAGAATAAGTCTTTGGCACACCCTGCCTCTGTTGATAGTTTACCCACATCAGCAAATCAAGAAGATCACGTTTCTATGGCTTGTTTTGCCGGTCGTCGTTTGGCTGACATGGCAGAAAATACTAATGGTGTATTGGCTGTAGAATATTTAGCCGCCGCACAAGGGCTGGATTTTAGAGCACCACTTAAAGGCTCTGAAAGAGTAGAATTGGCTAAAGCTATTTTACGTCAAGAAGTTAGCTTTTATGATAAAGATAGATACTTTGCCCCTGATATTGCTGATGCCTCAGGCATTATCAGCGATGGCGAATTAAATCAGCTAATTCCAGTAAACATATTACCTAGTTTCTAAATACGATTTAATATACTGTTTTTTAAAAGTAAAAAGCCAGCTAATAGAAATTAGCTGGCTTTTTATGTTTAGTGTCCCCTCTAGAGTGTGTTGACAACTCGTTTGATCACATCTCCAGGTTATAAAGGCTTGATCATCATGACGTTTCCTTCAACACCTACGATGATACAAGACGTGTTTATTTTTACTGAATCAACGGGGCAATCACTTGCTAATCGAGCAGCCCAGTTAATGCCAGAAAAACGTATCTGACCATTTTCATTGGTTATTTCACTGGAACTACGCACTTTTTTACCGATCATATCGCTGCTGGTATCAGCCCCCCCACCAGAATTTTGAAAGCGCTGAAATGGCTTCCATAACAAGACGGTGACCAGTGCTGTTAATATTCCGACAGCGAAAATTTGACTTTCCCAGCTTGATAATAGACTTAAGTGAATAAGAACTCCTGTAACGGCACTGGCAATAGCAAAAAATAATAGCGGCCCGCTCATTCCAAGTACGCCAAGTTCAAGAATAAAACTAATAGCGGCAATTAAATAAAATAGCTGAGCATGATTTTCAGAAAAATAGTTAATAACTTCCATAATAATATCCATAAAACTAGCTTGAAGATGTATCAGTTATAGGTAACTTTAAAGAACTAGATACTGCAATCGCTTGAGCCACTGTATTTGCAATATTATCACCCGTTTTACCATCGGTAAGCACTACCGTACTTTGCGCAGCAATCGCTTGATGTGCTGCAATAGTATTTTGAGCTAACGTAAGTGTTACGGCAGCTCTACCACTATCCGTATTCGCTACATCACCAATAGTAATTAATGCAGCAGCTTCTGCGTTAGCAACTAATCGAATAGCTTCTGATTTACCGGTAGCTTCTAATATTTGTTTTTCTTTATCAGCTTCAGCATTTAGAACGAGTTCCGCTTTCGAAGCTTCCGCATCAAGAACTCTCGCGGCCTTTAAACCTTCAGCTTGAGTAATTGAAGCGGTTTTAACACCTTCAGCAGTTAGAATGACCGAACGTTTTTCTCGCTCCGCTGTCATTTGCTTTTCCATGTCTTCACGGATGCTTTGTGGAGGACTAATATCTCTAATCTCATAACGTGTCACCATAACCCCCCAAGGAGCGGTAGCTTCAGTCATTGCAGCTAATATTATTGCATTTATTGTATCCCTTGACTGAAAACATTCATCGAGTTCCATAGAGCCAATGGCATTACGCATCGTGGTCATCGCTAGTTGGGTTACAGACAATTTATAGTCAGTAATATTATTTGTTGCCGCCGCGGCATCAGTGACCTTCATAAATAATATACCATCAAGTTCTAGCGATATATTGTCTTTGGTAATGGCGGATTGTGATGATATGTCTAACGATTGTTCTTTTAAGTTTCTATCTGCTGCAACAGCCTGAACAAATGGAATAATAAAATTCAGTCCAGCAGAAAGTGTTTTATCATACTTACCTAAGGTATAAATTACATATCCTCTATTTTGAGGTACAAAATAAACTCCTTTTTTAAGTGTGTATAAAACAACAATAGTGATCCACAAAAGAGGGGTTGAAATAAGAGCTATAATCAGTTCCATTGGTTTTTTTCCTATTTAATTTTTATTATCAACAACCTAACATATTATAAATAGAATCACTATATTATAATCCTGCTTTTAATCGCGCATTAAAAATTCAGTTTCAAAGCGCTCAGTAGCGGTCTGCCCCATAAATTATAAATAGTTAATCATATGGCTAAAATCCGTTGAGCAATACGAATCAATACTGAAGATTATCGTTGGACTCTTTTACTACTCCCCTAAAAAAGACCAATAAAAACAATGGTTAGGACGGTTTAAAAACTGATAAAAATAAGTTTCCCATCAAGTACTCTACATCGTCAAATCAAAATAATAGCAATAATTGCAAACATTAATAATGAACTTAACCACCATACTTTGTCCCAATTTTGTGATATTCCCTGTTGATATTTGATTCTAAACATTGATATTGCTACGTAGAGTAAAGTCACCATTACAGCAATAGTCAAATGAGTGGCAATGGTTAAAAGTTGACTATTCTCTTCCCACAAAAATACCGCACCATTAAGCGTAACAAAAAATAAATCAAGAATAGAAACGTGTACAAAAATAATAATAAATAAAAGTAGTGTTTTCTTATTAAATTGAACCATAATTTATGTTAATATCCATGCTACAAGATCATCATAATGGAATTCATAAGCAAGTTTATTTCTAATCTTATGCCCTATTATTTTCTTACCTATTTTTTTATTATAAATTAATTTTTTATTTAGATCGAATGAAGGTTGATTAACAAAATTAGGCTCCGGTAGGTTTAGTGCCCGAGCAGCGGCTCTATAATAACTCTCTTTAGTGGCATTGGTATTACTCACTCCGTTATAAATACCAACAAAGCTATCATCGGTTATAACATTTAGCAGAAGATTAATAACATCTCGTTGGTGAATTAAATTAACAGGGATTTCAGGTTCAGGTATTTGACGGCCGGCTTGTAAAAATGTTCCAGGATGACGGTCCTCACCGACCAAACCAGCTAACCTTAAAATACTTACAGTACCTTTAAATATCAGTGCTGCCTGTTCTGCCCTATTTAACAAACTCACTTTTTCAATTGATAATTGCAGTTCAGCCTTCTCATCAACCTCTCCCATGAGTCCTTGGTAAATAGCGGTAGAGCTTATCATAACAATTTGTTTAACACTGCCTTGCTCAGCCAAACTTATAAGCTGTTCAATTTTTTCAGGATAATTAACCCGACCTTGACGAAATTGAGGGGTGATCGCTATGATTAAACAATGCTGGTCAAAAACAGCGAGCTTTGCATTAGTTTTAGTTTTAACTATGGGTAATGACAATAATTCAGTAGTCAGACCTTGTTGCTCAAGCTGAACTTTTTTTTCTGTGCTTTGTGTTGTTACAACTACTGAATGTCTATTTTTAATAAGCTCCAAAGCTAATGCTTTACCCAACCAGCCACAACCAATTATACCAACGCTACTTTTCATTTATAAATAATCCTTTACTGCTTACTGTGGTGTTGTTGTATTTTTTGCACAATACTGGCCGAAATTGCATTAGGTACTGGTACGGATAAGTTATATTGAGAAATTTTCCAGCCTTGTTTAGTTTTGACTAAGAGCCCTGTTCCTCGACAATAACCATAGGTTTCGTTATTAAGTAATTCATCAAAAAATGCAATATCTCCATTGTTAAGCTGAGTTATATTGCGCTCATTCGATGTATATAACCAACCTATACCTTTTTTAAATAAAGGTTCAACATAAGCTTTAAATTCACTTTTTGTCCAACGTTCACTACCATCTGTACCTAAAAAAACCGCGTTATCTGTAAATAAATTAAAATAAGTATCTAACTCGGCATTTGCTGCCGCTTGATGAAATTGATCTAATGTTCGACTTATATCTTTTTCATTAACTCCTGTATGTGCCATCACAGATACAATGAAAGTAATATTGAGTAAAAAAATAGTGCTGCCTATCATTAAACTTTTGAACATACCTTTTCCTTAACTGAAGTGTTGCTGTGAAATTATGGGATAACAAAATACAAGCCAGTAAAAGTAGCCGCAATGATATCGCCACAACAAACATTTACCGTAACTTTTAGTTTTGCTTTTTTACCTGTTGATAAAGTATTTACTTCACCATGGCATAAGTTTGCTTCTGTGATGGCATGTGCTGCACCTTTAAGCGGTGAATGATACCTTATATTAGCATCAGCTAAGACAATACTTCCTTGCTGCTGCTTTTCTACTAATTGCATATGCACCCAACCCCAACCGGTCAAGGTTGCCAACGTATAAATGCTGCCCGCAAACATCGTATTATGTAGATTTTTATTAAAGATTAAATCACATGTTGCTACGAAAGAATTACCATCAAAGTGTGTAATATCAATACCCATCGCTTTACTGGCAGGGATAGTACGATGCCATGTTTCTTGTAATTCTTTAACGGTATCAATATTATGATGTAGATTCGTTGAACTCAGAGTCTTAGACATAGTAAAATGCTTTATGTCATCATATAATAAATGAGAAAATTCACCTTGCTGATACGCTAAACGTTGATAAAAGCCTATTGCATCTTCTCGTGCATTCAAAGTAATAATTTTAACACCTTGTATTCTCGCTTCTTGTTCTAAAGAGGATAACAACTGCGCTCCTAAGCCTCGTCCTTGCATATTAGGAGAGACCCCCATGTACCGAAGCTGAGCATGATATTGATCCGTTTTATGTAACCTGCCAACGGCAATAAACTCATTGTTGTCATTTACAATAAGGCGGTGAATAGCTTGTTGTTCGTATTCATCTTGCTCACTACCTAAAGGTTGGTGCCATGGTTGACGTAGCAACAACCAACGTAATTGAAGATAATCTTCAAACTCTTGTTTATTTTTAGGTGCTCTACACACATTCATTGGCTATTATTACTCTAGATCTATTAAACTTTGTAAAATCAATTCAGGTATTTTATCACATGACTGTTTATCACATGACTATATGCAACTAAGTAAACATATTCAACAAGGTAAGTTACTCTATCTTAATCGAAGCGAAGGTAACATTTCCGTTAGCGAAAATGATCACTACCTATGGTTGGCATTTGATGATGTTATTCAAAGTGTGATGTTAAAAAGAAAACCAGCTAGACTCACCTTACCCCACCAAATATTTATCATGTTACCGCTACTTTTTTTTCGACCTCAAAACGTTTGTGAGTTAGGTTTAGGAGGGGGGAATATTGGCCGATTCATGACAAAATTAAATGATAGTATCTCTTTCGTTAGTATTGAATATAACAAACACGTTATCGAGTGCTTTAAACAGTTTTTTAATCCTGAAGAAGCCTATTTCAAGATTTCCCACCAAGACGCGCGTTTATGGTTACAGCAAGCATCAGACCGTCAATTAGACTGGCTCATCTGTGATATCTATCAGCAAAAAACACTCGATTTCAAAGACACATTAGCGCAATTATCATTATTAACAGAACCACTGACTTGCGAAACGTGTTTAACATTAAATTTACCTGACTCTAGTGATCAAGAGGTAAATTTATGCTTAACTGTATTACAGCAACTACAAACATCTCATAAAATTATTTATTTTCACGTGCCTAATTATCTAAATATTATTATTCATTTAATACCAAGACAATGGCAAACAGATAAAATGCTCTTGCGAAATAAACAAAGCTATTTAGCTAAACATACTTTTTTAAGGTGGCGACGTTTTTGGCAAGAAAAAAATGAGGTCTAACAACGTTTATTTTTCAACAATTAAGTGTAAACGTTACCGGTCCATCATTTAATAACCGTACTTTCATGTCAGCACCAAATTTACCCGTGGGCACGACAAAGCCTTGTTCTCGTAATTGCTGGCAAAAATATAAATACAATTGATGACTAAAATCAGGTGCTGCCGCTTTAGAAAAGCTTGGTCGCATTCCTCTACGAGTATCAGCTGCTAATGTAAACTGCGATATAACTAAAATATCACCTTGAGCTTGCTTTACATTTAGGTTCATTTTCCCTAAATCATCTTCAAATACTCGATATCCAGCAACACGTTCTGCAAGCCTTTTAGCTTTCAGTTCATCATCTTCAGGTTCAATGGCCAAAAAAACCAATAAGCCTTTTTCAATGCCACCAATGACCTCTTGTTCTACAGTTACACTCGCTTCAGAAACTCGTTGAATTAACGCTATCATATATTTTTGTATAGTCTATTTAGTTTTTTCGTTGAGAAAATGAGCCATGGTATCTGTGGCTTTGCAAAAAGCATCAATAGTTTGTCGTTCAAAACCACTGTGTCCGGCACAAGGTAAAATATGTAACCGTGCATTAGTCCAATGTGTAACAAGGAGATCAGCGATAGCTAACTGGCATACCATATCATAACGCCCATGAAGTATAATCCCTGGAATATCTTTTATTTTATCAATATTGTTAATAATATAATTTTCTGAGATAAAGCAATTATTTTTAAAGAAGTGGCTGGAGATCTTAGCCATGCATAGTGCCTGGTGAGCGTCCTCAACGTGTAATGTATCTAACTGGTTGTGCTCAATAGTAGATAACCTTAACTCCCATAAATACCAGGCTTTACTTGCTGATATAGCGGCAACTTCATTTTTTGATGTTAATTTATGATAATAGCTATCTAACGGGTCGTCTCTTTCGTTTACCGGTAAATGATTAATAAATTCATTATAGTGGTCAGGAAAAAATCGCTGTGCTCCACCTCTCTGATATAGCCAACTATACTCAAATTGTGTGCCAAGAAATACACCACGTAAAATAAACCCAAGAACATTACTGGCGTGTTCGATGCCATAGACTAAAGCGAGTGTTGTTCCCCATGATCCTCCAGCGACCAACCATTTATCAATACCTAAGTGAGTACGGATTTTCTCCAAATCATTGACTAAATCTTGCGTGGTATTATTCTCTATACTCGGCGAAGGTTTTGAGCGACCACAACCACGTTGGTCAATAACTATGATTCGATAAATTTCAGGATCAAAGTATCGGCGATGGTTTGCACTAGAACCGCCTCCAGGACCTCCGTGTAAATATATAACAGGAATACCTTTAGGATTACCTGATTGTTCAACATATAATTGATGTAAATCATCAACAGCAAACCATTCTTGATGATTTACAGAAATTTGGGGATACAGAGTTCTAGACATAAAAACCTCTATTGACTATCACTATCATAGTCAATTTTTTGATTTATTTCTTGTAAGGATACGGTAAAAACCGCACCAACCAGTGTTACCAACCATGATAAATATACCCATAAAAATAGTATTGGAATTGTACCTAATGCGCCGTATATTGCTTGATAAGTTGGAAGTTGCGTGACATAAAAAGCAAAACCTTTCTTCGCAAATTCAAATAGAATAGCTGCCACAACAGCGCCAGATAAAGCAAACCGAAAGACAACCGTTTTATTAGGCACAACCATATACAAAATAAGAAATGCAGCAATAGAAGCAAGCATAGGTAATAGTCGTAAAACAACATTCGCGATACCAAAAACATCATAGTCACCTAAAGATACGAGCGAGACAATGTAGGAGGTTACAACAATACTACTACCAACGAGTATAGGTCCTAAGGTAAGTACCATCCAATACATTGAAAAAGCGGTCACTAAACGTCGCTTACCATTTACTTTCCATAATTTATTAAATGATTTATCAATAGCTGAAATTAGCAATAGAGCAAATAGAAAGAGAAAAGTAACAGCAATAACTGACATCTTCGATGCATTACGAACAAATCCTGTAATATGATGTTGCACAACATCACCTGAAGTGGGTACAAAATTACTATAAACAAAGCTTTCTATGGTGATTTTTATCTCAGAAAATATCGGAAAAGCCGTCATGACAGACAACATAACAACCATTAACGGAACTAAGGACATTAAAGTAACGTACGAAAGATAACCCGCAACTACGTGTATTTGCTCTACTTTAATTTTTTTTAAGAAATAAATTAAAAATTTTAATGGGGTCTGCCAAAAATCTACAGTATTTAGCACTTTAGGCAATTCCATATTGACTCGTAGTTTACTTTAGAGGATTAAATTGATTATAACATAATAGAATTTTTTCTATAAATGAAGCAATTTATAAATAGGAAAATAACAAATGGAAGAGAGAGGTGTCAAATAACTAGTTTCGCCTATATTGAGGTCGAATCAAACAAGTTGTAAACTTTAAACTTTAAATGAATTATTTTGAAGAATTGTTGATTTCTCAAAGTGTTCATGAATATCACGACTTTGATTGATCGTAGTAAGTAGCTCTGATAATTGCTTTATCTGACTAGGGCCAGCACAACCATCTTCGAATAAGCGACTTAATTTTTGCAGTGTTCTTAATTGCTCTGGAGACATAATACTAATTCCCTTTAATATAAAATAAATATACAAATAAAAGATACGCCAATAGTAATATGGTGTAATTATCCTACCGCTTGGTGTTGTTTAGAAGAAGAATGGTGTATTTCATTATCTCTACCAAAGTTTATGTATTCTTGATAAAGGTTATTAAGCTCGCGTTTTTCAGCATTATTTGCATTATCTGAGACCATTTTTTCAAATAGACTACTTAACCTTACTAACTTAACCTTTTCCACTTTGATACCACTCCTTTCATATTTATTGTTTAGGCAGTTAACGAAGATATTAACTTTCAGATAAATAGTAGCAGCTATATTTAGTTCAGCCAGTTGGCTAACAAGTAAAATAGTTTTCAAGAATATTTGATGTTTTGAGATAATACGCATATAAAAAACAATTGATTGATTTATAAGCATTTTATATGTATATTTTTTTAATGGAGTATTTAATCTGACGCGATGTTGAGATATGTCTTACACAAGAATAGGTTTTAACTTACCTATTTTTTCATGCCTTAATTATACTATTGGCTTAGAATCAAACAAATAACAACAAGATATCATTTAGCGTAAATTTGTCGACATGTTATGGTTTAGAAAAGTAATTCAATGTACAGCTTAGTGTCCGTATATGAGCTAATACCGACAAGGATGTGTAGAACAATCTATAGTACTATTGGCACAGAGAGCACCGCAGCTCTGGGATATTCTAACCAATACAAGTCAGCAATAATTTTAAGGAATTGAAGATAATCACTTTAAATATTCTAATATAGAAACAAAAAATCCAGTTTAGGTAGTCCTAAACTGGATTTTTTAAGAAAGTAGCCGCTTATTTCCCGGTTCTATTTTCTCTTTTACGATCGTTCTCTTTCAAGAATTTTTTGCGAATACGAATATTTTCAGGCGTTACTTCGACTAATTCATCGTTATCAATAAACTCTAACGCTTGCTCTAATGACATGATAATTGGCGGCGTTAATGTTTGCGCTTCATCAGTACCAGACGAACGAACGTTAGTTAGCTGCTTACCCTTAAGTGCGTTTACCGTTAAGTCGTTATCACGGCTATGAATACCGATAACTTGACCTTCATAGATATCAACACCGTGTCCGATTAACATGCGACCACGAGATTGTAAGTTAAATATCGCGTTGGTTAGTGCTTTACCCGTTGCATTACCAATCATTACACCATTTTTACGTTGGCCAATATCGCCACCTTTATGAGGTCCGTATTCAAAGAATGTATGATAAATTAAGCCAGAACCTGACGTTAATGTCATAAATTCTGTTTGGAAGCCAATTAAGCCACGACTTGGCATAATAAAGTCCATACGAATACGACCGGTACCATCAGGTGCCATATCAGTTAATTCAGCTTTACGAACGCCCATTTTCTCCATAATAGGACCTTGATGTTGCTCTTCAACATCAATCGTTACTGTTTCGTATGGTTCATTTAATACACCATCAATTATACGTTCAATCACTTCTGGACGAGATACCGCTAACTCAAAACCTTCTCGACGCATGTTTTCAATGAGAATACCTAAATGTAATTCACCACGACCAGAAACTTTAAATTTATCAGGATCATCAAGTTGCTCAACACGTAAAGCAACGTTATGAATCAATTCTTTATCTAAACGGTCTTTAATATTTCGTGAGGTAACGTACTTACCTTCTTGACCACAAAAAGGAGAGGTGTTTACTTGGAATGTCATGTTGATAGTAGGTTCATCAATCGATAATGCTGGTAAACCTTCGACTTCCGTTGGGCAGCAAACTGTATCAGAAATTTTCAATTCACCTAAACCAGTGATCGCAATAATATCACCTGCAAAACCTTCCGCGATATCGTGACGATCAAGTCCTAAGTAACCAAATACTTTACCTACTTTAGCATTATGTACACCACCACTTGCTAGTTGAATAGTCACTTGTTGATTTGGTTTAACGCTACCACGTTTAATACGACCAACACCAATTACACCTAAATATGAACTGTAATCAAGTTGAGAAATTTGCATTTGAAATGGACCATCTATATCCGCATCTGGAGATGGTACTTCATTGATAATAGTATCAAATAAAGGAGTCATGTCAGTGCCAGTTACACCTTCTTCAAGTGATGCCCAACCATTAATTGCAGAAGCATAAACAACTTTAAAATCTAACTGTTCATCAGTAGCACCTAAGTTATCGAATAATTCAAAAACTTGATCCATTACCCAATCAGGACGAGAACCTGGCTTATCAACTTTATTAATAACTAGAATTGGCTTTAAACCTTGAGCAAATGCTTTTTGTGTAACAAAGCGAGTTTGTGGCATTGGCCCTTCTTGTGCATCAACAATTAACAATACAGAATCAACCATAGACATTACACGCTCTACTTCACCACCAAAATCAGCATGGCCAGGAGTATCTACAATGTTTACTCGGTAGCCATTCCAGTTAACTGCGGTATTTTTAGCTAAAATTGTTATGCCACGTTCTTTTTCAATATCATTTGAATCCATTACACGTTCGTCATGACCGACACGTGCATCTAAAGTACCTGATTGCTCAAGTAGTTTATCAACTAAAGTTGTTTTACCGTGATCGACGTGGGCGATGATGGCAACATTACGTAATTTATCTAACACAGGCATTTACTCGTTGTTAATATTCAAGGTTGAATAGGAGACTATTAATGGGCGCGCATTATACAGTACAAAGTTAAATTTACATAGCCAATAATTAGCCTATCACAAATATTGTACTTTCGTGTTTACAAGCTCCTGCTATACTTCATACTATTCAAAATAGTGCATGCGCACCAAAATAATGCAACACAAGCACCAAAGCAGTGCAGAAAGATTAAGGGTAACTAGATAAATCATCATATATCAACAACTTGCGTTATGGCACACTTTTAGCTTTAGAAATATCATAAATAGAAAGTAATTGAAAAATTTAAACTTAAATCCATTGGAGACAATCAATGTCACAAGCAGTTTTAGATCTAATTAAAGAACACGATGTTAAATTTGTTGACTTACGTTTTACGGATTCAAAAGGTAAAGAGCAACATATTTCAATTCCTCATCATCAAGTAAATGATGACTTTTTTGAAGATGGTAAAATGTTCGACGGTTCTTCTATTGAAGGTTGGAAAGGCATTAATGAATCAGACATGGTTATGATGCCCGATGCTTCAACTGCAGTCTTAGACCCATTTACAGAAGCTGTAACACTAAACTTACGTTGTGACATTGTTGAGCCTGCAACTATGCAAGGTTATAGTCGTGATCCTCGTTCAGTTGCTAATCGCGCTGAAGAGTACTTACGTAGTACCGGTATTGCAGATACAGTCTTGATTGGCCCAGAGCCAGAGTTTTTTGTATTTGATGATGTGCGTTTCCACACTGATATGTCTGGTTCTTTCTACAAGATCGATGATAAAGAAGCGGCTTGGAATTCAGGTACTGAGTATGAAGAAGGTAACATGGGACATCGTCCTGGTGTTAAAGGTGGTTATTTCCCAACATCACCTGTCGACTCTTCACAAGATTTACGTTCAGCTATGTGTTTAGTCATGGAAGAAATGGGTTTAGTTGTTGAAGCTCATCATCATGAAGTTGCTACTGCAGGTCAAAACGAAATTGCTTGTCGCTTTAATACTATGGTAAAAAAAGCAGATGAAGTTCAAATTTATAAGTATGTTGTTCATAACGTAGCTCATGCTTACGGTAAAACAGCAACGTTTATGCCTAAGCCTTTAGTCGGTGATAATGGTACAGGTATGCATGTTCATCAATCTCTCGCTAAAGATGGTGTTAACTTATTCTCTGGTGATAAGTATGGCGGATTGTCTGAAATGGCTCTTTACTATATTGGTGGTATCATCAAACATGCTAAATCGCTTAACGCTTTCACTAATGCTTCTACTAATTCGTACAAACGCCTTGTTCCTGGTTTTGAAGCTCCGGTAATGCTTGCATACTCAGCACGTAACCGTTCTGCGTCTATTCGTATTCCAATTGTACCAAGCCCTAAAGCAATGCGTATTGAAGTTCGTTTCCCAGATCCGTCAGCAAACCCTTACCTAGCATTCACGGCTATGTTAATGGCTGGCCTTGATGGTATTAAAAACAAAATCCACCCAGGTGATGCGATGGATAAAGATTTATACGACCTTCCAGCTGAAGAAGCAGCATCTATACCACAAGTATGTTCTTCTTTAGAAGAAGCGCTTGATTCATTAGAAGCTGATAATGATTATTTAACTGCTGGCGGTGTAATGGATCTTGATATGATTAATGCATATATAGGGCTTAAACGCGAAGAAGTTGTGTTACTTAACTCTACAACTCACCCTGTTGAATTTGATATGTATTATAGTGTATAAAATGTAAACTTAGTCTATGCTATTATTTGTAATAGACATTATTAAAAGCTCACTTAGGTGAGCTTTTTTTTTAGTAGGAATAAATTATTTGATAAGTACAATCAAGTCGTTTAAATTATTTAGACCTTGTAACTATTACGTTATTTATTAGTGATGAAACTTAAATTGGAGAAACATCATCTTTGTTCTTATTTAAACTTTTAAGTATTACAGTACTGCTTATATCACTTACTTTTCCGGTGCAGGCAACTTCAGCTAAAATTTACGTATGGCGTAATGATGCCGGAGTATTGGTATTTTCCGATAGTCCTAAGGCCGGTGCAGAACAAGTTGTAGTTAAAACAACTAACAATATCACCTCATCAATTGATACTTCTATATTAGATATCCCCTCAAAAGAAGTTGCAGATGACTACCAAGTAGTCATAGTTCAACCTGCCGATAACTCAACAATTAGAGATAATACTGGCTCAGTTCATGTGTCTGGGCTTATTAAGCCTATATTTAAACGAGGGCTACTAACTCAACTTTATATGGATAATATTCCTTATGGCGCGCCTCAACCACATTCAATATTTGCACTTCGTGATATTGAACGCGGTGAACACCAAATAAAAATGACCTTGTTAAATGAGAAGGGCAAGATTATTGCATCATCTCCTTCAATAACCTTTTATATGCACAAAACCTCTGTAGTTAAGGCCAATTAGCGTTTAAGTAGATGAATATTGCACCAATATTTACTACAATCGCCATTACCTTGCCCTACATTGGTGCGCAGAGGATTTATATTGAAGAGCATACAAAAATTCCAGAAACCTAAAGACAGCTTTCTGCAAAAATTACCGAATCAAATGGTAACAGCTATTGTTGTACTGGATGAAGTTTTAACCATTCAATATATTAATCCCGCTGGAGAAGCACTATTTAGAAAAAGTTTAAATAAACTCTACCAGCATAAATTAATAACAGTATTTTCAAAAATATCACTCTGTCAAAAAAGACTGTTGCGATTATTATCTTCTGGACAAGAATTCAATGATAGTGATGTTACCATTGAATTTTTCGACCAATCGGCGATCTCAGTCGAAATCACCGCTTCTTTAGTTGAGTTTAATGAAAGTTCACATATATTATTAGAATTCAAACGAATAGATCAACAAAAACAAATTAGTGCAGAAGCATTCCAGCAATTACAATGGTCATCAGCACGCGAGCTAATTAGAGGCTTAGCACATGAGATTAAAAACCCTTTAGGTGGGTTACGTGGTGCTGCACAATTATTAAGTTCAGAGATTAATACAGAGCATAAAGAATATACTACGATGATCATCGAACAGGTCGATAGACTAACAAATTTGGTTGACCGTTTATTAGGGCCAAACCAATTACCTACAATGAAAGAACAAAATATCCATGTTGTACTTGAGAAAATTTATCAACTCGTTGCGTTAAATAACCCTAAAAATATCAATTTGACTAGAGATTATGATCCTTCAATTCCCGATATATCATTCGATGAAGACAAGTTACAGCAAGTGATTCTTAATATAGTAAATAACGCTATACAAGTCACAGGAAGTGAAAACTGCATTGTACTTAAAACCCGTATTGCCAGTAATCAAACCATCAATAGTAAACGTGTAAAATTATCTATTAAAATTAGTATTATTGATGATGGACCAGGGGTTCCCACTGAAATACAAGATACAATATTTTACCCTATGGTATCTGGACGCTCAGATGGAACAGGCCTAGGACTATCTATATGTCAAACTTTAGTACAGCAACATCAAGGTAAATTACTTTGTAAAAGTAGACTAGGTAAGACTGAATTTATTATTTTACTCCCCATTATTCAAGAGAATACATAATGAGCACTGAACAGATTTGGCTTGTAGATGATGATAATTCAATTCGCTGGGTATTAGAAAAGGCCTTAAGTAAGGCTAATATCAGCTCGGCTTCTTTTGAAAATGCATCTAACTTATTGTCAGCACTAGAATATGCACAGCCTGAAGTGATCATTTCAGATATTAGAATGCCTAATATCGATGGTATGACACTATTAAACCAAATAAGCACTGAATATCCTAATATTCCAGTCATCATTATGACCGCACACTCTGATTTGGACAGTGCAGTTAATGCATATCAAGGGGGCGCATTTGAATATTTACCAAAACCTTTTGATATAGAAGAAGCTATTTCATTAAGTAAACGTGCTTTAACCCATGCGCGAGAGCTCAATGTTAGAAATCATCAAAAAGAAGTTGTGTCTCCTAGTGTTGGTATAATTGGAGAAGCACCTGCAATGCAGGAAGTTTTCCGAGCTATAGGCCGCTTGTCCCGTTCGAGTATTAGTGTATTAATAAATGGTGAATCTGGAACAGGAAAAGAATTAGTTGCCCATGCATTACATATGCACAGTCCAAGATCTAAGGCCCCTTTTATTCCATTAAATATGGCGGCAATCCCAAAAGATCTTATCGAATCGGAACTATTTGGTCATGAAAAAGGAGCGTTCACTGGCGCAAACACGGTTAGGCAAGGTCGGTTTGAGCAAGCTCATAACGGAACCTTATTTCTCGATGAGATTGGTGATATGCCTTTAGATATCCAAACACGTCTTCTTCGAGTATTGGCTGATGGTGAGTTTTACCGAGTAGGTGGGCACTCATCGATTAAAGTGGATGTACGTATTATTGCTGCGACTCACCAGAATTTAGAAGTCCAAGTAAGAAAAAATGAATTTAGAGAAGACCTCTTTCATCGTTTAAATGTGATACGTATTCATCTACCCAGTTTACGAGAGCGTAAAGAAGATATTGATCAACTTGCGAAACATTTTTTAATAAAAGCAGCAGATGAACTAAGTGTTGAACCAAAATCACTTAATAAAAATACTTCGTTATATCTTAAAAGGTGTAATTGGCCTGGCAACGTGCGTCAACTTGAAAATCTATGTAGATATGTAACTGTCATGGCTACTGGGCAAGAAGTATTAATCGATGATTTACCACCAGAAATGAATGAGCGTGCGACAATACAAAATACCGAGTTTACAACTTGGCAACAGGCATTTGGTTTATGGATGGATGAGGCGCTAAATAACGGCCAAAATAGCATACTGGATATAGCACTGCCTGAATTTGAAAAAATAGCCCTTGAACACGCATTAATATTTACTCAAGGCCATAAACAACAAGCATCTAAAAAACTGGGCTGGGGTAGAAATACCTTAACGCGAAAATTAAAAGACTTCGATATTTAAGTTATTTCACACAGCAGTTGTTCTGTCTATTACGTTTTTTATTATTACAGAGCTTCAAATTAATAAAATGTGCGCTAACAATTAGCGATGCACCAATAAATATAAAAATAGGTTGTATACTTTCTGAAAAGTCATGTTTAATCCAATAAATAATGATACCAGCTGCCAAAAGGTAGAATGGATAACGTTGTTGGTGGTAACGCTTATAACCAGAATATAATGCAAAAGATCCTAGTATGGCTGTGATAGCTAGAAAAACATGTTCCCAAGCGTGGTCAGCTAAAAAACTAAGTCCAAGTAAAGGCAATGTGGGTAATAAAAGAGGTAACATTATACAATGTAGTGCGCATAATGATGTTGCGGTTATTCCAATTCTATCAAGCATTATTTCTAAACCTATAATTAAACAAAATTTAATGTTAAATATCAATCACAGGTGAATATCACCTAATACAATAATGAGATACTATCACAATTGATATAATATAACAGCTTATTTTGTTTAAGCATGCTCGATAGGAAAACTAATAACTTGGTCAATTGAGTCAACATCAAGTGCAATCATCATTAATCTATCGATACCTAAAGCGACTCCAGCACAGTCAGGCAAACCATGATTTAACGCATTAATAAAACGAAAGTCTATTGATCTTTTTTTGTTTCCAAGTGCTGTTCTTATACCATTGTCTACTTTAAATCGCTTTAATTGTTGTTCTGCATCAGTTAATTCGTTAAATCCATTTGCTAACTCAACGCCTTTAAAATAACATTCAAATCGTTCTGCTACTCTATTGTCATGGGGTGATATTTTTGCTAAAGATGCTTGACTACTCGGAAAATCAAATACAAAACATGGTACATTTTTTCCAATAGAGGGCTCGATAACTTCAGAAAATATAAACTGTAATAAAATATCAATTGACGGTACTTCTAATAACCAGTCACTTAACAAATTACGTTCTTCTAGAAAACTAATGAGTCTAGTCACATCACAAGATAGCGGATCAATGCCTAGAGTTTTTACAAAAAGTGCCTGATAACTTATACGTTCTATTTCACCACATCCGAGCACACTCATAAGTAAATCTTCAACTTCATCCATTAATTTAAAATGGTCAAAACCGATTCTATACCACTCTAATATGGTAAATTCAGGGTTATGATGACGGCCAAATGCTTCGTGTCTAAATGCTTTAGATATTTGATATATAGAACCGTAACCTGAAGCCAATAAACGTTTCATTGCAAATTCAGGCGAAGTTTGTAAATAAAGATCACATTCAACATTAGCACTCGTATCAGCTAAAAAGCTGTACTTACTGGTGAAGGCATCAATATAAACATCGGTGACTGTTCCTTGCGATAACAATGGAGTTTCAACTTCAACGACATCTCTTTGTGCAAAGAATAAGCGTACTTTAGTAAGTAATATTGCTTTTAATTGTGCACTTTCCCATGTTTGGGTTGCTTGCCATGACATAGCTGTTTATCAATTTTAGCTTAATAATTATAGGGTGATTTTAAATGAGATTGGTTACAGACACTATTAAAATAATTGAATAGCATAAATTAATATATAGATATTTGATGTTAATTAGAGGAGAGTATATTTATAAAGGATAAGAAGTGGTGGAGGGAGGTGGATTCGAACCACCGAAGGCTGAGCCGTCAGATTTACAGTCTGATCCCTTTGGCCACTCGGGAACCCCTCCACGGGGCCGATAAACCCGCAGTAAACTACGGTTTCATCTTAAATAGAAGCTTAGCAATGTCCTACTCTCACATGGGAACTCCCACACTACCATCGGCGCTACTGCATTTCACTTCTGAGTTCGGAATGGAATCAGGTGGGTC
>JBLHNB010000045.1:0-43114 GCA_047621305.1 Alteromonadaceae bacterium | reverse complement strand
AAGTAAACTATAGCCTTTTTGATATTGAACCTGATTTTTACTCATGATTGAACACCTCAATGAACGCTTATATTAAATATAGACTACTTATCGGAAAGCGTAGCTGTTTATTGTGGGTAATCAGGTACTGTTTTAGGCGCTTCAGGTTGTTCTATTGCGCCTGTTCCCACATAGTCACTCATTGCTGAGTTATTGGGTTGATAATAAATTTCATAGGCTGTAGTGGCATTTGTGGTGGTACATACCGGGTTCGATTGTGAAGAAATTAGCCCGGTATAATCTTGAGCGGCAACTTTAAAACAATACTCAGTATTGGGAATTAAAGGGACGAAAGATGAAAAAGTCGACATAGTGCGATCGTACAATGCATAGCTGCCATTGGCGGGTTTCATATAAACATTATAGTTACGTACCTGTGCATTATCGCTAGCGGTATCCCAGCTTACTCCTATTGAAGAACCACTGGTTGCTGTTGCGATTATATTATCTGGTGCTTGTGGAGCAATAGCATCTTTAGGTGCAGGGATCGCTTCTTCAATATAAGCGAGCACCGCAACTAAGTTTGCATTCCAGTTAACCGTAATTTCATTGGAAGAGTAATTATTCCAATGATCAGCATAACTTTTCGCAGGGGTTGAGCAAGGCGTTCCTGGAGCTTCTAAACCACTACTGCCATCATCGACTAAGTCGTTTTGAGGACCGCCAGTAACGGCACCAGGGTAGGGGATCGATATTGCTTCAGCAATTGCCGTAACTGGATTGGCTTTCGACTTTAACCAAAATCTATGGTGGGGTTCTGTTGTTGAATTTTCACCATACCCAGTCATATAAGCGCGGTCAAGTGCATTAATACCCAGTACATGATCCATACTACGAGTCACACCATCTAAATATTTTTGTTCTCCGGTTGCACGATGTGCACTGGCGAGGTGAATACCTTGGCTTAATACATAGGAACCAACAGATCCCCAAGGATAAACATAACTACCCGTACATGCACCACCAATAGGACTTTGTGCTTTTGGTGCAAGCGGCGTCATATACCCTTCGTTGGAAATTGTATTTAATAAGGTGTCAGCAAAGCCACTTATACCTGTTATAAGTTGATTGTTTTGTTGTGTGGTTAAACCTGAATCAGCTTGGTTAATAAGGAGAGATAAACTGCCCCCCACATGTGTTTCAGCCCAATCAAAGTCACTAAAAACAGCAAAGTATGGACTTGATAATAAATAGGTTTTATATTTTTCTTTCTTTGTTGTTAAGTATAACTCTGTCGCTGCCCAGTAAAATTCATCACTCACTTTATTATCGTTATAAGGACCACTACCTTTTGAAGCATCAGCTGAGGCAAAAAGTGCGGGTGACGTTATGGCGGCAGCCCATGCAAGTTCAGCTTTTTCTATTAGTGTTTGGTAATAAGGGAGTGTACTGCCATCAAAGCCTGCTGCTTGTGGATAGTCTTTCCATAAACGAGCGGCTTGTGCCATCACTGCGGCACCGTTTAATGTGGCAGCTGTAGATACAGGTTTAATGGTTCGTTTACTTTGTGGTTTGCTCCAGTAAAGACCATTGTCATCGGCAGGAGCAAGTGGAAAAGGAGCCCAGTCTTGCCATGATTTTTTATGATGGATCATGCCTGGATATGGCGTGAAATTTTGAGGTACTTGCATACGAGCGATAAAATCGAGTTCAACACGCGCTTCATCTAAAATATCAGGTATACCATTACTGCTTTCTGGTATTAATAATGAACCATCAGGGTAAGCCATTGGATTAGCTTCATAGACGTGTTGCAATAACCACGTATAATAACCGCCGTTAACCACATAACCGCCATAATCTCCGGCATCAGCATGTCCGCCTTTGACATTTAAGCTATAACTACAGGCAACACTGTTTGGCCAATCTGAAGGTAAGTCATCATCACAAGGGAGGTTATTATCAAAAGTATGCCCTGCTTCACGAGAAAACTCTTTGCCGACAAATTCCGCTAATACCGGCATACCAAAACGTTGATGATAAAAATACATTAAAGCATCTTCTTTCATGGCGGTGTATACGTAGTCGCTAATTTTAAATGGGTAACTCGTTTGTGAACCTATATGTAAAACGTAATCATCGCCTTGTGTCGTTACACTCGAAAAGTCGATATGAGAAACGGTATCTCCTGAAGCGATATCGTTACTATAACTACTTGTTGTTCCTGTGGCTACGATTACACCCACGCTATTTTTTAGTTGCCAAGTTTTACCTGCGGCACCTGCGTATACAGCATGTTTAGGTTGGCTAGGTAAATATCCATGTTGATTTACCCTTAAGCTATTGACAGGTTTTATTTCTGCATTGACCACAAGACTACTAATTGTTGCCGTTAATAAACATAAGGTTGCGAGGCTGATTTTTCTTCGCTTAAAATTTAACGTCATGTTAGACCTCTTTAAGAGTTATTAGATAATATTTTTAATGAAAGGAAGTGTGTTTGTGAGGCCAGATCTTATTTTTTCATATTTTGAAAAAGGAAGGTCTGACCTTGGTACTCTTATGATTTAGTTAAGGTGCTTACTCTCCCCAAAGCCATTTCAATAAGTCTGTTTTTCTCTTGTCAAAATCTAACCAATAACCCCAATCACTTTTATTATCGATCGGATCATAGGCGTGTAAGTATAAACCACCAGTGTCGCCAGATTCTGGGTTGATTGACCAATAACAGCCCTGGATATCCTTGTCTTTCATGTAATCAACCAGTGTACTTTGCCACACACGATCTACACCTGGCTCAATGTGACTCCACATTTCCTGCTCTGCGAGTCGTGAATTATTTGGCCAATCCATGTTGCCACCAAATTCACCAATCACCATGGCATAACCTTGGTCACGCAAATAACCAAAGTGCTCATCCCAACCAGCGTTCAGTTTTGCAGGGTCAATGACTAGGTTGCAATTCGCTTCACCGGCTTTATCACCACTCAAACCTTCACACTCAGGTTGTGCCGGATCCATAAATTGTTGCTGTGCAAACACTGAAGGACCATAAGTATGCGGCGAGATAACCAAACGGTTTTTCGGAATATTTAATGGGTTAATCTGATGTTCAAAGAAATTTTCCCCCCAGTTCGGGTTAGTTGCGGGATCACCATGAGGAACATCTACACCATCAGACGTACTGGCAGAAATACCTTCAACAAAAATCAGTATATCGGGGTTAACTTCATTGATCGCCTCATAGGCATTCTCAGACAATGTTTTCCAGTTTTCCCAAGTGTAATCCCATGGTTCATTAAAGATATCGATACCCATAATGTTGTCGACACCTATCTCAGCAGATAGACCAGCAATTTCTCTTAAGTTATCTAACCAGATCTCTTCATTGTATTCATGAACCGTGACACCGTCACCGGCAGCAGCACAAGCATAGCCTTCACGGGTGAACTCATACCCAACACGATCTTTATCTGTATAAGGAGGTACAGAATCTAGTTTACCTGCACGCCAGCCAACATAGTTAGAACAAGAGTGAATATCTATGATCACCTGAAGCTCATTTTCGTCAGCTTTTTTAATGAAATCCACCATGGCTTGACGGGCATTGGTTTGACGCACAGATTCATGGTTCTTCAGCGCGCCTCCGTTATTTGCAAACCCCATGCCTTGCGGATTGGTTTCATCTAATGTTTGTGGTGCGATCGGCAGACGGATCACGTTGATCCCTTCAGCTTTGAGCTCATTCATGGTCTGTTGGACTGTTCGGCCTGTACCTTTGCCATTGTTTGACCACCACATGTTACCAACGTAGAGCTCCATGGGTGCGCCACCTGGATTGTTAGCCGAATCTGACGGCTCATGTTGTCCCTCAAGGCCAAACCAGTTACCACATTGCACCGGTAATACAGTGCCATTTTTGGTGATATTACCGGTTGCATCAACTCGGAAAGTCCCATCTACTGCGCAACCTGTTGCATCAACGGCTGTACCGGGTGGTGTGTTTGGGCACTGATCAATTTCATTTGCAATACCATCTTGATCATCATCTATGATAGGGGGTAAGGTACAGCCCTGGGCATCAACCAGATCACCCGCTGGCGTATTTGGACACTGATCAATTGTATCGTCAATACCATCCTTGTCTGTATCTGGCAACACAGTACAACCCACGGCATCAACCTCATCACCGGCCGGTGTATTCGGGCACTGATCCACAGTGTCTTGTACGCCATCGTTATCGGCATCAAATATTATGGTACAACCTTGCGCATCAACCGTATCACCCGCTGGCGTATCTGCACATAGATCTATATCATCAGCAACGCCATCATTATCACTATCAGCTGGTGGTAACTCACCACAAATATCACCGGTTATTAAGGCTACTGGCGCAGCACTATTTGCAACAGATTTATGCCCCTGTAATCCAAAAACAGTGCTGCTACCAGGTGCTATGGTGCCATTCCAGCTCAAATGGCTCGCGGTATAAGGATTCGACCCACTGACATTCGCATTCCAGATATTGGTTGCTATAGCATCATCATAAGACCACTGAACTTCCCAACCTTTAATTGGCGTTGTGCCATCATTAGTGATGCGAATTTCAGCGACAAACCCAGTTGGCCAGTCACTTTGTATTACATGCTCACACTGTGCTGCTTGAGCAGCGGTTGCATAACTTCCGGCTACACCGAGCAAACCCAATAGGATAGCTCTGCGTAATGGTTTAATTTTACTTTTCATCATTTTGTTCTCCATTGTTTTACGGTTTATTCGTTTAAGCGAGTACGTGTAATTAACGACTTGATTAAATAGAATTCTTTGTTTTTATAAGGGGTAAGGTGTGCAGGTTGACAGTGCTAACGTATCGCTATAAATACCTTGTTCGTCAACCATTTTATTACCATCAACATGTAGCCAATCGTCATGATTTAATGGTTTAGCAGCCAATAGTGTTACTGATAGTAAGCTCGCAGAAACTGATAATGCGTTTAACATTTTTGATAAAATAGACTTATTCATTTTACTGTCCTTATTACTGGTTTGTCCTGCAGTTAACTTATTGTTATTTAATGTAAAAATAATTATATTGATGCTATTGTGAATACATGGCAATGGTAAAAATTGAACACATTAATTCTGCCTCAATACTCTATAGAGCAAAGGCGGGAGCTATTAATCTTTGTTAAATCGAC
Source organism: Alteromonadaceae bacterium (assembly GCA_047621305.1). Lineage (GTDB taxonomy): Bacteria > Pseudomonadota > Gammaproteobacteria > Enterobacterales > Alteromonadaceae > Colwellia_A. Next base: position 37,937 of record JBLHNB010000045.1, on the reverse strand, counting down.
ATGTGCCTACGTGGATCTTTGCCGAATCTACCTTGTACCTAACTTGAGCTTAGGTACAAGGTCATGGTTATATTAATTACAGACATTGCCTGACACAACGGGTGTAAGCGCAGGGTTATTAGGAGTACCTTTTGTACCTTGCATACCAAACTCTATCGATTGACCTGCTGGAATATTACTATTCCATGAAAGGGGGGTTGCAGTATAAGGATTGCTGCCGGTAACTGTTGCATTCCAACCTTGGGTTCTTAAAGTACCATCGTCGTATTCCCAGCTTACTTGCCAGTTATTAATAGCGGTACTGGCATTGTTGGTGATACGGATCACAGCGACAAAACCTGTTGGCCACTCATTACTGATAATATATTCACAACGGCTATTACCAATAACGGGATCGGTAACGATCACATTTTGTGTTACGCCATGATTATGTCCGTGGCCGTCATCAACATTTAAATAAACGGTATATGTACCTGCAGTGCTATAAGAGTGCCTCGCGGTTACGGTATTACTGCTTGCGCTACCATCACCAAAATCCCAGCTATACGTTAATGGGTCGCCATCAATATCACGAGAGAGTGATGCGTCTAATTCAATGTTAAGGTCTGTTGTAACCACATTAAAGTGAGCAACCGGTGCGCTATTATCAGGTTGAATAATCGCTGATAAGTGAACACTTTGAGCTGCATTTAAGACGTTACCATCACTGTCTAGTGCGACGACTTCAATAATAAAAATTCCTGCTGTTTCTGGTGCAGTAAGAATGGCAGAGGTATTTGTTGTTGCTGCGACGACGATAGCACCATCAAGCATAATATTGACCGATGCCGCATTAGCAAAGCTATATTGAATCGTTATATTTTGCCCTGTATAGACTTCACTGCCTGATGTTGGTGATGTAATCATTACACTTGGGATGATCGCTTCTGCGACATTTATATTGACTGTTGCCGGTGGAGATACTGCGTTGTCATTATCAACGGCAGTATAGGTAAAACTATCGTTGCCTGAAAAGGCCGTATTTGGTGTGTATATTCGTGTATTTCCTGTACCGCTAAGTTGACCGAAAGATGGTGCCGTGACGTTATAATGAAGGATGGTACCATCACTATCTGTGGCTATTAAATTAACTGCTATCGGTGTTTCAAAAGCGGTTTCTACGTTTACATTTTCTGTTGTAGGAAAACAATTTATACCCGTGTTTTCACCACAAGGAGGTGAAGGCTCAGTTCCCCACACTAATGTTTCGCCATCATATAATGCTATTTGTGGGGCGCGACTATATGTACTGCTATAATCTGCCCAAGAAGGGTCTGCTGTATTATCCCATTCAGCTATATTAGATGTATTAGGGAGTGATATACGAAATTGCACTTCTTTTTTCGAGTCTGATTGGCCACCTGGAAAAATATTAATACCCGCAAAAGAGACTTCTGTATAATAAATATGGTCAGCGACATTTCCCCAACTCTTTAACGCCGAAACACTTTGAGCTTGTGAATAAGCCACGCTAACCGCGATGTCTTGGACACGATACCCTTTCGCGATTTCACTACGTAGGTCAACCCAATAACGTAATTTAAGTTGATCACTGACTTGCGCCGGCCAAGCAGTATGATTATGGGTTAGTGATCCAATTTCTATATAACGAGGCCCTGTTGAGTTTACTTTTGCTTCTACGTAATACTCCAAGTCCTTTACTTCTTTAACTGGAAAGTCAGCTTCTGGTATGGGTTTGCCACCAAACTCAAGATACATACGTGCTAATGCTGAAGTAAAACCTGCGTTGTAATCCGTAGCAACTTCATTGGCAATGTAATCATCACGATCATCGTCATAACTATCACCATTTGCAGGTCCACCAACTAATGCACCGACTAACAAATGGCGACTTTGTACCGGAAACTTTGAACTGTCTGCCCAACTACCATGAGCCGTTCTATGGTGAGGATTTTTAGGGCCATTTTCAGCCATGCCTATTTGATAAGGAAAACCCTTTGGGTTATCACCCATAAGATATTCCATTTGGCCGATGGCAAAATCTTGATAGGCTGTTACACGGGGATTGGTCGGATCCGCTTTAGTCAAATAGTCAGCGTATAGTAATGCTATAAATGAAGTGTTTGCGGAATAACGAGTCGCGCCCCAGCGATCAAGTTGCGCTAAACCTCCTGGCGTATAACTAACACGTTCGCCATTATAGCCGGTGCTCCAATAATCTAACCAACGTTCCGCATCGGCGCGATATTGAGGGTCATTAGTTAATTGTGCTAATAATACGTATGAACCGTAGCCTTTATCATCCCACGCATGAGTCCATTTATATGACTTTATTGTTGTTTGGTTTTCTGTATTTAAGTCGGCGTAATCAGCTTTAGCGGCATCAAGGTAAGTTGTTTCGCCCGTAGCGCGATGTAACCAAATGGCGGACCATACTAACTCATCTTTATAACCACTCCATGAATTATAAAAGCCAGATGCATCCGTAATACATTCACTGTATTTTCCCTGGTAGGTTTTGGCAAAAGTATACAATTGGCGGGCATGGCGAATTAAGTTAGCTGAGTATTTGGGGTCATCATCGACAAAAATCATTGCTATGGCAGAAAGTGCTGCGGAAGTTTCACCAGCAAGATCTGATCCTGGACAAGTAGGGGATATTGCATAAGATGGTCTATTTGCCGCCGATCTTGAACTCGCTTCGATCACTTCTGCAGAACCCCACCAAGCGTGATCGTTAGCACCTTTTCCTACTTGACCGTAAAATACGTTTGCAGAAGGATGTGCGCTGACAAAATAATCGGCAACAAAACGCAAATTATTTTTAATATGCTCCATTTGACCACTTTGTTGATACGCTTGTGGGTATTCAACCACACCCCAAGCCAACATTGTGGCACTAGCAGCCATAGGAAAACCAAACTTCACGTGATCACCAGCGTCATACCAACCACCTGAAAGATCTATCCCATTGTCACTGCCGTCATGAATGGTAGAATTACTGCGCCACTCGGCTCTATTCCATGGGGGCAATACGCCGGATTGTTGAGCTTCATAAAAGTAGATAGATTTTTGCAACGCTTCACCATAGTTAGGTGTTTGAGCATTGGCTACTGCCATAGAATACATATTTAGAGCTAGCGCTAATTGTATCGATATTTTTGCTATTTTCATGAGTAAAATTCCTTTTCATTACGATATTTAAAGGTAATGAACTTTATTATTAATATCCTGGGTTTACATAATTTTCATTAATAAAATTATGTAAAGAGTTTTATAATTTCCCACCAAGTTGTAAGCGCTTACATGTTAATATGTAGTTAAAAAAAGGTTATTAGTAAAGATAGGTTATTAATAACAATTGATCAATATAAATTGTTATTAATATTAATATTGATATTGATGTGTCAGCAGTACAATTCACATACAGTGCAGTTTATTGTTGCTATAATATAAAGTATTTTATAACAATGATTTAAGTTTTTTTTTGTTTTAATAATTTATCAATGGGGGGAAAATAATTATGTGAACGTTGATAATGGGTCGTGTTAAATCCGATATTGCACGGATAAAAATTATTTGTTCCTACTTTATTTCATATGAAAATCCTATTTTTTAGGTACATATGAAAATTAAAACCACAGAGAGAATATTTAAGTATCGCTTCTGGTGTTATTAAAGACTTACAAACAAGGTTTAATACCATGATTTTAACTTAAATAGGTGTTAGTTTTAGATGCGTGTACAGGTCAACTAATCGAGTTTTACTCTAGCTATTAAGAGGAACCCTAACGCTAAATCATGAATAAAAAATTAAGATTAAAAAGAGTTACATAGTTTAAAAATTATCGCTTACTAACGTGGCAACTATACTTGGATGATCTGAAGGATAAGCGATTATTTTTTTAGCATTTCCTGTCAATCCTTTGACAAAAATGCAATCTATGCCTGCATTTTTAAGCAATGTCATCTCCGCTGTAGTCCGAACTATCGAAGCCTCGCTATCATTGCAACGACTATTGAAGTCACCTAATAATATTTTTGGATATTGGGCGATTTTATTTAGTTGGGTTGCTGTTTCTTTAGCATTGGCTATTCGAGTGTTTTTACTTTCATGATCCCAATGAACATTGACCAAAAGATAGCGCTTATTTAATTTTTCTATCACGGCATACTCTCCTGTTCTAGTAGCATTAGGACCGTCAGACAAATCAAAACGACCAAATTCGACAAATTTATTGCCTTGACAATGATTAATGAATATTTGAAATTTATGTTGCCAGCATACTCCAAGTGAGTTCTTCAACGCTATTGAACGCTGATAGTTTGTTGGTAACTTAGTTTTAAGTTGCCAATCATCTACCCCTTCTTGAATGCCAAGCATATCAACTTTATTATGATTAATTAGCTGCGCGTAATTGTCACTATACTTAGGCATAGTTTTCCAGCCATAAATGTTCAGTGTCATCACAGTGATCGGCACTCTTTCAGCAAATACATTTGAAGTTATAAAAAGGTAAATAAAAAATATTATTTTATTTTTCAAAAGGCACTAATCCTAATGTTAATCGTTATATTTGTTATATTTTACTGTTCTTTATCGCTGCTTCTAAGCTATATACCTAAGTTTTTTCGGGAATGATCCAAGTGTTATTTTCTATATCAATTTTCCCCTGCATTTGTTCAACAACAATCTGGTCAATCACCTTAAGAGCTCTTTGAGCCATCATAGTAAAAGTATCTTCACCGTTTTGATTCACAGTATGGTCAGGAAAATTTTTCCTCGTACGGTGAATCCAATAGCTTTGTGAAAGACTATCTTGCTTAAATGCTTGTTCAACCCCTGTTTTTCCGATCATAAAGCCAAGCAATCCGCCCCAAGTTGCGGTTGGGTTATCTGAATCCCAACCCGCCAAAGTGCCTATTTGAATAGTACGAACAATGTTTCCTTCCCCGTAGAATAGGCTAACTAAACTAGCGGCGAAATTAATACCCGCTTCAAAGGGAGCTTTGTAACGATAGCCATCAAGATGATCCACTTGATAGCGTTGATAAATTTCATCACGGGTTTTTTCCCAATCATTTTTATTTACATTTTTTTGATAAGAATTTTTAATAAAATCATACATTTTTGCCGAACTTGATTGCTCAGGTAATATGAGTCTTGCTTGTCCAGCTAACCAGAATATTTGTTGCTGCATCGAAAGTGACTTATCTACTTTTGAAGCCAAAGAGTGCATGGTGATATAAAATTGTGAAACCCACTGAGCATCATATTTAGCAGACGTTCTAATGGGTAGCTGTGATATTTTTAACGCAATGTCTGTTCTTACAGGTGCGAGTAAGCCAAAAATTTCTGTTGTAAGTTGGGCATCAATCATCATGAATTTAGTATTATTTTCAGGTTCACTCGTTGCTGGTGGCAACATGCCTTGATCCATTAGTATTCTGGCTTGTTGGTTAGACTCCCACAAAAAATTTTCTTTTACTGCTTTAGAATCAGAAAATTTTTTAAAAAGCGGAGCATCTTCTTCCGAGTAGATATGAGCTAGCCAACCGTCTCTAATTTGCTCTGCTGTTAATATACTTGTTTGGTGCAATTCATGTAAATATTGGTACATGTATTCAATGTCAGTATCATCATCAGCTCCCCAAGGCTGGCCTTTTTGTACAAAGTAAAAGCCAATAGTATCACTATGAGGAACACCTTCTCCCCAAATTGCAGGTAAATCCTTGCTGCCCCAATCATCATCAGTATAAAAAGGCATGGTTTCTGGCGTACCAACTTTATCCATTTCGGTCACTAGCCCAGTCCAATTTGCAATGCTTTGTCCTAGCCAAAAACCATGTAACTGGTTTAAATAAGCAGCGCGGTCGATACGAAAATTGTTTGTTTTTACAGAGGGGCGTTCATCTTGCTGTTTAGGGTCTTGGTGATCTTTAGTAACTATCCCGCAATTAACCAAAATAAAAAAATAGGCTAAACTCAATATTATGGTATTTCTTTTCATCAGTTACACTCTTAATAAATTTTAGCTTTGTTAGGGGATGTTAGATAAAACAGCATGGCGGGATAGAAAAATTGTTTCTATCCCGCTGAAGGCTAAGCCCGTTAATGTCGTTTGACTATAAAAGCCAGCCCTCTTGATGTTTACGGTAATATTTGAACATTGTCCAATTGGTAAACCGTACCTTTTGCTTTTTCCCAACTCGGAAAGATCAATACTTTATTAACTGCGGATAAATTTAGTCCCGAAGCCGCTAAGTTAGCCAAATTAAAACTGTAATGTTGCCAATCACCAACAACAGGAATCTGACCTTCCAGACTATTACTCAATGGCAGTTGTACAAATGTTCCGCCTTTGGCTTCCACTTTTAATATCATCACAGCGCTATCATCATTGGCAGCACTGACTAATTTTAAGTCAAAAGCTAAGCGCCCCAGAGAGACGGCACTTAAATCATGTATTCTGTTGGTGGTCAAGCCAGAAACAGTGCCCGAAGGACCAAAGAAATCAACATCAATAACTTTGCCGTAGCTTGACTCTATAGCTATTTGTTCAGTAATGTGTGCATTGTCGCAGCAATCCCAAAGCGTCCAGTTTTCTGCTATTTGGTCTTGATACAAAGACAGTTCTTGAGTAACTATCACTGATTTTGGAGGCAGCGGAGGTAAAGGTGTACCACCATCGCCTTTGGTTAAGCGAATATTGTCAATCTGCATCACTACACCTTGTTGATTGCCCCAAGCAGGAAAAATAACTAAAGGCGTGTCGACTTTAGTTACATCCAAGCTTGAACCGCTATTGTTGACTAAGTCGGTAATTGCTATTTTATAAGATGTCCATACACCTATCTCTGGTGTTTCTATTGCAAAGTCACCGGAACCACATGGATTGCCACAATCCATTTTTACCATAAAGCTTTTCAAATCTCTGGGGTCTTCAATAACTTTTATTTCAAATTCAAGATAAGAAAACTGACTAACATCAAGTTGTAGAGGTATACCATTACGGTCTAATTTTCCTTGAAAAAACACCACCGACTCGTTAGTGTCAAAACGTATTTGAGCAACATCTCCATGCTCTGTATCAACATTAGATAGGATTTCCATCGTAACCGTACCATTAGCGACGTATTGACGGTAATCAAAAGGTGCATGCAGTTCATCGTCAAATATTGCCACAGTATCAACATGATTTAGGCTGTATTCAAAACGAATATTATCAAGTTGCAGGTTCATAAGTCCTGAAGGTTCAACAACAAAAGGGCTGATAATGTTGGTAATATCTGCATAATTTCCTGGGGAAAAGCGGTTACCGCCTGCTAGCAAGTCAGCAATACTTATGCGTACTTCAGTCCACTCTCCTAATTCAGGTAAGGGTACAGAATAATCACTTACTGCCGGCCAACCACTGTCTAATTTAACTAATAGCTCAGCGTTATCACCTTTACTTGCAAGCTTTAAGTCAAAAACTAGCTCGCCATACTCTTGCCATGAAACTAAATTAACGCTCGGCGTATATTCAAAATACAGATTGCCATTAGTGCCTGTTTTACTAATATCTAACACCAAACCTCGGCCTGTTTGCTCTACTTGTTGGTAACTAATAGCACCATCAGGGTTATAACTGTTAAAAGTCAAATCGGTTACCAATTCATCCGTATATAGGTTAAATATTGTACCTTGACCCAAATCAGTTGAAGGCTTAATCGGCGAAGGTGCAGCACCGTTAATTAATGTTCCTCCATCGGCAACAGGGTTATCATAACCGGCAACATCTGTTGCACAGCCTTGGCCTGTCATAGGACTTATTGAACATTCATAAACCCGAATATAATCAATTTCAAAGGTATTTCCTGCATGAAAAGCAGAAGCATCTATGCCACCAGCATGTGAATTTTCTGACCAGTTACCGCCAACAGCAAAGTTAAGTAATAAATGAAAGTCTTCATTATAAGGTGCGTTATTCCAAACAATTCCGTTATCTTCCGTGTTATTGTCAATGAGTGTATACCAACCTTTATGACTTAAGCCTAGCGCATCGCCATCACTATCAAGCAGAACCTCAGATTTTCTTTGTGTTTGATAAAGAACACCGTCCACATACCAGCGAATTTCTCCCTCTTCCCACTCAAGAGCGTATGTATGAAAATCAGTTGCCGGGTTTGCATTATTTGGTAAAGTATAATGAGTACCTGAATGATCATTGTGCGGCCAATCATTACCGTAATGCAAAGTACCATGCACATCGGTATTAATACCACCACCGTCAAGCGGCACACCAACATTAAGTCCTTCAAAAATATCTATTTCGCCAGAATTTGGCCAGCCACCATAAACGTAATCGCTTGGTAACATCCAAATAGCGGGAAATGCACCTTGCCCTGAAGGTGATTTTGCGCGTATTTCAAAGCGACCGTACTTCCACGCGGCTTTATCTAACGTACGTAAGCGTGCTGAACTGTATGGAAGTGATTGATTTTCTTCTGGGAATGCAGTTATCGTTAATATACCGTTTTCAACAGAAGAATTTTTAGGGCTGTCGGTATAACATTGTTTTTCATTATTACCACCACCATTACAGTTAACTTCATGACTCCACTTGGTGCTATCAATTTCGGCGCCCTCAAACTCATCTTGCCACACCAAAGTCCAGTTTGATTCACCTACCTGATCACTTTGCAATACAGCATCAAAGGTTAGGCGTTTACGTTCTCTCGCAAAACGAAGGCCAACTTGAACAAAGTCACCTGCTGCTAAAACTTCATTTTCGATTTCCATGTAAGGAATGCCAGATGCTGTTTCACCATCAAAATAGGTCACAGGTAGAGTTGATTTTTCTACTAAAACTCTTAAGGGACCTGTTAATTCTTCCACACTATTATTTGTAATTGTAAGGTAAACAAGATAAACACGTTTAACACTGTCGTATGTTTTTCGTGATTCTTCGAGGGTTATTTCTTCATTTTCAACATTTGCCCATTCAGCAAAAACCGAATGGGACGATAAAATAGCTAAGGCACAACAAAGGCCTTTAAGCATAGTAATAAATTTCATTTAAAATCCTTTATTATTTTTTTATAGATTTACGAACAAGCTCATTAGCGAATTTACGACGACTCATTAAACCAGCAAATCCTAAAGTAAAAATAGCTAAACTAGTCGGCTCTGATACATTAGTAACTGGAGCAAGTACTTCAGTTAAGGAAATATTACTAATAGATAATGTTGAACCAGATTTATCAAACTCATCGAATAAAACAAACTCTAAGAACCAACCTGTTTGATTAATAAATGACTTGTCTAATTCAATATTAAAGCTAAAGTTGGCAAAACCATCAATATCTTTATTAACTATGTCGCCGTATAAGCCATTTGCATTAAAACGGTCGCCACTACCATCAGTAAAAGCAATTGATAAAATATCGGGATAAAAATCACTATCTAGATTTGTTAATATACTATCAAGCGTAAAATCCATGGATAAAATAAGGGTGCTTGAACCTTCAGCTGTAAAATCGAGCTTTTGAAGTAGCGTATTTGAAAATGCATCAGAAGTATTTGAATCACCAATTCTGATATCGGCAGTACAATTAGGAAATGCACCATTAATGATAAAATCACTACCATTAACATTTCCACCATCAGTATCTTTATCCCAACTATCAAAACTACAGCTATTGGCAAAATCACCATTGATGATCATCGCACTATATGACTGGGGTATAACTAAAAAAAGAGCCATTAAGCTAAGTTGTTTTATTATTTTTATCATTAAGATCTCCGTTCCACAAAGTGAATTTTATTTATAGATTAAACTTGATTTTTAGTGTTATTTACATGTTTATCGGTTATAGGTTTTTTATTTCAGACTTGACATAATAAAAACAAATGTATATCTTTAAAATATCAAATGTAAGCGCTTACAGTAATATTTAAAGACTATACTATGGATAAAAAATGTTCAATGAAAAATTTTATTTATTTAATCAATACTGAAATTGCTGTTATTTAAATTACATTGGTGATGGGTATACATTGAATTATCACTCAAGCAGCGATCAGCTTTTTCAATAAATAATCAATTGATACGCGCGCTTGGTCATAAAAGTTATTCTGCATGACTTGAGACTGTAAAATTCAACAGTAACTTTGATCAGAATACTGAATTACAAATTTAGCGATTATTGCGAGAATAAAACCTTGAGAGATACTATGGGTATGCACTGAGTTTACAGATTAACTGCAAAATGCAACGTCTTTTTCGGTAGGAATAGTATAAATGAAAACTATTTTGTTTAATGGTCACGACATTGTGTTGTTAGTCGTTATATATATCAGTGTGCTGTTTGCAGCGATTACTTTTTTTGGCCGACGAGATACAAGTTGGACACATTTGTGGTTAGGATTTTTTTTATTAAGTCAGGCAGGATTGGCCGTGTATGTGCTCGCATTATACGGTGATGGTTTTCATCATTGGGTAATAAACAAAGCACCGGCTGCCTTTGCGTTACTAGAATTAGTTATGTGGCTAGAAGGTCCTCTTTTATTACTGTATACGCGTTCGGTGCTTTATCAACACCTTCGTTTTCAGTTACAAGATCTGATCTTGTTATTACCATTACTGATATATGCAGTAACTTTAATTGTGGCTGTAATGGGGTTTGAACCCGAGCAAGGCTCAAGTTATTTACGCTTTCTTAGATCTGAATATATTCAATTTTACGAACATTTACGTAATTTTTTCCGTGCTGGTTTTGGGTTTTGGGCATTATTTATTATCCGAGCGTATCAACGACAATTACCCAATGCATATTCAAACCTTGATGCACTTTGTTATACTTGGCTGAAATTTTTAGTGATTGGCTTTATTTTTATAAGGTTATGGGGAGTCTTTAATCTCTTGACATATACTTTACTTACTTTTCTTTTGGACGATTCAGGTTTGGAGTTAATTAATTTTGATTTGATGGGGATCATGGCTAATTACGGCCAGTTATTGTTAGTTTCTCTGTTGCTTTACTTTAGTTTAGCTGACTCTCGTCATATTTTACGAGTGAACATTGAAACTCTCGAAGGCGTTGTCAAAACTAAGAACTCTCATGGGTATACAGCTGAGCAAGTTAATCGTGTCAAAAGGCATATGGAAAAAAAACGACCTTACCTTAATAGTCAATTGAAAATTGATGATTTGGCACATCAGATCTCGGTTTCACCAAAGTTACTATCAAATTTGATTAATAGGGAGTTTAAAATGAACTTTTTTGAATACATCAATAGTTATAGAGTAAAGGAGATCTGCGGTTATCTTGCTAACCCGGATATGTCTGCTCAGTCAGCTATAGATTTAGCATTTCGTGCTGGATATAATAGTAAAACTAGCTTTAATCGTTTATTTAAACTTGAAACTGGATCAACCCCATCTCAATACCGTAAAACGGCATTAAAACTCGTACCTATCACTTAATTAAGTGAACATGTATAGTTAATTTATAGGTATATATTCCTCAAATCCTCAAAAAATTAATATAACTATAAAACACAGAAATATTTTCTACATGATTAATTATGTGGAATAAATTTCATGTAACCTACTGAAATTTTTATCTATTGTAAAAGGTGCCAACTTAGGAAAGTACCGAAGTTGATACGCAGAGCGTGTTTTGTTTATGGGATAGTCAAAAGGATCAGAACGCTGATTATACCAATTGAATTAAAGTAGTGAGTAATTATAAGTGAGGATAAATATTCAATAACAAGGCGATTGAATGAGCAATAGCGGACTATTGAAAGCAACGCAGGTATTGGATACTTATACCGCCTTACAATGATCAATTCATTATTTCAATTGGGATTAATTATGTATAAATAAAAACTAAATTAATAATAGAGTGGAGATAACAATGATTTTAAAATCCCTTCAACAAAGCAGTCATGAGCAGCGATTAAAAAAAAGTTCAAAAATATTACGGGCATTATTTGTTGGTTGTGCGAGCTTAGGCTTACTTGCTTCAAGTTTCGTGATGGCAGTCGAGCCTTTGAGTGTACAAGGTAATAAAGTACTGGTGGGTGGTCAGGTAAAAAGCTTAGGTGGTATTTCTTTATTTTGGAGTAATAATGGTTGGGGCGGCGAAAATTTTTATACCGCAGCTGACGTTACTCGAATGAAAAATGAATTTGGCGCTAAAATTGTGCGTGCTGCTATTGGTCATGGTGCTGGTGGTGGTATTCAAGACGACTGGGCCAGTAATATGAGTCGTCTGGATACTGTCATTCAGGCCGCGATTGATAATGATATGTACGTTATTGTTGATTTTCATAGTCATCACGCTGAGGACGCCAAAGACTTAGCAAAAAACTTCTTTAGTGCGGTCGCGAATAAGTGGGGCGGGTATAATAATGTTATTTATGAAATTTATAATGAACCACTTGCGGTCAGTTGGGATTGGACACTTAAGCCTTATGCAGAAGATGTTGGCGCAACAATTCGCGCCATTGACCCTGATAATTTAATTGTTATGGGTACACCTAATTGGTCTCAAGACGTTGATATTGCTGCTTCAAACCCTGCAAATGTGAGTAACATGGCTTACACCCTACATTTTTATGCAGAATCACATCGAGAGCATTTTCGAGCTAAGGCAAAAACAGCGTTAGAGCGAGGCATTGCTTTATTTGCAACTGAGTGGAGTATTTCACATGCCAGCGGCGCAGGGGCTGTAAATGTTGGTGAAGGGCATGCTTGGATTAATTTCCTCCGGGAGAATGGTATTAGCCATGCTGCTTGGGCGTACAATGACAAAGAGTTTAACGACAAAAAAGAAGTTGAAAGCTCTTCTTTTTTCTGGAAAGATGGCTCTTTGAAAGCGTCTGGTCAGTTTGTTAAAGATATCCTCAAAGATGGTGATACAGATGGAAAGATTGAGGGACCATGTGAACTATTAACCGTTTCCGGTAGTGTTGAGGCTGAAGGTTTTTGTCATGCTGTGGGAATTAAAACTGAGCCAACTCAAGATACTGGTGGTGGACTTAATGTTGGCTGGGTAAATAATAATGACTGGCTCACTTATAAAATTAATATGCCGCAAGCAGGGCAAGTAAAAGTTACTTATCGCGTAGCTTCTGCGGCTGACGGTGGCGTGATCCGTATGGAAAAAAGTGGTGGTGGCACCGTTTACGGTAGTGTAGAAGTGCCTAATAGCGGCGGTTGGCAAAATTGGGTTGATGTTAGCCATACCATTGCTCTAGCGGCGGGCGAGCAAACTATTGCTTTAGTTGCTAGTGTAGGTGGTTGGAATCTGAATAGATTCAGAATTGATGCTACTACCCCATGTAGTGGTAATTGTTCAACAGGTACCATAGTTCAAGCTGAAAATTTTACTGAAATGGGCGGTATTGAAACTGAGCCAACTCAAGATGAAGAGGGTGGTCTTAACGTTGGTTGGATTGATGCGGGTGATTGGATGTCTTATGACGTTTCCTTACCGGTGAGTTCATCAGGTTGGTATGACGTTTCTTACCGAATTGCCTCTCCTAGTGGCGGTAGCTTGAAATTAGAACAGCCCGGCGGCGCTGTTGTATATGGCAACATGAGCTTTGGTGGTACGGGCGGTTGGCAAACGTGGTCAACGGTTAGTCAGCGGATAAGTTTACCTGCGGGGACGAGCAGACTTTCTCTAGCGGCAACCTCTGCGGGTTGGAATATAAACTGGTTTGAGGTTAAAGCGGTTAATTAATCAATATTACAAAGTTAAAAGGAAGGGGATTATAAATCCCCTTTTTTAATTCTTATAGAAACTAGGGTCTGTTAATTTTATGGTATAAATCCTAGGAGGTATAATTACGCGGTATACATAAGTTTGCCAAAATCAAGCATAGTGATTGTATACCAAAACGGTTAAAACAAATGTCTATTGGGAGGAGGTGCTCTCGTTGAATTTTTTGAAGGACTAAGCTTATAACAAAACCATGCATCAATAATACGTTTGAAGGAATAATGAACAAGATGCAAGTAGGTGGCCTATGGGAGGATATTTACTACATAACTTACGAATGCTTTAAATTTTTTGGGAAGTGTTTAAAGAATAAAGAGCAAGACCCCTGCTTTTTTGGCGGTATTACTCTATTGTTATTGGCACAAATTATAGCTGATTATTCACCCAATCATGAGTTAACTCTTCTAGTAATGCCATAGGTAAACTACCATTTGTTAGCATTTGATCATGAAAGCGACGGATGTCAAATTTATCACCTAACTTATCTTCCGCCATTTTCCGTAATTGCCTTATTTTAATTTCGCCAATTTTGTAAGAAAGCGCCTGTGCAGGCCAGCTAATATAACGGTCTATTTGGCCAATAACATCTGCCATACTTAGCGCAGTATTGTTAGCTAAGTAATCAATTGCTTGTTGACGTGTCCAGCCTTTTGCGTGCATTCCTGTATCTACCACCAATCGACAAGCGCGCCATGCTTCATAGGTTAAACGGCCAAAATTGCTGTAAGGGTCTTGATAAAAACCCATCTCTTGGCCTAAACGCTCTGAATATAAGCCCCAGCCCTCACCATAAGCTGCGTGGTAGAGGGTTTTACGAAATTCGGGCATATCTACTTCTTGGGCAATAGCACTTTGAAAGTGATGACCGGGCTCTGCTTCGTGGAAAGTGAGTGCTTCTAATGTATAAAGAGGCTGACTTTTTAAGTCTTGTGTATCTAAAAAATAAGTACCTGAGGTGGTACCACTACCGTCAGAGGCAACATAATAAGCACCGCCGTTTGGCGCTGATTTTATATCAAAGGTTTGGCGAGGTAAAACCGAAAACCATTTAGGTAATTGTGCCGCCATTTTACGGGTAATATAACTCGCTTTTTCAATTAAATCGCGAGGCTCATCAGTATAGAACTTAGGATCGGTACGAAGGTACTTAATAAAGTCTTTAAAACTACCTTTAAAGTTTAAATCATCAATGATCACCTGCATTTCTTGACGAATACGTGTTACTTCATTTAAACCTAAATTATGTACCTCATCGGCTGACATTTCAGTCGTTGTGTAATATTCAATAAGGTATTGATAATAATCTTTGCCACCTTTTAGTGAGCTAATTCCCTCATTGCTACGACATTTACTCATATATTCTTTAGTAAAAAAATCATAAAACTTTTTATATTCAGGAATAACAGAGGAGGTGATCAGTTCGGCTGTTTTCTGTTGGTAATTGGCTTTGTCTTTTTTTGAAAACGTAGCTGGCATGTCTTTTATTGGTTGATAAAAAAGGCTGTCGTTAACATTATCGACAATATGTTTACTGATACTTTTATGATAATTTTTAAAGCTCTCACAATAGTGCACATGTCCCTCTGCAATAGCTTCGCTTAAATTGTTGATGTGTTCTGTATTGTAACGAGGAAAATCAGCTAAACTTATTAAATAGTTGTCGTAATCTTGCGTAGTCATAAATGACATATTAGCTGGCGCACCGGCAAAGTAGCTATGAAATCCTGAATAGTAAGTGAGTGGGTAATAATGATCTATTTGCTGATAGCTTTTTGCTTCTGCTTGTCTCTCATATGTAAATAAGCGGTAAGTCACCTGTTCTTTTTCAGTGAGTTTATTAACGTTTATATCTTTTAATTGCATTAATAATGAATAGTTATATTTTTTACGTCGCTCGCGAGACTCTTTTGAGAAAGAAGGCAAAGTACCATTCATTCTAAATGTGTCGGGATCTTTGCGGAAAAATACTTGTTCTTCATTGGCATTTTGCCAATGTGCAGTTAACAAATCATTGAACTGAGACGATGAAGTCGTATCTTCATAAGCAAAGCTTACTGTTGAGAGCAACAATAACGAGGTTGCTAATGTTGCGGTGAAAAAGTGTTTTTTTGTTGTCATTATTGATTCTTACTGTGATTTATTTTGAAGTAAATATATCAGGTGTTATTTATTGAAAGTAGTATAGTTTTAAAAAGGTTAACAGGACGCCCTTAAATAATAAGGAGACTAGTCATGGTGCTTTGCAAAAGTTACACGTCGTTTTCTTGGTATTTATATCAAGCTACATTGGTTTGGTTGAAAATCTTACAAAAACGGTAGGTAAAACATACTACAAAGGTTTTAACCAAGATTTAAGCAATAAAACTACACATTTATTGTTACATTTGGTTTGAAAATTGCTTTAATTATGAGAGAAGTCATAATCGTCAAATTTAGGTGGTATTGTAATGAAAAAAGTAACTGATTTTATCCATATTGGTCTGAGTCATTTGGTTATCCGGAAAAAAATTGCCGCTTTACTCGGTTTATTATCTTTGATTTTTACGACACCTGCCGTACATGCATCTGAGGTAGGCATTAGTCTGCTCAAAGGTGATGAGTCAAAAACCCAAGGTTTTTCTTTTTCTTTTGCAGATAAATTTTCTCGAGGTAGTCAATTTTACTGGGAATTATCCTACAATAAACTTAACGATGTTAAAGTAGATTGGAACAAGCGTTCTTTGTATTTTTCCGTCGATACTATTGAAGCTATGGTGTCGTATCGTCAGCGTATCAAATCATACAATGCCTTTACCAAAAATTTAACCTTAGAATATCAAGCAGGTGTTTTAGTAGCACTCACTGAAAATAAGTTTTTTTGGCCTGAATTAAATGAAACAAAGTTCTTTTCTGAAACCGGTGATGTTAATGGGCTGCTAGGTTTTACGGTTCATTATAAATTAGGCAAAAGTACTGCAATAAAGTTAGGTATTAAGCATATTCCTAGTTTTTCAGAATTTGGCAGTCATAGCACAGTGCATTTAGGTTTTACTTATAAGTTTGGCACGCGTTATAGCTATTAGCGAGATAAGGTAATATTTTTTGATAACGGACATCAATAGTATTTTTTAAATTTTAGTAACCACAGAACAGTTAAAATAGAATTTTTATTTGGTTGTTAAAAAAATAAGTAGTAAATACTGGAGAATAATATGCGATGTGATCTTAAGTTCACTGCATTAGCTGCGGTGATCGCCGCAAGTTTAATCTATACATCTAGTGTACATGCCGCAGCGTGCCCACTTCCGCCCCCATTAACGACCATTGATACCGATGGCGATCTATACGACGATAATATCGACTTATTTCCGAATGACCCTTTGCGTCATTATGATTATGACTTAGACGGCATTGCCAATTATGATGATTTAGATGATGATAATGATGGTGTTCCTGATGGCCAGGATCCAAATAAAGATGGTGATATCTATATAGATATCTACGACCCTTTTCCTGAAAATCCCTTAGAGTGGTTAGATACCGATAGTGATTGTTTAGGTAATAATTCTGACGCTGATGATGATAATGATGGCTTTGTTGATGCCGTAGACCCTTTCCCTCTAAATAATCAAGAGTGGCTAGATACCGACAGCGACAAAATTGGCAATAATACCGATACTGACGATGACGGTGATGGCATACTCGATACCTTTGATGCTTTTCCCCTTGATGCGACAGAAACCCTTGATACAGATGGAGACGGTACTGGTAATAACACCGACACTAATGATGATGGTGATGCTCTCTTAGATGTCAATGATGCTTTCCCCTTATTAAATACTGAAACCATTGATACTGATAATGATGGTATAGGTAATAATAGCGACCCCGATGATGATGGTGATGGTGTTCTTGATGGCAATGATTTTGCGCCATTAAATCCCAGTGAACACACAGATAGTGATGGTGATGGTACGGGTGACAATGCTGATACTGATGATGATAATGATACTTTTCTTGACGGCATTGATGCATTTCGCACTGATCCGGGCGAACATTTAGATACTGATGGTGATAAAACGGGTAACAATGCAGATTCTGATGATGACGGTGATGGCGTATTAGATACTACTGATACTTTTCCATTAGATAAAACTGAATATATTGATACCGATGGCGATGGCATAGGTAATAACGCTGATCCTGATGATGATGGCGACGGCGTTAGTGATGGTCTCGATACCTTTCCACTTAATCAATTTGAAACAAAAGATACTGACGGTGATGGTATTGGTGATAATCAAGACACCGATGATGATGGCGATGGTGTACCTGATACTATCGACCCCGACCCACTGAATGTATTAGAAGATACCGATACCGATGGTGATGGCATAGGTAATATTGCTGATACTGATGATGACGGCGACAGTTTTCTTGATGGCGTTGATGCGTTTCCTTTTAATAAATTAGAATGGTTAGATACTGATGGCGACGGTCTCGGTAATAATTTTTCTGATGCCGATGATGATAATGATGGTATTGCTGACCTTATCGATGTATTTCCACTTAATATTTTAGAATGGTTTGATACTGACAACGATACTATCGGTAATAATACCGATACGGATGATGATAATGACGGCGTTGCTGATGGTGGTGATGCTTTTCCGTTAGATAAATTAGAAAGTATAGACAGTGACGGTGATGGACTGGGTAATAATGCTGATAGTGATGATGATAACGATGGTTTTTTAGATTACTGCCCAACGAATTCAATAGATTGTGATGTTTACCCGATTGATCCCCTTGAATGGTTTAATACTGACGGTGATGAGTTAGGTAATAATAAAGATACTGATGATGATAACGATGGCGTTGAAGATGCACTCGATGCATTTCCATTAAATAAGCTTGAATGGCATGATTTAGATGGTG
This sequence comes from Alteromonadaceae bacterium, assembly GCA_047621305.1. Classification (GTDB taxonomy): domain Bacteria; phylum Pseudomonadota; class Gammaproteobacteria; order Enterobacterales; family Alteromonadaceae; genus Colwellia_A. Next base: position 19,241 of record JBLHNB010000045.1, on the reverse strand, counting down.
ATGGCACCGGTGATAATGCTGACAGTGATGATGATGGTGACGGTATCTCTGACAGCGAAGATGTCTTTCCTATCGATAGAACAGAATGGGCAGATCATGACGGTGACGGTATTGGTAATAATTTAGACACCGATGATGATAATGATGGTTTCTTAGATCATCTCGATTTATTTCCTACTGATAAAACGGAATGGCATGACTTTGATGTTGATGGCTTAGGTGATAATGAAGATGGAGATGATGACGGTGATGGTGTTTTAGATATTGAAGATGCCTTTCCGTTTGATCCAAACGAGTGGCTTGATACCGATGGTGATGGTATCGGTAATATCTACGATAACGATGATGATGGTGATGGGTATTTAGATTACCTTGATCTATTTCCTACAGATAAATTGGAATGGCATGATCTTGATGTTGATGGTATTGGTAACAATGCAGATGGCGATGATGATGGTGATGGTGTTTTAGATGTTGACGATGCTTTTCCGCTTAACTCATTAGAGTGGCTTGATACAGATATTGACGGTATTGGTAATGTTGCTGATACGGATGATGATAATGACGGGGTATTTGATTATGCTGATGCCTTCCCTCTTGACTCAAATGAATATCTAGATGCTGATAATGATGGCTTAGGTGATAATGCCGATTTAGACGATGATAATGACGGTATGAGTGATGTATATGAAATTAAAAATGGTTTTGACCCGCTTGATGCCGCGGATGCAAAAATAGATACTGACCGTGATGGTGTCACTAATGTTGATGAGTCATTAGCAGGCTCTAATCCATTTCTTGATGATTATCCTCCTATATTTTCGCAGCCAAAATCTGTTCATATTAATGCGGTACATGCTTTTACAAATGTCAAATTATCAACGTTAATTAGCCTTACTGATATATCTGTTAGCGATGGTTTAGATGGCGAAGATTGTTGTGAAGTTTTGGTTCTTGGTTTTGAATCTGGAGTTAAAAATATTAATTCAGGTACATTTCTTGTTACGTGGAGAGCCACCGATAAAGCCGGTAATATTGCAGAAATACAACAGGTTATAAATATTTTTCCGCTTGTTAATTTTCAATCAGACCAAACAGTTGCTGAAGGTGGTATCGCGAGAGTTAAGGTGGTGATGTCAGGCCTTGCACCATATTACCCTTATGCAATACCGTTTGCGATCTCAGGCAGTACTGATAGTTTTGATTATCAACTAGCCAGTAACAAAGTGGTCATCACAAAGGGGACATCGGGTTATGTTGATATAAAACTAAGCAGTGACTCCCAAGATGAAGATGATGAGCAATTAATTTTAGAGTTCAATGCAACGGTCAATGCCGGTATTAAAGGGAAAACCATAATAACAGTCAGTGAAAATAACCAAGTGCCGACAGTGCAAGTTATGACGAAACAACAAGGCATTGTTGTTTCTTCAATCAGTAAAGATCAAGGGGAAGTTGAAGTTAACCTTACTCTCTTAGACTCAAACGTCAGTGACTCTCATATTGTGTCTTGGGATATTCCTGAAGAATATAATGCAGAAATTAGTGCTAATCAACTTTCTGTTTTTTTTGACCCAACAAAAGTCGCATTAAAAGATAACGAACATGGGCTAATGTCATTTTCCGTTAAAGTTACCGACAGTGGCAGCGATGAATTGTCAATCAGTGAATTTATTCAGTTGCCGTTGTTAGATACTCAACCACGATTAACCAGTAGTGATACCGATAGAGATGGCATTGCTGATAATATTGAAGGGTATTTAGATGATGACGGCGATGGCTTACCAGCGTTTATGGATAAATCTGATATTGCTTACATGCAGCAATTGCATGTTAATGCTGCGGAAGTAAAATTAATGGAAACAGAACCCGGTTTGCATTTAAAACTTGGTAAATATGCCCGTCAGCAACGCTCTGATGGTGTACAACTTTCGCAGCAAGAAATAGAAGAATCTCAGCTTATTTCCGTTGATAATGTTGCGCACCAAGACGAATATTTTGATTTTGAAATTAAAAATATTACGCCTTTTGGACGTTCAGTCGCGATTGTCATACCGTTACTAACACCAATGCCTGAACATAGTGTTTATCGAAAATTCAGTAAAAATAATCAATGGCAGGACTTTGTTGAAGACGCGAATAATACGTTATTATCAACTAAATCTGTCAATGATATTTGTCCACCACCACACAGTGAAAGTTATCAACCTGGTCTTATTCAAGGCAACGATTGTCTACGCTTGTTTATTGAAGATGGCGGTGTCAATGATGCTGATGGTATAGCCAATGGCACGGTGGACGACCCCGGAGGCATAGCGATTATCTCAAACAGTGAACTTGCCAAGTCTATCGATCCTGAAAAATCGAGCAGTGGTGGGTTATTCTATGTTAATTCACTATTATTGCTGATATTAATTGGCTGGCGATTTGTTATCATGCGTGGTAATAAAAGCCACGGATCATTGATACGTTAAATGCCTGATAAAAATGTAAAAAAATACTTGGAAAACTATGCAGAGCCAGAAATTAAGGCACTGCATAATTTCCCTGAACCTAACTCTCCAAAGCCTAGTCATTTAAAAGGTGCGGCTTATGAACATGTCATTATAATCCCCGCTTATAAAGAGTCGGATAACTTTATTCGACGTTTCTTAGCATCAAAACTTGCTGATAAAAACGTATTATTGATCACTGTTATAAATCAACCAGATACTGACCTCAATACACAACCTCAAGAAGGTTTACATAAACAAATTACCTCACTGGGTAAGTTAACTTGGCATAATCAATCACTTAATTTAATCAATCTAAATAACTCATCATGTGATGTATTACTTGTTGATCGTTTTACTAGGACAATTCCGCCCGATCAAGGCGTAGGTTTAGCACGAAAAATTGGTGTTGATCTCGCTGTAGCTTTACATCTTCAAGGTTTTATTCACTCACCTTGGTTGCATTCAACTGATGCTGATGCAACCTTACCCGATAATTATTTTGAGCCTTTAAAAAAGACCAATAAAAACGTAGTTGCTGCTTGTTATAACTTTAATCATTACAGTGATAACACGGCAGTTCATCAAGCAAATCAACAGTATGAAACTGCATTAAGATATTATGTCGCTGGTTTGTCTTACGCAAAGTCCCACTACGCATTTTTTACAATTGGTAGCATTTTATCCTTTAAGGTACAACAATATTGTATGGTACGTGGTTTCCCCAAACGTAGTGCTGGCGAAGATTTTTACTTATTAAATAAAATAGCTAAATTGGGCGCTGTTGATTTTTTTAAAGAGACGATCATTGAAATTGATGCGCGCGCATCTGATCGGGTGCCATTTGGTACAGGACCTACCGTTAACAACATATTATCTTTAACTGAAAATAATGATGATTATTGCTATTACCATCCAAGATTATTTTGTTTTCTTAAAACCTTTCTACATCACACGGCAACGTTATGGCAATCTAGAGATAACTTAACAAGCTGGTTTGAACCATTGCCAACTGAAATTAATGTGGCACTGACTCAGTTAGACCTAACTTCATTTGTAAACAAACAAAGCAAGGCAAGTCAGCAGCAGTTTAATAAACAATTTACCGTGTGGTTTGATGCCTTTAAAACGTTGAAGTTTATTCATGCAATAAGATCACAAGGCTTTGATGATATACCGCTTTATCAGGCAATTAACGAGGCCGATTTCCCAATAGAATAATGGCGTAAATACAGATTATTTGTGTTAACTTACACTTCTTGTTTGAAGATGTTTACTGTATTTTTTATCGGTGCCATTTATATGGTTTATCAGCCAATTAGCTAAAAAATCACTCACTTGTTCTAAGGCATCATGGCCTTGTTGATTATATAAACTGACAAAAACATCGACCTGCTTAATCATCGCTTGATGTTGTTCTTTATGAGCGACTAAGTCCGGATAGTCGTTATCTTCCATAAGCTGTTCTTCACGATGGAAGTGATATTTTGTATAATTTATCAAATCTTGTAGTGCTTCACTTTCATATTCCTCACTCATCGCATAGTCGTAGGCCGTAGTGAATTGGTTCAATAATCCAATAAGCTTTTTATGGTCTTCGTCAAGTGATCTTATACCGACGCTATACTCTTCTTTCCATTTTATTTGTTTTGTATTTTCCGTCTTTTTATAAATGAAAGGGATCAATATTAATACGCCGATCAAAATCCATGAAACAGGGTTTGCTAAGCTTGATAAAAAACCTAAAAAAATAGCAACGATGATCAAACCAATGATGGCTGCGTAAATTAAAGACTTTGCACGATTCTTCATTATTGCCTATACCCCTAGATTAATTATGGTTAAGTTTTTGAAACTAAAGAAGAGTCTAATACGAAAGGTTCTTCAATAGGCGTTTTAGTGCTTATTTGTTGACCTTGATCAAATTGTTTTTCACTTCCATTCAAATAATTTTAAAACTTGATCTGTATCACAAAATTAAATGTCGTTTTACTTGATAGTGACGTTTATTCAAATATGTAGATAATTTTTATAACAAGTATAACGAGCACTTAGCTAAGTATTTACTTCGTTGCACGTATACATATTTATAGATTTTGTTATCACTACCTTAATAATAAACGCAGTGTGACATTTTGAACCAAAGGCAGTTTTAACGTTGCAATGCAATTGACGGTTGCCAATACATGAAGCACGTAAAATAACATCTGGAGAAAAACCGATGAGAAAATTAACACATAGCCTTTCAGCATTAGGATTAGCAATTGGTATGGCAGCAAGTGGTATTAGCCTATCTGTTGCTGCATCCGACCCAACCTTGTCTGAAGCTGATTTTGACAAAGCTAAGCTACAATACTTCCAACGCTGTGCTGGCTGTCATGGTACGTTGCGAAAAGGGGCAACAGGTAAAAACTTAGAACCTAAAAACACCCTTAAAAAAGGGCAAGAACGTTTAGAGAAAATCATCGCTTTAGGTACTGAAGGCGGTATGAACAATTTTGACGACTTGTTCAGCAAACAAGAAATAGCCAACTTAGCTACGTTTATCCAAATGGAAGCACCTGTTCCTCCTGAAATGTCTTTAGAGCAAATGCGTTCTTACACCAAAGAATATATAGCACCGAAAGACTACCCAACTAAACCAATGCACGGTTTAAATTGGAAAAACTTTTTTGTTGTTATCGAGCGTGATGCCGGTACTGCGGCAATTATTGATGGTGATACCAAAAAAATTATCACTCATATCGATACGGGTTACGCAGTGCATGTTATTAAAGGTACTGAGCACCATAAAGTGGAACATGCAAAAGATGTGGGACGTTTTTGGTACACCATAGGTCGTGATGGAAAAGTGAACAAAATCGATTTGTGGCAAACCCCTGAAAAAATGTTAGTTGCTGAAACTAAAATGGCATATGACGCACGTGACATTGCTGTTTCAGGTAACGGAAAATACGTCATTGCTGGTGGTTACTGGCCAGCGCATTTCGTTATTATGGATGCTGTCACCTTGAATCCACTTAAAGTTGTTTCAACGCGTGGCTACAATACTAAAGGTGAATTTATTAATGAAGCCCGTGTAGCCGCTATTTATACATCACCTAATACGGCTTCATTTATCGTCGCGGTTAAAGAAACCGGTCAAATGTTACAAGTTGATTATAACGACTTAGACAACTTAACCATCACCAGTATTGCTTCAGCAGAATTCTTACATGATGGTTTCTTTGACCCTACTGGTCGTTACTTCCAAATAGCGGCTAATGCTTCAAATAAAATGGTTGTTATTGATACCAAAGAACGCAAATTAGAAGCGATGATCGACGTTGAAACATTGCCTCATCCTGGTCCCGGTGCGAACTGGATTGATAAAAAGTGTGGCCCTGTTGCAGGAACAACTCACTTAGGCATTGGTCTTGTGTCTGTTTGGGGTAACGATCCTATGGGTCATCCGGATAATGCGTGGAAACTTTGTTATGAAGTTGAAACAGATGGTGCGGGTGTATTTATCCGTACTCACGAGACATCACAATATGTTTGGGCTGATCAATTGAAACACCCAGAACCCGAAGTGCAACAATCGGTACAAGTATTTGATAAAAATACCCATGAAATTGTTAAAACAATTCGTGTAACGACAGAGCCAGGTAAAGCGGCGTTGCATATGGAATTTAATAGTGATGGCACTGAGGTATGGGTTTCAGTTTGGAACCGTAAAGATGCGAAAAACCCTACAGGTGAAATCGTCGTTTATGATGCCAAAACCCTTAAAGAAAAAACGCGTATCAAGGGTTTAACAACACCAACGGGTAAGTTTAACGTATTCAATCGTTCAAACCACAAAACCTGATCAATAACATGAACTGATCATGCGGACATAACTTAGTCAGTGTTTTTAGTTATGTTCGCACTTTTTCGCTTTTCTTTACGAGTTAATTATGGCTAATACAATAAAAAAACCAAGTTTTTGGTCTCGCCGATTAATTTTCGGCACAAGTGTTGCGGGTGCCGTCGTCTTTTTTGTAGTCGGTATTGTTTTTTGGGGAGGCTTTAATACCGCAATGGAAGCGACCAATACCACCGAATTTTGCATTGGCTGTCATGAGATGGAAGACAATGTTTATCAAGAGTACAAACCAACGATTCATTTTACTAACCGAACAGGTGTTCGCGCGGGCTGCCCAGATTGTCATGTGCCACGTCCATGGATCCATAAAGTCGTTCGAAAAATTCAAGCATCCAAAGAAGTATTTTCATGGTTAACGGGTAAACTTGATACGAAAGAAAAATTCAATGAACATCGCTTTGATTTAGCCAAAAGTGTTTGGCAAGCGATGAAAGATACTGATTCACGAGAATGCCGTAACTGTCATAACTATGAATCGATGAATCCAGAATTTCAAAAACCTCGCGCCCGTAAGCAACATTTAAATGCCTTTGAAACAGGGCAAACGTGTATTGACTGCCACAAAGGCATTGCTCATCATGGGGTGCGTGACAAACTAAGTGATGCAGAGCTTGAAGTACTAGAAGCCCCAAATCCTGCTTATATTCGTGAAGTACCACAAGAATATATTGATGGTTTAGCCAGAGTTGAAGCAAGAGAAAGTGCCGAGAAAGCACAAGAAAAAGCAGAAAAAGTAGCGACTCAAGAAAAAGTCGAACAACAAATTGCAGCTGCGGTAGCAAAAGCTTTAGAAAGTACCATATCAGAGTCAAGAGCTGAAGTCCTAAACAATAAAGCCGTTACTCAATCAAATGCTAGCAGTGCTATAAATGTGGATTGGAACAAAGCTAAATCAACAGATATAAGTGTGTTTTATCCGGGAACCGCTTCACTTGAATGGGTTTTAGGTCGCAAACATGGCGGTAAACGAGCTTTTACCAAAGGTGATCGCTGTATCGACTGTCACGGTGAGGAAATTGCAGACATAGGTCAAAACATTGTTAGCGGTAGCAGCGAAAAAATTAAAGAAGATCATATCATTCCAGGTAAACGCGGCAGTATTGATGTCACTATCGATGCAACTCACGACACTGAAAATCTTTATCTTAGATTCAGTTGGAGTGATACAGAACATGCGGCAGTACCCTTTGTAGATGGCGGTAAAATGGATCCCGAAAACCCCATGAAGCTCGCGTTTATGATCGCAACTGATGATGTTGAATATGCTGATCGAGCCGGGTGTTGGGCCTCGTGTCATGCCGACGTAAATTCCATGCCGTATGCGCCAGAGCAAGATACGCTAAAAGGCAGTGAATTAGGCAAACGCTTAAACTTCAATACAGTTGCGGGCATGGGCGTTACCAAGTACTTGAAAGAAAGTCGTAGCAAACTTGAACTTAAGAGCCGAGGTGATAAGGCTTTAGGTGGCTGGGATAAACTTAAAGATGATGCCGAGATTAAAGCGGCTCAAGATGGCAATCAATTTATGGATATTGTTCGCTATAAATCAGGTAGCGGTGAAGTTGAAGACGGAATGTTACTTGCTGAGCGTAATATGCATGGCGGTCAAGGGGCACAAGCACAAGCCGCTCTTAAAAATGGCACTTGGTCCGTTATGATCAAACGTAAACTTGTTTCTGATAAGGTCGGCGATGTGAATATTGACGTAGGAAAAGTGTATAACTTTGGTTTTGCTATTCATGACGACTATGCAAGTGCACGTTATCACCATGTATCATTTGGTTATAAATTAGCGCTTGATAATGATACAGCTGAAATTAATGCTGTAAAGCAATAACAAGGCTTTAAAAGGGATAACTATTCATGAAATAGCCCTTGAATAACTGCTTATCCTCATACCTATATGGGATTTAGGATAAGCAGAATAATTCCCCCTACGTTGATTTACGCAGTAACTACAGAGCTAATTATTTACAACGTAATTTTGTAACAGCGAGAAGTTTAACGCTTTGTTAAATATTACTGATCTAGATTAAGTCATACATTGCATTTTATTTATACAATACTCGCCATTAAAAGATAACTTGGTGTGACATTTGACACGACAACATACACGAGCAGTAACAAAGTCAGCATTTTTCATGTTGTTTTTGTTTGCGCCTTTACTTGATATTTTTCGTTTTGACCTCTTGCTCGGCCATTTTATTATTTTTGGTCAAGCGTGGACAATTAATATTGATTCCATTTTATATGGTGGTGGCGATAGTACGGATGCCGCTTTAAAAATATTTTCGAGAGTACTCATTCCCGGCATGGTTTTTATCGGTGTCTCCGCGATGTTGATATGGAAGTATGGACGTATTTATTGTGGTTGGTTATGTCCTCACTTTTCCGTTGTTGAATTAATTAATGAGCTGATGCTAAAACAGTTAAACCGAGTCACCCTCTGGGAAAGAGCATCAAAAGTTACTCAGGGTCTTTTACCTAAGCTAATGGTAGCAAGTGTTGCCGTTGTCGTCGCTTTTGTGTGGTCGCTCGGCTTACTCAGCTATTTATTGCCACCTAAGTTGTTACTTATTGAACTTGTTCATTTTGAACTGGGTTTTGGCGCTACAATTTTTATTGCAGTCGCCACACTGTTATTCACGTTTGACTTTATTTTTGCTCGCCATATTTTTTGTAAATACGGCTGTGCCCTTGGGCTTTTTCAAAGTTTGATATGGATGGCGAATCAAAAAGCACTGGTGGTTAAATTTGATCGAAAGCGTGCTAAGGCATGTCGTGATTGCAGTATAGATAAAAATCAAAAAGCCTGTGATGAAGCATGCCCAATGCGTTTACCAACACGCAACATGAAGCGAGCAAAATTTACCTGTACGCAATGTGCACAATGTATATCAGCTTGCGCAGATGTACAACAAGACAATCCCAAGGGAGGCTTGTTACATTGGGTTGATGGCGATAAAGCCATTGAAGTTGACCGCTCAGCGAGCGCTTATAAAAGCGATAAAATATCAATAAAAATAAAAGAAGTAAAATAAACGTAAAGGAGAAATTATGCGTAATGTACTCATCGTTATACTGACACTCATGTTAGTGGTCAACAGTGTTTATGCCAAAGAAGTTGTGGTTGAAATTTATAAAAAAGCTTTTATTCCTAAATACTTAACGATTGAAGTAGGGGACACTGTTATCTGGAGAAACATTGAAAAAAGGCAATATCATAATGTTTGGTTTAAAGCGTTACTTACAGAAGAACCTGACTATATTTTTCCTAATGAACGTTATCAATTAGTTTTTAACAATATCGGCGAGTTTTCTTATGAATGTGGTCCTCACCCTAAAATGAAAGGCGTGGTGATAGTCACAAAAAAATAGCCACATTTATCGATTATACGCGGTATTTAGATCGTATTAATTTTGTTTGTTAATTAGTCAATTTAGCCGTAATGCAATAATTGTTTTTATTTTTGATTACAATAGCGCCTAATTTGGGTATCATTTACGGCTCGATAATTTGTTTATACCTGTTATTTATCAAGATGGATGCTTTAGAGTGATTGTGTTATTCTGTAGCAGAGTAAAAGCGATTTATTTTGTATTTTGTATTTAAACAAAGAAAAATTCTTGTTTAAAATTAATACTTGCTTAAATCGTTTTAGCCCCACTGAAATCATGGATTTTGAATGGGAATGGGTTTATATGTTTGCTGGAACTAAATAGTTTAATGAAAAAGTTATTATCCTCCCCGGTTGAAATGCCGTTGTCAGAAATTGAAAATCAAATTTATCAAAATTCACTTAAATATATTAATGAGCTGAGTTTAAATTTAATGGCGGTTAAAGTTAACGACCGACCTCAAGATTTTGTCACATGGTGTATAGAGTTAGCGAGAATATGTCGTCAAGACCTCAATATGGACTTGTTAGAAGACGCGCAGCTACCCGCATTAAAGAAACTGCAAACCATCCTTGAAAATGGTTGTAGTGTTGCTCAATTTAAAATAGCACATATTGCGCCATGGCCAATTTTTCTCGGGTTTATTGAGAAACAAGCTGAAAATCACGCCTTAATTGAGCGTTTTAAATTGCTTGATTATACCCGTGTTCTTCGAGAAAAACCGTTAACTGAACTTGTTGATGAAGAGCTATTAGCTTTTTCCGGTAAACATACCAACAAACATGATCCCGCAGCATTTGATTTTGATGTTGAATGGTTTGCTTCTACGAAAGGAGCAAAAGTATTTCATCAACTTTTACTTACTAAAGCCGCAGATTTTGATAATGCGTTAGCATTTATTCCATTATCAGGTGAGGTTACTTTTGAGCACTACCAAGGTTTTGTAAAGGCTTATCAGCTGATATTTACACAATGCACCACAGACAAAGCACAAGGTGAGAAAGCGCCTTTATCTGCAGCAACGCGATTATTAGCAATGCGCCGACCTGATCAATTTATTGCGTTAACCAATGCAAAAATTGACCTTTATTGCCAAGGTCTATCCATTGTTAAATTTAATAACTTTGATTTCTTTTCATATTGGCAAAAAATGATCTTAACCTTACGTAGTTTTGTTTGGTGGCGTCAAGATGAGTCGGGCTTACTTGTAAATTCAAGCAGTGACGATTCAAAAGACACAACGGAAACTAGCGTATTACCTAAAGACTTTGAATTAAAAGTTTGGCAAAACCGCGCTATCTTAATGGATTTATTTTTATTTGCTGATGAAAACGTCGCACTTAATTCTAACTACATTAAAATGCGTAACAAGGCACATGCTAAATCATTAAAATCGAGCGGTTCAAGCTCAGTGGGCAGAGTACGTACTAAAGAGTCAGCAGAAATGTTGGTTGACCGTGCATTAGCTGGCGAAGGTATTCCTGAGTATGTTATTGGTAAGCGAAGCACTATTATCAATGAAGTGAAAGGCGGTAAGAGTGTCGACCATGTTATTGGTTTGATGCGCGCTATATTTGGCTAATCGTTAAATTTGAGATTAAATTTTTTAAACTGAAAGACGAGTTGAAAAAACTGTCTAAATAACAGCCAGTTTAAGCAAAGTTTTTTAGTTATACATTTTTAGTCATACATAATAAGCGATAAATGATTTTAATCATTTATCGTTTTTTTATGGCTGAAATTAACTTTAAAAGATTTATCTATTTCTTATTGAATTGATCGGTATCAAATCAGCCTGATGATAAAGCGCGTATTTTAACGTCAAGTTAATTGTTTTATCGAGTAAATATGAACGCTGTAACGCTGCAAGCGGCAAATAAATTAAAAGAACCTCTTTACTATCAAGAACAAGCCAATGAAGTTGCCTTATTTACCTATGCTTTTGAGCATCAACTACCGGTATTGATCAAAGGGCCAACAGGTTGTGGTAAAACCCGTTTTATTGCTCACATGGCAGAAAAACTAAATAAACCATTATATACAGTTGCCTGTCATGACGACTTAACCGCAGCTGACTTGGTTGGTCGCCATTTAATCGGTCCTAATGGAACTTACTGGCAAGATGGCCCCTTAACACGTGCCGTACGTGAAGGCGGTATTTGTTATTTAGATGAAGTGGTTGAAGCGCGCAAAGATACCACGGTAGTTTTACATCCCCTTGCAGATGACCGCCGTATTCTGCCATTAGAGCGAACGGGAGAGCTACTCGAAGCTGCGCCAGGATTTATGCTGGTTGTATCCTATAACCCAGGTTATCAAAATTTGCTCAAAGGCATGAAACCAAGTACTAGACAACGTTTTGTTGCGTTGCGATTTAATTACCCAAACGCTGCGGTTGAGCAAGAAATACTCATTAAAGAAACAGGTGTTAATGAACCTTTAGCCGTAAGGCTGGTTGAACTGGCTCATGCATTACGTCGTTTGGAACATAGTGATTTAGATGAAGCCGCATCGACGCGACTATTAATTTATGCTGCACAAATGATGCACAGCGGCATGAATGCCCTTGATGTTTGTCGTTGCTGCTTAGCAGAGCCACTATCGGATGATCCCGATACGGTTGATGCCATTATGGATGTCGCAAAAATCTACTTTGGCGACTAAATAAATCGAGTTATTAGCCATGTTATTGATGATGTTAATAATCAAACACGGATGCCAACGCAATCTTTACGCATACGAAAAAGGTTGAATAAACTATCACCTCAAAAGAAAACATAACATTAACAGAAAACTTAACTTTAACAGAAAGTCTCACTATAAAAGAGCATACCGAGCTGAACACCATGATTAAAAAGTTACCGGGTGATTTAGCCATGTGGTTTTTTATTCTTGCTGAACTTACTGTTTTTGCTGTGTTCTTTATTGGTTTCGCCGTTGCTGAACAATTAAATTCGGCAATGTTTATTGCTGGAAAGGCGCAACTGCACCCAACAGCCGGACTTATTAATACGGTAGCCCTGATCACGAGTAGTTTATTTGTTGCTTTGGCCGCACGCGCTTTTCATTTAAAAAAGCAGCGTCAAGTTGCTGGTTTGCTGATTGCTGCTCAACTTATTGCCGTGGTTTATTTAACGGTAAAAATGTGGGAGTATCAATTTTTATTTTCCTCTGGTGTTGATATTGAAACCAATACTTTTTTCACCTTATACTTTTTGATCACCGCTTTTCATTTTATGCATGTATTACTCGGTATGGTTATTTTAATGTTAATGACGATAAAAGCCTATCAAGGAAAATACCATAATCAAAGTGCTGCAAGCTTTGAGTCAGGGGCATGTTATTGGCATATGGTTGATTTGTTGTGGATCATTTTGTTTCCACTTATCTATGTGATTTAGATTAAGTGGATTGAAATACTAAGTAGTAAGTGATATGAGTTATAAATAATGAAAAATTTACATACCAAAGCCGTCAAATACTCAATATTAAACAATAAGGCATTGCTGCTTAGTTGGCTATTATTAATGATTTTTACCTTAATATCGGTAGCATTAGGAGCACTTAATATTGATAAAAATTGGCTGATCCCAGCGGTGCTATTAACTGTCTATCTAAAAGGTCAGCAAATAATCGATGTTTTTATGGCGCTTAAAACAGCCCCTACTAAATGGCGTTTATTACTGCTTAGTTATGTTGTTATTTTACCTGTCATTATTGCGCTAATTTACCTCTTTTAACCATTCTATTTTAAATTACTTATTTTAAAAAACTTTTTAATTTTAATCGAAAGTGAAGGCTTATAGATCATCTTATCACTAATGGCTAAAATGTCTTTTACCCTAGTATATAACCTTGTTTAATATAGGGTTTATAGTTGTGTTGATACAATCAATAATAAATACAACGACGTTTGTTTGATTTAGCGCAAGTATAAATCCATTTTATTTACATTTTGACACACTGTTTGAAAAAGTTGATTTCTATCAATATCTCATCCCGTAAACACCGATAGTATTTGTTTGCTTTATACATTTTATAAGGGAAACACCATGTCAGAAAGCTTTACAAAAGGCATGGCAAGAAATATTTATTACGGAGGAAGTGTTTTCTTCCTGCTTATTTTTCTTGCTTTGACCTTCCACACAACAAAAGTGATGCCAGAACGTGATCATCGCGAAAACTTAACAGAAGCGGTAGCGCGAGGTAAAGCGCTTTGGGAAGAAAATAACTGTATAGGTTGTCATACATTAATTGGTGAAGGGGCATATTTCGCGCCTGAACTTGGTAATGTATTTGACCGTAGAGGCGGTGAAGCTAACTTTAAGGCATTTTTTAATGGCTGGATGAAAGCTCAACCATTAAATATACCGGGTCGTCGTCAAATGCCTAACTTTCATCTCAGTGATGAAGAAATTGACGATTTAGCCGAGTTTTTAAAGTGGACATCCAAAATGGACACAAATAACTGGCCACCCAACATTGAAGGATAATGCGATGAATACTTTAAAATATCAATCTCAAGCGGTCGCAAAGCCTTATTTTATCTTTGCTCTGATACTCTTTGTTGGTCAAATACTCTTTGGCTTAATAATGGGTCTACAGTATGTCGTTGGCGACTTTCTTGCGGGTGCAATTCCATTTAATGTTGCACGTATGGTGCATACCAACTTACTGATCGTTTGGTTATTATTTGGTTTTATGGGCGCCGCATATTATATGGTACCAGAGGAGTCTGAAACCGAATTATATAGCCCTAAATTGGCGATTATTTTATTTTGGATTTTTGCTGCTGCTGGCGTTGCTACTATTTTAGGCTACTTATTAGTCCCTTATTCTACCCTTACTGAAATTACCTTTAATGATTTATGGCCAACCATGGGACGTGAGTTTCTTGAACAGCCAACTATCACTAAAATAGGTATTGTGGTTGTTGCCCTTGGCTTTTTGTTTAATTTAGGTATGACCGTACTTAAAGGTAGAAAAACAGCGATTACTATGGTGTTAATGACCGGGTTAATTGGTTTAGCGGTATTCTTTTTATTCGCTTTCTATAACCCAACTAACTTAGCATTAGACAAATACTTCTGGTGGTTTGTTGTTCACCTTTGGGTTGAAGGTGTTTGGGAATTAATTATGGGCGCAATATTGGCTTATGTATTAATTAAAGTGACGGGTGTTGACCGTGAAGTGATTGAAAAATGGTTATATGTGATTATAGCAATGGCACTCATCTCAGGGATTTTGGGAACGGGACATCATTTTTATTGGTTAACAACGCCTGATTACTGGCAGTGGATTGGCAGTGTATTTTCTGCGATAGAGCCTTTACCATTTTTTGCGATGGTACTGTACGCTTTTAACATGGTAAACCGTCGTCGTCGTGAACACCCGAATAAAGCTGCTACCTTATGGGCTTTAGGCACTGCCGTGATGGCTTTTTTAGGCGCGGGAGTCTGGGGTTTTTTACACACCTTAGCACCAGTGAATTACTATACTCATGGCTCACAAATTACCGCTGCACACGGGCACATGGCGTTTTATGGCGCTTACGCTATGATAGTAATGACGATTATTTCATATGCAATGCCTAAATTACGCGGTATTGGTGAAGCAAACTGTAATAGGGCACAAGTGCGAGAAATGTGGGGCTTTTGGTTAATGACCGTTGCTATGGTCTTCATTACTTTATTCTTAACGGGCGCTGGCGTTTTACAAGTATGGTTACAGCGTTTACCTGAATCAGGTGAAGCTTTAAGCTTTATGGCGACACAAGATAAGTTGGCAATATTTTATTGGCTACGTGAAATAGCCGGGGTAATATTCTTACTTGGCTTAATTGCGTATTTAACCAGCTTTTGGGTGACTGAAAAAGAAGCCTAATACCCATTCCATTACGTTTGTGATCTTGTTGTGCGCAGGAAAAATATTATAGGGCAAGGCGCTTGATTGACTCATAGCTAGCTATGAGGATTGAGAGCAACCTAAGCCTGAAAAATTTTAACACGTACAGGTGAGCAATAACGTAATGGTATAATATAACGTAGCAGATGAATAATAGCTGTGATAGTAATATCACGGCTATTTTATTGCATATCTTTAATTAAATTGTTTACTGTAAAGTAAGTTTTTAAAAATCATCTCTGTTTAAATTAAATAAGTACTCCCTGTAGCTTACCATCATGTGGTATTCACTTTACCGCATCAGTTTAATGGTTGGTATAACATAGGAGTGTGGTTAGGTCGGCCCAGTAATAGGTTGTTCTAACACGATTGTGTTTAAAATACTTAAGGGTTACATTACATCAGTATGTTTTGATGGATCATAAACTTGAGATTAGTTACATGACAAATTTATTACCTTTACATGAAGATAAAAAACTATCTATAACATATCGAGTTGAAGCCGGCTGTTTAGGACCCGATGGACTAAATTATATTGCTGATTTTTGTAAATTTTCTCAAGCGAAACTTCAAACATTAGATTCAGATTATATTGCTTGGAATATTGTTCACAGAGAAGACAAAACATTACCGGAAATGCAATATAACTTGGCTGGTAAAATAATTAACTCCTATCAAGCAGATAAATATTTGTCTGTATTCGGTAAGACTCTTGATGACTTTGAATGTAATTTAAATGATCACTTAACGACTCTAATCCA
Organism: Alteromonadaceae bacterium; assembly: GCA_047621305.1. Lineage (GTDB taxonomy): Bacteria > Pseudomonadota > Gammaproteobacteria > Enterobacterales > Alteromonadaceae > Colwellia_A. The sequence continues at coordinate 2,778 of JBLHNB010000045.1, read as the reverse complement.
TCAGTTTATGAGTCATTAAATTCGTTTAGCTTAAAAACGGGTTTAGTTATTTTCTATCAATGTCATAAATTAACTTGTTTAATCTTTATGTATTGATAATGATTGGTAAATCATTATATTAGCTTGAATTGAAAAAACTATTGATCATAGTGTAAATTATAAATTGAGTATTACACTATTAATTTTATGAATCATTGTTAGGGATAATATCCCTTAAGGAAGAAATATGAAAAAGATGCTAGTGGTTATTGATAGTACAGAGAGAGTGAAAGAGTTGCTTAAAAAATCACTCAGACTATTACCAGAAAAGTTAGATGTACTGGTATTTGAAGCATCAGTAATAAAAGAAGTAGAAGCTATTTTAAATGACCCTAAGTATAAAAATTGTAATGCTGAGCTTACAAATGCTTCAAGCGACTCTATTGAAGATAAATTAGACCAAGTAATTAAATCGGCTAGTCATTATGAAAGCGATACTATTGTAATTAATCGTCCAAATATATTTGGTCAAACACGTGATCTTTCGTTTGAGAAAAAGCTATTAAAAGGACTAAAGAAAACCAGTTTATTGATATGTGGCGATAAGCGCTGGAAAACAGCGATGAATATTCTAGGTACGCTCGATACTGTCAATGATAACGTTGAACAAAGACACCTTAACTCTGTTGTATTCGATGTATCATCACAAATAGCTGATCGCGTAAATGGTGAACTTCACTTTATGTCAGTCATTGCAATATCGCGGGTGAGTGAAGAGCTTGATATAGTTGAACCAAGCGAAGTTCTTGCCGAACAAGGTCAAAGTGTCAAAGCAAAGATAGAGAGCTTTGTTAACAGCAAAAACTCGACACTAAAATATACTTCACACGTGACTGCGGGAGTACCTTATAAAGAAATTCCATCAGTAGCTAAGAAGGAAGAAATGGATTTGGTTATTTTAGGAAATGTAGGAAGAACAGGGCTTAAAGGACTTATTGTTGGTAATACAGCCGAAAAAATATTACAAAGACTTTCGGTCGATGTACTCATTGTTAAAAAATAATTTAAAAATTAAATAATATTCAATACATTACGTACATGGATGTATGTACTTAGGTTATGTTTGAACGTATAACCTGTACCTGAAGATTTTATAGTTTCATTGGATTTTGAAGTAGAGCAAATATATTTTAGGTAATAGGTAAACTTTAATCGGTGGCACTAAATTTAATCGAGCGTATTTTTGGCAATAACAATACGTACTCTTTGCAGCATTTTGTATCTACATATCAATGTGAAAGCCGAAGCAGAAAAAAAATCTCATGGTTCAGGAATGTTCGATAAACTTGATTTTAAAGGATAATATTTCTTAAATGTGATCGCAAGGGGAATAAACTATCTTCTAAAAGAATACAAATTTACGTACAGCGTATTAATATCATTAAAATTAAAATTAAAATTAAACTTAAAAGTATTGTAACAGTTGAAAAAGAGTAAAAAAAAACGTTTACCTGAAATCAAGTAAACGCGTTATAAAAACATAAAACACTAAGGGAAATAAAGCCTCTCATATAGTAAGAGTGTTTATTGATGTTAAAGTTCCCGTTATTTATCAATTAATTTATATTTATTTTTTCTTCGCTCTAGGGTATATAACACCTTGTTATTTAACATCTGACTATTTAATTAAGGCGTGATTTTCCCTCTTTACTGATAGCGCAAACGTGAAGTACTTTTTGTTAAGAAATAAGCTAGGTTATGTCCTCATATTAATTTCTTGTAATTTTTTGATCGTTGCATCAATGCCTTTAGAAGAAATACTGCTGTTAATTTCAGCTTGTTTAGTTTGCAGTAAACTCACGCCTTCAATAACAATATCAAAGATTAACCATGTTTCTAACTTTTCATTGATATGCCATTTTGATATTGCTTTTATAGGCTTGGTACTGCCTTTAATTTCGATAGCTACGGTCGCTATTTTTCCTGAAGGTTGTATTTTAGGCTCTGCTAGTATTATTCGTTCATCTTTATAATTGATAAGAATATTGGCGTAACTCGAAAGTAAATTATTGGTTAATTCTTCAATAAAGAGAAGCTTATGCTCAGCGCTCATATCTTGAATATGCTTGCCTAATATCTTGTAAGCAAAATATTTACTATCGGATGCAGGAATAAGTTTTAAACGAAGTACTTCTTTTACATTTTCTTTGTTCAATTTTTTATTAGAGTACAAAACGGATAGAGATTCTTCCAAACCACCAAATAAAGCAGATGCAGATACCTTAATATCATCAGCTAAGGCTAACTTAGGCATCCCAATCAAAAGAAAGATCAGGCAAGCCGCTTTAAGTTTAGTAACAGTTATCATGGATATATTTTCCTAATTTATGGGTATTTTACATTTTAAGTATTTATTACTGAAGTTGTTAACTTTTTTTAGTTTTTCTTCAATATATTATGTGCATTGTAACTCTGGCGTGTGTGGTGATAAGGTTAGTAAATGCTGGCAATAACAAAAATGTAAAACCTGACGTGGAATGGGTATAATACCAATTGAAATAATGAATCGATCATTCTAAGGCGTTATAAATACTCTATACCTGCGCTGCTTTCAATCCCAATAGCCCACTATTGCTCATTCAAGCGCCTTGTTGAACGAAGCCGCTCGCGGCAGAGTAATACCAATTGCATTAATTAAGTTCCCACTTTTATCCAGTCGCGATCACATAATTTCATTACTCTTGACACATCACAGATAAAGCTCTTCCATGCTCGAGAACATTCATCCACTATATCTTC
>JBLHNB010000044.1:0-43178 GCA_047621305.1 Alteromonadaceae bacterium | reverse complement strand
TATTTGCATGAACATTCTTCATTAAGCGTTTTTATTTTGCTACCGAGGTAGCTATGTAAAATCAACTGTAATGTGAGTGTCCACACAAATTGCATGATAACTAATTGTTAAAGAACGTATTCTTAAAAAGAATACCGAAACAAAATCTCATTCGCTTTGCTTCGTTGCTTCAAGCCTTGCCTGAAGCGAGGTGCGTATTCTACGCGTCTCAGTTTTGATGTCAACGTTTTATTTAAGTTAATTTGAAGTTTTTGTAAACTTCACATTGAATCTAAAACAATACGTTAAGTTAACTCATCTTGCTCGAAAGCGATGAGATAACTTATCAAAACATCCGTTTGGCTGTTCATTTAAACTGAACCCCTTGGAACTGGAGCGCATTCTAAAGATTTCTGTCTTGGCGTCAACTCTTTTCTGTAATAAATATGAAATAAACATTTTTTCGCATATTTATCATACGAACCGTGTATCTATTGGTCTATAATCCAGCAAAAACTTAATCAAATAGGCGTTCCTTCACTAAATTACGACAAGATATTGCTATACTTTGAATACATTTAGTCTGCTTATTTTAATATTTTTACAGCTAATTCTTTTTATTTGCTAAGATTAATCATCTCTTATTAACTTATTTACCTATTTTATGCACAAAAACAACTTAAGAAGCTATAACGACATTTCACCAACCGTTGGTAATCATGTATATATTGATCCATCATCGGTAATTGTTGGTGATATTACTTTGGCAGATGATGTAAGTATTTGGCCGTTAGTTGCGGCACGAGGTGATGTAAACACCATTAGCATTGGTGCACGCACCAATATTCAAGATGGTACTGTATTACATGTAACACGGCGAAGCAGCGGCAACCCCGACGGAAATCTTCTTTATATAGGTGAAGATGTAACGGTAGGGCATAAATGTATGTTACATGGCTGTGTTTTAGGTAATCGTATTTTAGTTGGTATGGGGGCAATTATTATGGATGGTGTTATCGTTGAAGATGATGTGTTTATTGGTGCAGGTACATTAGTACCACCCAATAAAATACTAAAAAGTGGTTTTCTTTATATGGGTAATCCTGCAAGGCAAGCCCGACCTCTAAATGATAAAGAAGCTAAGTTCCTAAAAGAATCAGCAGCTAATTATGTAGCGTTAAAAAATGAGTATCTAGAACAAGAAAGATAATCACTTATGGTTATCTCATTTCAATATGAATAACATTATCTTCTAGCTCATTTTTTTCAAGCCAAAGTTCGGCTACTTCTTCAAGATCAAATTTAGTACAGTTATCGATAATACCTAGTTGCTTTAACTGTATTGAATGAAAATAAATAGTGACTATCTGACCTGATAATTGTCCAGTAAAACACCAAGCATCTTCTTTTTTATCAAACCGTGTATCATCATTAAACAGTATTGCTTGATTCATATCATACCTCTACTAACGAACACCTTAAACTATCAATAACAGGATCCACTGCTGGTCTCACTGTTCGCCATAAAAAGAAACTTTCAGCGGCTTGACCAACAAGCATACCTAATCCATCGATAAGCTGCTTTGCACCTAAATCTTTTGCCCAAACTAAGAACGGGGTAAGTTCTCTGCCATAGACCATGTCATAACAAATAGTTTTTACTTTAATAAGTTTCTTTGATATTGCTGGCACATTACCACGTAAACTTGCAGATGTAGCATTAATAATAAGATCGAAATCATTTTGATTAATGTCATCAAAGCCACAAGCCACTAATTTGTCATTATTAAAATGTAAACATAGGCTTTGCGCTTTACTGCTTGTTCGGTTTGCAATAACGACCACTGCTGGCTGTTGTTCTAGCAGCGGTAAAATAACACCTTTAGCCGCCCCACCCGCGCCAAGTAACAATATTTTACAGTTTTTTAAGGTTATTTTATGACGTAATAAATCTTGGACTAAACCTAAACCATCGGTATTATCTCCCAATATTTTACCATCAACGAAACTTAGCGTATTTACGGCTCCTGCCAATCTTGCTCTATCACTGAGTTGATCACATAAATGTAATGCTTGTTCTTTAAAAGGAACGGTAATATTAGCGCCTTTCCCTCCATTTTTAACAAATTGATGAATAGTTTCTGAAAAAGCATCTAATTCAACAAATTCACTTTGATATGAAAGCTCTTGAGCGGTACTTTGAGCAAACGTCTGGTGAATGTAAGGTGAGCGGGACTGTTTAATTGGGTTACCAAAAACGCGATATTGATCCATAGGAAGTGTTTAAAAAAGAAATTTGTTAATAGACTATATGAAGTAGATAAATATTTAAATATAAAAGCAGTAACTTTTTTAGACAAGCTACTGCCTCTTTATCGCTAATCGTTGGATTTTAAAACTTATAACCAAGCATTATAGAATAAACCATAGGATCAACGTCTATTTCAGCCTTACCAATGTTTTGACCACCGACATCAAATGATGCGTCAGACTGAATATCAATATAACGTACTGAAGCATTTACATGCCATTTATTTGTTAGTTGATAATCAACACCTATTTGAGCTGATAATCCAAAAGATCCATCGAGCTCTAAGTTAGTTAAACCAAGACTTGTTGGAGCTGGTTCAAATTTCTCATCAAAGAAAATGGTATAATTCACACCTAAACCAACGTAAGGTTTAAATTTTGAGTTCGTATTGAAATAATAAAGAGCGCTTAACGTTGGCGGTAATTGCGTTGCTTTACCTAAAAGAGCGCCATCTACACCTAAAACTGAATTTTTATCTTGAATAGTGACATCGTGAGTAAACGGGGTTGCCGCTAGCAGCTCAATTGCCCAATTACTGTTATAGAAATAAACAAAATTCAATCCTAGCTGCGTATTATCATCAACTGTCAAACTCATTGTTGAGTCCGCACCATTTAATAAAATAGCTGTTTTTCCACTATCGGGCACAACAGTAGTAATACCACCGCGAACAATAATGTCACCTGCTTGGTTTGCAATAGCTACCGGAGAAAGCACAAGAGCACTAAGAACGGAGAGAGTCAGTATATTTTTTACCATGAGATATTCCCTTTATATTTTTTGGGGTTATTTAATGGCGTGATAATATACCCACTCTTTCGTAGTGGCTTTGATCTGCCTCAATAATTAGCTAGCTAGCCAATCACGAGGTGATAAATATTCATTTAGCTTTGCTTCCGCGCTATCGTCTTCAGGTTGGTAGTTATATTGCCAACGTGCCAGTGGCGGCATCGACATTAATATAGACTCAGTTCTCCCCCCAGATTGCAGGCCAAAAAGGGTACCGCGATCAAATACCAAATTAAATTCAACATAACGACCGCGACGATACAATTGGAAGTGTCGTTGTGCTTCTGTGTAAGTTAAGTTTTTCCGACGGTTAACAATTGGTACGTAGGCATCAAGAAACCCCTGCCCAACCGCTTTAATATAATTTAGACAATGTTCAAAATCCCATTTATTCAAATCATCAAAGAATAATCCGCCAACACCACGAGTTTCGTTACGATGTTTTAAATAAAAATATTCATCACACCATTTTTTATAATCACTATAGACATCATCACCAAAGGGTTGACATAAATCAGCCGCTGTTTGATGCCAATGAACAACATCCTCGTCGATAGGGTAAAAAGGCGTTAAATCAAAACCACCACCAAACCACCATACGGGTTCCTCCCCTTCTTTTTCAGCAATAAAAAAACGTACGTTAGCATGTGATGTCGGGATATGAGGATTTTTAGGATGTATAACTAATGAAACTCCACATGCTTGCCAACTACGCCCTGCTAATTCAGGCCGATGTGCTGTAGCAGAAGGTGGTAGCTTATTACCAGAAACGACTGAGAAATTGACACCACCTTGTTCTATTACCGTGCCATCAGTGATAACTCGGGTGCGCCCGCCTCCACCTTCAGCTCGTAGCCAGTTGTCTTCAACAAAAACACCACTACCGTCAACTGCTTCTAATTCCTGACAAATTTTATCTTGTAAGGACTTTAAAAATGTTATGACTTTTTCTATCTTTATTTGACTCATGAGCGAATGACATCTCCTGTTAAAACGTCTATTATTTTAGATGGCTGGCTATAGCCTAGTGTTTGGCCTTTGATGACAAAATCTAGCTCATTAACTAAAAGTGGATCAAGCGCTTGCCAAAATTTAGCCGGTGTTTTTTGGGATAAATTAGCACTGGTAGAAACGATAGGTTTATTCACTTGGCTACATAGTGTCACAACATCTGGCTGAGTTGTAATACGTACCGCAATAGAATTAAACTTTCCCGTTAATAACTTAGATACGTTTTTTTGGGCTGGATAAATAAAAGTGATTCCGACAGGCCAATCCAAAGAGTGTTTTATGCGTTTATGCTCAGGAATAGCGGCTTCATCAATATAAGGTAGAAGCTGGGAATAATGCCCAGCGAGAAGGATCAGACCTTTTTCTGCTGTTCTTTGTTTAATTAACAATAATTTCCGAAGAGCATTATCATTATCAGGATCACACCCCAAACCAAATACGGCTTCAGTAGGATAAGCAAAAACCCCACCCTCATTAAATATTTGCTGAGGTGTTAACCCTTTCATTAATTGCAGGCTAATTACGACAATCTTGCTTGCATAGCTTCATCTTTTGCTAATAATTCTTCGGCATTAGCAATACGCTCAGCTTTTACTTTATCAGCAATTGCTTCGTCAGCTAGACCTAGCATTTGAGCGGCTAAATAGCCTGCATTTTTAGCACCGGCTTTACCAATAGCAACAGTTGCAACAGGTATTCCACCCGGCATCATTACTGTAGACAATAAGGCATCATGGCCTTGTAATGGCCCACAATCTACGGGTACTCCAATGACTGGACGAGTTGTCATACCAGCAACTGCACCAGCTAAATGAGCAGCTAAACCAGCAGCACAAATAAACACCTTACAACCACGTTCTTCCGCATCTTTAACATATGCTTTTGCAGCTTCTGGCGTACGATGAGCTGATCTCACACGCACTTCGTGCGTAATATCGAATTTCTTTAGAATATCGATAGTGGCTTGCATTACTGGTAAGTCGGAATCTGAACCCATTAAAATAGCTACAAATGTTGATGGCATAATGTCTCTCTTAAAGTCTATGTAAAAAAATTGGAAACATTATACTGCTTTACGCTTATACGTGCATTTCTTTTCTGGACATATTATGACATCACCGCTAGCCATTTTTCTCTTGACTAGGATAGACCATTGACATTCTGGGCATTTTTCAGAAATAGGCGGGTAATTAATAACATACTTACATTTAGGATAAGCATTACACGAATAAAAGGTTTTACCATAACGATTCGTCCGCTCTATTAATTCACCTTCTTTGCCCGCTTTTTGGCATTTAGGGCATGATACACCAGCATCTTCTTGATGGTGTGTTTCTTCAATGTGATGGCATTGTGGGTAATTAGAGCAACCGATGAATATACCGTAACGACCTTGTTTAACCGCCAAAGGATTTGAACACAATGGACACTGCGTACCAATAAGCACTTTGTCTTCAATACGTTCATGATCAACGACAGGCCGTGTATATTCACATGTAGGATAGGATGAACATCCTAAGAAAGCACCAGATTTGCCATTTTTTATGGTGAGCTCACAACCACATTCAGGGCAAACTTCATATGCTTTTTCTAATGCATGTTCGTGATGAGAAAATAACGATTTATCTGAATTTGACATAATACGTACACTTTAAAAGAGTAAATGTATTATGTCATAGTTGAATGAGACTGGCGTTGGCTAATTATTAAACCCAGTCAATTTAATGTAATGGACCTTCCTGCTCATCAAAAATTAGGTCTTCCATTTGAGAATAAGCATTTTCTTTACCTGGGACATTAAATAACACCATTAGAACAACCCATTTAAGATCATCAATAGAAAAGTGTTCAGTATCAAGTTCCATTACGCGGTCAATAACCATTTCTCGGGTAGAAAATTCAAGCACATTAACTTGTTCCAAGAACATCAAAAAGCCACGACATTCGACATCAAGTAATTGCATTTCTTCTTGAGTATAAATACGAATTGACCTACTTGTGGTACGCGTCAAATAAGGATAAATTTCACTATCTTGCAGAGCGGCTAATTTTTCCAACCAAGCTAATGCTTTGTATATTTCATCTTGGTGGAAACCAGCCCGCGTTAACTCATCTGTTAAAACATCGTGATCAACCATAACTTCGGCTTCACTATGAATATAATTTTCAAATAAATACATCAATATATCAAACATAACCAGCCCCTTATATTAAGACAAAACTCACTAATTTAATTTAAACAATAAATATCAATCTAATTTACTCTGAGATAACCACCCGGAACGGCAGATACCAATCCTCTAAGCTCAAGCATTGTTAGTCGAGTTAAGACTACGTCTGTGGGTAGTTTACTCCGAGAAACCACTATATCTACAGGGGTGATTTCATATCCCACACTAGCTAACAATGAATCGTTAAACAAGTCTTGATTAATATTTTTTTCAGTTCTTTCCTCTTTAATACTGTTTATATTTAAGTTTAGTCTAGATTTTCTTGGAATATTTAGTTCTTCTACTATATCGGCAACTTCCTCAACTAATTTAGCCCCTTGTTTAATTAACCAATGACAACCTCTCGCTTGAGTGTTCTGAATAGCACTAGGAATAGCAAAAACATCTCTATTTTGCTCAATTGCACAGCGAGCTGTAATCAACGAGCCACTTTTAATGGTCGCTTCAACAATTAAAACACCAAGGCTTAAGCCACTGATAATACGATTACGTCGAGGAAAGTGACCCGCTTTTGGTGGTGTCCCCGGTGGAAATTCACTAAGTATAAGACCATCGTTAGCCACAATATCTTTCGCTAATGTTTTATGGCGCGAAGGATAAACACTATCTAACCCCGTAGCGACTACAGCAATGGTAGCTCCCCTACAGTTAAGCGCCCCTTTATGTGCTGCAGCGTCAATACCTAACGCCAAACCACTGGTAATAACAAGGGCCTGTTTCGCAAGTTGTTCAGCAAAGTGAAATGCATTATCACGACCCGATACGCTTGAATTTCGACTACCCACTATTGCGATTTGTGGTTGCCCTAAGAGTTTACTATTACCTTTAACGAAGAGCACTAATGGTGGGTCGTATATTTCCTTTAATAAGTCAGGGTAAAGCGCATCATCAAAACCAATTATTTCGCTTTGACACGCACTGCTAAGACTTATAATTTTTTCTATCTTCAACCACTCTGGTGCTGTAATAGCCATTTGCTGTTTTTGAGATAAATTAAAATTAACAAGGTCACACGACGGTAATAAAAACAATTGCGCTAAACCCACAGCCTTTACGAGTGCAAGTTTCTTATGAGTAGCTAACCTTGGAATTTGCTTTAACGCTAGCCAATAATGAATATTTGGGCGCTGTAATACAAGGCTCTCTATAGAGTTGTCATCAGCCATTCATCTCCTCCTTAAGAATAGGGCCTCTTTACATAATCACAATTTACGGTGCAGTAATAATATCTTTTAACCTTAACGGTTTATTTGAATTTAAAATCAATGCCATACTTACTTTTTCATAGACCTTAAAAATCATAAGATTACCGACAGTTTCAATCGGCATGTTGTAATCTGAGTTGTTGCTATTTGCCAATTGATTCCAGCGAGAGGCGTCGCTGGTATATACGGGACCATTTGCTGTTTCAACAACTCCAGGACTTTGTCGCTTCACTGATAATACGTCTCCTTGAGTGACTGCATCTGAAGCGCCTACATTGATCATTACAACTTCCAGTTTACCAAACTCACGAACACCTGTTGATGCCTTAATAATAGCAGCGGGCTTAGGGATAGTAGAAGCTTGCATAGTAAAGAATGAGGGTAACAATTGTCCTTCGTTAACAGGTATAACAAAACTTCCTGAACGAATTTCTTGCTTTGCTTCTTCTATATGAAGTGTAGCAGGCTCATTTAACTGCTGATTTCCTGAACGTATACCTTTACCTGTTGCGACCAAACTTCCATAAAAACCCAAACTTTCTTTTGTAATAGGATCAATTATCTCCTCTGCTTTTTTATAAAGAGCATAACTTTGACCTACATTAATATCACCATGAACATATACATTGAAGCCATCAACACTTGACTTATAACCTTCATCATTGCCTAGAACATAAGGCAATGCAGCAATCATTTCCTCTGAAAGTACAGTATCGTATTTGATATATGGCGCAATAACATCAAGTGGTAGTGTTTTTATCGGCGCTTGATTTTTTAGCGTTTTGCGTATTGTCGGCGACCATTTTAATGCTGGCTTACCTTTAACCAACATAGGTTCACCTTGTTTATCAAAAACTAAATAAAGATCGTCACCTGGATAAATTAAATGAGGGTTCACTATTTGCGAATTAATACGCCATAATTTTGGCCATAACCATGGCTCTTTTAGGAACACGTCTGAAATATCCCAGAGAGTATCGCCTTTTTTTACAACATATGATTTAGGAGCATTGCTATTTAACGTCAGCACATCAGCCAACAGGAATGTTGAAAAAAAAAGGCTAAGGATGAGTAAAAAAATTATTTTTAGCATAAATTGGCCTATTTTTACGTATAAGTTACGCATTTATCTTAAACCACTATTATTAATTTAAATTAATGGCTAAAATTGAAACATAACACTCAATGCGTATTTTCGCGAATTCTTTTGAAAAAATTATGACTATTTTAACTGTTTTACGATTCCCTGATGAAAGATTAAGAACAAAGGCCATTCCTGTACAAAAAGTGAATGATGATGTGAAAAATATCGTTAATGATATGTTCGAAACCATGTACGAAGAAAATGGGGTTGGACTTGCTGCAACCCAAGTTAATATTCATCAACAAATAGTAGTAATTGATGTTTCTGAAAACAAAGAACAACCTCTTACACTCATTAACCCAGAGATTATCGCAAAGAGTGAAGAAACCTTAATAAACGAAGAAGGTTGTTTATCTGTTCCCGATTGTTATGCAAAGGTCGATCGGAATAGCAAAGTCACTGTAAAAGCACTAGATATAAACGGTGATGAATTTACTTTAGATGGTGATGAATTATTAGCTATTTGTATTCAGCATGAGCTTGACCATTTAAAAGGCATTCTTTTTGTCGATTATCTTTCACCTCTGAAGCGTCAAAGAATAAAAGTTAAATTGGAAAAAGAAACACGCTTAGAAAAAACCAATAACTAATTAACTTGCTTTAGACGGATCAAAACCTGCATCTTCAATGAGTACGGGTATATACATATTTTTTATTTAATCGCGTAGGAAAAAAGCTTTGTCACAACCTCTTAATATAATATTTGCCGGTACTCCAGAGTTTGCCGCTCAACATTTGCAAGCATTAATTGACTCCGATCATCATATTGTTGCCGTATACTGTCCGCCAGACAAGCCCGCTGGACGAGGCAAGAAACTAAGCGCCTGTGCAACAAAAGCATTGGCGTTACAACATGATATTACTGTTGAACAACCCGAAAATTTTAAAGAGCAAACTGATCAAAAAATACTTGCCGATTATAATGCGGATGTGATGGTCGTTGTTGCCTACGGGTTATTATTGCCACAAACAATACTTGATGCTCCCCGCTTAGGTTGTATTAATGTTCATGGTTCTTTATTACCTAAATGGCGAGGTGCAGCACCGATCCAACGATCTCTTGAAGCGGGTGATTTAGAGACTGGCGTCACTATTATGCAAATGGACAAAGGGCTTGATACCGGCGATATGATCTTAAAATCGCACTGTGAAATAACAGCGCAAGATACTAGTGCAACACTTTATGAAAAGCTCGCTGAATTAGGTCCTACTGCTTTAATTGATACACTCAATCAAATGGCTTCCGGCCACTATCAACGAGAACCTCAGCAAGATGAACTGTCAAGTTACGCCAAAAAATTAGATAAAGCGGAAGCAGAGCTCAACTGGCAGGAAGACGCCGCAGTTTTACAACGAAAAGTCCGCGCCTATATTCCATGGCCTGTCGCTCAATTCACTTATAAAGAAACCCAAAGTGATAAAGAACACCGCATTAGAGTATGGCAAACAAGTGTTGTGCCGTGCCATACCGATCAGCAACCAGGTAGCATAGTCTCTGTAGATAAAGAAGGTATTGTCGTCGCAACAGGAAAGGATGCTTTACGTATTGAGGTATTACAAATACCGGGTAAAAAAGCGTTACCTGCTGCAGATATATTAAATGCTCGAGCAAGTTGGTTTGTCGTCGGACAGTTAATTACTGGTTCAATTTTTGATTCAACACAAGAGTAAATAATGGCGACGAATATTAGAGCATTAGCAGCAAAATGTACTTATGCCGTAATAGACAAAGGCAGAAGTTTGGGTGATGAACTCCCGAAACAACTAGAAAAAGTTGAAGGTAAAGATAAAGGTTTATTACAAGAAATTTGTTATGGCGTAATACGCTATTTACCTGAACTTGAATATGAAGTTCAACAGTTAATAGAAAAACCGCTAACAGGTAAACAACGAGTTTTTCATTTTTTAATGTTGGTTGGCTTGTATCAAATAAAATACACGCGAATTCCTGATCACGCAGCTGTTAGTGAAACCGTGGCCGCAACCAAACCACTTAAAAACAGTCATTTAAAGGGATTAATTAATGGTGTATTACGAAATTATCAACGTAAAACTGAGGTAAAGGATCAAAGCAATGATGACAACTTACCTAACGCTATTAAATATAACCATCCCAGCTGGTTTATTAAAAAAATACAATTAGCTTACCCAGAACAATGGCAAGATATACTCCTAGCAAATCAAGAAAGACCACCGATGTGGTTACGAGTAAACCAACAATATAATACCATTGAACAATATATTGAATTGCTCGATGCTGTAGAGATTGAACACGAATATATAGACGCCTTTTCTCAAGCAATTAAGTTAACCCAAGCAGTTGATGTTAACAAATTACCTGGGTTTGCCGATGGTTTTGTATCGATTCAAGATGGTGCAGCTCAACAAGCTGCGAAAATAATAGCTTGTCAACCAGATGATATTGTTTTGGATTGCTGTGCCGCACCTGGTGGAAAAACGTGCCATATACTTGAGATAACACCCAATATTCAAAGTATGTTAGCTCTCGACGTTGATGAAAATCGTTTGATACGTGTACAAGAAAACTTATCCCGTCTTAAGTTAACGGCAAACATAATAGCGGCTGATGCTTCTACGCAAGAATGGTGGGATGGTCAATTATTTGATCGAATATTATTAGATGCTCCCTGCTCTGGTACTGGCGTCATTCGACGACACCCAGACATCAAGTGGCTACGTAAAGCCAGTGATATTGAACAACTGACCTTATTGCAAGCAAAAATACTTAAAAACATATGGTCTTTACTTAAACCGGGTGGTACTTTGCTTTATGCGACATGTAGTATATTACCTGAAGAAAATAGTAAACAAGTTCAACACTTTATTGAAAACAATCACGATGCTTTATTAGTTCCTATCACAGAGAACAAAGCAGATATTGGCTGGCAAATACTACCAAATGAACATTCAATGGACGGTTTTTACTACGCTAAATTGGTAAAAAAAGAAATATAAAATGAAAATAGTTATTATTGGTGCAGGACAAGTTGGTGGAACTTTAGCTGAAAATTTAGTTAGAGAAGAAAATGAAATAACATTGATAGATACCAATAGTGAAACTTTACGAGAATTACAAGACAAATTAGATTTGCAAGTTGTGGTTGGTGAAGGCTCACATCCTGATGTTTTAATTCAAGCAGGTATTGAAGATGCGGATCTAGTTATTGCGGTAACAAGTGACGATGCAACCAATATGATTGCTTGTCAAATTTGTTATTCTCTCTTTAATACGACCACAAAAATAGCCCGTATCCGTTCAGCCAATATTCTAAAATATCAAGAAGAGTTATTTCAAAACAAAAACATACCGGTTGATCACGTTATTGCTCCGGAGCAACTTGTCACTCGAGATATCGCTCGCCTTATTGATTACCCTGGCGCCTTACAAGTATTAGAGTTTGCGAAAGGAAAAGTAAGTTTAGTCGCCGTAAAAGCTTATTATGGTGGTTTATTGGTGGGTCACGCTTTATCAACATTAAAAGAACATATCCCTAATATTGATACCCGGGTTGCTGCTATTTATCGAAATGGTAAACCCATTCGCCCTTTAGGTACCACCATCATTGAAGCAGACGATGAGGTTTTTTTCATTGCTGCGAGCATTCATATTCGTGCAGTAATGAATGAACTGCAAAAACTTGAAAAACCTTATAAACGCATAATGATCGCTGGTGGCGGTAATATAGGAGCAGGACTAGCTAAAATACTTGAGAAAAATCATGAGGTTAAACTTATTGAACATTCAGCCAAACGTGCTGAGCATTTAGCTGAAGAATTAAATGACACCTTAGTCTTTACTGGGGATTCATCTGATCAAGAATTACTCATTGAAGAACATATCGACCATTTTGATGTGTTTATTGCGGTAACTAATGATGATGAAGCAAATATTATGTCTTCGTTATTAGCAAAACGTCTCGGTGTTCGTAAAGCTATGGTACTTATCCAGCGCAGTGCTTATATCGATCTAGTACATGGTAGCAACATAGATATTGCTGTATCCCCACAGCACGCAACAATTTCTGCACTATTAACCCATGTGAGAAAGGGTAATATTGATAATGTTTATAGTTTACGAGGTGGTGCTGCAGAAGCCATAGAAATTGCGGCACAAGGAGATGAAAAATCATCAAAAGTCGTTGGTCGTACGATTCAAGAAATAAAATTACCACCGGGAGTTAGTATAGGCGCAATTGTTCGTGATGAAGAAGTGATCATTGCGCACTCAAATACAAAAATACTCAGTAATGACCACGTTATTATTTTTCTTGTCAATAAACGTTTTATTTCAGATGTTGAGTCGTTATTTCAACTTGATGCGTTAAGCTTCTTCTAATAACTTAAACCCATGAGTTATGATTAAGAACGCCAAAAGGCAGGCGTAAATAAGACTAATAAGGTGAATATTTCTAAGCGACCGAATAACATTGCAACAATTAGCACCCATTTACTAAAATCATTAATACTGGAGAAGTTGGCAGCAACTTCACCTAACCCTGGACCCAAGTTATTTAAGCATGCGGCGACCGCCGTAAATGCCGAAATATCGTCCATACCAGCAGCAAGTAATAACAACATACATACTACAAATACCGCAGCGTAAGCAGAAAAGAAGCCCCAAATAGCTTCAACAACTCGATTAGGCAACGCTTTATTACCTAATTTAATACTAAATATTGCCCGTGGATGCACTAGCTTATTAAGTTCTCTTACACCTTGTAAATACAACAACAGTACTCTAACAACTTTCATTCCACCGCCAGTGCTACCTGCACAACCACCAATAAAACTAGAGAATATCAATAAAATTGGCAATAACGTCGGCCATTCAGAAAACGATGTGGTCGCAAACCCTGCCGTAGTACTAATAGAAACAGATTGAAATAACGCGTGATTGAAAGCCTCAAAGCCATCAGAAAATGTGCCTGTTGATAACAAAACCGAGAAACATATTAAGGTGATAACTAATTGAATCGCTATAAACACTTTAAATTCAGGATCATAGAAATAATTTTTTAACGAACGACTATGCAACACCGCAAAGTGCAACGCAAAATTAACACCCGCAATAAGTAAAAAGAATACACAAATAAAATTGATCATCGGACTGTTGAAATAGCCCATACTTAAGTCATGAGTCGAAAAACCACCAATGGCAATGGTTGAAAAAGCATGGCATATAGCATCAAAACCAGACATGCCGGCTAGCCAATAAGATATTGAGCAAGCGATTGTTAAACCTAGATATATGTACCAAAGATGTTTTGCTGTATCAGCAATACGAGGGGTCATCTTTGATTCTTTAACGGGTCCTGGTGTTTCAGCTCGATATAACTGCATCCCCCCAACACCTAACATAGGCAAAACAGCGACAGCAAGTACGATAATACCCATACCGCCAAGCCACTGTAATTGCTGACGATACCAGAGCACCGCATGTGGAAGGCCATCAATTTTGGTTAATATTGTTGCGCCCGTGGTAGTTAACCCTGAGAAGGATTCGAAAAATGCCTCCGCGACGGATAAGTTAGGATTTTCTAATAAAAGTAGCGGTATCGCAGAAAAGCTAGCCAAAACAATCCAGAATAAAACGACAACTAAGAAACCTTCTCGAGGACGCAAGTCACCACGAAATTCTTTATTGGGGTACCAAGATAAAAGTCCAATAACCAAACAGAAAATAAAAGCCATTAAAAATGAAACACCACCACCATCTCGATATAGAAGAGAAATAAAAGCAGGTGGCAGCATAGTTACACTCAATATGGTAACTAACAAACCTAAAATTCGAATGATATTTTTATATTGCACGTTGTTATTTTATCTTTTTTTTCTAACAGGAAAGGCCGAAAATAATTATTCAGCGCTCTTTGTAGTATTTTTTAAATTTAGTTTTCCAGAGGACAGTGTTTGCAATAATTGCTGAACATTATCAACTTGTTCTATTGGCAATGACAAAGATAAATTTACATTATCGGTAAAATCTTGTGCCGTAACGTTACCACCCACTTGCTGAAGTAAGTGCATAACGTCATTTACCTGGCTATATTGACACGCTAACGTTTTGTGCACCATAGGTATTTTGAGTTTAGCTTGTAATAAAATTAATGCTTGACGAACACTACCACCATAGGCTCGTTGCAAACCACCTGTGCCCAGTTTTGTGCCGCCAAAATAACGGACGACAACAGCACATACCTCACCGATACTTCCTCCTTGTAATGTAGCAAGCATAGGACGACCTGCGGTACCTGACGGTTCGCCATCATCTGAAAAGCCATAACCTTGGCTGTCTTCTACACGACCTGACAAATATGCGTAACAATGATGTGAGGCTTGTGGATGAAGCTTTTGCAATGCTTTAACAAATATTTTCGCCTCTCCGGTCGAGGTACATGGTCTTAGAAAACAAATAAAACGACTACGGCTAACAATTGTTTCGTCTATAACTTCATTAGCCGCAATAAGATAAGGTTTTGACACAGTATTAATATTTAACTCTGTTCTAATTCGCGGGTCATATTTTCATTATGTGATTGATGTACAATTATATTGTCTTCGATGCGAATGCCGCCATATGGGCGCATTTCATCAATACGCTCCCAATTAACCATAGCGCTATGTTTAGAGGCTTTTAACTTTTCCAATAATGAATCAATAAAGTACAAACCCGGCTCAATGGTAAAAACTTGGTTCGCTTCGACTATACGAGAAGCTCGTAAAAAAGGATGTTGAGCCGGTGTATTAACATGTGATCCTCTTTCATCCGCCATAAAACCACCCACATCATGAGTTTGCAACCCTAGATGATGACCTAAACCATGTGGGAAAAAAGTAGAAATAATACCTGACTCGACAGCGACATCAGCATCTACATTGATAAAACCAAACTCTTGTAAAACATTACCAATATCGCGATATGTTTGAATATGTAAGTCGACATAACTAACGCCGGGCTTTAAACCATCAACGGCATTAAGCATTAATAGATCCATACGCGTGATCAATTCAGCAAATTTATCGCGTTTGAATGAATAAGTACGCGTAATATCAGCAGCGTAACCGTGATAGTTAGCACCCGCATCTATTAAAAAGGAACGGTGCGCTTGTGGTACTCCACGCTCTAGAGCGGTGTAATGTAAAATAGAGGCATTTTCATTTAACGCAACGATGTTCCCATAGGGTGTTTCATTAGCGGTATATTGCGTTGCTTTAAGGTAACTTTGTTGAATATCGTACTCTGAACACCCTTGTAAAAAAGCCATTTTCGCTGCTTTATGACCAGCTACAGCAATAGCATTCGATTTACGCAAACATACATGCTCATAAGGTGTTTTATAAGCGCGATGATAGTGAAAGTAATTTAATACAGGTTCTGGATTTATATTATCAAAACCTAAAGCTCTTGCCACTTCAATATGCGCACCTATGTAGGCATAACGTTGTTTATCATATGGCAGTAGTTTATCAACATCAGCAGCATTACTTAGAATTTTGATATCAAAAAACTGGTTCCAATAGCTATCGGTTAATTCAATGACTTTATGCCAAAAATCAACGGGTTGATAATAAATCAAGATCGGTTTATCTGTGCCGTTTATAATCAGCCAACTATTAGGAACATCAACCAATGGCAACCATGCTTTAAAATGAGGATTAACCTTAAAAGGGTAACCATAGTCATCAAGAAAAACTTTAATTTCTTGACCCGAATGAATAACTAAACCTTCCAAGTTTTCACGAGATAAAGCTGTTTTTGTTCTCTGTTGTAACTCTGCAACGTGTGCAGGATAAAGTGTCGATAATTGATTCATTTGGTTACCTTTTTGCAATTCTACTTTTATCATACCATATAGTATTATAGCCGTTACTATCTTTGGCCTAGATGATAATTATCAAAGTGTAATGGTTAATTGACTATTTCCATATCAACCAGTTCATCAAATAAGGAGCCTGTTTGCCCTACTCTGACTTGGTATATTTGTTGGTACGCTAAAACACTTTTAACGTAGTCACGTGTTTCTTTATATGGGATCGTTTCTATCCACATATCTACCGGAATTGCAGGTTTATCTTTAAGCCAACTTTTTACGCGATAAGGACCTGCATTATAAGATGCTGTCGCTAAAACCCGATTTCCTTTATTTTGTTTGAGTAATTTACGTAAATACTTAGTACCCAATTTGATATTGTTACGCGCATTTAATAAATATTTATTAGAAACAGAGCGACGAATTAATTGCTTAGCTGTACCTGGCATTATTTGCATTAATCCCTTTGCACCCACAGGAGAATGAGCATCAGGCATAAATGAACTTTCACGACGCGCAATCGCAAATGCCCATGCTGGATTGATATTATTGTTATCAGCGTGACTTATGATTTCATCGTCAAAGGCAAGAGGAAAACGTAAATTTACATCATCCAAATAACCGACCTTCGAAAGCGTAAAAATCGCACGGTCAAACCATTGTGCTTCATTAGCAACTTTAGCTGCAATAAGCTTTTCTTTATCATTTAAGTGCTTAAACCAAAAATTCCATTCTTTACGTGCTTGGTTAAATCGCC
The DNA here is from genome assembly GCA_047621305.1 of Alteromonadaceae bacterium. Lineage (GTDB taxonomy): Bacteria > Pseudomonadota > Gammaproteobacteria > Enterobacterales > Alteromonadaceae > Colwellia_A. The sequence continues at coordinate 25,919 of JBLHNB010000044.1, read as the reverse complement.
CTAAATAAAAAAATTCAAAAGCCCGTTTACCTGCAGGATGAGAAAATACTTGTTTCTTTTCATCCTCTGAGAAGACTAGCGGCTGATCTTGTAAGTTATATGCAACCCCTAAATAGCTCGACGCTAAAAAACCATAATAGTGACGCTGTTTGGCAACTTCTGCCAATATCAACTGCCCTTCTTGTTTATTGCCTGTTTCAATAAGACTGCGACCATACCAATAACGCCATAATATTTTTGTTTGATTGGTTTTCGGTAAACTATTCAATTCGATTAAAATTGACGACCAATTCTGAGTTCTCAATGCTGCCGCTATACGCCATTGAATTAAGCTATCATCAAGTAAGGTAGGATCAACCTCATGCAACCATTTTTGTGCTTCTTTATGGTTTTTACTCGCGAGCGCTAAGGCAAATTTTTTGGTTATTAATTGTTGCTGTTCTGTCGTAAAAGTAAATGCCGATAACGCTTGTTTATATACCTTTAATGCACTTTCTGGGTTTCGCCAAATTAAACGCTTAATACCATAGCTAAAAATTTCAGCTTCTGCAGCTGATTTATTTCTGAATCGGCTTAAGCGGACAATATAAGCAGGATCACGTCGTACTTTATGCCAAAGACTCGCGAGATATTGTTGGCTTTTAGGCAATAACGTCGTTAAGTAAGGAATTAATGTATGTTTTCCCCCAATCGCCGCCAGTTTAATGCGCTGCCAGATAATGGCTTCTGTTCTATAACCTGCTTGTTGCCATTTTTTAAAAAGAGGATCACAAACTTTTGGCTGAGACTTTCCTATTACCCATAAAGATGTCACTTTAGGTAAAATATCCTTTTCTAATGCGCCTTGATTAAGCTTAAATCGATAGTAATAACAAGTCATAGCGATATTGCCTACCGGTTTATAACTTTCTATAAACAAATTTTGTTCATTACGTTTAGCTAAATATCTCAACCATTTTTTTCTAAGCGGACGTGCTAATGGAGATCCTTCATATTTATCGATAAAATTTAAAATTTCAGCGGATTTTTCCAAAGTGATATCATGCATTAATCGTTTTTGATCTAAATACGGACGTAATGGGTAATTTTCAAGTTGTTGGTATAGTCTCCGATAACGATAAGATTGTGATTTCCATACTTGTTTTTCAGCGGATAAATACGCCTTTCGTTGACTTTTATTTTCATCACCATGAGTTAGGAGACTAAAAGTACAAAATATAATAAAAATTTTCGTCCGTAATAACTTCATGTGTTAATAATTTAACTTAAGTTGACCCACTTATTCCTTTGATTATTCACGCATAGCATAACAAAGCAAGCTAATCTTCTTAAATAATGTGCGCTGACCAAAAATAATGCTATAACCCTTATTAATTACGCTTAATTCATCATAACGTTTATGCCTTACTTATTATTGTTACTTTTACTGATACCATTTTTATCACAAGCTAACGAGCATATTTTTATGCCGTTGGTGGCTTACCATCTAGATCAAAAAACATTGCCTGGTTATGGCCTTAATTATCAGTATCAATATAGTGAATCCTTTGAATTTGATATCGGGATAATACACAGTAGCGATTTGGAATTATTAAAAGCACAGCAAAAAATACTCGGTAATTATACTTCGGTATTTATCGGCACTACTTTTCTAAAACCTTATAACGATGATCTATCAATAAAGGCAGGAATAGGCTTATCTTATTCTCTAGCGAGTAGTAACCAACAGTTGATAGCGAATAACAACCTTGCACCTTATATAAAACTTTCAGCTAAATATAAATTAAATGCACAAATCTATTTTGAAGTTGGTCAAATAAGTTCATTTAGTTCGGGGGAGTTAGGCAACAATCATAGTTTCTTTTTCGGAATCGCTTGGATATTTACGACAAGTAATAATTCATCAGTAACAAAACATCAATCCCCTGTTATTAAGCCTAAACTTGTTAATCGAATGCAACACGATAAAGTGAGTGCTCCTGTTAAACTATTACCACTTTTAAATACAACGAATAATAAATGGACTGTACAGCTTGCTGCATTCCAAAATAGAAATAACGCTAATGAAAAGCGATTGGCATTACAGCAATTATTTAACAGTAAGGGATTAAATACACAACTTGTTGTAGTCAATATTAACTACATGTATAAATTGGTGACTTCAAAAATGTTTACCCATAAATCTGACGCTAAGGTAGCCGCTAAAAGTATCTACGATATGTTTGCTATCAAATCGTTTGTAACAAGCACAAATCACGCTGCGATCATTAATGATTGATAAAGTTTCGTCAATCATTACACTACGCTTTTATATTGTAATGATGAGTTGATAAGGTGACGATTTTTGAAAGCGCGGATCATATACTAGACGCCATTGGCTTGCGTTGCCCTGAGCCGGTAATGATGGTTAGAAAACAGATTCGAAAAATTGATATTGGTGATACCTTGCTAGTACAAGCAGATGATAAATCAACAACACGAGACATACCAAGTTTTTGCCGATTTATGGAGCATGATCTCATTGCCCAACAAGTCGACTATAAACCTTACTTATACTTGATTAAAAAAAAGGGCAGCTAAACGCTACCCTTTTCATCTTCAAAATGAACGGTGATTATTTTTCCGAAAAATAATGGGATAAAAGGGAATGTTGAGCAAGTGCTGCTTATCCAAAGTCCAGGTTATTTATCAGTTAAAGCGTTCTAGTACTGTAATAATGATATATCTGCAATAGCAAAAAAGCTGTTCCGTATATCATTAAGTAGAGTAAGACGATTGATTTTAACAGCCTCATCATCAGCCATTACCATCACGCTATCAAAGAAACTATCAATTGGCTCTCTCAATAATGCGAGGGTTGTCAAAGCAGCTTGATAATTTTTTGCAGCCATTAATGGTTTAACTTCATTGTATATTTGCTGATATTTTTCAGCTAATATCATTTCTGCTTGCTCAGTGGCCAACTCAACCTTCACTGATTCATATAAACTACCATCGAACTTCGCTAAGATATTGCCGACACGCTTATTCGCAGCAGCTAAATTCTGGGCTTCGGTTAAACCTTTGAAGTAACTAACAGCTTCAATGCGTTTATCAAAGTCTAGAGGTGCCATAGGCGATTTAGCTAAAACAGATTGAATAACATCAACTGAAATATTTTTTTCTTGATAATATGCTCGGTATCGACCTAATACAAAATCAATAACTTGCGCTAGTACTTGATCATTTGTTAATTTATCACCGTATAGTTCTATACTTCTGGTTAATAAATCTTTTATGTCTAACTCTAGGTTCTTTTCAATAATTATCCGTATTAAACCAATAGCAGCACGACGTAATGCAAATGGGTCTTTATCACCTTTAGGTTGCTGATTTATACCAAAAATTCCGACCAAAGTATCAATTTTATCAGCAATAGCTACTGCACAACCAATATTCCCTTCTGGTAATTTATCACCTGAGAATCGAGGTCGATATTGATCTTCGAGTGCTTGAGCCACTTCAGAATCTTCACCATCATGAAGAGCATAGTGCTTCCCCATAATACCTTGAACTTGTGGAAATTCTAATACCATATCAGACATTAAGTCGGTTTTACTTAGTAGACCCGCACGGTTTGCAATTACTGTGTTTTCACCAATCTTATCGGCAATGAATTCACTTATCGCAGCAATACGTTCGGACTTATCTTTAAGCGTTCCGAGTTGCTTTTGAAACAACACCGTTTTCAAACTAGCCAACCTCTTCTCAAGTGACTGTTTTTTATCTGTTTTAAAGAAAAACTCAGCATCAGCTAAACGAGGACGAATGACTTTCTCATTACCAAAAATAACTTGTTGAGGATCTTTACTTTCTATATTTGCTACGAAAATAAATTTGTTAATTAGCTTACCGTAACTGTCTTCCACCGGAAAATATTTTTGATGATCTTTCATCGAATATATTAACGGTTCAGCGGGAACTTTTAAGAAATTTTCATCAAAACTACCCACTAAAGTTACTGGCCATTCAACAAGTGCCGTCACTTCATTAAGTAATTCATCATCAAGTAATGCTGCACCTTCAATTGATTCAGCAGCATGTTTAATTTGTTCTAAAATAATAGCTTGGCGTTTATCAAAATCAACCATAACATGCGCCGCATGCAAAATTGATTCATAGTTATCTGCATGGTCAATAGTCACTAAACCATGATGATGAAATCTATGTCCTGTAACAACATTGCTTGAACTAATACCCAATGTTTCACCAGTGATCACCGTATCACCATATAATAATACCAAAGTATGAACGGGACGAATAAACTGAATACGTTCACTCCCCCAACGCATAGGCTTTGGAATAGGTAGTTTCCCTAAAGCATAATTAACCATATCAGGAAGAAGTTCAGCTATGGTTTTCCCTTCTTGAGTAGCTTTATGCAGTAACCATTCACCTTTATCTGTTACTAGTCTTTCAGCTTGCTCAACAGTAATACCATTTGAACGAGCCCAACCTTGTGCCGCCTTACTTGCATTGCCTTCATCATCAAATGCAACATTAATAGCTGGACCACGTTTTTCAACTTGTTTATCTGTTTGTTTATCTACCAAAGCCTTAACTTGTACTGCTAATCTTCTTGGTGTTGCAAACCATTTAATATCTTCATAAGTTAATTCAGCGTTATCAAGTTGAATTTTTATTTGTTCAAAAAAAGTTGTTGCTAATGTCTTTAATGACTTTGGCGGTAACTCTTCAGTTCCAAGTTCTATAAGTAGCGTTTCAGTAGTCATTAAGATTTTCCTTCTGCTGCAGCGTTTTTATTTGCATCATTTTTACAAAGAGGGAAACCTAATGCCTTACGCGCTTCATAATATGATTCTGCACATGCTTTTGATAATGCTCGAACACGTAATATATAACGTTGTCTTTCAGTTACTGATATAGCATGTCTTGCATCAAGTAAATTAAATGCATGTGATGCTTTCATTACTTGCTCATAAGCCGGTAATGGTAAACCTGCTTCAATAAGCTTTTTACTATCTTTTTCACATTGATCAAACTGTTTAAACTGTGCATCAACATCAGCATGTTCGAAATTATAAGTTGATTGCTCTACTTCATTTTGATGAAAAACGTCACCGTATAATATTTTTCCCATGGGACCATCTGTCCAAACGAGATCATAAATACTGTCTACATTTTGAATATACATCGCCAAACGCTCAAGTCCATAGGTAATCTCACCCGTAACAGGTGCACATTCTAAGCCACCGACTTGTTGGAAGTAAGTAAATTGCGTGATCTCCATGCCATTCAACCAAATTTCCCAACCTAAACCCCAAGCACCCAATGTTGGTGATTCCCAGTTATCTTCGACAAAACGAATATCGTGAACAAGCGGATCGATACCAAGCTCTTTCAGAGAATTAAGATATAATTCTTGAATGTTTTTTGGTGAAGGTTTTAACATGACTTGAAACTGGTAATAGTGCTGTAACCGATTCGGATTTTCTCCGTAACGCCCATCAGTAGGTCGTCTACAGGGTTGCACATAAGCACTGCTCATCGGTTCAGGACCGATTGAACGTAAAAAAGTCATAGGGTGAAATGTTCCAGCCCCTACTTCTAAATCTAATGGTTGAACAATTACACAGCCTTGACGTGACCAGTAATCTTGAAGCTGTAAAATCAGCCCCTGGAATGTTTTACTATTAAAGGTACTCATGAAAATCCGAATTATTAATATGAATTAAAAAGTTACTCTCGCTATTATAACTGTTGTCTGTTTATTAGCCTAGAGAGCCGTGATATATATTGAGTATTTACTCAATTCATAAAACCAGTCAAAAATGCCCAGATTTGATGTCCGGGCATTATTAATTTACTACTGATAAATTAACATACTATATATCTAAGTTTGCTACTTTAAGTGCATTTTCTTCGATGAAATTTCTTCTTGGCTCCACATGATCACCCATAAGCGTAGTAAATAATTGATCCGCAGCAATTGCATCTTCAATAGTTACTTGTAACATACGACGAGTTTCAGGATCCATTGTAGTTTCCCATAACTGACTAGGATTCATCTCTCCTAATCCTTTGTAACGCTGTATGTATTGACCACGTTTAGACTCTGCCATTAACCAATTTAATGCTTCTTCAAAGTCATTAACAGACTTAACTTTTTCACCACGTTTAACAAATCCACCTTCTTCTATTAAACCATTGATAGCAGTATTCAACGAAAGAATTGATTCAAACTCTGCTGATTCAATAAACTCATAGCTACAGTTGTAAGGGGTATCGATACCGTGCTGACACACATTAAAGCTTGGGTAATAAACATTACGTTCACTATCATGCTTTACTTCAACCGTATAAATCGAACCATTGCCATCTTGTTCGTCTAGTTGCCCAATCAAATCTGCTGTCCATACATCTACTTTAGCTTTATCAGAAAAATCACCTTTTGAAATGTTTTCGCTATAAATCATTTTCTCTAAGATATCAGCAGGTATTTGACGAGATAGACGCTTGATTAGTGTATGAGTTTGGCGATATTGATTCACTAGCTTTTCAAGTGATAAGCCTGAAATAGCTGGCGCTGATTCATTCACATGAATCTCAGCATTCTCTAGAGCCAATGTTGTCAAATATTCAGTTAGTGTTGCGTCATCTTTAATATAACGTTCTTGTTTACCCTTTTTTACTTTGTATAATGGAGGTTGTGCAATATAAATATAACCACGTTCCATAATTTCAGGCATTTGACGATAAAAGAAAGTCAATAATAATGTTCTGATGTGGGATCCATCAACATCAGCATCGGTCATGATAATAATACTATGGTAACGTAATTTTTCAGGATCATATTCATCACGACCAATACCACAGCCCAATGCTGTAATTAAGGTACCCACCTCTTGAGAAGATATCATCTTATCAAAACGTGCTTTCTCTACGTTTAGAATTTTACCTTTTAATGGTAGAATCGCTTGGTTTCTACGGTTACGTCCCTGCTTGGCTGAACCACCAGCAGAGTCTCCTTCCACAATATAGAGTTCAGATAATGCAGGATCTTTTTCCTGACAATCTGCAAGCTTACCAGGCAAACCTGCAATATCTAGTGCACCTTTACGACGTGTCATTTCACGTGCTTTACGCGCGGCTTCACGTGCTCGTGCTGCATCAACAATTTTCATAATGATAGTGCGAGCGATACTTGGTTTTTCTAATAGGTACTCACCAAGCTTTTCTCCCATAGCTTGCTCTACAGCCGTCTTAACTTCAGAAGAAACTAGCTTATCTTTTGTTTGTGACGAGAATTTTGGATCTGGTACTTTTACAGAAATAACAGCAGTTAATCCTTCACGTGCATCATCACCTGACGCACTAGTTTCAGTACTACCACCTTTTTTAGTTTTATTCAGACCTTCTTTTGTCATATAACTATTTAGCGTTCTAGTTAAAGCTGTTCTAAAACCACTTAGATGAGTACCACCATCTTTTTGTGGAATATTATTAGTAAAACAATGAATATTCTCTTGAAAGCCATCATTCCATTGCATAGCAACTTCTACTATTATTCCATCTTCACGCTCTAGGTCAAAATAGAATATTTCTTCGTTAACAGGCGTTTTATTGGTATTTAAGTAATCAACAAAAGCTTGAATACCACCATCGAATTTAAAGTGGTCTTCTTTACCTTCTTCACGTTCGTCAATTAAACGAATAGATATACCTGAATTCAAGAATGATAATTCACGAATTCTTTTTACAAGTAAGTCATAATGATATAAAACATCTGTGAAGGTGTCTGAACTTGGCCAGAAACGAACTTCTGTGCCGGTTTTATCACTGTCACCAACAATTTTTAGCGGTTCTTCAGGTACGCCAATGTGATAAATCTGTTCAAATAACTTACCAGCACGACGAATATTTAGTTTAAGTTTACTACTTAATGCATTAACAACCGAAATCCCAACGCCATGTAGACCCCCAGATACTTTATAACCAGAGTCTTCACCACCAAATTTACCACCCGCATGAAGTACGGTCATAATAACTTCAGCCGCAGATATACCTTCTTCAGGATGTATATCTGTAGGTATACCACGACCATCATCTCTAACAGATACTGAGCCATCTAGATGTATTTTGACAACAATCTCACTACAATGGCCTGCTAAGGCTTCATCTATGGAGTTATCTAAAACTTCGAAAACCATATGATGTAATCCAGAACCATCATCGGTATCACCTATATACATACCTGGTCGTTTACGTACTGCATCTAGTCCTTTTAAAACCTTGATACTATCTGAACCGTATTCGTTTTCTACTGTCATAGCTATTAGCCTACTTATCTATTGCTGATATTACGCCATGTTTCACGTGAAACATTTTATATTTTTCATTACTAGGAACCAAAGGTTCCACCGCTACTTTATCAATTGCGGTAATTATTACCTGACAATTTAACATTTTTATAGCCTCTTGTAACATGCATCTAGAATTAAAATCTAATTCTGCACCCACGTCATCAATTAATAAAATTGGCTTTAATCGCTTAACTTTTTCTATCAGCTTTGCTTGTGTAAAAGTTAGTGCGATTAAAAACAACTTTTGTTGTCCTCTGGAAAGTTGAGATTCTATTGCATTTTTATTTAGTAAAAATTTTAAATCAAATTTATGTGTTCCATTAATAGTATACCCCAATATTTTTTCTTTATTAATGTTTGCCTTGATCACTTCAGATAATGTGCTTCCTTGTTTCCAACCTCTTATATATTGAACATTTATTGAAGAACTAATATCAGGTAATAAAATTTTTGTCCAAATAGATAGTTCAGTTAAAAGAAGATCTAAATAATTCTTTCTATATTCGGCGATAATATCCGAGTGTTGACAAAATATATCCGACCAATAATTAAGAGTTACATTGTCTACTTGATTTCTTAAACAAGCATTTCTTTGTTTTAGCACTCTATTGAACTCAGACCATGCTTTAGAAAATTGATGTTCCACGTGAAACAATCCTAAATCAACAAATCTTCTACGCTCTTTAGGCCCGCCAAAAAACAATCTAAAGCTTTCAGGAGTTACAACCTGAATAGCGATATTTTTAGCTAATTCTGATAACCGAGAATTACGTTCGCCATTGATTTTTATTAGTGTTTGATTTGAAGTAAAATCTTTACTTATTCCAAATAAACCATTGTCAAAATCTTTTATACTTAAAACAAAATTTTCTTCATTGTGGGCAACCAAGTGCTCAGGTTTATTTGTTCTAAAAGATTTACCGTGACCAATAAAAAACAATGCTTCTAATAAACTACTTTTACCACTACCATTTTCACCAATAAAAAAATTACAATCTGAATCAAAATTTATTGAACCGTCGTTAATATTTCTAAAGTTCTTAGTAACTAATTTTTCAACACTCATTATAATCGCATGGGCATCACGACATATATAGCTTCACTAGATTCACTACCTTCAATAACAACGCTGCTATTAGCATCGGCTAATGTAAATTTTACTCTTTCGTCTTTAACTGCATTTAATACGTCTAATACGTAACTGACATTAAAACCAACTTCCACTTCTTCATATGGAAAATCAATTTCAATAAATTCTTCAGCTTGTTCTTGTTCAGGATTGTTTGCCGTAATTTTCAATTCAGAATTTGAAAAATTTAAACGCACACCTTTGAATTTTTCATTTGATAGTATTGATGCTCTAGATAAAACTTGACGCATCTGGTCTTTATCCGTTTCTAAAATTTTATCACCGTTTCGAGGCAATACCCTTCTATAATCAGGAAAACGTCCGTCAACTAATTTACTGGTAAAAGAATAACCTGAATCTAAAATACGAACATGATTTGATCCAAGGAATACTTGTATTTCATCATCAACAGGATCTAATAGTCTTATGATCTCAAGAATGCCCTTTCGAGGAATAATAACTTGCCGTGTAGGAAGATCTAATAATTCATTAACTATCTTACAAATAGCAAGCCTATGACCGTCTGTAGCAACTGAACGGATCTCTTTGCCTTCAGTTTCAATGGACATACCATTTAAATAATACCTAACATCTTGATTTGCCATTGAAAAATGTGTACTTTCGATGAGACGAAGTAGCTCAGATTTTTTCAGTTTAAATTCAACGTCACCTTTCCATTCTTCAATATTAGGAAAGTCTTCGGCAGCCAATGTCGACAACGAATATTTACTTCTACCTGTACTAATTTTTATAACATCGCCTTCTGATTCAAACGACAATACGGAATCGTCAGGCAAGCTTTTACAAATATCTAAAAGTTTCCGAGCCGGTATTGTTACTTTACCGTCATCGCCCTGATTATCAATATCAGCATACGATACCATCTCAAGTTCTAAATCAGTGGCTGTTAGCGTAAGTGATTGTCCACTAACCTCAAACAACACATTACTTAAAATTGGTAAAGTGCTTTTTCTTTCAACAGCACCTGAAACCAATAATAATGGTTTTAAGAGTAATTCCCTGCTTAATGAAAACTTCATTTATGTACCTATTTGACTATGTTCTTTATGATGATAGAGTTCTAATTAGATTAGAGTAATCTTCTTTAATATCATGTGTTTCTTCACGCAAGGTCTTAATTTTACGACAAGCGTGTAGTACAGTTGTATGATCTCGACCACCAAATGCATCCCCTATTTCGGGCAAACTATGATTAGTTAATTCCTTAGATAATGCCATTGCTATTTGTCTAGGTCTAGCTACCGATCTATTTCTTCTTTTAGATAATAGATCTGCTACTTTAATCTTATAATATTCTGCAACCGTAAGTTTAATATTATCTATGGTTACTAGCTTATCTTGTAATGCAAGTAAATCACGTAATGCTTCTCTAACAAAATCTATTGTTATCGCCCTGCCCGTAAAGTTAGCATTAGCAACGACTCTATTAAGTGCCCCTTCCAATTCACGAACGTTAGAGCGTAATCGTTTAGCAATGAAAAATGCAACTTCATCAGCAAGATTAATATGACTCTCTTCAGCTTTTCTTTTTAAAATAGCAACGCGTGTTTCCAACTCAGGAGGTTCAATAGCAATAGTTAAACCCCAACCAAAGCGAGATTTAAGTCTATCTTCTACATCAACCTCTTTAGGATATCTGTCACTGGTCAATATAATTTGTTGATTGCCCTCAAGTAGCGCATTAAATGTATGGAAAAATTCTTCTTGTGTACGGTCTTTACCGGCAAAAAACTGAATATCATCGATCAATAAAGCATCAACACTTCGATAATATTGCTTAAATTTTTCCATCGCATTATTTTGTAATGCCCGCACCATATCTTGTACAAAGCGTTCAGAATGCATATACGCAATTTTGGCATCCGGTTTATTTAACAAAATACCATTACCAACAGCATGTAATAAATGTGTTTTGCCTAGCCCTGTTCCACCATAAATAAACAAAGGGTTATATGCTGAACCTGGATTATCTGCAACCTGAGATGCTGCAGCTCGAGCTAACTGGTTAGACTTACCTTCAACAAAATTATCGAAGGTATACTTAACTCTTACATTAGCCGTTTTAGGTAAATTAGGATCTGGGCTAGTTACCGGTGATTTATGGATAACACCCGTCGTACTTTTTATCTTAAAAGAATTATCGGTAATATTTTTAGCGGGCGCACTGCCAATTTCGAATCGTAGTGAAGGGGGATCAGTTGGGTTCTGTAAAGAAACCAATTCATTAATTCTAATCACATATTTATCACGAACCCAATCAAGAACAAAACGGTTTGGTGCATAAAGCGTCATTATATTGTTATCCACAACACATTTTAGTGGACGAACCCACATATTAAATTGCTGTGCGGGCAATTCCCCTTGAAGAATAGAGAGACAACGCTGCCAAAGTGACTGTTCCAACAAAAACTCCTGTGCTTTAATACAGTTAAAACTGTAAGTTATTAATCCAAATAGAGGAACAACATAAAGTAATTTTATAATTATTTAGTTATTATCTCTATAGTTATCCACAACATCAATATTGACTTTTACAATATATTAATTAAATATATAAAAACACAAGTAACCTGTTGATTAATAACAACTAACTAATAACAAGTATATAAAAATAGTGTAAAAAAAAATTATATATATCATTTTGGAATGATAAAAAATATGAATTATACAATTTAGATGTGGTGAAACTGTGGATATGATCTAGATCTTAAACGATCCTGGATAGATCTTAATAAATAACATCAATATTTTCTATTGACCTGTGTTCAGTATATATATATAATTCGGCCTCATTTTTTAGACCAGTGTGCTCATTTTCGGCTGATTTGCCAGGGCAACAACAACTGACGGATAGCGTGATGAAAAGAACATTTCAACCTAGTGTATTAAAACGTAAACGCAACCATGGCTTTCGTGCTCGTATGGCTACTAAAAACGGCCGTGCCGTTATTGCACGTCGTCGTGCAAAAGGCCGTGCTAGATTAAGCGCATAAACTCTTTTTTGATTTTTAAAATAGAGAAAGGGTAACCGCCATGGTTACTTATGAATTTAATCGGGAGTCACGTCTACTGACTCCCGGTCAATTTCAAGTTGTATTTTCCAAAGCTCTTCGTTTTGGCTCCAGTCATATCACAATTCTAATTGTTCCTAATGAAAATAAACTAAATCGTTTAGGGCTAGCTATCGCCAAAAAACGTGTTAAATTAGCCGTGCAACGAAATAGAATAAAAAGGCAAATTCGAGAAAGTTTTCGATTAAATCAATACAATTTACCAGGAGTGGATATGGTTGTAATGGTTAAATCAGGAACAGATAAACTCGAAAATAAAGAAATAAATAAACAATTAGAAAAAATATGGCGAAAAATAATTCAACGCCACAAGTAATAGCAATTAGCATTGTTAAATCTTATCAACGTTGGCTTAGCCCTTTACTTGGCAATAATTGTCGATTCACGCCAACCTGTTCTTCGTACGCAATTGAAGCAATAAACAACTTCGGCGTATTAAAAGGTACTTGGTTAGCTGGCAAACGTATACTAAAATGCCACCCACTGAATGCGGGAGGATTAGATCCCGTACCACCATCAAAAAAAGAGAAATAAATTATATGGAATCCCAACGCAGTTTTCTTTTTATTGCGCTTATGGTTGTAACTTACCTGCTATTTACCGAGTATCAAAAAGAAAATGCTCCGGTATTGGCACAGCCAACAGCAAGTCAAACAATAAACCAAGCCACATCCAATGATGGTGATTTTATACCTGAGTCTACTAATTCAGAAAGTATAGAAATAAAATCAGCAGTACAAAATGCCAAATTAATTTCTGTGGAAACAGATGTTTTAAGCCTAAAAATCAATACTCAAGGCGGTGACATCATTGAAGCAAAATTACTAAAATTTGATACTGAGCAAGGTAATGGTATTCCATTTACAGTAATGCAAAATGGCGCGAGAAAATATATTGCCCAAAGTGGATTAACCGGTGCACAAGGTTTAGATAGAATTATTCCTGGCCGTCCTATTTATAAAGTCAATAAGTCATCATATCAATTAACAAGTGATCAACCGTTAACGGTAGACTTAACATATACTACAGACGATGGCCTATCTGTTATAAAACGTTTTACATTTGAAAAAACAAGTTACAGCGTAAATGTTGAATATATTATTGATAATAAAACATCGACACCTGTCAGTGTGCAACTTTACGCACAACTCAAGCAATCAACTCTTGTAGAAAGCACATCAACATTAATGCCAACCTATCGCGGTTCAGCTTATTCTACAACTGAAGATCGCTATGAAAAATATGATTTTGATGACATCGCCGATGCAAATTTAAATATCACCACTAAAGGTGGTTGGGTTGCTATGTTAGAGCATTATTTTGTATCATCATGGGTACCGAATAAAGATGATTCTAACCAAATTTACACCAGCTACACTTCTAATCAAGATGCTGTTATCGGTTTTAAAGCACCTGCAATAACCATAGAGCCAAATAACCAAGCAACCACTTCAGCAATATTCTACGTAGGTCCAAAAGACCAAGATGTTTTAGAAAAAATAGCTGAAAGCTTGGATCTAACTATCGATTACGGTTTTTTATGGATGATTAGTCAACCATTGTTTGGTTTGCTTATAATGATCCAATCCGTTGTCGTCAACTGGGGCATAGCTATTATCATTATCACCCTTATTGTTAAAGGTGGTATGTATCCTTTAACAAAAGCACAATATACATCAATGGCTAAAATGCGTGCCCTCGCTCCTAAAATGGCACAACTAAAAGAACGCTTTGGTGACGATAGACAGAAAATGTCGCAAGCAACCATGGAAATGTACCGCAAAGAAAAAGTAAATCCTGCCGGTGGTTGTTTACCTTTGATAATACAAATGCCTATTTTCTTAGCCTTATATTGGGTATTTTTAGAAAGTGTTGAATTACGACATGCACCGTTTGGTTTATGGATCCAAGATTTATCATCACAAGACCCTTACTACATATTACCGGTATTAATGGGTATCAGTATGTTTGTAATGCAAAAATTACAACCAATGACAGTACAAGATCCAATGCAACAAAAAATAATGCAGTATATGCCTGTTATGTTTACTGTATTTTTCTTCTGGTTCCCTTCGGGGCTAGTACTTTATTGGTTTATCAGTAATTTAATTTCTATCGCACAAATGAAAATTATATTTTCAGGATTAGATAAAGCGAAAGAAAAAGAAAAAATAAAAGATAAATAATAAAAATCTACGAATAGTCACTCTCACTTCCATGTGATGGTGATATATCGTTCTTCCGAAAAAAAAGGTGACTTAGGTCACCTTTTTTTATGTCCAAAGAACTTAAAAACCAATATTTCCACAGTAGCGTTTAACGGTTTATAATAGTTCAATAGCTAAACATCAACCCAATTGAGAAGTAACCATGTCTGAAGCTTCATTTTTTCCAAGTCACACCGAAACAATAGCAGCACAAGCGACTGCACCAGGTAGAGGAGGTGTGGGTATTATTCGTATATCTGGGCCTGAAGTAACAAATGTAGCTCAAGCCATTCTTGGAAAATTACCCGAATTAAGAAAAGCAGAATATCTCACCTTCAGATCTCTAAATAATCAAGCGCTAGACCAAGGTATAGCCTTATATTTTAAAGGACCTAATTCCTTTACAGGTGAAGATGTATTAGAGCTACAAGGACATGGTGGTCCAATAATTTTAGATATGATATTAAAAGAAATTTTAGCTTTACCTAAAATACGAATGGCAAAACCTGGCGAATTTAGTGAACAAGCATTTATTAATGACAAATTAGATCTTACTCAGGCCGAAGCTATAGCTGATTTAATTGACTCAAGTTCAGAACAAGCGGCACGTTGTGCTTTACATTCATTACAAGGTGATTTTTCCAAACTAATTGAAGAAATGGTAGAAAGCACGATTCATTTACGAATGTATGTAGAAGCTGCCATAGATTTTCCAGAAGAAGAAATAGATTTTTTAGCCGATAAAAAAATAGTTAACGATCTTAAAAATATTATCGAACAAGTAAGCAACGTCCGAAATCAAGCTCAACAAGGCAGTATCATTCGTGAAGGAATGCGCGTAGTCATTGCAGGTAAACCCAATGCTGGTAAATCAAGTCTATTGAATGCACTAAGTGGTAAAGACAGTGCGATAGTAACGGATATAGCAGGCACAACACGTGACGTATTATCAGAGCAAATAAATATTGATGGCATGCCATTACATATTATTGATACTGCTGGTTTAAGAAATAGTACCGACAAAGTAGAACAAATAGGTATAGAACGTGCTTGGCAAGAGATTAATCAAGCCGACCGCGTTTTATTGATGATAGATTCTTCAACAATGCAAACAGAAAACCTTGAAGATATTTGGCCTGACTTTTTTAATAAACTGCCTGAAGGTACAGGTTTAACCATAGTAAAAAATAAAGCAGATATATATAAATCGATGACCGGACTGTCAGAAGCTAACAACACGCCTGTCATCACTTTATCAGCCAAAACCGGTGAAGGTATCGATGACTTAAAAGATCATTTAAAAAGCATTATGGGCTATCAAGGAGGCACCGAAGGAGGCTTTATGGCAAGAAGGCGTCATCTTGTAGCACTTGATAAGGCTTATCAGCACTTAACAATAGGATTAGAACAATTAGAAGCTTACGCTGCAGGAGAAATACTGGCAGAAGAACTAAGACTTTGTCAGCAACAGCTCAATGAGATCACAGGAGAGTTTACCAACGATGATCTCCTTGGAAAAATATTCTCTTCCTTTTGTATTGGTAAATAACTTATTTTAATAGTGAGAAAATGTAAATGGCAGAGTTTCAAATAATCGTTGGCAGTATGTTAGGTGGCACTGAATATGTTGCTGAAGCATGCGAAGAAACATTATTAGCACTAAAACACCATGTATCTATACATCTTCAACCCAAATTTGAAGAAATAATTCGCGAAAATCAAGTTTGGTTAATTTGTACATCAACACATGGCGCTGGCGATCTTCCAGACAATATTCAAAAATTTGTCACAGATCTAATTGCCTGTGAACAAGATCTATCCTCAACCTCCTTTATTATTATTGGAGTAGGTGATTCTAACTATGATACATTTTGCCATGCGGCAATAAAAATAAAAAGTATATTAATATCAAAAGGTTGTAATTATATATTAGAGGATCTAACTTTAGATATGAGGCAAGATATAGATCCTGAAACATGTGCGCAACTCTGGTTAAGTAATAATAAGGATCGCTTTTAAACGTCTTACACATAAGTTATCAACAAAAAACTATTTAAATAATAACTATTGTGTATAAATTTGTGGAAAAGCTATTAATTCACTATTATTATCCCGTGTATATAATTATTTAAATCGTTTTTTGTGTATAACATACATATTTGATCAAAGCTTATAGGCAGTTTGATCAAGCTTTATTAACAATGTTTGCCATTACCTAACATGATAAAAATAAAAGGAAAAAATGACTTATCAACAGAATTCGTAATGCTTAATAAGTAATAATAATAAGATCTAAAAGAAGATCCTTATATTATATACACGATCCAACGGTGATCATTTTTATCTATTTGATCATTCCCCTGACTTACAAAAAGAGTTAAAATACGTGCCTGAAATTTCAAGTCTATTGAATTCTAATAAATAAAAGGTCAAGTTTAATGTGGTATCAAGAATCTTATGACGTAATCGTGGTTGGTGGTGGTCATGCTGGTACAGAAGCGTGTTTAGCTGCAGCACGTATGGGTTGTAAAACATTATTACTGACTCACAATATAGATACTTTAGGCCAAATGTCATGTAATCCAGCCATTGGAGGCATAGGAAAAGGGCACTTAGTAAAAGAAATTGATGCGCTAGGCGGGTTAATGGCAACAGCTATTGATCATGCGGCTATTCAATTTAGAACCTTAAATGGCAGTAAAGGTCCCGCTGTTAGGGCAACAAGAGCCCAAGCAGATCGTATTTTATATAGATCTTTTGTTCGAAACTATTTAGAAAATCAACCTAATTTAACTATTTTTCAACAACCATGTAACGATCTTATCTTAGAGAATGATCAAATTATTGGTGTATCAACACAAATGGGTTTGAAGTTTAAAGCCAAAACAGTGGTATTAACCGTAGGTACTTTCCTCGCAGGAAAAATTCATATAGGTTTAAATAATTATCAAGGTGGTCGTGCAGGTGATCCAGCAAGCAACGATTTGGCACAGCGCTTACGTGATATGCCATTTAGAATTGACCGCTTAAAAACAGGTACACCACCACGTTTAGATGCAAGAACACTTGATTATTCGGTAATGCAAGAACAACCTGGCGATACACCAACACCCACTTTTTCATTAATGGGATCTCAACAGGATCATCCTCGACAAATATCTTGCTATATCACACATACGAATAAAAATACCCACGATATTATTCGCAGTGGATTGGATCGTTCACCCATGTATACCGGTGTAATTGAAGGTATAGGCCCTAGATATTGCCCTTCAATTGAAGATAAAATAATGCGTTTTGCAGACAAAGATTCTCATCAAATATTTGTAGAACCTGAAGGGTTAACCACCCATGAGGTATATCCTAATGGTATATCTACAAGTTTACCTTTTGATGTACAAATGAATTTAGTACGTTCAATTAAAGGCTTTGAAAATGCGCATATTACTCGACCTGGCTATGCGATCGAATATGATTATTTTGATCCTCGTGATCTTAAACAAAGTTTAGAAAGTAAATTTATTAAAAATTTATACTTTGCTGGACAAATAAATGGCACTACGGGTTATGAAGAAGCAGGGGCTCAAGGGCTTATTGCTGGCGCTAATGCTGCTTGTCGAATCCAAGATAAAGAAGAGTTAATACTTGGACGTGAACAAGCATACATAGGTGTTCTTATTGATGACTTGGCAACGCTAGGTACTAAAGAACCTTATCGCATGTTTACGTCTCGTGCTGAATATCGTTTATTATTACGTGAAGATAACGCAGACAGCCGATTAACAGAAGCTGGCCGAAAAATAGGCTTAGTATGTGATAAGCGCTGGCAGCAATTTAATGAAAAAATGGAATGTATTGAAGTAGAACGTCAACGCTTAAAGTCTACTTGGGTGCAAAAGGATCATAAAGCCGTTGATCAAGTCAATTTATTATTAAAGTCACCGATCAGTAAAGAGAACAGTTTAGAAGAGCTTATTCGTCGACCTGAGGTTACTTATAAAGATCTAATGGCTATTGAAACTTTTGGTCCCGGTATTCAAAATAAACAAGCAGCTGAGCAAATTGAAATTCAAACTAAATATGCAGGCTATATTGGTCAACAACTAGAAGAAATAGCTAAGAAAAAGCGGCATGAGCATACACTTATTCCTGTAGAATTCGATTTTTCTCAAATATCAGGATTATCAAATGAAGTGGTTGCAAAATTATCTGATGCACGTCCAGAAACCTTAGGAAAAGCATCACGAATTTCAGGTATAACACCTGCAGCTGTTTCTCTCTTGTTGGTATATCTAAAAAAACACGGCTTATTACGAAAAACAGCTTAATTTAAAGTTCATATACGCGAAAAAATAAATGACACTTAAAACACAACTTACTTTATTAGTTAATAAAACCCAAATAACACTGTCTGAAAAACAAATCGATTTATTAATTCAATATGTAGAGTTATTAAATAAATGGAACAAGGCTTATAACTTAACCTCTGTAAGAGATACTGGTGATATGTTAATTAAACATATCATGGACAGTCTAATGGTCGGCGATGTACTCAAAGGAGATTCATTTATAGATGTCGGTACAGGTCCAGGCTTACCCGGTATTCCATTGGCTATATTATATCCAGAACGAAAGTTTGTTTTACTTGATAGTCTGGGTAAACGTATTACTTTTTTACGGCAAGTTGTTTTTCAGTTAAAACTGGAAAATGTTACACCCATTTTATCCAGAGTCGAAAATTACCAACCAGAAATATTATTTGACGGTGTATTAAGTCGTGCTTTTGCTTCACTTGAAGATATGGTTAATTGGTGTCAACATTTAATAGCTTATGAAAGTGGTCGTTTTTTTGCACTAAAAGGCCAATATCCCCGCGAAGAAATAGAACAATTACCAGAACATATAAAGTTTGTAGACAGCAGCCAAATAATCGTGCCTAATTTAGAAGGTGAGCGTCATGTCATTGAACTTAAAAAAATAAAATAAATCCGAGGTTTTTGTGGGAAAAATTATTGCGGTTGCTAATCAAAAGGGTGGTGTAGGTAAAACTACAACATCTGTTAACTTAGCTGCCTCACTTGCTGCAACTAAACGTAAAGTATTACTTGTTGATCTTGATCCTCAAGGTAACGCAACGATGGGAAGTGGCGTTGATAAATATGAAGCTCCTGCAACTTGTTTCGAGTTACTTATTGAAGAAAAACCCTTTGATCAAGTTGTCACTAAAAATACATCAGGCCTTTATGATTTAATTGCTGCTAATACTGATGTTACTGCCGCTGAAATTAAATTGATGGAAGTATATTCTCGTGAGCATCGACTAAAAAAAGCGTTAGCCCCCGTGAAAAATTATTACGACTATATTATTATTGACTGTCCTCCTTCATTAAATATGCTAACGGTAAATGCGATGACTGCGGCTGACTCTGTTCTAGTTCCGATGCAATGTGAATATTATGCACTCGAAGGTTTAACGGCTCTTATGGATACTATTTCTAAATTAACGTCTGTTGTTAATGACAACTTACATATTGAAGGGATCTTACGCACTATGTACGACCCTAGAAATAGATTAGCTAATGATGTTTCAGAGCAGTTAAAGCGGCATTTTGGTGATAAAGTTTATCGTACCGTTATCCCCCGAAATGTTCGTTTAGCAGAAGCGCCAAGTTTTGGTACACCTGTAATGTATTATGACAAATCATCAACGGGAGCTAAGGCATATTTAGCTTTGGCCGGTGAAGTCTTACGTCGTAATGCCCAATCAAAAATAAAAAAACCAACAGAAGTTAACTAACTTATCTGTATAAAGAGCTAATAAGATTATGAGCCCATCTAAACGTAGAGGCCTAGGTAGAGGTCTTGATGCATTATTAACATCAGCACCTAGAGAATCATCTGAGCAAAACACTGCCCATCAAAGCGAGTTACAAAAACTTCCAATAGAGCAATTACATCCAGGGAAATATCAACCTCGTAAAGATATGTCTGCTGAAGCGTTAAATGATCTTTCTAACTCAATTAAATCTCAAGGGATTATTCAACCTATTGTCGTACGTCCTATTAGCGAACATAGTTACGAGATTATTGCTGGTGAACGTCGCTGGCGAGCAGCACAACTTGCTGAATTAGATGTTGTTCCTTGTTTAATTAAAGACGTACCTGACGAATCAGCCGTTGCTATTGCATTAATTGAAAATATTCAACGTGAAGACCTTAATGCGATGGAAGAAGCAATTGCATTAGAACGCTTACTTATAGAATTTGAATTAACACATCAAGAAGTTGCTGATGCGGTAGGTAAATCTCGTACCACAGTAACTAATTTATTACGTCTGAATAATTTAAATAGCGAGGTAAAAACATTTCTAGAACATGGTGATATAGAAATGGGTCATGCTCGGGCTTTATTAGCACTGTCTGACGACGAGCAAACCAACACGGCACGTATGGTTGTCGCCAAAGAATTAAATGTACGTGAAACAGAAGCATTAATTAAAAAAATACAATCGCCTATTAAAGAACTTGATAAGAAAGTAGAAGATCCAGATACCAAAGCGTTAGAGCAAAGTCTTTCTGAAAAATTAGGTTCAAAAGTTGCTATTGCGCATAATAAAAAAGGCAAAGGTAAGTTGGTAATTTCTTATACCAATCTAGATGAACTTGATGGTATTGTCGCAAGATTTCGCTCCTTTTAATTGTTTGTTATTCAAATGTTTTTATAGTGTAATTATAAAGTTAACATTAAAGTAAAATATAAAGAGCAGCCTTTGATAAAATATCACTTGGCTGTTTTTTATTTATTTAATAATAATATTTGAATAAATGACCACTAAAAGCGGTTAATCAAATTTTAAGCGACCAACAAATTAATTAAATATTTGCATATTAGTGGTGCAACCAATACCTATTTTGTTGCAATCAAGGTGCAATTAAGTATACTTGCGCTGGCTTTTTAAAGTTAAAGTATTAACTTTAAAAAGGACTCTGTTTTACGAATGTTATCGTATGAGGTTGTAGCTGAATATCATGCTCAAAACTGATTTAGCAAAGCCTGGTAGGATATTTGCTTTTAAGCAAATAAGTTTATCGATAATACTCGTATTAATGAGTGCGTTGATAACGTATTTCATCTGGGGATTAACACATTTTCAATCCGTTATTATCGGAGGATTTGTAGTAATTATCCCTAATGTATTTTTTGCGCTCAAAGCATTCAGATATGCAGGAGCGAGGTCATCTAAAAAGGTCTTAGATTCTTTTTACAGTGGCGAAAAAATGAAGATGTTAATTATGGCTATTTTAACTGCATTGACCTTTAAAATATTAACGATAGAGCCAATAGCATTTTTTACTAGTTTTAGTTTAGTACTGGTTATACCGCTACTAACAGCATTTTTATTTAAACTTTAATCATTGGGAACATTAATATGTCTTCAGCAGCTGAATTAACCAGCCAGGAATACATTAAACACCATTTAACCAATTTGTCTGTAGGAGAAGGTTTTTGGACCTGGCACTTAGATACTTTAGGTTGGTCGGTGTTTTTAGGCTTGGTTTTTATTACAATTTTTCGTTCTGTAGCAAAAAAAGCTACCACGGGAGTCCCCGGTAAATTGCAATGTGCCGTTGAATTGGTTGTCGGTTTTGTCGACGACAGTGTCAAAAGTACTTTTCATGGTAAAAATGCCCTTATCGCTCCATTAGCGTTAACCATCTTTGTATGGGTTTTGCTAATGAATGCAATGGACTGGGTTCCAGTAGATTTAATACCTACTATTTTTGGTTTATTTGGCGTTGAGTACATGAAAGCTGTACCAACAACGGATGTAAACATGACTTCGGCATTAGCTGTCGGTGTGTTTATCTTAATTGTTTATTATTCAATTAAGATAAAAGGTGTTGGTGGCTTTATGAAAGAACTTTATAGTCAACCTTTTGGTCATTGGTCTTTATATCCACTTAACTTTTTTATTGAATTAGTTACATTATTAGCGCGCCCTTTAGCATTATCCTTACGTTTGTTCGGAAATTTATATGCAGGCGAGCTAATATTTTTACTTATTGCGACTCTTGGTTTATATCAATTGCCAGTACACTTTATATGGGCTGCTTTTCATTTGTTGGTAATCCCATTACAAGCGTTTATTTTCATGATGTTAACGATTGTTTACCTCAGTTTAGCGCATGAAGATCATTAATTAACTTTTTAACTTTAACTTTAAATATCGGAGATAAAAATGGAAAACGTAGGTTTAATGTATATAGCTGCGGCTTTACTTATCGGCTTAGGTGCCCTTGGTACAGCAATTGGTTTTGGTTTATTAGGTGGCAAATTTTTAGAATCTGCTGCTCGTCAACCTGAATTAGCACCACAATTACAAGTAAAAATGTTTATCGTAGCGGGTCTTATCGATGCTATCGCGATGATCGGTGTAGCAATGGGCTTATACATATTATTCGTTAAAATTGGTTAATTTTTAACTTATTTATTTAACACGAATTTTATAGGAGGTACACAAATGAATATTAATGCCACGATTATTGGTGAATTATTAGCATTTGTCGTATTTGTAATTTTCTGCATGAAGTTTGTATGGCCACCTATTATGGCTGCCATTGAAGCTCGTCAAGCAATTATTGCTGACGGACTAGCCGCTTCTGACCGTGCTGCTAAAGATCTTGAGCTTGCTCAAGAAAAAGCTACGGCGCAACTTAGAGAAGCGAAAGCGCAAGCGGCTAGCATTATTGATGCTGCCAAAAAGCGTGAAACGCAAATCGTTGAAGAAGCTGCTGTAAAGGCACAAGTTGAGAAAGAGAAAATCTTAGCTTCAGGTCATGCAGAAATAGAAACGGAACGTAATCAAGCCCGTGAAGAATTACGCCAACAAGTGGCTGTTCTTGCGGTAGCTGGTGCTGAGAAAATTCTCGAACGTTCAATCGATGCCGCTGCACATAGCGACATTTTAGATAAACTTGTAGCTGAACTTTAAGAGGGAATGAGCTTATGTCTGAATTGACAACCGTCGCTCGTCCTTATGCTAAAGCAGCGTTCGATTTTGCTGTTGAAGCGAATGCAATTGATGCTTGGCATGAAATGCTAGTATTTGCTGCTGAAGTTTCAAAAGATGTCACCATCAAGGAATACCTTTCTGGTGGCACATCAGCTGAACAGGCAACAGAGATATTTTTAAAAGTCTGTGATGTTCAACTTGATAGCAATGGCCAAAACTTAATTAAAGTGATGGCTGAAAATCAACGTTTGTTGGTGCTACCACAAGTATTGACTCAATTTAGCGAATTAAAAGCTGAACATGATCAAGAAATAACTGTGGATATTACCTCTGCTGTGAAACTAAAAGTAGCACAACAGAAAGTAATCGGCGCCGCGCTTGAAAAGCGTTTGGCAAGAAAAGTAAAACTCAATTGTAGTGTTGATAAAAGCGTAGTTTCCGGCTTGATAATTAAAGCGGGTGACATGGTTATAGATGGTTCTATCAAAGGTAAATTGAACCGTTTAGCAACAACACTTCAATCCTAACGGGGAACAGAGTATGCAACTGAATTCCACTGAAATCGCTGAACTGATCAAAAATCGTATTGAACAGTTTGACGTAGTTAGTGAAGCTCGTAATGAAGGTACTATCGTTTCTGTAACAGATGGTATTATTCGTATCCATGGTCTTGCTGATGTAATGCAAGGCGAAATGATCGAACTTCCTGGCAATCGCTTCGCAATAGCGTTGAACCTTGACCGTGATTCGGTCGGTGCGGTAGTCATGGGTCCTTACGCGGATCTAGCTGAAGGCGTAAAAGTTAAATGTACTGGTCGTATTTTAGAAGTACCAGTAGGACGCGGTTTATTAGGCCGTGTTGTTAACACTTTAGGTGAGCCAATTGACGGTAAAGGACCAATCGAAAACGATGGTTTTGCACCCGTTGAAGTTGTAGCACCAGGTGTTATCGATCGTAAATCTGTTGATCAACCAGTACAAACTGGTATTAAATCAATCGATTCAATGATCCCAATTGGCCGTGGCCAACGTGAACTTATCATTGGTGACCGTCAAATTGGTAAATCAGCGATCGCACTAGATGCAATTATTAACCAAAAAGATACTGGCATTAAGTGTGTATATGTAGCAATTGGTCAGAAAGCTTCTACTGTTGCGAACTTAGTTCGTAGTTTAGAAGAGCACGGCGCGTTAGATAATACTATCGTTGTTGTTGCTGGTGCTTCTGAAGCTGCTGCTTTACAGTACTTATCAGCCTATTCTGGTTGTACTATGGGTGAATATTTCCGTGACCGCGGTGAAGATGCACTAATCGTATATGATGATTTGTCTAAGCAAGCAGTTGCTTACCGTCAAATATCATTACTTTTACGTCGTCCGCCAGGTCGTGAAGCTTACCCAGGTGACGTTTTCTATCTTCATAGTCGTTTATTAGAACGTGCTGCTCGTGTAAACGAAGCATACGTTGAACGTTTCACTAAAGGCGCAGTTAAAGGCAAAACAGGTTCTTTAACAGCATTACCAATTATTGAAACGCAAGCGGGTGATGTATCTGCATTCGTACCAACTAACGTTATTTCAATTACCGATGGTCAGATTTTCTTAGAATCTAACTTGTTTAACTCAGGTATTCGTCCTGCTGTTAACGCTGGTATTTCTGTATCTCGTGTTGGTGGTGCTGCGCAAACGAAAATCATCAAGAAGTTAGGTGGTGGTATCCGTTTAGCATTAGCACAATATGCCGAATTAGCAGCATTTGCTCAATTTGCATCTGACTTAGATGACGCGACACGTGCTCAATTAGAACATGGTCAACGTGTAACTGAGTTAATGAAGCAAAAGCAATACAGCCCATTGTCAATTGCTGAAACAGCCGTATCGTTATTTGCCGCAGAAAAAGGTTATTTAAACGATGTGGAAATCAACAAAGTCGTTGATTTTGAAGATGCATTACGTTCATACGTAAACAATGATCACGCTGAGTTGATGGCTACTATCAATGAAAAAGGCGACTATAACAAAGATATCGAGTCTGGTTTAGCGAAAGCGATTGAAGCTTTCAAAGCTACTCAAACTTGGTAATTTAGTTAACCTTTTCGGAGAATAGTCATGGC
>JBLHNB010000043.1:0-43190 GCA_047621305.1 Alteromonadaceae bacterium | reverse complement strand
GTGGTACAACAGTAACCGATTACATTCTTACTTAGGGTATCAAAGCCCTAATGATTTTGAATTGAAAATGAATGAGTTAGAAAAAGTAGCTTAACTGAGGTGTCTGAATTTACTTGACCAGGTCACCAGGATTAACGAGTTACAAACCTCCGCTAAACGCAATTTAAAGACATCAAAAAAAACACCAGAGTATCGACTAAACTTTAACTCACCCCCATCACCATTAATATTTAATTCACAACTTACAAAAACAAAACAACAGTATCCTCGACAATTCTGACCTTAGCAGTGTATATTTTCAATATCATTACTATAATCAGTTTGAAAAAATTGGCGTCATTTTTACAGGTAGCCGCTTACACCTATTATCTTTTGTCAGGAGATATTTCATGGAACATTCGCCATTTTCACGTAGAAGATTCATTTCTCTTACTACCGCAGCTATCGCAACAGGAATAACGCCCGTAATCGCCAAGGGCTTACAACCGACAGTAAAACAAGTTGAAGGCCCATTTTTCCCAAAACGCAAGCAAGTCGATAAAGACTCCGACATGACAAGCATAGCGGGAACTTCAGGAAAAGCAGCGGGAGAACCTCTGTTGGTAAAGGGTAGAGTCTTAGATACCAATGGGAACGTCGTAGCAAATGCACTGATTGATATTTGGCAAGCGGACATGAATGGCCGTTATTTACATGAAGATGCTCCAGAAACGTCTCCTTTAGATGAAAATTTCCAGTATTGGGCAAAAATCAAAACGGCTGAAGATGGTAGTTATAGCGTAAAAACAATTAAGCCCGCCAAATATGCTGCGGAAGAAGATTGGCAACGACCTCCACATATACATTTTAAGGTCGCAAAACGAGGAATGCGCGAGCTTACTACGCAAATGTATTTTGCTAATGAACCACTTAATGAAATAGATAAACTTTACCTAGAAGCTTCAGTAGAGCAGCGCCCTAGCATCACGGTCAATGTGGTAGATGGCGAAGCGAGGTTTGATATTGTGCTCGTCAGGATTTAAACACATTATCACGAAGACTCCACCTGATTTTGTGAGTTTATCGCTAGTTTATACCCAGGATAAAAAAGAGTTTAGGTATATACGCTGGCAGGACTGAGTCTTCTCTTACTGACAGTAATCAGCTTGGCGCGAACATTCATCATAACGACTCGTTAAGGATTATAATGCACATAAAACAACCGGTAAAAAATGGCCGATAACCTTGCCTTTTTACAACTTCAGCATGAATATTTAATACTTTCTATAAGACCCTACCACTTTCCCACATTTAGATGTTGGTAGCGCATTAACTTAACTTTTATTCAAGTCGCTATCCTTCAGGAAACGCTTACCCAATACCACAATAAAAATGCCACCCAGCACCATAAGTGATGACATGATTAAGCGCAGAGAAAGTATTTCGTTAATAAAAATGACACCGCCAATGGCAGCTAAAATAGGAACAAGTAACTGCAAAACGGCAGCTTGCGTTACCGTGAGTTCTTTTAAAGTAATATACCAGATAGCGTAACCTATACCAGAGGTCACAGCTCCTGAGATTATTGCTAGCAATACACCTTGCCATGTTAAATTGAAATCTTGATACGTGAATAAAATCAAAATAAAAATAAAAGGTAATGTGCGGAGAAAATTATAAGCAGTGTCGTTTACCGGGCTTTTGGTCGTTTTACCTTTTATGGTATAAAATGCCCAAGATATTCCGGCCACTATCATCAACATAAACCCCGATAAAGACGGCAGTGTCAAACTAGGTAACATCAAATATATAACCCCCGAAAAAGCAATGCCTATCCCCAACCACTCACTGTAGTGTAATTTTTTTCCTGAAAAAACACTGAGCATAATCATGGTTATTTGTACCGCACCAAATAACACTAATGCCCCGGTTCCAGTATCTAAAGAGAGATAACCAAAAGAAAAAGTAAGTGCATAGAGAAATAACCAAAACGATGCCAACCAACTCCCTTTTGCAGCAGCCTCTTCAGTGGCTTGCCTACCATTAAATACTTTAATAATAAGCAATAAGGTGACAATACCCGACAACAAACGAATAACAGTAAAGCCAGCAGCATCTAATAAATGTTCGCCAAGTACTAACCGACATAAAATAGAATTACCAGCAAAAGCGCATAACGCGAGTAATGTAAAACTACTGATTTTTAATGAAGCCATAACGTATGTGAGTTATCTAATTCAAAACGACATTGGGTATTTTTTTAATATTTGAGAGATTTCTGCTAATAATTCTTGCGGCAATGGCTGCGCAAAAGCGTTAATATTTTCTTTAAGCTGCGCCATTGTAGTGGCACCAATAATGGTTGAAGTTACGCCGTTAACTTGTTCACACCAAGCTAACGCTAACCTTGCTGGAGACATATTGTACTTTTTGGCTAAATCGACATAAGCCGCAGCCGCCTTATTTGAGTATTCAGAGTCTCTAAACAACCCTTTTCGTTGCATAAAGGTCCAACGACTTCCTTCTGGTCGTGCGCCGTGTAAATATTTCCCAGTTAATATGCCTGTAGCTAATGGTGACCAAGGTAAATAAGCGACATCTTCATTTACACAATTTTCAATTAAATAAGGCCAGTCTTTATTTTGTAATAAACTAAACTCATTTTGAATAGCCACCATTCGCGGTAAATCGTATTTTTCACTTAAACGTAAATACTGATTTAGACCCCAAGGTGTATCGTCAGACAAGCCGCAATAGCGAATTTTCCCTGCCGTTACACATTCTGCCAAGCCATTTAAAATATCTAACATCTGCTCAGTTTGTTCTGCCGCATTAACCTCAGTGAAATGAATACCATCAGGCCAATGATTACCAAAGTGGGGGGAGGTGCGGTTGGGCCAATGTAGCTGATATAAATCAATATAATCGGTTTGTAATCGTTTTAACGAGGCATCCACAGCTTCTTTAACCCTTGCTCCTGAAATAGCTTTACCTTCGCGGATATATGAAAAACCAGGCCCGGCAATTTTTGATGCTAAAACAATGTTTTTGCGTCTCGAAGGATTAGCCGCTAGCCAGTGACCAATAATAGCTTCTGTTTTACCGTAAGTATCTTGGGTTGGCGGTACCGCATACATTTCGGCGGTATCGATAAAATTGACCCCTTGCATTTGTGCATAGTCAAGTTGAGCGTTGGCATCTTCTTGATTATTTTGAAACCCCCACGTCATACTTCCTAAACAAATACGTGATACTTCTAAGCCGCTACTTCCTAATCGAACATACTTCATTAGATCTCCTGATCAAGTTACCTCTACCTAAGCTATACCAAGTTGGTATTAATCTGGGTAGCTTTCTACAATAGTTTACATTGGACGGGGATAACAAGGGTTAGTATTTACTTATAGACAGAAAATACCTAGAGGAAATTTCATCAATAAACTGACACCTGCTATTAAGCTTTGCATTTCTACGTGTACTTTAAGCGTATTTTGCAATGTAAGCCTTAATAAAGATAGCAAGCCGTAGCAGTGGTGAGATGGTCGATTTTTATCATCGTTAGTTAAATAATCTATTGATTTAAAGAGTATGAGGCAAAAATCTCTTCATAACGTCCATTACTCTTAAGTTTTTTTAGGCCAGTGTTAAACGCATTTCTAATTTTTTCATCATGAAAAAGAATATGATTTGGACTCTGACCAAACAGTGGAAATTTATCAACTAACAAGGCGGTATTTATATTACCTTCGCTTTCGATTTGAGCACGGTAATGATTAAATATTTGTTGGTCTAGCTGAATAACATCAAAACGTTCTATAAATAACATTTTAACTTGTAATTTTTGGTCATGATTTTCGTGATAAAAAGGGTTTTGGTTGGCCATGACCGCGTACTCTCCCCCCAAATGAGTTTTAGCTCCTTGCCACGACATTAAAGAATATGAAACTAATTCGTTAAGGTGGGTAAATTTATAATTATGCTTCTTTAGTGCAAACGCAAAATTTTCGTAAGCATACGCTTGATCAGAGATAAAACCATTAAGATCTTCCTCTTTAATTGTCTTCGGGTTCATATCGCAAGCAGCATCAACTTCTTCAAGTCTAAAAGACTTAATCCGACGAGCGTATGGGTAATATAGTGCATTAATTTCATAGCCCGCAGGCTCTAAAGCTTCTTTTATTAAAGTAATGATTATGCCCGAGTTGGTTTTAGGCATAACCCAAGGCGCAAGGGCATCACCAAATGCGACGGTAATTTTTTGATAAGCAAAACACGGTGAAGATATTAACAAGCAAAGCGTTAATAAAGATGATTGTAGCTGCATATTTTCTTAAAAATCATTTAAAAAATAAGTATAGCCTAATATAAAATACACTGATGTTTTTCTGCTAAAAAATGATTTATTCCATTAGATTAGGCCAAAACTTAATGAACTAAAGCGCTACGCACTATCATTTATATACCATCAATGACCTAAGGTTTATAGCCATTAGCTATTAACCATTAACCATTAAAAACTACTTGATAAAACAGATGCTGACATCATAGTAACTAATTGTCGCATTTGGCTAATCGCGTGAGTGTAACCATCTTCATTTAACAACAGTTCGAAGGAAAATGGTTGTTCTACTAAACGGTTATCCACATTATTCTCTAGCCAAAACACACCTGATAAAATCACCTTTGATGCAGTGCTCGGGTGAAAATAATCAACGCGTACCCTTAACGTATTCTCATTTTTTTCACCGGGCTGTAATTCCTCAGTGACAAATTGAATATTGTTATTGTTTTGGTTCAAATCATTAATTAATGCTTTGGTAAAACCGGTTTGTAAAGGCTCTGCCCACATATCAAAACGAGCATAATGTAATTGGTGTTTATTAAGCTGCATGACAAGGTGTGGTTGATGTAAATAAGCCGGAAGTTCTAATACCTTTACAGTGACAGTTTTGTGAATACTTACCGATGCTTTAACCACGTGTTGACTATGGAGTAAGTAATAATGAGTTTCTAAAGGGGCTGGTGAATTTGAGCTACAACTGCTCACTAAAACAACCAAAATGCATGCTGCTAACGCCGATAAATACCTGATAAAATTAGGGACACGTGTTTTCATTGAATTGACCCTGCCTTCTTATTGGGATGATACTTCTTAGGTTCAATGACATCAGCTTTACCCGATTCAAAGATTAAACCATTCGGTTGATGTTTTAATTGGTTAAGTAGCGGTTGTAACTCGTTCATGACCTTAGTTAATGCCGACAGTGTTTGCCGAAGCTCTTCATAGCCCTTAGAGCCCGCAGAGAGATCTTTACTTAATTTTGTATAGCTTTGCAGAGTCGTTTTTAATTCCTGAGTCAATTGCTGTTGATTAACACCATCAAGCACACCAGAGAAATGACCACTAACCTTTTGCAATGACTTAGCCGTTTGGGTGAATTCTGTCAGCAATTCGTTGGCATTACCCGACATTTCTTTTAATGGTAGCGCATTAAGGTTATCGATAAACTGACTCGCTTTTGCGGTAATTTGAGAGAACTCATCATCAACACTAGGAATAATCGTATATTCACTATATTGGCTATTTTCAAATTGGCTTTGTGCAGTTTTTTCTTCCTCTTGATTCAAGTTAGGATAATGTTGAAAATCAATGAACAAACTCCCTGTTAGTAAACTACCGGTTTTTAAACTTGCCCTTAAACCGTCTTTAATCCATAACTGATGTTGTTGTTTCATCAGCCGTACACCAACTTCATTATCAGGTAAACCAACTCTCCCAGGCTGTAAGCTGACCAATATTGGTATTTTTATTTCGTCGTCAAAGAGTTGAGTTCTATCATTATTTTTTTGTGCTAATAAATTAACAGAGGTCACATGCCCCATTAAAACCCCTCGGTATTCAACAGGCGCACCCACATTCAAACCGCGAATGGTATTACTCACCAATACCACATATTCAATCGAATTTTTATAGCGTTCATCATCTGCCGCTTTATAATTGGCATAGATATCAAAGTCTGTTCGCTCAATAATTTCTTCGCCTTTTTCCATGCCTTTGGGCACATCAAAAGTTACTCCGTTAGTCAGCATCGTTTCTATATTTCCTGTTTGTACCGATAAACCATCAGCGGTTAAGTCCATACGTAAGCCACTAACATCCCAAAACTTAGTATTGGTCGTCACGAGTTGATGATATGGCGCTTTAATAAAAGCGTTGTAATACACTACGCGTTCATCAAAGTTAAAATAAATAGACTCAAACTGACCAACGGTTAAACCTTTGTATATAATGGGGTCACCTTTTGAATAAGCAAATTGATCGTTACTGTTTAGCGTTATATGTAAGCCCGGTGTTCCGGGTGGCGTTGCGGGTGGTTCTTTCAGCGCAATAAATTCAAATTGTCGTTTTTTACCGTCTTTTTCTGAAATATTATCCGGTGAAAGTTCAATATAAACACCTGATATCAAAGTACTTAAACCTGATACTCCCGTATGGGAAATTTTTGGTGATACTAGCCAAAAGTCACTATTACTGGTTAATAATTTTTCAGCATTTTTTGCCATTTGTGCAGTTACTATAACACCATCAGCATTTTCATTAAGGACGATATTCTTCACTTCACCTATGTCGACATTGTGAGATTTAATTTTAGTTTTACCTATCTCCATACCTTCTGCAGAATTGAATTCGATAGTGATCAAAGGTCCTTCATTACTCCACTGATAATAAACCATCCAAACACCAATAAATAAGGCAATAAAGGGTACAAACCAAATCATTGATACCGATTTTAGTTGCTCAATTTTTGCCGGTATTGCTGTAATGTCTTGATCAGATTCATCGCTATATTCGTTAGTTGTCATTATTACCTTCACTATATGAATTATTTTTTATTTGCCAAATGAATTGCGGATCAAAACTCATTGCGGCCAGCATAGTTGTGATCACGACCCCTGAAAAAGCCAATGCGGCACCACCAGGATAAATACTCATGGTATTACCTAGTTGGATAAGCGTCACTAGAATTATCACCACATAAACGTCTACCATCGACCATCGACCCACAAACTCAGCCAACCGATACAGTGTCACTCGCTCTTTTGAAAAACGACTTTGCTGGTATTGCACACTATAATTTAACCAAGCTAATACCAACATTTTTGCCACAGGTACGGCAACACTCGCAATAAAAATAATCGCGGCAATCGGATAAGAGCCCATTTCCCATAATAAAATAACGCCACCTAAAATAGTGCTAGGTTCATCTTGCCCTAAAAAACGCGTATTCATAATAGGTAAAAGATTCGCAGGAATATAAAATACGATAGACGTTAATAGCAATGCCCATGTTTTTTGAACGCTTAACTTTCTTTTTAACGCTAAGCTTAATTTATTTGGTGGAGTGACCCTTTTATTTACTGTCTTTTTCTTTTTTTGGTTCGACTGCTTTATTTGACTTGAATTCAATAGACGCTGCAACTGATGTTTATCCATATGCAACAAAGCAGCAGTCATCGATAAAGAAAAAAATATGTAAGCAAAAAATGATGGTCCAAGACTAATATCAGCCAATGAAATAATTTTAACTAAGCTAACTAGCACCCCAACAACAAATATCTCAACCATGCTCCAAGGTAATAATTTATAGGTGAGTTCTAATAAATAGTGTCCTCCGTGAGGGTGAATACCTCTGCGCAGTGGGATGAGCAAATAAATTAATGACAATAATACCAGTGCTGGTATAACAAAGATGGTCAATATTTCAAGTACGGCTAAAACTTGGTAATTGTTGTCGGTCAAAATCGTTAGACTTGCAAGAATATCGATTTTTCTTTCGATGCCATTAGACTGAAATGCTAAAAACTCAAAAGGTAAGGAGAGTAACAAGAAGAATACGGCAGCAAGTGAATATGCAAGTACTCTATCTATTGCATTATGGTGTTTGGCGCTTAACATCAAACCGCAACGAGGACATAGCGCTTTTTGTTGTTCTCCCAGTAATGAGATGTCGACTGATAAAGCACATTCATGACATTCTATAATGCAAATAGATTGACCTTCCAAACTGTGCTCACTCGTTATTTATGGTCTATAAACTATACAAAATAAGCCCCTAGATAGATAGCGGTCATTCGTATTAAAATAGCCGAATATAAATAGCTATCACACGTCAAGATCTCTATTTCAGCAAGTAAAAAAGAGGAATACTTTTATTACTGCACTAAACCTAGGTTAATTACCCCTACACTTTTATTCGTTAGACTGTACTTATCAATAGTTAGAAATAAGATCTAAGAACATTAATCAAAGGATTAACAACATGAGCCGTTCACATTTAGCACAAGCTTACTTATCCGATTTGAATATTGAACAAAAACCTCTCGATATAACCTTTTTAAATGAAGTACAAAGTAAACATATTGCCCAATACAGTTTTAATAATCTTGCCGTGGTTTTAGGACAAGAATTACCCCTAGATACTGAGTCGCTATTTAATAAAATTGTTGAAAGGCGTCGTGGTGGTTATTGCTTTGAGCACAATAAATTGACCCTAACCGTGTTAGCGGAGCTCGGCTTTGATGTACGTATATTGCTAGCTAAAGTAGTTTATAACCAAGATATAGAGATTGCTAGAACCCACAGAGTGACGCTACTTACTTTAGCAGGTGATGATTATATTGTTGATACTGGTTTTGGTCATTTGGGTGCGCGTTTTCCGGTAATAATTGCCCTGGGGTCAATACAAGAACAAGGGGATGCTCAATTTCGTATTATCAAAAATGTTAACGATGAATATTGCTATCAAGTATTTAAAGACGGTGACTTTTTTACACTCTACACTTTTGATTTATATCGCTATACGGAATCAGATTGCTTGGTAAGTCATTTTTATTCTCATCAACATCCCAATGTCGCATTTGTTAATAACTTTGTCATTTCATGTAAGTTTTATAACGAGATTAAATCGCTACGTAATAATGAATTCCATCACATTAAGGATGGCCTCACAAAAACGATTCAAATTAGCAGCGTCAAACAACTCCACCAATTATTAACTGAGGTTTATCAGTTGGATATTGATATCGCTATTACTGAGTTTTTATTTCATAAATTTGTTACTCAAAAAGCGACGTAAATACCCCCTTACTCTAAGAAAAACCACGCGTTATTGAAGAGAATAGATGAAAAAAACATTCACGGATAATTTTACGTTGCTGCTCTGGGTAAGCTTAATGGCTTCTTCATTTATTGTTTCAGAACAGTTATTACCTTATGCAAATCCTATCGCCAGTACTGCATTAAGGTTTATATTCGCAACCACTATGATGTTACCTTTTATTTGGAAAAGAGCCCTACAACAACTAAACCACAAGGTATTGCGTCAATATGGCATTATTAGCTTATTGTTAGTTTTATTTTTTTTAGGATTATTCGAGTCACTAAAAACCACTACCGCAATGCGTACATCGGTAATTTATACTTTATTACCTTTACTCAGTGTTGTATTGACGTATTTAGCATTAAAAATTGTTACCCCTAAAAAACAAATAATAGCGTTCATAATAGGCACCTTAGGTGCTGTATGGGTATTAGGGGCTTTCACTAATGACGTTACGGGTGGCTTCACTAGTGAAAGTTTATCACTTAGCCAGTGGCGACTTGGTGATAGTATATTTTTAGGGGCTTGCTGCTGTTTGGCCTTACATGTAATATTTGTAAAAAGATGGGCTACTGATATCGCACCAGCAGTAGGGGCTTTTTACATTATGGTTTTAGGCAGTTTACTATTAATACCTTTTTTAATACTTTTTGGTGACTTGAGCAATATAGCTTGGCAACAAGCTAAATTTTGGCAGACATTAATTTATTTAACCGTTTTTACCACGATGGCGACATTTTTTTTACAACAACACTTGTTAAAAAAAGTAGGTGCAAACCGGCTATTAGCTTTTACCTATTTAATTCCAACCTTGGTCGTTATTCCACAGGGAATAGAAAGTATTTCACAATTATACCGTGGCTTACCGGGGATACTCTTAACGCTATTAGCACTCTATTTTATTTCCAATAATACGAGTAAACCAAGTCATCTAATAAAGGAATGAAAAATCAAATGAGCCTGCAAATTCACATGGAAGACTTCGTTCAATATTTTTCAGGTATTAACCTCGGTATCGACAGCGCTAACTTTGATAAGTTTGATCTACACGCTAAGCTTAAACATTACCAAAAAGGTGAGTACTTAATTACCCAAGGACAACCAGCGCCCAAACTATTTTTTTTGGTTAAAGGTTTTGTTCGTTATTTGAGTATATCAACCGCAGGTAAAGAGTTTACTCAATCATTTACCTGCGCGCCCAGTATTAGTGGTTCAACCCGTGCGATGACAAAAAACGTCGACGCACTCTTTAGTATTGAAGCATTAGATGAGGTGATTTGTTTGGAGTTTGACTGGCAGGTATTTTTTGAAAAGATGAAAGAACAACCCGGTTTTCTTGAGGCTTATAACCGCCTTTTGGAAAACATGTTTATTAAAAAAGAAGAACGTGAATACGCTTTTGTACAACATAGTGCAGAGCAGCGCTATTTAACTTTTTTAGACAATAATCCAAAGTTACTCGATAAAATTTCTTTGAAAATGATCGCCTCACACATCGGCATTACCGCGATTGCACTTAGTCGCATTCGTAAGAAACTTCAATAAAGATAATGCTAAAAATTTTGGCTACAAGATGCATGATTGAGTCATAGCTGGCTATTAGGATTGAATGCAACGCAGTAGATGAGGTTTTTAGACTGATCAAAACCTGCATCTTCAATGAGTACGGGGATATTGGTGTAAATTTAGCAAAGTACTAAAAATAAAGGTTATCTGATGGAATACAAGGAAGTACATTTTGGTCATAGTTTTCGTAACTGGAGACCACTTTTATATGACAGTTTGTAATGGTTCTTTACACCTGCAGAGCGTTAATTCATTTACTATAAATAGATACGATACAAACAATAATGGCGCTATTAATAGCGCCATTAAACAAGACCTTTTAAACTATACAATATCTCTAAATACGATTATGCAAAACAAACCTTGTTTGTTGATTTTTTAGAAAATAAACGACTTTTCACTAAAGATAATTTTTTTCGACCTAACATAATGACTAACGCAAGAGCGAAACTTAATAAAGTAGAAGGCTCTGGTACTGGTGTTGTTGGTGTACCTGGTACAGGTTCAAATGGGTTGTAGTTTATTTGTGTTTGATTGCCCGGTGTACTCCACGACTTACCAATAACTTGACCATATAATTGACCCGCAGCGCTAACAATATCAGCTGTTGGCGCTAAGATACTGCCGAACAAATCACTTGTATTTAGGTTTAATTGGCTGGCACCATAAAAGTTGTACAATACTTGCACCGGAGGTTCACCATTAGCTGCACCTTTATTAAAATAGCCACTTAAAGGGTCAGATGACTTAAATGGGTCACTACCGTTAGCGAGAAAAACATTCGCCTGAGAAAATGTCACCGTTGATGAACTTGGATTTGATATATTAAAGACAACTGTAGCGTCTTCTTTCATACCATCAGTATTAACATACCAATCTGTTGTAAATTGATCTTGCGTAACATTAAAAACATACACGTTATCATCAGGTATTACATTCGGATCAACTTTAAACTCCAACGCCCAACCATGATCTGTAGTCGAAGTTGCTGTACGTTCACTCAGCTGTTTAGACAATGTTTCTAAGTGAGCAAAGGCACTATCAAAATCTACAGGTAAGTTAGTACTATGTTGGGTCAAATTTCCTATTGTTGCACTACCGCCGTTTATCGTTAAAGCGCCACTTAAAACTGCATCACCTAATTCAGATGGGGTTTCCGAACGATAAACGCCAAGGTTTCCCGAACCATTTTTAACAATATTGCCACCAACCACTAAACTTGGTCCTGAGCCCATACCAAAATTATTTATTTGTGTACCAATATCATATTGACTACCGATATTTAAATTACCACCTACGGCGATACGCCCTTCTACATCAGAAGTAACGACAGAAAAATCTTTCTTGATAAATGCATTATATTTACTTGCATCACCTAAATTAATTGCATCAGCAAAGCTTTGAAAGCTTACTAACAAACTTGCCAAAATAACGAAATAACGCATTATTTTCCTTAAATATCACTGGAGGTTTTAAAACACGCGAATGTTAACATAAAAAAAACAAGCATGACAACGCTGTCTTTTATTTAAGAAAATAATAAAAGCGTTATAAAAAAAGCTCTGTAGTGATTTATTTACAAATATAGATATTAAAGATTTTCATTTGAAATTAACATTTCTGTAACAATGGGTTGTAACTTATGATTTATATTCAATTTTTCTGCTTTAGCAAAGGCTAAACGCGCCAGTTCAATCCTTTTTAACTTTGCCAATGAAAATGCAAGATGGTATTGATAATCCGCATTATTTACATCACGGGCAGTGGCCTCACGTAAATAACTTAAGCCTTGCTGATACTCATTACTAAGTACCAACGCCCACCCTAATGTGTCATTTATTGCCGCCACACTAGGTAATAAATCATACGCAGTTTTAGCATAGACAATGGCTTTATTAAGATCAGTAGCTAAATATAAATTAGCAAGGTTATTTAAAAATATCGGTTGTTGATTAAGCAAAGGGTAGCTTTCTAGCGCTGCAATGGCGACATCAGCTTGATGATTTTTAAGCGCTATTTCACTTAATTGTCCCACTGCCCATGCATCACGGTTTTGTACTGATAACCATGTAACCAGTAACTTAATCACTTTTTCGTTTTGATTTAACTGGGTATAAAGACTAGCTAATAGTTGCATATGGCTACGTTGTTGCGTTTGACTAAACAGCGCTTCTAAATGAGTAGTTGCTGGTACTATATCGCCCTTGTTTATGAATAAATGTACTTGCAGTTCGTACCAAGCAAGATTTTTTTTGCTACCGACAGAGGCTTTACTCAGATTTTCCTTGATAATTTTAGCTACATGTTCAAAGTCTTTTTCAGACATTTTTAAACGTGCAAGAATATAAGGGTTAACCTTGTTTGCACTGAGTTGTTCAATTCTGGCAACACTGGCTTGTGCTGAAACAAGATCATTAATATCAAGTTGTAACATAGCAACAGATTCTAGCTTTGTTGCATTGTCATAGACTAAACCGAATAAAATTTTTAAGGTTTTTTCAGCAGCGCTGAGTTGTTTCGCTTGAATTTGCAATTCACTTTTTGCTAACAATAGTTCTTGGTCAAATGAAAAGCGTTCTTCTAAACCAGTTAATATTTCATTAGCTAAATCGGCTTGGTTAGTTTGCATATACAAGGCAAGTAAGGCTCTTTGTGCATCAAAAAATGATTCTGCTCCTTTGTGAATCGCCATTAATAACTTTATCGCTAAATAAGGCTGTTGATGCTGAATAGCAAAATTTGCATAGAGTTGTAATACCAAGCTATCTTCGGGATCATAAGTCAAAATTTCTTGATAATATTGCTCTGTTTTCTCACTGTCATGACTGTTTAATGCCATGCCCGCTAACGCTAACAACGCAGGCTTAAACTGTGGCGCTAAGACCAAGGTTTGTTGGAAAAACATCTCTGCATCTTCTTTACGCCCCAGTTGTAGCGATAATTCGCCAGCCAACTGCAGAATTTCGACTTTATTGGGTTGTTCATTAAGTAATTTTTGTGTCGTCATTAACGACTTTTCTAATTGATTACTTTGTAATTGTAAATACCCCAATAAGGTCTGGTTAACCATGTCATCCGACTTTTCCAAAATACTAACGGCTTGTTCAATGTCATTTATAGCAATTAAAACACCAATATATTGCGCCTTTATTTGTGGATTACTTGCAAATAACGCATAAGACTTTTTAACAAGTTCAATATACTCGCTGTTAGTGCCTTGTAGTTTCACAATTTGAGTGGCCAATAAATATAAGTCTGCATCATTAACCGCGATTTTTAGTGCTTTATCTATATGTGCGCGAGCAGATGATAAGTTTTGTTGCTTAAACGCAATGGTAGCGAGATTTCTGCGCGCTATAACACTTTCACCGTACAAGCTAATATATTCTGCAAACTGTCTTCTTGCTTGATTGAGGTTGTCATTCATTAAGTCAACACTTGCTGACAATAACAGTACTTCTCGTTCTTTTTGTTTTTTATCTCCTAAAGCCGATAATTGGTTTTGAATATCTCTAAGCAACAATTTCGACTTTTTATAGTCACCATTTAAGGCAACAATGGAAACGTGTAGTAATTTGGCGTAAGGATCATGTGGAAATTTTTCCCGCAACAATAAACAAAGTTGAAGCGCTTCAGGTAATTTATTTTGCTTGATCAAAACATGTGTTTTACCAAAAAGTGCTTGTTGATCTTGATCGTCTTTTGCCAAGATGAGGTCATAAACAGCTATCGCTTGTTGTAAGCTGCCCTGCTTTTTAAAAATTTCAGCCTGAAGCATCTGCGCGGGAATATGTTCTGCATTGATCGACAACGCTTGTTGAATAAATTTATCAGCAAGGGTTAACTTTGCTTGTAGAAGATATAATTCTGCCATTCCTGTCAGCGCTTGTTCACTTTCGCCATGTATATTGATTGATTTGTCTAATGAACTTTCTGCTTCGCTATAATTGTTCAACGCTTTATAACTTCTACTTTGAACTAAGTAATAGTCTTTTTCTGTGGCTAATTGCGGGTATTTTATTAAAAGGTCGAGCACTTCTTGGTGTTTACTTAGCAAAGCTTTGGTTTTTGTCAAAGGCAGAATAACCGCTTGATGATCCGCATAAAGGCTTAACGAAATCGTTAATTCTTTTTCTGCCGCTGCTGGGCTGCCTTTTTCCAGGAGGATTTTACCTAACAATAATCTCGCAGGTAAATACTTGCCATCTTCTTTAATACTATTTTTAACGGCTATTTCAGCAGTATTTAACTCACCACGTTGGACAAGAATTAACGCTTCTTCATAATATTCGCCAGCTTGTTTTGCCTTAACAATAAAAGAAAAAGTAAATAATATTAAAAAGATGGAGGCCAGTAATTTATTCATAAGTAGAATTTAAAAGAAGTGATAAGGTATTTTAATTTAAAAATGGATTAAAAAACACTCCCGTTCAATATTACTTAGACGATTTAATTTACAAGCAGTTTACAAACTCTTTGCAATCTCCAATTAAAAACGTAAACAATATTCTTTCATCGCCAATAACTGCACCTTATCGACAGTAAATTGAAACTCAACGATTCACTCTGATATAACATCCAAAAATCACTAATCTGCCCTTATTCATAATAATGCCAATTCCATTAAGTTATTGGTATCAAGGCAATGTTCCATGCGCAAGCTGGACAATACGGTGACCCATGCAAACCATTCTTGAAGCGCAAAACAGTGATAAAAAACCCTTTAAATGTTACGTAATAATAGTAGCTACTTTAATTATTGTATTACTTGGGTTGGCGAATTATTTTTTTATCAACGCCACAAATAGTAACGCCAGCATTGCGGCTCAGGGTATTAATATCGCGACGGTACAATCAGGTGATTTGATAAGGGACGTCAGAGCGCCAGGTAACTTAATCGCTAAAAATCGGCAGTGGCTCTCAGCCAGAGTCAGTGCGAAAGTTGTCAAACGAGTACTTGAAGCTGGAGCGGTCGTTACGCCTGATAGCATCATTTTGCAATTATCCTCACCAGAATTAACTCAGCAATATAAACGCGTTCAAATAGACTACAAAGTTGCGCAAGCACAACTTGAAGCCTTGCGAGAAGTTCAAATAACACAACTACAAAAGAAGCAAGCGGATGTAAAGTTACTTGATATAGAGAAACAACAAGCAATTGAAGATGCAGCAGCTAAAAAACAGCTGCGAGTGATTAAAATTATTCCCGTGTATCAATACAGTGAAGCGATTTTACGTGAAAAAAAATTAACACTACAACTTGAAATAGCCCAATTTGAATTAAAGCAATTACCGAGGCTACAAGCGAGTTTACTCAACGTTGAAGAGGCCAAAGTTGAACAACAACAATTACAAGTTTCTCTGCTTAACGAGCAGGTTAATCTACTGCAAGTACGTGCACAAATACATGGCGTCTTACAAAGTATTTCGGTCGAAGAGGGGCAAGAAATATCACAGGGAACAGAATTAGCGCGTGTAGCGGATCCAAAAAGTTTAAAAGCAGAACTTCGTGTACAAGAAAGTCAGGCAAAAGATATAAAAATAGGTCAATTTGTCGAAATCGATACTCGTCGAAGTAAAATTTCAGGTGTTATTTCACGCATAGACCCCGCAGTTGTTAATGGAACCGTCACGGTAGATGTTGAATTACCCAAAAAATTACCCAGTGATGTTCGCCCTGATCTGCGTGTAAATGGCATTATCGAAATTCAACGTTTAGAAAACGTATTGTTATTAGATAAACCCGCCTCTTGGCAAGAAACTAAAACCGCTTACTTATTCAAACTCACCAGTGATTCACAAGCGATTAAAACTGAAGTTGCTATCGGCGCTAGTTCCGCGAGATCAGTGCAATTGCTTAATGGGTTAAAAAAAGGGGAACGGGTTATTTTATCTGACACCTCACATCTACTGCAAAATCAAACCATTACCATCAATTAATAATGACTAGAAACTAAAAAACAACAAGATGG
Source organism: Alteromonadaceae bacterium (assembly GCA_047621305.1). GTDB lineage: Bacteria > Pseudomonadota > Gammaproteobacteria > Enterobacterales > Alteromonadaceae > Colwellia_A. Next base: position 26,512 of record JBLHNB010000043.1, on the reverse strand, counting down.
ATCACGAGTAATCCATAGAAATTAATCAGAAATTTTATAGTAGGGAATAAAGATGACAAATCAAAAAACACTTATTAACATCAGTAATCTTAACAAAATTTATCATACGGATGGCACAGCCACTAATGCTTTAAAAGATATAAATTTAACCATTACTCAAGGTGATTATGTCACTATTCAAGGGCCTTCAGGGGGGGGGAAGTCAACATTATTATCGATTATTGGTCTGCTTGATAAAGCCAGCAGTGGTGATTATAAAATCAGTGATGTTTCAGTCACCAAATTATCTGAATCACAAATGGCGAAGGTCAGAAATAGAGAAATCGGCTTTATTTTTCAAGACTTTAATTTAATTGGCGATATGAGCGTTAGTCAAAATGTTGAATTGCCATTAATTTATCGAGGAGTTGCTAAAGCAACACGAAAAGCAAAAGTTATTGAAGTATTAAAGCGCGTGAATATGTCAGAACGTGCCCAGCATTTACCTAATCAACTATCCGGTGGTCAACAACAACGTGTTGCCGTAGCGCGTGCTTTGGTTGGTAGTCCTACCTTATTACTTGCCGATGAACCTACCGGTAACCTTGATTCCGTTAATGGTGACTCTGTAATGCAACTATTAAGTGAGCTCAACGAGCAAGGTGTCACCATTTGTATGGTTACTCATGATAGCCGTTATGCGCATTTTGCAAAAAGAACCATTAATTTGTTTGATGGGAAAGTTGTTGGCAATGTGGTTAATCAACAAACTGAACAGTCAAATTCACAAACGGCTCATCTAACAATTAACAATAGAGAAGTTGCTGAACTGCTACCCAGTTCAGTGGCTAACTCAATAGCTAATACCATCAATAAAGGAGCTTAGTTATGTCGAATATACCACCAACGCTCGACGCCAATATTGATGATGTAGGTAAAAATAATTTTATCGAAAATGTTGTTATTGATATTCGCTATGCTTTATCACGCTTTATTGCGCAACCGATCACAAGCTTAATTATTATATTAACCCTAGCGTTAAGTATTGGCGCTACCACAGCAATATTTTCAGTCGTTAATGGCTTGTTGTTCCAAGCAACGCCTTTCAAAGACAGTGAGCAACTCGTCGTAATACAACAACAAGACTTAGCAAAAAACCAAACCTACGGTTTTTCAGCAACTGAAATGATTGATTACCAAACTCAAGCACAATCATTTGAAAGTATGGCTGAATATCATAATATGACCTTTACCATGTATGGTCATAATGATCCGGTAAGAGTTCGAACCGGTGTGGTTTCATCAAATTTTTTTAATATGCTCAACCTAGCCCCCATTCTTGGTCGTACTTTTACCGAAGCTGAAGATGATATTGGTGCAGAGCCCTTGGTATTATTAACCTATGAATTTTGGCAGAGCGAATTTAATGGCCAAAATGATGTGCTTAATCAAAGTGTTGAATTTAATAATCGTAGCCATAAAATTATTGGCGTCCTCCCCCACTTCCCACAATTTCCTGATGTTAATGATGTCTACATGGCCATACCATCATGTCCATGGCGTAGCAGTGAGAATGCGCTGTCAAATCGTGGCATGCGCATGATGACCAGTTTTGCAAAAATAAAACCTGATTATCTGTTAGCCGATGTCAATTCGGAAGTGGCAAGTATCGCCAATCGTTTAGGTGATGCTTACCCTGAGGCTTATTCAGCCAATGCTGATATCAGTGCCAATGCTTTATCACTACATGACGAATTAGTTAAAGACAGTCGTCCTTACTTATATACTTTGTTAGCAACCACCTTATTGCTATTTTTAATCGCTTCAGCCAACGTAACCAATCTCACGTTATCACAACATTCAAAACGTAAACGTGAATTTGCAGTACGATCATCGTTAGGGGCAAGTAAAGCAAGGCTCGCACAATTATTGTTAACTGAAAGTATATTACTCTCTTTATGCGGTGGCGGTTTGGGCTTGGTTTTTGCTTTTTTAGGACTCGATTTTCTTAAAGATTTTGCTGCAAATTTTAGTACTTTATCAAATGAAATAACCATCGATAGTAGCGTAATGATCTTTGCTTTAGTGATATCAACCTTATCTGGCATTGTTGCGGGAATGGTACCGAGCTTTAGCAAAATAAATTTAGTCAGTTCACTTAAAGAAGGCGGTAAGTCATCTTATTCGACGGATCATGGACTGCTTAGAAATAGTTTATTAATTTGCCAATTTGCCTTGTCGCTAACGTTATTGATCGCCGCAGGACTCACCATTAAAAGTCTCAACAATTTGCAAGATATTGATGCTGGTTTTACTGCAAATAACATTGATATTTCACAAGTTGATCTTAACTGGACTGTTTATAATAACGCTCAGCTAAGATGGCAAATTTCACAACAGATTTTACAAGAAGTACGTAAATTACCTTATGTCACCTCATCAGCATTAAGCATGACTTATCCTAATGATACTGTAGCAATCAATTTCAATAATCAACGTCAAGCGATTCAGCTGGATGACCGAGACTTCAACCCTGATGAAGTACTTCCTAATACCTTTATTCGCCCTATTACGGATGGATATTTTATGCTACTTAACAGTAACCTCATACAAGGAAGATCTTTTAGCGCTGATGACGATGATAAAGCACCTAATGTTACTATTATTAACGAAAAGCTTGCCAAAAAATGGTGGCCAAATGAAAGTGCGCTTAACCACAGAATATCGTTAGATCAAGGTGAGAATTGGCTCACTATTGTGGGCATTGTTGAAGATATTCATGAGCAAGGTGCTGCTGCTGAACCAAGTTTCCAAATTTACCGGGCGATGGCGCAAGCACCTGCTGGTCATATTGCGATTTTAGCTCAGCATCAGAGTTTATCGAATACCCGTTTTAAAACAGATATCAAAAAAATTGTTGCTGATTTAGATAATAGACAGCCATTATCTAAATTTGAAACACTGCAACAAGCCGTTGACAATTCAGTGTCATTACAGCGGTTTTTAGCGCAATTATTAACGATATTCTCAGGTATTGCTTTGCTCATAACGATTAGTGGAGTAAGCGGTGTAATGAGTTATATGGTTAACCTGCGTACGCGGGAAATAGGCATTCGCATGGCCATTGGTGCTGATAAAGCCAAAGTGATCGCATTAATACTTTCTTATGGTATTAAATTAACGGTGATTGGCTTGGCTATTGGTTTAGTAAGTGCTTATTTGAGTGGTGATTGGTTAAGTGCGCAATTATTTGGTATTCATGCTTTTGATATCAGTATTTATGGGACTGCTCTGATGTCTTTGTTACTTATTTCAACCTTAGCTTGTTTGCTACCAGCATGGCGCGCTAGCACGATGCCGCCAATGCGAGCGTTAAAGAGTAATTAAACGTTAATATAATAAAGGGCAGTTTTATTTGCCCTTTATTATCTTTGTATTAGAATTAGTTCTTTTCTTTACTGCCTTCGTCTTGTTCATCATCTAAAATATCTGGTGTAACCGTATCAACCACTTCAATAACGCCACCAACAACAGACGTGGTAACTCCTACAGCGGTAGAAACCACAACACAACCAGACAGTAGTAAAATAAAGCTTATTAAAAATAATTTAGTGACTGTATTAATCCGCATAAAAATCCCATAAATGATGTTCAAGTCGCAATAGTGAGTTATTTTAAATTACTGTTCAATCTTCTTTATTAAGATCACCTCCAAGTTATTCCTTTAAGGTATCAATGTTGTGCGATATATCCATAACGCACCCTACACTTGTAAATAAAAAGTTACACAGATACAGAAAGAAATTAAAAATATATTTTTAATAACCTACAGTTATTAAAGTACTTGTTTTACAACCTTATTATTTAACATATGTACAATTATAATACTAAAAGCAACATGACAACGTTGTCATGTTACGTTGATGTTTTATTTTAGTTAACCTATTATCTCGCCGAAAAAAGTATATCAAGTGAATTAGAGCAATATTTAACAGGTGAAAAGCATGAAATCTTTACTTAATAAGTTAAACATAAAGTATAAGTCATCCATATTAACAATATTAACCTTGATTAGTTTAATCGTGGTTATGGCCGTATCAATACAAATTCTTAGACATAACCTATTAGAAGATAGGTATCTCAAAACAGCACATTTAACTGAGTCTGCAACCCATACAGTAAAATATTTTCATCAACAATTTCAACAAGGAAACTTTACTGAAGAAGAAGCAAAGCAACATGCCTTATCAGCTTTGAGTACGATGAATTATGCGGAAAAAGAATATTTTTGGGTGAATACCACCGACTACATTATGCTCTCTCATCCTAAAAAAAGCCTCGTAGGAACAAATATTGAAAATATAAGGGATCCAAATGGTGTCGCTCTTTTCATTAATATGGTGCAATTAGTGAATGCACAAGGCCAAGGTTTTGTTGAATACCAATGGAATAAGCCAGGACAAAAAAAGCCCATTGATAAGGTCTCTTTTGTTAAAGCATTTCAACCTTGGGGTTGGGTAATTGGCACAGGGATATATTTAGATGATGTAGACACTATATTTTGGCAAAGTACTCAGAGTCTAACGATTACAGCTATTATTTTCCTATTACTTGTCACTTGGTTATCACGTCAAATTAGTCAAAACATCTATAAGCCATTACATAAAATGCGTGATCTAATGGTTAAAGTAAATACGACCAACGACCTTACGCTGACACTTAAAGCACAAGGAACCGATGAACTCGGCGATATTGCTAGAGCTTTTAATAAAATGATCGCAGACTTTCGCACGGTATTAATCAAAATATCAGATTCTTCGTGTAGCCTTGCCGTGCAAGCGGAAGAGCTTTCTGCCGTAACGGAACAAATTAATCAAGGTATGGGTTCACAACGTGCTGATGTAAATAGTGCTGATGTAGCAACCAATGAAATGGTTATCGCTATAAAAGAAGTTGCGATAAATACACAAACTACGCTTGAAGCTGCACAAAAATCAACAAATGAGACAAATCATTGTGCCAGCGTACTGACTGAAAATATTAACTCCATTAATGATCTTGGCGCAAAAGTAGAAAATTCTGCAGCGCAAATATTACAACTTAAAAGTGTCAGTAAAGATATCGGTGAAATTGTATCAACCATTCAAAGTATTGCTGAACAAACTAATTTACTTGCGCTTAATGCAGCTATTGAAGCGGCTAGAGCAGGTGAGCAAGGTAGAGGTTTTGCAGTTGTTGCAGCTGAAGTGAGAACTTTAGCAAGTAGAACCCAGGAGTCAACAGGAAACATAACGGCTGTTATTAGTTCATTACAACAAGGGGTTGAAGAAGCCGTAAATGACATGGACCAATGCCAAAAACAAGCAGACTCAAGCGTGGTTCTTGCTAAGCAAGCCGGTGATTTAGTACATAACATGCAAAAAGGTATGACAGAAGTTACTCAACTTAATAATATGATAAGTACTGCTACTGAAGAGCAACATACCAGCACACTACAAGTTAAAGCATTAGTAAGTCAGATTAATGAAACGGCCGAGCAAACAACTGAAAGTGCCGCATATACTGCCCAGTCTAGTGAAAACTTAGCTGCTTTTGCTACTGAACTAAATGATATGGTTAGTAGTTTTAAAATTTAAATTTTATTTTTTAAACCTAAGTTATTACTTCTATTTTACTTATATAACTAATACCAATTGAATTAAAGTAGTGATCTATTATAAGCGAGAGTAAATGTTCAAGAGCAAGGCGCTTGAGTGAGTAATAGCGTGTTATTGGGATTGAAAGCAACGCAGATATTGGATGTTTAGACCGCCTTAGAATGATCGATTCATTATTTCAATTGGTATAATACCACTTCATACCTCAAATGACCTTTTGAGGTATGAAGGCAATAAACGCGTACCACTTCATTTTGATCTATAAAGGGTATTTTATTAACTTAGTTGTTCTAATAACTCTGTAACTTGTGTCGTTAGATGGGCAACTTGTGCTTCTAATAGTGTCACTCTTGCTGACATATCAATATTAGCCGCAACTTTTACTGTCTCATTTTCATCGCTGACCATGAATTCTTCATTGGTAAATTGATGTGCATAACGAGATTCACGTTTACCCGGTTCACGTACTAACTTCACCACCAATTCACTGTTGTTGAGGTTCTTTAACTGGTCTAACGTACTTTCTATTTCATTAACATTAGCAAAATCAGCTAAACGATTGGTACGTGTTCTTAATTCACCCGGTGTTTGTGGACCACGTAAGAGCATTACACAAATAATGGCTCGTTGTTGCTGAGTAAACTGTAAATCTCCAAACTCAGTGTTACAAAAACGATGACTATATTTTGCTACGCGACCACTAAAAGCGCCCTGATCTGTGACTTGCTTCATCTCGCTCAATTGATCAACAATATTTTGTACATGCGCTTCTGATAACGATAATACCGGTTCTCGATTACTCTTTTGATTACAAGCATTGGTGAGGGCATTTAAAGATAAGGGATATTGTTCAGGTGTGGTAATTTCTTTTTCTAATAAAACGCCGATAACTCGACACTGTTCGGCAGATAAAATGATAGTCATAAAGCCTACAAGTAATTAAAATTCATATGATATAAAGACCATACTACACTTCGTCGATAGCCGTACGACTTAAAGGTATCTGGCTGAAAAAATTAATTTTCACTACAACACATTATTACACGTTACCGCAGATTACATTTGATTGAGCAGAAGTTTCGCAGATGTAAAATAACAATCAAACTAAACAACCAAACCCCAAATGCCCCGCCACCAGAACTAGACGTGACTGTCGGTGGAGTTATAACCACAGGGGGCTCAACAACAGGGACTACCACCGTAATTACAGTTGAACTATTTGCGCTCTCTAAAGCACCATCAGTGACCGTTAAGATTACATTATAGCTCCCCGCAGTTACGTAAAAGTGCTCAGGGTTCTTATCTGTGCTGGTATTACCATCGCCAAAATCCCAAATATAAGTATAGTTCTCATCACCGCCAACGGCATCAGCGCTAAATTTTACAGCTAAGTTATTAACCGTTTGTGAGAAGGTAACGCTTAATTTTTTATTTAGCGTATTGGTTAACAACACAGTAGCAGTAGTACTATCCGTAGATTGATCGGATACTTGCAACGTTAATCCTAACGTAGGTAACGTAAGACCTGATTCTGGTTGATAAGGCGCAGAGTAGTCATTTTTATCATCAAAAAGAGTACTAGCAGTTAAGTGACTATCACCATTGATTATACTTTGATCAAAAAAGCTAAAAGCGGCGTCTCTAATTTGCCAGGATGTATCTCTCACTTGCTCACCTAACTTAATCGCATTTTGATCCGCATCTACCACGCCAATAAATACATCACCTGGATGATCAGTGACATCATTATTAGTAAAAGCATCATTACGATACCAAAGTAAAACGCCAGGATCGTAATTTACCCTAGATAAAAATTTATCGGTATCTGTATGACTTCTTAGTTGTAGATAATAATGATGTGGCGCACCTGAAATAGACCAAGCGTTAACGCGTGAGAAGCCGTTAAGCATGGCATTATTCGTTTCAGCATCAATATTCATAATATCAGTATTGTTATTAACGACGTTAATATTATCGGCAACAAAACCATACCCTTTTGCTGCTGGGTCAGTAATATAGCTGATTTTAATAGTAATGGATTGATTAGCAAATTCAGACAAATCAAAGCTTAAATCAACCCAACCTAAATCCCCTTCTGCGCCGCTGAGTAGCTTTGATTTATTACTAATATAATGAACAACGGTATCATTGGCCGTATTATGTTTCGGATTAGCTCCCTGTGTATAATTGCCCGCAATAGCATTACCATTAACCCGTATTTGTACATAGTCATAATCGATTTCAATGTCCCAATGCGCCTTCATCGACAGAGCTGAACTGCCGGCAGGTAAAATAACGTCGAACGACAAACTGTTATTCAGTTGGTGACCCTCATTAGAATAAAACTGAAATTTCCCCTCATAAGGCGCAAAGACAATCTCCTTTATCGGCAAATTAATTTTAACTTGATTTATACGACCTGCTTGATGATTAGTTGCTGAAACTAATGCAATAGTTTCACTGCTCAAATCTTCAAAAGAAATTTGTTGTTGGTTAACCCAATTGCCGCCGTATTGATTTTGAAAATAATCTTTCGCGTGCGGACTAAATCCTGATGGATGTGCGCCACCATCAACCCAACTGCCTGATGCCATGATTGACCAATTCGCCACAGGGGAACCTATATCAATACTCACCGTATCATATTCATCTCTAACACCGAGATCATGGCCAAACTCATGCGCAACCACCCCTATTTGAGCATCAATAGGATTAATAGTGTAACCGTATAACTTAATGTTTGAACCAGGAATAGTAACGGGATTACCTAAGCCATCTCTAACAGCAGAGCTATGTGACCATATAGCATCACTACCTAAAGTACCGCCGCCAGCTTCCTCACCAATACTGGCATGAAATATCATGACATGGTCAATCACACCGTTATTATCAAGATCATAATCTGCTAAATTTATATTAAGCTCAGAAACCGCTTTAGTTATAGCCTCTAATACCAATGTAGATACGTTTTGATCATCATCATCCTCATCATTACCACCATAAAAAGCGCCATCATTATCTGCTGTTAGCCAACCTTGTACTGTGCCCGTAAAATTGAGTGTGCCGCCGGACTCATGTTGGTAATATTGATAAACAGACTCAACCCCACTTGATAGTGTATCGGCAAATAATAAGTCGCTATAATGTGATTCAGGATAATTATTACCATTTTGGTCATGTTTTAAATCGGTAAAGTCGATCATCAGTGCTAATACTTTAGCTTCGGTTGAAGCTAGATTTTGCTGACTAGCTGAGGCGAGTGATTTTACCTGTACACTGGTTTTTTTATGAGTAGATATATTGCTTTGTCGATAGCCTCTTTGCTGAGCAAACATATATTTTTTACCGTACTCTCCTGGTAATTTTTTATAGCCAAAAGATTTTTTTCCCAAATATTTAGCTAAGGCCTGTTTTTTTTCATTGATTGTCGCTGTACTCGATAATTGTCCGCGTTTTTCTAACCAATAGTAGATCTGTTCTTTATTGATAACACCTAAATCAGCCTGAGACTTCACCTTATCATCAACTTCAATTGCACCAGCAGATAACGTACAAGCCATACACAAAATACTAATAATCAAGGTGAGATTAAATTTGATGCTCATAAAGTTCTCCTATTTTCTACACGATTTAAAAGCAGAACGCTTATTTTTTATATATTGATTAATAGCAACTTTAATCTCTGCATCACTCATTTCACTCGTTATCTTGCCACTTTTCATTAACATCACTTTGAGTTTAGTTACCTCTTGTATTGGCGGCGAATAAAACTTTTTACAGGGCAGTTTATTAATAACCTGGGGGGATACTGTGCTGGGAGGCGCTACCGACTCGGTAATTACTTGTTCTTCTAGTTGTCTTGTTTTTGCTTGGCAACCCGTAAAAATAAGGCTAACTGTCACACTATAAATAAAACTAAAGGTAATAAAAGATATTTTAGACAAGTTGCTCTCCACAACATAGGGGGTAAATGAAAGTAGCGTTAAATGGAAATTAGCATCAATATCCACAATTATTCAAAGTACTGGCTTTTGGTACTAATAGTCATTGATATAATTAATTGGATGACTTATTTATAGGAATAATTTCAATAAAATTCAAAAAAAATGATATATTTCATTTACCAATGACATCTGAATTTATATCATACCTTAGTAGAGCCAACCTACGAGTCGTCTGGAGTTACAATAATGCACAACCATAACAACCGTTTAGACATCACTCACAGTAATTTTGGTTTATTAAAATCAGAGCAACAAACACAGCTTTATACCCTCACGAATACGCAAGGTACTAGTATAAAAATCACCAACTATGGTGGTATTATTGTTGCAATATCAACAGCAGATAACCAAAATAACTACACTGATATTGTGCTAGGTTACGATACCGTGGCAGGTTATGAAAACGATCCTTATTACTTAGGCGCTGTTGTGGGACGCTATGCGGGTCGAATTGATCAAGGTCTATTAACCATTGAAAAAAAAGCATATCAATTAGACTTAAATGCTCCTGATAGTCAATTGCATAGTGGTATTAACGCGTTAAACAAACAATTATGGCAAGCGACAACTCAACAGCATGAAAAAAGTATCAGTTTAATACTAGAATATACCTGTCCTGATGGCACGAATGGCTTTCCGGGTGATGTCGATTTTTGTGTTAAATACACCTTAAATAATAACAACGCCTTTGATATTGAATACTTCGCCAAAACGAATAAAAACACCATTGTAAACCTTACTCAACACAGTTATTTTAACTTATCAGGTCATGACCAAGGTAGTATTGTTAACCATCAAGTAACCATCAACGCTGATCACTTCTTACCTATGGATGAAAGAGCCTATCCGACAGGGGAAATAAAAGCAGTACAAGGCACGGTACATGATTTTACGCAATCGAAAAGAGTCGGTAATGACATTGACAGTGATGATCAACAAGTCATTATCGGTAAAGGTTATGATAATTATTGGTTATTAAATCAAGATTCCATCAATAAAAAAGCGCCTGCAGCACAGCTTATCGACCCTAAGTCTGGCCGTCGTATGACGGTTTATTCAGATCAACCCGCTATTATTTTATACACTGCAAACTATATAGACGGTAGTCAAATTGGGAAAAATAAATTTTGTTATCAAGCACGTGCAGGACTTTGTTTAGAAACACTACGCGCCTATAACCATTCATTTAATAAAGAAGAAACGCCATTTCAGCGGGTATTGTTAACCCCCGCAGAGCCATTTTACAGTAAAACATCGCTTGTTTTTGATGTCATCGACGAATAAATAGAAAATATTAACAGTTAAACATCAAGCAAGGTTTTAATATTTTGAGTGATTTCATCAATATCAGCGACATCATCAGGAGCAATAAAAATAGTGTCATCACCTGCGAGTGTGCCTAATATTCCTGCTGACTCCCCCATACTATCAAGCATTCTTGAAATTAAAGGTGCACCACCGATCCCCGTTTTAACAATAATTTGCACGTTATTGTGTTTAACACTCACCACCACTGAATGAATAGCCTGTTTAGTTTTAGGCACAGCCAATTCATTGGGTAAAATATAAACAACTTGGCTAGAGGTATTACGCATTTTAACTGCGCCGATTTTTGACAATAATCTCGATATTTTTGCCTGAGACATGTTATCAAAACCTTTTTCAGCCAAAGCATCCGCAAGTTGCCCTTGTGAGCCATAACATTGCTCTTTTAATAATTCTTTAAAGGCAATCATTAGTGCAGACTCATTCTTTTTTTTGTTGGATATCATACTTGACTCATTAGATGGAAAATCGGTAGGAAATAAGCATTGTTTATACTCAATCCATGAGTATAAACAAAAAAAGTGCAGACAGCAGCTATTAGTTTCTAAAGGGGCTTTGTGATATATACCCGTACTCATTGAAGATGCAGGTTTTGATCAGTCTAAAAACCTCATCTACTGCGTTGCATTCAATCCTAATAGCCCGCTTATTACTCAATCATGCATCTTGTAGCTAATTGTAGCTAATTGTAGCTAAGATTTTTAGCCATGTTCAAAATAACGCATCTTCAAGGACCACAGGTATAGTCCTAAACCACTTGCTTACGTTGTTCCGCGATACCCATGGCCAGAATATAAGGAGCTTCTTTTTGTTGAGCAATAAAATCACTTTTATTTGTTAGCCCTAACCATTGATGTTTTACTAAACATTGCCCAACAGCCCCCCCTAAGGTTGTCCCCGGACCGAGAATAATTAATTTATCAGGAGAAAATTCTTTTATCGCAACTTCAATAGCTTTGCTAAAATCATAAGGCTCAACAACTTGCGTTGATAATGTATATTCACATAGGGCTTTTGTATCCGTACTATAAGGCTGCCAAATGTGTCCTAAACCATCAACTAAGGCAATGTTGGGTTGCGTAAATAACGCGTCTGATAAAAGACCTTGTGCTTTAGTCGCAACATTATTTAATAACGGGGTGTGAAAAGCTGCGTGATTAAACAAGTTCATCGGGTATCTGTCTTGAACAATCGGTAGTTTTTGTGCTAAAGATTTTAATCCTGCTTTATTCCCGCCAAAAACTAAGTAGCCACCTAAATGAATTGAGATATAAGCTTCACAGTCCTGCTCGGTATTTACCTCATTTAACCACACCTTGATATCAGCGACAATGGCATCATTTTCATGCCATTGCTCATCGGTTATCGGGTAAATAATCTGCCCACCAATAACGCCATCAATCATCATAGAGCCCATGGTATTTATAACATCAATCGATGCCGTTGGTGACAATACACCCGCAACCGCCAAAGCGATATACCAGCCCATGGAGTTACCCGTTACCGCAACAACTTCATATTCGTCTTGATTAATCGCCATATAATCTGACATGGCGCAAGCATATATTAATGCAGAGGCATTCTCTCCCGCGGTATGTAAACGCATATTGTACACATCCATATTATCTAAGGCTTGAATACTTATTTGTTGCTTCATGCTGCGATATTCATCAATGCATTCGACTATTTCAGTTTTATCAGCGTGCAAACGCTTTAAATAACCCAGTTCTTCTTTATTATACGTACCACGCCCTGGGCAAATAACCACGACTCTTTGTTTTTTATGCTTTAGATTATTACTCATTTCATCATCTCCTTCGCCACAGTGACTATCTCATCTCTGGCAGGTAAAACTTGATATGCCGCACTACCTAAAGGAATAAAACAATCTTTTGCTGAAATCCGTCTTATTTTCAGCGCGTCTTTAAAAGACTTTGTTTTACCATCTGCTTTGCCATCGGGATTATTATCGGTTTTGTCATCGGTTAATTTTTCATGTAACAAGGTGATCAAAGCTTCACTAATAGAACCCGTTTGGCGACATTCATCAACAATCAATACATTAGAACACTGACGTGCTTGCGCAATAATTCCTGCTTCATCTAACGGTGCTAACCAACGTAAATCAACGACACGACACTTGATACCATCTTCGGCCAAAATTTTATCAGCTTGGCGCGACAGTAAATAACCATTGCCATAGGTTAATATGCATAAGTCGGTGCCATTGCCATAAGTACTAACGGTTTGATCAATTTCTCGACTTGCTTCATTAGGTGGTAAATATTTTGATGTCCATAAGCCATCACCTTCTTCGTGCAAATCTTTAGTCATGTAAAGTGCAATAGGTTCTAAAAAGATCACAATACGCTGCTGCTCTTGTGCCAATTTAACGCTGCTACGCATCATTTCAACTGCGTCGGCACCATTAGATGGGCAGGCAATAATAAGCCCCGGAATATCTCTAAATACCGCAAAAGAATTATCATTATGAAAATGGCCGCCAAAACCTTTTTGATAAGCAAGACCGGCAATACGAATAACCATAGGGTTGGTATATTGTCCGTTAGAGAAAAATGAAAGTGTTGCTGCTTCCCCTCTTATTTGATCTTCGGCGTTATGGACATAAGCTAAGAACTGAATTTCAGGAATAGGTAAAAAACCGTTGTGTGCAAGGCCAATAGCACCACCTAAAATAGACTGTTCATCGAGCATAGTATTAATTACACGGTTTTTACCAAAGCGTTCACACAACTTGGTGGTAACGTTGTAAACACCACCTTTACGCGCAATATCTTCACCTAACATCACAATATTTTTTTGCTCAGCCATTAAGTCAAGTAATGCCCAATTAATCAATTTAGCAAGATGTTGCTTCTTATTCAGATTATGCTTTTCATGAATAAATAATTTTGATCTTTGTTCGTCACTTACTGCTTGTAAATAATCATTATCACGCGTAGATGCGTTAATACTCGCCATAATATCGGTACTGTTATCAAGCCTTTCTTTTTTAACTGCTTGTTCAGCGACAATAGCGACACGTTGTTCAATATTACTGTATATATCAATAATTTCATCTGCATTAAGAATGTTATTTTCTAGCAATACTCGAGCTGTATGTAACAAAGGGTCTTGCTGCTCGGTGGCATCAATTTCGGTGATGCTACGATAAACAAATTCCGCATCAGAGCCTGCATGTCCCAATAAACGCACCGTTCTCATATGAAGAAATACCGGTTTGTGATGTTCTCGCGCTATTTTTTCTGCTTGCTTGGCTTTTTGATAGGTATCAAGAATATTTAAACCATCACAATACAAATAGGTAATGCCTGCTCTATTTTTGAAATTAGCAGCAACCCAGCCTTCAGGGGTAGATGTAGAAATACCAATACCATTATCTTCGCAAATAAAAACAATAGGCATAGGAATAGATTGATACGACGCCCAACAGACACTATTTATAGCACCTTGTGTGGTTGAATGATTTGAAGAGGCATCACCAAAATTACAGATAACAATACTGTCATATTTTAACTCACCCACATGCCCTAATCGCTCAGCAAGTGGAATGCTAAAAGCTGTGCCCATCGCTTTAGGTAAATGTGAGGCAATCGTACTTGTTTGCGGCGGTATATTGAGAGTTTTACTGCCTAAAACTTTATGTCGCCCACCGGAAATAGGGTCATATTTTGAAGCTGAAAAAGACAATAACATATCATAAAGAGGTGTTTGTCCTGGTACTTGTTTACTACGCTGTATGACAAACGCACCACTACGGTAATGTAAAAAAGCCATATCATCAGCGCGAAACGCTTTTGCATACGCTGCATTGCCTTCATGGCCAGAACTACCAATCGTATAAAAGCTTTGTCCTTTTTTTTGCATCACTCGTGATTGTAAATCAAGGTGCCTACTCATCACCTGAGTTTCAAATAAATCAATTATTTCATTATTATTTAAACCGACATCATTCGGCGTTAACTTAATGGTCGATTGCGGTAACTTTTCCGCTCGAACAAAATTTATAAAGTTTTCTTTTACCAATTGGTTACGATCTGACATGAATTCTCCACAACAGTCTGGCGCACTTAGGGTCTACTAAAGAAAATAATATTTAGATTAAAGACCCCAGGTGAAAGCATTTAAGCACTAAGGGGGAAAGCCTATTTTTTACATATTATTTAAAATTTACTTTAAATATACGTTTAAATAGGCTCTTCTATTATTATTTTTAGAAAAAGGCTTGAATGCCTGTTTGCGCTCGACCTAAGATCAAAGCATGTACATCATGAGTGCCTTCATAGGTATTAACCGCTTCAAGATTCATCATATGGCGAATAATATGAAATTCATCACTGATACCATTACCACCATGCATATCACGAGCAGTACGGGCAATTTCGAGCGCTTTACCACACGAATTACGTTTAACTAACGAAATAGCTTCTGGTGATAACGTCCCCGCATCCATCAAACGGCCCACCTGTAAACAAGCAAATAATCCGGTGGTGATGTCTGTTTGCATATCAGCCAATTTTTTCTGAATTAATTGTGTTGCCGCAAGTGGACGACCAAATTGTTCACGGTCTAATGTATATTGACGCGCACCGTGCCAGCAAAATTCAGCCGCACCTAGTGCTCCCCAAGCAATACCGTAACGTGCTTTATTTAAACAACCAAAAGGACCTGATAAACCTTTCACGTTAGGTAACATTGCATCACTGGCTACAAAAACATTATCCATTACGATTTCGCCGGTGATCGACGCACGAAGCGAGAACTTACCTTCAATTTTAGGTGCACTTAACCCTTCCATGCCCTTATCTAAAATAAAACCACGAATAACACCATCAAGCTTTGCCCAAACAACAAAAACATCGGCAATCGGTGAATTGGTGATCCACATTTTATTACCTGTTAACCGGTAACCGCCATCAACGGCTGTTGCGCGCGTTGATAAACTGGCAGGATCAGAACCTGAATTTGGTTCAGTTAAACCAAAACAACCAATATATTCACCCGTTGCAAGTTTCGGCAAATATTTCATCCGTTGCTCTTCGCTGCCATAGGCATATATAGGATGCATTACTAATGACGACTGCACACTCATCGCACTGCGATAACCACTATCTACTCGTTCAACTTCTCTGGCAATTAAACCGTAAGTGACATAATTAACATTCGCGCAACCGTATTTCTCCGGCAACGTGGCGCCGAGTAAACCTAACGCACCTAGCTCTCTCATTATTTCTGGATCAAAAACTTCGTTGCGATTCGCCTCTAAAACACGTGGCATGAGCTTTTCTTGGCAGTATTGATGAGCACTATCACGGATCATACGTTCCTCCTCACTTAACAAAGACTCAAGTAAGAGCGGATCTTGCCAATTAAAAGAAGGAGAATTAGCTGAAGTCGAATTTGACATGAAAGTACACCTGATGTAGTTAGTTGAAAAAAGTGCTTTGATAGTAAGTAATTAATAGCCAAAGTTAAAACATTCTTTTCCTTTACCTGCTATAGATTTTACCTATGGGTCGCCTGATAAACAAATAGTAGAAACCTCATGGGCACTCGTTTAATTAGGTTACGTAAAGCTAGTTGGCTTTTAACGTTAGCGCTTTCAATTTTTTTATTGAAAGCTTCGTTTTATTTAGAGAGATAAATTGCAGCATAAAAATTTAGAAACATTCACTTTGATCTGCATAAAGTGGAATTTAAAACACAGACACTTGTAAAATTTACGGTTTACTTACAATTTTTAAACATTTAAGTAAGCGGCAACACTGACAAAAAAATGTAAGACTTGCTAAAATAATAAAAAACTACTTTTGCAAATAACGTCATGATAATAATAACTCAGAATAAATCAAAAAATGACGGCGTCAATATCACCTTGAGTTACTCGTCATGATGAATCGATGTCTTTTACTATTACTATTTTTCTTAATGCCTCATTTTGCATTTTCGGCAGAAAAAAAACTCGAGAAAGAAACAACTATCTTTGATGAAACCTTTAGCTGGCAAGTAATGGTAGCTTTATCAGCAAGTTACAACCCACATATGTTAGCGGATATCCCCCAAAAAGAGCCAAGAGATTTTTTGGGGTTGGGATTATTAATTGATTTTTATTACAAAGGTTTTTTCATACAAAGTAACGACAGACGTGTAGGAGGTCTTTTAAAAGGCGCTGAATTAGGTTATCAAGTATTTGATCAAAACGACTGGGCATTAGATATTATCGCTAAACCCCATTTACTCGGTTTTGATCCGCAGTCTATTATTGAAGATGAAGATAAAAGCATTCCTTCTATTGAAGGTTTAAGTGAACGGGACGTAGGCTTCGGTATTGGTTTACGTTATTCTAAATATTATGAAGATGCCATTTTTTCGTTCGATATTGCATCCTTACAACCTACTAATGGCAAGGGCTGGTTAGCTGAATTTTTTTATAGTCATTTGTTCCTTTATCGTAATTGGGATATTTATGCTGGTACGGGTTTAACTTATTATTCTGATGCCGTAGTTGACTATTACTTAGGTATACATCTTGATGAAGTAACAGCTAATCGAGCGTACTACAAAGCAAAAAGTGGTTTTCGTGCACAAGTAGAAATCTTTGCACGACGCCCTATATCTAAAAATTGGACGTTTAACGCCGGTATAACACAAAATTATTATTCCAGTGCAATCAGTGATAGCCCAATCGTCAAAAAACACCATCTTACTCAAGTAATGATGGGAGTTGTTTATGTATTTTAGGTTAAGCAAAGGATTTGCTTTACTCGGGGTATTAGCACTTGGAGGTATTGTCTCTTCTTCAGTTAGTTCAGCAGAATTAGCCATTGTTCCACAGCAGCTAATTGCTCAACCCGCATTGTGTGTAGCATTGGATCAAGGAAGAAAATGCTTTACTAAAGTCACGTTAACATGGACTGCGGTAACCGTTGGCGACTTTTGTCTTTATCAAAAAAATCCAAGAAGAAAAATAAAGTGCTGGCAACAAAGTAAAGGAAATCATACCTTACTTGAATTTGAATCAAGCGAAAAACTAACTTTTCAGTTAATCGATCACAAAAATAATTCTGTTGCTGAAACCTTTATTGATGTCAGTTGGGTACACAAAGCAACACCACGTAAACGTCGCTGGCGTTTATTTTAGGAGAGAGGCATGACCACACCACATAAAGTACTACTTGTTGAAGACGATATCACCTTAGCCGATTGGGTTGCTGAATATCTTACTGAGCAAGGATTTAATGTTAAACATGTCGACCGTGGTGATATGGTGATTACTGCCTTACAAGCCTTTCAACCTGAGATAGTATTGCTCGATGTAATGTTGCCCGGTTTAAATGGCATAGAGGTTTGTCGATTGATCCGTCAAGATTCGCTCATCCCTATTATTATGTTAACGGCTCGAGCAGATGAATTTGATGAAGTTATTGGTTTAGAAGCCGGTGCTAACGATTATGTGATAAAACCTGTTCGCCCAAGAGCTTTATTAGCTCGCATCACCAGCGCATTAAAAACAAGTCAACCCAATCAAAAAACGCAAAAAGAAATAATTCACGGTCAATTAACCATCAATGAAGAAGCCAAGCGTGTAACCTATCAAGGTGTTGAAATTGAACTTTCAACCAGTCTGTTTTCATTTTTATTATTTTTGGCAATAAATGCTGGCACCGTTGTTGATAGAGATACCGTATTTAAAGCATTGAAGAGCAGAGAATATGACGGGCAAGACCGACGCTTTGATGTGATGTTATCCACTTTACGTAAAATATTTAAAGACGATCCGCAAAAACCCCAGAAGTTTAAGACCGTTTGGGGTAAAGGCTATTTATTTGTTGCCGATGCTTGGACCGAAAAATAACCATGAGACGATTGTATCTCAGTATTGTTTTTGCCGTTTTAGGATCAATATTTTTAATTAGCTGGGGATTAGATAAACTCGTTGCTGAGCATGCTGACATGGAAGAAAACAGCGAGTTAATTCTTTATAAATCGTTAATTGAAGGTTTCAGCCAACAGCTTGATCACAGCTTATTTTCTGAACTAGAAGCAGCAACACAACAATTATCTCAACAGTATCAAATATCACTTTCCTTAGAAAAAATAGAAAGTATTGCCCTACCGAGTTCACTACATAGTGAACTCGCCCAACATGGTGGCCTTTTACTTGGTTCAGAATCTGAATCATACATTTTGAAGCAACTTAAACAACACCCAAGTATTCTTATTCAGCTACACCTTCCCAGTGAGTCAAAACAAAATCAACAATTTGACCTTGTTTTAACCGCAATATTATACTTTGGCGTTTGTTTGATCATTATTTTATGGTTATTACCGCTGACTCGGCGCTTATATTTATTAACGTCAGCAGCCGCAAAAATTGGTGACGGTGATTTAGAGGTACGAGTACCTAGTAGCAAATATTCTTATATACGCAAACTTGAAAATAGTTTTAACAGCATGGCAATACAAATAGAAAAGCTCGTTGCTGATAACAAAATACTTGCTCACAGCTTATCTCATGATATACGCACGCCGATGTCATGTTTACGTTTTGGTGTTGAAGCCGCTTTAGATACTAATGACCTTGATAAAAAGAATACTTATATAAATCGTATGGAAGCAGAATTAACCCGAATGGAAGATATGACCACCGCCTTTCTTGAGTATGCTGGCATGGAGCGTAAAGGGTTTAATCTTAACTTAGAGGCTGTGAACCTAAATGAATTTATTCAGACAATAACCCAAGATTTTCAATCTCTCGCCAATCAATATAATTTGCACTTATCATGTCGATTATTAGCTACAGAAACGGTTTATATGCTAGATGCTCATTGGAGTTACCAAGCAATTCAAAATTTGCTTGGTAATGCCTTACAGTATGCAAAAACCAACGTTATCTTATCTTTATCCACAACCGCTAAAGATATCAGCATTACTATAGAAGATGATGGTCAGGGAATTCCTACTGATAAGCTCGATGTTATTTTTAGCCCCTTTGTAAAACTCGATACAAATCGTTCAAGAGAGCAGGGACATTTTGGTCTTGGCCTCGCTATTTCCGCTAAGGTCATGGCTTGGCATAATGGTAAAATAACCGCGAGTAATTCCAGTCAATATGCGGGTGCCTGTTTTACTTTAACCTTCCCCATAAAATAACAGTTAAACAAATACTACATGCTATTTTGTTTAAAAAATGTGATCACTTATTCATGATTAAAAGGTAATATTTTGACAACATTAGTTATTCTTGCTGCCGGTCAAGGCTCTCGATTTGGTAGTCCCAAACAATTTAGCCGTTTTGGACCACTCAATAAAACCTTAATGGAATACAATATTTGTCACGCGATAAGTGCTGGCTTTACTAAAATCATTTTTATCACACAACACATTTTTAAAGATAACATTGAAAATAACATCATTGCTTTCTTACCTAAAAGCATAAACTATATTGTTGTAATTCAGGAACTTGATGACCTGCCAAAACCATGTATTATAACACCTAATAGACGAAAACCTTTGGGTACCGCTCACGCGATTTGGTGCGTTCGAGAGCAAATAACTGACAGTTTCGCGGTAATTAATGCAGATGATTATTATGGAGAGTCGGCCTTTGTACAGCTCATTAATAATAATCAGCGCTATCAGGATCATCACCTTATTGTTGCATATTTATTGGAAAAAACATTATCTAAAAATGGCAGTGTTAATCGCGGTTTTTGTACGTTATCCGATGATAATTTATTGACTGGAGTTAAGGAATATCAAGAAATAATAAGAACAAAAGAAACAATAACGGGTAAAGAAAACAATAAAGATCACCATGTATTACCCGCTGACACCTTGGTTTCAATGAACTGTTGGTTGTTTAATCCTGATATTTTCAGCATTATTGAACAGCTGCTAATCAATACATTTACTGACGTATTGCCGATAGAGGAAGAGTGCTACTTACCTCACGCTGTCATGCAACACATTTCACAAGAATCTAAAAAGATAAAAGTATTAACTTCCCATGAAGATTGGTTTGGCTTAACATATGCGGCTGATTCAAAGGCAGTATCAGACAGCATTATTAAACTAACCCATAAAGGACTATTTTCTTCATTATTAGTTTTTTAAAATATAGTGAATGACGGCAAATTATATGAGTAACGTTATAAATAGAGATATATTAAAGCAAGTACTTCCTCATTTTGGCTGTTCATTAAATAATAGTACCGTCTCCCCTTTAGGTAATGGCTTAATCAACCAGACTTATTTAGTTAGAAATATACATGCTGTTTTTGTCTTACAATGCATCAATAAAAACGTCTTTAAAAAACCAGAACAAGTCATTGAAAATGCTGAGTTAATTAGCGCCCACTTACTATCAAAAAAAGAGACTGGTCACTACACATTAGAAAGCATTGCACAATTACATAGTCATGATAAAAGCCCGATGGTTATCATCAATGACGATTATTGGCGAGCGATTCAATATATCCCCAATTGTTATACTGTAGAATCAGTCACTACCCCTGAACAAGCCCGACAAGTGGGCACCGCTTTTGCGCAATTTACAGCCTCGCTAAGTGACTTCCCTGCAGCAACGCTAGCAGAAATAATTCCTGATTTTCATAATCTAAATTTTCGTATAAGTCAGTTACGTATCGCTATTAATAATGATCCCGCTAACCGTCTTAGTTTATGTCAAGATGTCGTCGATTTTTGTTTAGCACAACAATGTTTTATCAGCGAAGTAAGCACAATCACTTTACAACTACCTCTACATGTCACCCATAATGACACTAAAATCAATAATTTATTATTTAGTAGTGAAACCAAAAAGCCTATTGCTGTAATTGACTTAGATACTTGTATGCCCGGATATTTAATGCACGACTTTGGTGATATGGTAAGAACTTGTTGTTCAAATTTACCCGAAGATGGTAAAAACATTGAAGATATGTCAGTGCGTATGGATATATTCGCCGCATTGATAAAAGCTTACATTACTAGTTTTGGCGATAAAATCACGTCTATTGAGCAAGAAAGCTTAATTGTTGGTGCGCAATTACTGCCGTTTATGATCGGCGTACGTTTTTTAACAGACTATTTAGATGGCGACAATTATTTTCATGTAGAGCACAATATACATAATCTGGAGCGAACAAGAAACCAGCTCCAGTTATATAAATTACTGCGTAAAAATAAAACTGAATTAGCCAACCTAGTGGCACAAACTGACCACAGTTTAGAAGCAGTTAGTTAGTCACGACCCACCAACTACATCATTTTCAATAAGCTAGCGTGTTATGAATAATATACGCGTGTAGGTATCGTCAGTATTTTTTTGCCTTTATGTTTCAACCAAGTATAAATAGCAAAAAACACAAGAAATACCATCACGATACTTACGCTTGCCATTGCAGGATCTTTTGCAAAATTACCCAACTGATAACAAAGCGTTGCCGCAAGATACGCCAACGTAAAGCTCCATAAAGCCGCAAAAGTAGCCCATCGAGTACCCACTTCATTTTTTATCGCGCCCATAGCAGCAATGCAAGGTGTATATAATAATATAAAGAGTAGATAGCTAAAAGCTCCGAGCTGACCATCAAAAGATGATTGCATCACTTGATAGGTGGTTATAGCAACCTCTTGGTCTTGTGAAGCTATAGCTAAGTCACTAATATCTCCAACTTTCATACCTAAAGGATCATCAGGAGAAAGTCCCAGTAAATTAGTTTTTATACTAATAACAGCTTCATCCCAACTCTTACTCAATGAGGGAACTGCGGCTTCATCACCTGCACTGGGAGAATATAGGCTATTAAATGTCGCCACTAAGACTTCTTTAGCAAAAATACCGGTAATAATGCCGACCCCTGCTTGCCAATTATCGTCTTTAATTCCCATCGGAGCTAATACGGGTAGTACGAGTTTTGCGCTTTGACTCAATACCGAACTTTCACTGTCTTGATTACCAAAGGAACCGTCGACGCCAATAGAATTAATGAAATTAATTAAACAGACGACAATAACAATGGTTTTCCCAGCTCCGGTTACAAATCCCTTTGTTCGTCGCCATACACGCGCCGCTATAAAAGATAAGCGCGGTGCTTCATATAAAGGTAATTCCATAATATTTAATGAACTATTGCCAGGCAATGTTGTTTTTTTAAGTAAAAATCCTGTAAAAATAGCGGCGACTATGCCAATAAGATAAAGCATAAAAACAAGATTCTGACCATTTTCAGGAAAAAATGCCGCGGCAAATAAAGCATAAACAGGTAATCTAGCACCACATGACATAAAAGGCGCCATCATTACCGTGGTAATGCGCTCTCGCTCACTATCTAATACGCGAGTCGACATTACCGCTGGCACAGTACAACCAAAGCCAACAATAAGCGGGACAAATGCCTTACCCGGTAAACCAATCTTTTGCATAACACTATCGACCACAAAAGCAGCACGCGCTAAATACCCCGAGCTTTCCAACAAGGACAAACCAATAAATAAACAAGCAATAATAGGAATAAAGGTGGCAACCGTTTGTACACCGCTTCCAATCCCTTCAAAGATGGTGATTAACCATAAAGGTAAATTCAACATTTCCAAATAATACATAGGATAAGAAACAAATAATGTGCCACCCAAAATATCGAAGAAATCAATAAAGGCACCACCGACATTAATGGCAAACATAAAGAGTAAATACATCATGCCTAAAAAGACCGGTATGCCTAATACGGGATGCAACACTATACTGTCTATTTTATCGCTAAAACCTAGCGGACTGACTTTATTTACTACCGCTTCATTAACAACTTTGTTGACCCATTGATGCCTTCTGTTTAATTCATCAATGTCTTTTTTATCGTCACGACATTCGCAACCTTGTTGGTCCGTTGTACACGCATCCTGAGCTTCATCATTTTTAAGGTCTACAAATTTAGCGGTATACGTATTTTTTATTTGTAGCAGTGCATTTTCGATTTTAACAACCGACGATTTTTGTTGTGCAGAAATTTCAATAACTTGGCAACCAAGCTGCTGACTAAGCACTTCACAATCTATTGCTGCCGCTTCTTTTCGATCTGTCTTATTAAGTAAGACAAGCATCGGGATACCTAATTCAAGTAATTGACTTGTTAAATACAATTGACGCTTAAGTTGGGTTGCATCAACAACATTAATAAGTACATTGATGTCTTCATTTAATAAAAACTGATGAGAAATTGTAAGGTCTTGGCCTTGCTCAGCACGCTGAACTAAAGAACTTAATCCGGGCAGATCAGACAGCTGTACTTGCTTATTAGCTAAGGTAATTTCTTTTCTTTTCGCTGAAACGGTAACACCTGACCAGTTACCAACGATTTGAGACTCGCCAGATAATAAATTAAATAAGGTACTTTTACCTGAGTTTGCAAAGCCAACTAAAGCGTAATGTTGGAGTGAATTCATTGAATAAAATCTATTTTAATTTGCTTGGCAACTTGTTGCCCTAAAGTGATTTTTGTATTGTCTAAACGAAACGCCATAGGGCCATTCCATGGAGCAATATGTGCAAGTGATATTTCTGATTGTGGTACAAAACCTTGCTCAAGTAAATGTGCAGCTAAAACGGCATCTTTTGGTAATTCGACAATCGTTGCTTTTTGGTTTCTTTTTAAGTCTACAAGCGTCATATGAACCCATACCTAATCATTAATGATAATTACTTCTATTTGCATTTTACTATTTAATGGCTAAAAGTACAGCTAAAAGACATTTAATGGCACTTAGAATTTGATATAAATCAAAATAAAAAAAACACAATAACATTCTGTATAAAATATAATCTAACCTTGATAAAAACAATCATGTTAACGTGATGTTACTGCCCTTAACATTACTGATGGTTTTTTCAACAAAAACCTAATAAGTCATTGTGTTTATGAGAAAAAAAGTAAACAATAAATTATTAATAGTTATTACAATGTATTTTTTTAAAATCGCCATAATTAATAAACAATTTAATTAATAGTGCGAATAAAACTAACCACGAGGTAGTATCGATGAAGTTAAAATTTAAAGTTGGAGCACTCATTACGCTTATATTAGCGGCATTTTTACTATTAATGATCACAGGATTAATGACATTACGTTATGCAAGTAATGATGATAATAGAGCAAGAGTGGAACAGTTATTTAAATCCACATACAACCAAATTTTAACATTAGAGTCTTACGTAAAAGAAGGTAAAATTGAAATTGAGCAGGCAAAAGCTCTTGCTACTCGACTACTGCGTAATAATAAATATCATCAATCAGAATATGTTTATGTTGCGGACGAGAACCTCATTTTTATTGCTACACCAAACGAGCCTGAATTACATGGCACCAGCTTTCACGAATTTAAAGATGGTAAAGGTGGCAGTGTTGGAAAAATATTACAACGTGCCGTTACCAAAAATCCGCAAGGGATCGCTCAATATGAATGGACACAAAAACAAAAAGACGGCTCAATAGAAAATAAACTCTCCATTGCGCAAAAAACGCCTGAATGGGGTTGGTATGTGGGTACGGGCATTGGTTTTGCTGAAGTTGAAGCTAGATTTTGGTCCAGTGCAAAATGGCAAATCACCATTTGTTTACTCATGACGGTGGCTTTTGGCATTTTACTTTTTTGGTCAACAAAGCGCTTATTGGTTGTATTAGGTGCAGAGCCTAATGAGGTGCTTGAATTAGTTCGACGTGTCGCTTCAGGAAATATATCAATGAAGGTTGCCAAAAATGATGCCCAACCTGATTCTATCTATGGTTCAACTATTCAATTGAGTAAATCACTGTCCCAAATCATTGGTAGCATTGACACATCAGTACAAAGCCTTCGTAAAGCAACCGCATCTTCTAATATGCGATCCAATGAAATAGATGAAACATTTGCAGCACAAAAGGTTGAGATTGATATGGTAGCAACAGCAATGACTGAGATGTCATCTTCCTCTCAAACAGTATCAGAAAGTGCTTTGGCTGCTGCACAATCAACCCAAGAAGCTGACCAACAAGGCTCCAAAGCACATAATATTGTCAATAGTGCTGTTGAATCTATCGAGACATTAGCCAGACAAATTGATGAAGCAAGTGATGTCATCACTGATCTGGGCAATGATGTTGCTAACATAGTTTCAGTGCTTGATGTTATTAGAGGCATTGCTGACCAAACTAACTTATTGGCATTAAACGCAGCTATTGAGGCCGCACGTGCAGGAGAACAAGGTCGTGGTTTTGCCGTTGTTGCTGAAGAAGTTCGTAATTTAGCGCAACGCACCCAAGACAGTACAGAAGAAATTCAAAATATGATAGTACGCTTACAATCAGGTTCTAACAAAGGGGTTGAAACGATGACCCTTAGTAAAAACTCGAGTAAAAGTACGGTTAATCAAACCCAAGAAGCTGCAGAAGCATTAAATCAAATAGCACAATCGTTAAGCGCAATTACGAATATGAATAATCACATTGCCACGGCTGCTGAAGAGCAAAATAAGGTTGGTGATGATA
>JBLHNB010000042.1:0-44047 GCA_047621305.1 Alteromonadaceae bacterium | reverse complement strand
CTTTTGGGAGTATTTACACGATCGCCATCATAAGCAAAAGCTCCCTTCGCTATCAAATATTCTTAAATGTCGATTGCTGGAAGTAACTTCTGCCACAGGTTTATGAGAAGTTACATTATTGCGAGCAGTTGATTCCCTGAACTTTCAATCGTATCCAGTAACTCGGTTTGTTGTTCAGATAACGCTGATTTATAAAACTGTTGTACCATGCCTAAAATACCATTCATTGGTGTTCTAAGTTCATGGCTCATTGAGGCAAGGAACATACTTTTGGCATGATTGGCAGATTCAGCCTTGGATTTTTCTTGCTCTAATAGTTTTGTATTTTTTGCTGCTAATAAAGTGTGATCTTTAATAATTTTATCCATTTGTAATGCGGTATTATTAATTACTCCTTGTAGCAATAAGTAGCTTTGTTGGTTTCTATTTACTACTTTTACGCTGAAATCAATATGTTCTACTCGTGAGCCTATTTTAATGTCTATTTTAAAACGATATTTTCTATTTTTTAAAATAGCATTATTAATTCGTTTAGTTATATTATCTTCAAAAATATTGGTTAGTAAAAAGTTTTCATTAGATAAATCAAACCAGGTTGAAAATATATTATTCCATTCAATAATTTTGAGTGACTCTATTTGACACAAAGCAAAGCCTTGCTCTAATTCGTCAAGTAATAGAGGTAGGGTATTAATAGGTAAATTGTTGATAGTATTATTCACTAGCGACAATTTGGTCCATTAAACTAGCGACTAAAGTAATAATAGTAGCAGCATCATCTGGTTCTACATCTGCCTCTTCTAATGATTCTTCTAGCAGTTCTGCTACTTCATTAAAATGAGGTATGGTGATTTTATAGGGAGCATGCGCTTTTTTTAAGTCGATACCATTACTTCTTTCTGGCCCTCCTAGCGCAGTAGAAATAAAATTAGTTTGATGCGACATTAATCGTTCCATATTAACGTTATCAAAATAGTGAGCTAATGCATCACTGTCTAAAATTTTTTGATAAAAATTACTTACCACAACGCTGAAAGTGTCAAATCCGCCATATTTGTCATACAAGGTTTCATTTGAAGTCATTTAAAAGATCCATTTTATTTAAAACAAAAAGACGATTGTTAATATTAGTTATAAGAATGGTACAAAAGTGATATTTTGCAATTTTTTAAGTACATATTTTCATATACTGTTTATGTATTCGTTTTAGTCATAAAGCTCTTTAATTAGCCTTATAAGCACTTCGGTTTTACCTATTATTTAGCTTGGTCATATTTAGTTTCGCGTATGTGTGCTTATGTAACATGTCTGGGCTTTACATTTAATAGATGGATAACCATTTACAGATAACAACAATAACAGTCAAAATATCTACAGCGCAGGAGCCCTGAGTTCTATTGATAGAAGATTAGCTATCAGAGAAGAGGCTCCACTGAAGGCTTCGAGCTTAAACCTGTCGAAAGATTAAGTAATAATGGCGGTCTTTAAAAAAACCTAAAAAGCTATATTCCAAAAAGCAAAAAACCCGTCAATCTTTCGATTAACGGGCTTTTCTTAATGTGGCGGTGAGATAGAGATTTGAACTCTAGAAGGGCTATAAACCCTTGCTGGTTTTCAAGACCAGTGCTTTCGACCACTCAGCCATCTCACCTGAATGTATTAAAACAATTGCTTGCTTCAAGACGGAGCGGATAATAAAGTGTCGATATACGCATGTAAAGCTTTAATTAACGCAATGCGTTTGTTTGCTAGAAAAACAACCAATTGTCCGATATTTTCACCACTTTAGTCATTCCTGAGTCAGATATACCATACCCTTGCCAACTTCACGATGCTGAAATTGAAGAGCTGATGCAAGATACATCAGTTATTCGGCATCGCGCGAAAATAAAAGCGGCTATTAGTAATGCCAAAGTTTTTATAGAACAGCAAGAGTTTAGTAGCTGTTGTCACTATCTTTACTCTTGTGTAGACAATAAAACCTTTGTTAATGAGTTTGATACTACAGAAGACTATGTAGCAACCTCTCCACTTTCTGATGCGATCAGTGAGGATTTAAAAAACGTGGTTTTAAATTTTTTCACTCAACGATATGCAAGCTTGTGGTCTAATTGATGACCACAGTATGAATTGTTACAAACGCTCACAAATAATCGATAAATATCAACAAGGTTAATCGTAGTAATTTAAAAATTGTCATGTCATAATATGTCATGAAGGTTGATTAAAAATTACTTTGAAGCTCTTTAAAACTTGAACTTCACAAAAAAGACCTCATATATAAACAAACCCTATATAGCATAACTACTTTTTAAGGAAACATTATGCAATCAGATATTAGTTTAAATGCTAGTAAAAGTTCAGCGATTGAAATCAATAAAGTATTAAAAAATACTTATATGTTGTTGTCGATGACATTAGCCTTTAGTGCAGTAACGGCCGGTGTTTCGATGGCAATGAATTTGCCTCATGGCGCAGCGCTTATTATGATGCTTGTTGCTTTTGGTTTGATGTTTGTTGTCAATAAAAAGGCAGACTCCGCTAGTGGCATCTATTGGATTTTTGCTTTTACTGGCTTAATGGGCGCTTCTTTAGGACCAATGCTTAATACTTACGCTGCTATGCCAAACGGTGCATCATTAATTATGCAAGCATTTGGTGGTACAGCTTTAATATTTTTCGCGCTTTCAGGTTATGCTTTAACCAGTAAAAAAGACTTCTCATTTATGGGTGGCTTTTTGATGGTAGGTTTAATCGTAGTCGTTGTTGCAAGTCTTGCTAATATATTTCTTCAGATACCTGCCCTTTCATTGGCAGTTAGTGCTGCTGTTATTATGATTATGTCTGGCTTAATTTTATTTGATACTAGCCGTATTATTAATGGTGGTGAGCGTAATTACATTCGCGCAACTATTTCATTATACTTGAGTATTTATAATATCTTTGTTCACTTATTACATTTATTAGGTGTTTTTGGTAGCGACGATTAATAATCATCAAACATGATTAATAATTTTTGATAATATAGCCTCGCATTGCGGGGCTTTTTTATATTCAGGGACGAATGGTCAGTTTTTTAGTTCCAGACAAAAACTAAGTACGTACATCCATGTAAGCAATGTCATGATGCCATAGACGACAAAGAATGACGCTAATAAGTAGCACTCATCAGATAAAACAGGAAACGATTATACAATGCAAACACTTGCGGTTGTGGTGACAACACCACCACATAATAATTTAACAACAACTGCTATTGATTACATTGAGTGTGCATTAAAAAGCGGCATTGACATTGTAGGCGTGTTTTTTTATCAAGAAGGCGTGTTAAACGCTAGTTCACATTTATCATTACCCAGTGATGAGTATCAAGCACATAAACAATGGCAGAGACTAAGTAGAGACTATCAATTACCTTTACATATCTGTGTTACCGCGGCTGAAAAACGTGGCTTAAGTGATGATATTGGCAGTAACCAACAAACTAATATTGATAAGGCTTTTATCCTGTCTGGCTTAGGTGAATTAGTAGAGCTAAGTAACAAAGCAGACCGAGTAATCCAATTATGAGTAATACAAGAAAATCTGTCGCTATATTAAATAGTAGCGCTCCTTTTGCAAGCGCTAAGGGCAAAGAGGCTTTAGATGTTGCGTTGATCTTTGGTTCCTACGAGCAAGATACTGCATTATTTTTTCAAGGGGATGGCGTCTGGCAATTAGTTGCTCAGCAAACACCAGAAAAAATCACCATGAAAGACTATTTAAAAACCTTTGCTGCATTTGAGTTTTATGACATTGAACATATTTATGTCTGTGCTGAATCATTAGCTCAAAGAGCACTCGCACCTGATTTTCATATTGATAACGTCAGCGTATTATCAATAAGTGAATTTTCAAAAGAACTGCATCAACGCCACATACTATTAAGATTTTAAGGTTACATCCTAATGACCATACTTCACCTCGTACGTAGTTCCGCTTTTTCAAACGATGATTTAGCACAATGTATCAATAACGTTGCGCATAATGATGAAATTGTTTTACTTGATGATGGTTGCTATAACCTCAAACATTCATTATTGCTGGCGCTAATAGAACATCAGCCAATGATAAACATTCATATTATAAAAGAACATGCCCAGGCACGTGCATTGAACACCAATGAGTTACCCTTAGCACAACGACTTCATTGTATAACAATGACAGATTTAGTTTCTTTAACATTCTCTAGTGATAGCGTGGTGACTTGGCAATGACACTCTTATATTTAGGTGCAACGGTTGCAACCGATAAACAAGGTTATTTGCTTGATTTTAAACAATGGAACGAAGAGCTCGCTATATTAATCGCTGAAAATGATCAGTTTGTATTAAGCAGCGAACATTGGGAAGTGATTCACTTTGTGCGCAAATTTTACCTGCAATACAATACCTCTCCAGCAATTAGAGCGTTAACTAAAGCGATGAAAGCAGAATTTGGTGAAGACAAAGCCAGTAGTCGTTATTTATACCGACTATTTCCAGAAGGTCCCGCTAAACAAGCAACAAAATATGCCGGTTTGCCCAAGCCTGCTCGTTGTCTTTAAAATGGCTTAATATTAATACCAATTGAAATAATCGATCATATAAATAGCCAATACAGCGAAAGATAAACATCAAAAAAGGCGCCTGTCATTTAACTGATCAGGCGCCTTTTACTTATCTACAACTTTTAAGTCTAGTTTGCAGGTAATGTCGGTACTAAGATATCGGCCATGTCATGCATAACACGCACAACTTGACAGCTATAACCAAATTCATTGTCATACCATACGTATAATACAGCACGGTCGCCATCTACAATTGTTGCTTGTGAATCAACAACACCCGCATAACGAGAACCCACTAAATCAGTTGAAACAATTTCATTTGATGCGGTGTAATCCACTTGATTTTGTAATTTTGAATTTAACGATATATTGCGAAGGTAATCGTTTAATGCTTCTTTATCAGTCGCTTTTTTCAAGTTCAAATTCATAATTGCCATTGATACATTTGGCGTTGGTACACGAATAGCATTACCGGTTAATAAACCTTTTAACTCAGGTAACGCTTTAGCAACCGCTTTTGCAGCGCCGGTTGTACTGATCACCATGTTTAATGGCGCACTACGACCGCGACGAGGTGCAGGGTGATAGTTATCAATCAAGTTTTGATCATTGGTATATGAATGAATGGTTTCAACATGCCCATTCTTAATACCAAATTCATCATTAAGCGCTTTAAGTACTGGCGTAATAGCATTGGTAGTACAACTTGCTGCTGAAATTATTTTATCTTCGGGTAAGATCATGTCTTCGTTGACACCATAAACGATGTTTTTAATATCGCCTTTTGCTGGAGCCGTTAAGAGTACTTTAGATACACCTTTAGATTGTAAATGCTGTCCTAAACCATCTTCGTCTGTCCATATACCGGTATTATCAACCACTAAAGCATCATTAATGCCATATTGAGTATAATCAATTTCAGCAGGTGATTTAGCATAAATAACTTTGATGAAAGCACCGTTGGCTTTAATTACATTATTTTCTTTATCGATAGTAATGCTGCCATTAAAAGCACCGTGAACAGAATCACGTCTTAATAAGCTTGCACGCTTTTCAAGATCATCTTTTTTACCCGGTCTTATGACAATTGCGCGTAAGTTTAACTTTGAACCGGGGCCCGCTTTTTCAATAAGTAAACGAGCTAATAAGCGGCCAATACGACCAAAACCGTAGAGTACAACGTCTTTGCTTTTCTGGTTATCAGTATCTTTTGAAATACCAGATAATTCTTTTTCTAAATATTGTTCAATTGACAAACCATTAGCTTCACCTAAAAACAAGTAACGATAAGCTAACTTACCTACATCAATACGTGCCGGAGCTAAAGACATCTTGCTCAGCGCGGTAACAAATGGAAAACTTTCACGCAAACGTAATTTACTGTCTTCGTGTAGTGCTACAGATTTATGTGCTTTAATAATGTCGATCGCTGAAGCATTTACCAACGGACGTCCGTAGATAGATATTTCTATACCATTGTTTCTAAATAACTGCCCAATAATAGGCTGCATGTTTTCAGCAAATGTTTGACGTTCTTGCCAGCTAGTTTGATATTGTTCCTCAAGATGAGAAGTCATTGCGTAAACCTTTTTATTTCAGTCAATTGAACGATAGGCTATTATTAATCAAAAGAGTCATTAGTAATAGCGAAATGCGGCGCATATTGTAATATATCATGGAATATTTCGCCAGAGGTTACACTTGCATTCTAAAAATTATTTAGGAATAAACATGAAAATTACGCACATTGTGCTATTTATGAGTGGTTTCTCCTTATTAAGTTGTGATAATGCCCCTAATTTTGCGGAGCTTTGTGAAATGCATACTGAAATATGTCACGAGTTCGAACAAGACTCTTGGTGTAAAAGGGAACGAATTGCTGTCGGCTTCGCCAATTTAGAACATCTTAAAACACCGCTGGATCCACAAAAATTTGAACAACTTATTGCTTATGAACGTTATGCGACATGCATGGAACATGCATCAAAAATAGAACATATTAAATTTAAAAACAAACAAGTGATGCGTGTTAATAACTTACTCAAAGCACGTGAACAAATATACGTTATTTCTAAACAAACAAAGCGGTCGTTACATCCAGATTTACTTTATTTTCATTGGTCACGTTACTCAAATAAAAGAGCTCTCGCAAGATTTTTACTTTTAGAGAATACCCTACAACTTGAAACACCTAAATTACAGCTAAACCTAGCGACATATTATGTAAAAAGAGATAAAGAAAAAACCCGACAATTACTTTATCATTCACTTGAGTTAAGTAACGATGACGCACCAATAGATGTTGAAGTATTTAAATCAATTTCAACGCTTTTTGCCGATAAAAAAGACGTTGAAAATGCCTATGTTTGGTCAAAAATCCTTAATTTATATGCTAGTGATGACAAAGCAGTGACCGAGCAGTCACTTGAAAACTATGTAAAAGCTTATCATCTCAATAGCGATATTTTAGATGAGAAGGCAGAGGATACCTTAGACAGTATCCTTAAAGGTCAGTTTAAAGCGCCTCAACCTAAGCGGTAGATAATTATACGTTATCGCTTTCATTATTGAGCGCAAACAACAGACTCAGAGAATTAACACAATAACGTTTACCACTGGGCTGTGGACCATCTTCAAATACATGGCCTAAATGTGAATCACAATGCTGGCATTGAATTTCAACACGAGGCATGTGTAAGGAATGATCAGGCAGGTATTTTACCTGGCCTTTTATTGCACTTGAAAAACTTGGCCAACCACAACCTGCATTAAACTTAGCTGAAGAATCAAACAATGCTTGTTCGCAGCATGCACATTGATAAACACCGGTTAGCCAATGATCATTATAAATCCCGGTAAAAGGATGCTCTGTTGCGGCAAGACGACAGACTTGAAAAGCTTCTGGTGTTAACTTATCTTTATAAGGATCATTTTTCATCGTTATTATCTTTTTAGTTGTCTTGCGTTATATTTTAGTCATACTTTATTTATTCACTAATTATTTTAAGTATTACGTTTAGCTATTAGTATTAGTTAAGTGAGATCAACTCCTTATCATCTGATGACCATTCAACATGATACTTCTTACCTGCCGCTTTATCGGTGCGTTCAAACGTATGAGCGCCAAAATAATCTCGTTGACCTTGTAGTAAGTTCGCTGGTAAAACGTCTAAACGCATTGAATCAAAATATGATAACGACGATGAAATAGCGCCAATAGGAATGCCCATCAAGGTCGCTTCAGCCACTGACTTACGCCAATTCATTTGATGCTCATTGAGTTGCTTGGCAAAATACTCATCTAACATTAAGTTCTCAAGGGATTCATTACGTTCAAAAGCATCGGCAATAGGTTGCAAAAATACCGCTCTAATAATACACCCTGCTCGCCAAATTTTAGCGATACTAGCAAAGTCTAACTGCCAGTCGTTTTGCTTTTCTGCAAGCTTCATTAACTGAAAACCTTGTGCATAAGCGCAAATTTTAGAGCAATAAATAGCATCATGTAAGCGCGCAATAAATTCTTTTTGTTCACTTTGCGTGAGCTTATTTGATTCAGGTCCAGATAATAGCTGCGCGGCATCTATACGCATTGACTTGAATGAAGATATTGAACGTGCATAAACAGCTTGTGTGATCGTTGGCGCTGGTGTGCCAAGTTCTAAACTGCTAATAGCTGTCCATAAACCTGTTCCCTTTTGTCCTGCTTTATCAAGAATCAAATCAACTAAGGGTGTTTCATCTATTTTATGACGGAGAACTTCAACCGATATTTCCATTAAATAACTGTCTAGTGG
This sequence comes from Alteromonadaceae bacterium, assembly GCA_047621305.1. Classification (GTDB taxonomy): domain Bacteria; phylum Pseudomonadota; class Gammaproteobacteria; order Enterobacterales; family Alteromonadaceae; genus Colwellia_A. The sequence continues at coordinate 35,662 of JBLHNB010000042.1, read as the reverse complement.
TCCTTTATTCCATTGTTCAAAGATGTCTGCAATCTCATCGGGGGATAACGATAAACCCGCACGTAAGACATGGTATGCTTCACAAATTATTTGCATATCGGCATATTCAATACCGTTATGGACCATTTTTACATAATGACCTGCGCCTGCAGGGCCAATATAAGCGGTACAAGGTTCACCTTCGGTAACGACCTCTCCTGGGCGAGTACGTTCAATAGGTTTGCCTGATTTAGCATCTACTTTGGCAGATATAGCTTCCCAAATAGGTTTGATCCGCGTCCAAGCATAAGGTGAGCCACTCGGCATTAAAGCAGGTCCAAATCTAGCCCCTACTTCTCCGCCTGAAACGGCTGACGAAAAAAGAATAAAATTATTTTTATATTTTTTCTCACGGGCAACCGTATCAACCCATAAGCTATTACCTGTATCAATAATAATATCATCAGGTTGAATGCCAGCACCAATTAAGCTTTCACACACTTGATCAACGGGAGAACCCGCAGGTACAGATAAAACAATTAAATGAGGTGGTTTTAAACGTGCAAGTAGTTCAGTAAATGAAGAACAACCATAAACCCGTTGTTCTGCAGAATTATTTTCGCTTTTGTCCTGTGCAATTACATCGTTTACTTTTTCACTGTTTAAGTCAAATGCGGCAATGGAATAACCATTATCGGCTAAATTTAAGACCAAATTTTTACCCATTACACCAAGACCAATAAAGCCTATGTCACACATTATTTTATCTTGTGTCATATCATTCAATTCCGTAGTTATATTGATTGGAAACAAAGTTCCTATTACTCATAAGTGCCATTCTAGCATGTGAAATTGCTCAAGTTCTATCAATTACTCTATCAATCAATGCTGACTGCTTGTTTTTTAGTAATTTTACGTAATAAAAATAACTTATTGAATGAATCATCCTCTAGACTGAAGTAAATCTTGCGAATTGACCATAAATGATGTAATTTTACTACATAATGTATTTACTTTTACTACATAAATCTATTTAAAGGGTTAAACATGACTATTAAAGTTGGCATCAACGGTTTTGGCCGTATCGGGCGTTTTGTATTTAGAGCTGCCGCTCAAAGAGACGATATTGAAATTGTAGGTATTAATGATCTAATTGATGTTGATTATATGGCGTACATGTTGAAATATGACTCAACACATGGTCGTTTTGACGCTACTGTTGATGTTATTGATGGTCAACTCATTGTTAATGGTAAAACGATCCGCGTAACGGCAGAGCGTAACCCTGAAAATTTAAAGTGGGATGAAATCAACGTTGATGTGGTTGTTGAGGCAACGGGCTTATTTTTAACAGATGAGACTGCACGTAAACACATTACTGCTGGCGCTAAAAAAGTTGTTCTGTCTGCCCCCTCTAAAGATGATACCCCGATGTTTGTTTGTGGTGTAAACCAAGATACTTATGTTGGACAAGATATCGTTTCAAATGCATCTTGTACTACAAACTGTTTAGCCCCTATTGCAAAAGTACTTAATGATAATTGGGGTATAGCCAGTGGCCTAATGACCACAGTACATGCTACCACAGCTACACAAAAAACAGTTGATAGTCCATCCGCTAAAGATTGGCGCGGCGGTCGCGGCGCAGCACAAAATATTATTCCTTCTTCTACAGGTGCGGCAAAAGCAGTCGGCAAGGTTATTCCTGAATTAAACGGTAAACTTACCGGTATGTCATTTCGTGTACCAACACCTAATGTTTCTGTTGTTGATTTAACTGTTAACCTTAAAAAACCAGCGACTTACCAGGAAATTTGTGATGCGATGAAAGCTGCATCAGAAGGTCCTTTAAAAGGTATTTTAGGCTATACCGAAGATCAGGTTGTTTCTAACGATTTTCTTGGCGAAACATGTACCTCGGTATTTGATGCCGGAGCAGGTATTGCTTTAACAAGTACTTTTGTGAAAGTTGTTTCTTGGTATGACAATGAAATTGGTTATTCAAACAAGGTATTAGACTTAATTTCCTACATAACTAAGTTTGAAAGCAAACAGATATTAAAATCTGCTTAAAACACTATGATACACAATTTTTAATGTAAAACGTCGAGCCAGTCTCGGCGTTTTTTTATCTATCTCTGCTATACGGTGAATACTACTTTGGCGTAATTGCTACTATCACACCATGATTTTCTTGTACTTATGAATTAATTTACATCGATTCTAACAGCAGCGCATGAATTGGGAGGAGGAACACTCTATTTTCGCCCCCTGACAAAGATAATATAAATTAAATATCAACAGCTTATGGTATTTAACTATACTTTTAGCTTATTGATTAAGCTCAGTTTTACTTAAAGTAAAATCGCTTGTTCAAGGGAGTAGCTTTGTCGAATGTGAAACTGCCGTGTTAACCATTTACCTGCGGTATAACGATAAAATATAGCTTTGATTAGTTAGTATTTAATTCATAAGTAGCTATTGATATAACTTACTGTCAACAAAAGCTGAGGTTAACTCTTGATAAATAGTATCAAGAGTTGGCCGCTCAGTAATCTGTGAGAAGAGTGTGGTGTGAACATCCGCTTGCACTCGTTCTTCTTGACCACACCAAGTATAACAATAATTAACTGGCTTAATTATTTCAGCCAAGAGTACATCAATTAAGATAAATGCCTGAGCAAGCACAATTTTATCGCCACCTTTTTTCAACATAACACGCTGCGCTGTACCCACTATTTTTTTACCATTAATATTCAAATTATAGTCACCATCACAATATGAAAAAGGGGTTGCATGAGCTTGGCTAATTAAACCAAATTTTTTGAAAAAAAGGGTCAATACAGAGCACAAATTATCATAGGCTTGGGTAATAGAGTAAGGAGTGTCACTAGACCATAAATAAAGGTGGGATAAATTTATAATACCCTGACATTGCGGTACGGGTGCACCACCTGTTTTACGTGAATGTAACTGCCAGCCAGTTGCTAATAATCCCGCTTTAAGCGGGTCTGATTTAGGCCATTTTTTTCCTGCTGGTAATACCAATGTTGAGTCTTTTGCTTGCCATAACATCAAACATTGCGTTAACGCGCCCGTCTGCATTTGTGTAATTAAATCGCTTTCTTTGGTAAATACTTGGTCAACTGTGGTATGGCTATAGCGAAGTAATTTTTTTCTACTTTTATTCATTATGGCAGTCTACATTGATTAAACATGTCGAGGTGAGTACTTTACATAAGCGCTAACGAAAAACCCGATTTACTTTACCACAAGTCATATCAGGCTTTAATAAACATTAACTATGAATGATCTGCGTAGTATCTATAGCCTCATTTACTTGTTCTCTTTCTTGTTCATTTATTTCAACCCGTTTGTTAACAAATAACCGTGAAGCAATTAACCAACAAAATAGCGCTAAGCTCAATAACATTGCTTCAACTACAATAACGTTATAGTAGCCAGACTTCAGCATAGCCTTTATGCCTTGGGATACAAATAACCAATCCATCACAGGTATCGTGGCTAACGCTACTGCGGTAACCTTTAAGAATATCGCAGCAAATTGCTTTTGCGATTTAATCGTAAGCGACACAATAATTGCGGTGAATAAGCAGCCAAAAAAGAGATAAGCAATGAGGTCACTGCGTCCTACATAGTCAATAGGAATAAGGCGAGTGAAAGTAAAACCAACAGCTGTTGCAAATATAGTGCCGATAAAACCACCCGTTGTCATCGCGTTTACAATACGTAAACCAACTAGGTTTTGTTTTTCATCACGCAAATTTGATTTTTTCTGCAGCCACATTAAATTCCCCGTTAAAATGATATAGCAAGTACCTATACCTAATATAAAAAAGAGAATACGTAATAAATAGCCTGCGAAATCGCCAAAGTGTAAACTCGATATGACGCTGAGACCACCTCGTAAATTATTATCATAGTTATTTTTGGTTAAATAAAGTTCTCGTCCTGAGGCAATATGATAAGTTGCTTCTTTACGCGTTGAGAACTGGTTTTTATCTAGCCCTTTAAAGGTTACTGATGCACTTTCATCGCCAAAATGATCAATAGAGACACGAGTGAAAGACACTTCACCGACACTCTTTTTCGCCCTCACTAATAAGTTGTCTAAACCTAATACCGGCGTAATCACATTAGTTTCCTCGAGGTGAACGTCAACCACGCCCGCGGCTTCAAACAATTTAGTTTGATCACCACCGTACAGTACTACCGCATACGATACTTGATAAATGATCAGTAAGTTAAATACTAAACCTGAGAAGGCATACATAATATGAAAAGGTAGTCCCATCACGCCAATAAGGTTATGTGCATCAAGTAACTTATCTTTTTTTCCGTCTTTTCTATATTGAAAAAACTTACTTATTATTTTTCGCCAGTGAATAACGACACCACTTAGCAGCGCAACAAAAAAGAATAAGGTTACTATACCGACAAAGTACAGACCTACTTCAGGTATATGTAAATTATAATGAAGTTGATATAAAAAATCCCCCCAGTTAGACCCATTACCATCCCCCAATATTTTACCGTCTGGTGCAAGAATGAGATGTTTATCGACATGTTCTTCTTCTGATATTTTTTCTTCAAAATACAGATTAGCTAAGGGTTGCTCTGCCGTCGGCATTGATAAAATAAAGTAACCATGGGTATTGATGCTATATTCTTGTACTACTTTGCTAATAACACGATCAAGGGATAGATTTCCCTCCTGTTCATTCACTGCAAAATGAGGATTAAGCTCCCATGCAATAATGTCATCGCGAAATAAGCTTAATGATCCCGCAAAGAAAATAATAAAAAGAATAGTCGATATAACAAGACCTACCCATGCATGTGCGTTGGTTAACGCCTTTAATGAATCTTTGTTCATTTCATATTACCTCAACGACAATAAAACAGCATTAATTAACACTGATGGCATTAATACCAAGCTTAACTTTAGCCATGCTTTTTTTGCACTAGCAAAAGAATAGCTCCACACTTGAATACTGACCCAAAGCGGAAAAGCCACCAATAAACCGATAAGCAAAATAGTGTCTTCTTGAAATGGTAATAATAAGTTTAGATTTAACACTATCGACACCGAAAGTAATAATCCAAGAATTAGACCTGCAAAAGTACGTGACCACATTATACGTTTATTCCTATCATAGAAAATGCTATGGAAAGAACACAAACTAAAGCACTTGTTAGCAATAGATAATATTTTTCATAAGCACTAATTAACGTAATTAACGTTAAAAAACAGCACATTAAGGACAATCCCGTGACCAATGCCGATACTGTAGGTAAATACTTAAAAAGTTGTAATAACATTACTGAAAGTAAAATTGTGGCAATAACTCTATAAGGTAACGCGGCTAGTGGTTTTTTCAACAATGTTTGCCTTTTGCTGGTGCAATAAAAAAGGCAGCATGCTAACCAAACAGGGATAAAACTTAAAAACATAACGAACTCACACCTAAATATAAATGATAATAATTTGTATTTGTATTTATATTAAAGCTAGATTGAACTTTAAGCAATGATAAATTTGTTATTCATTAGCGTTTATTGACTGTGTACTCATAATGCAACACTGCCTTTAACTAACAAATAGGACGAAGCCTTGGTAATGTTAATCGCTAAGAGCGATCATAAGCTGTACAATTTCCGAGCTGATCAGGGCGAAATCCATCAGGGTTAAAAGGCATCAAATGATATATCTGCATAAATCCGAATATATAGCTGCAATTCACTCGATTACAAGGATTTGAATTGTCTTGCAATCAGAAAACAACCAAGCATGGTAATTATATACACGTTTACTTTAAAGGGATTTATATATGGAAATTTTAGGCTTTATTTTTGGTATTATAGGTATGTCTATGGGCGTTTCTGGTTTTGTTTTTGGCGTTATATCAATGGGAAAAATAAATAAACTTGAAAAAAGGCTTAAAGAGTTAGATGTATTAAACTAAGGCTTTAAATAGATAGAGTAAATATACACCTTTTCGTTCATGAAAAGGTGACATTGCCGGCATGGACGCAGGGACTTATGATTTGTCGGGAACTAAAATCATGACCGTTCTTCCTGTGCATCCATGCACCCGTGACATACCGTTCTTCCTGAACATACACACTCCTGTGCATCCATGCACCCGTGACATACTGTTCTTCCTGAACATAAAAAGCCAGAGTGTTAGTCTGGCTTTATATTATTAACAGCATTGTTACTTTACATGAACTAATACTTGCTTAGCTAATTCAGTAATTGCTGACCAATTTTTATTTTGCATAATTTCATCAGTAACTAACCAAGATCCACCGCAACAAGCAACATTTTTAAGCGCTAAGTAATCTCTAACATTATTCATATTAATGCCGCCTGTTGGGCAAAAGCGTACATCAGGGAAAGGTCCACCAATTGATTGAATTGCTTTTACGCCACCAGATGCTTCAGCGGGGAAGAATTTTAAGTGATCGTAACCATAATCAATAGCATCCATCATTTCTGAAATAGAAGATATTCCTGGGATCAACGCTATATTACCCTCGTTGCCAGCTTGCAATAAATCCTTGGTTAAACCAGGACTGATTGCAAATTTTGCCCCTGCTTCTTCACAGCGTTGCAGCATTTCACGATTAGTTACCGTACCCGCACCTATCATAGCGTCAGGTAATTCTTTAGCAATGATCTTAATGACATCAAGTGCCGCTGGGGTTCTTAATGTGACTTCTAATACCTTAATGTCTGCAGCGATCAATGCTTTAGCAATGGGTAATGCATCTTCAACATTCTTAATAACAAGTACGGGAACGATAGGTCCCATAGCAAAAATTTCTTTTGGCGAAACCTGCCAAGTTTTTGATAACGTCATAATTTCTCTTTAATTATTTTGTTGAAGATAGTGTTGTCGAAGATAAGCCGAGGCACCAATAATGCCTGGCTGTGATTCAGTGATCACAAACGTTGGTATGGTACGATTAAACGCGACAAACCTCCCCTTAGCTTCGAAACGACTTCTAAAGTTACTATTTTTAAAATATTCAATAAACCGCGGTACAATACCTCCGGCAATATAAACACCACCGAAACTCGCCATGGTTAATGACAAATTACCCGCAAAGCTGCCAAGAATACTGCAAAACTGCGCTAAGCTTTGCTCACAAATTTCGCAGCTTTTAGTTAATGCATTTTCTGAAATATCTTTCGCCGAATAAGATTTCGCTGTTTCACCACGAATATGCATTAGTGCTTGATAAATTTGTTCAATACCTAATCCTGACAATAATTGTTCATAAGAAACATGTTCATATCGTGTTAACAAAAATTGTAGAATTTGAGTTTCTAGGTTATTAGTGGGTGCAAAGTCAACATGGCCGCCCTCACCGCCTAAGCTGATCCAGCCATTATGACTTGGAATAACATTGGCAACACCTAAACCCGTTCCGGGTCCACAGATAGATATAGGTTTATTTAACTGTACTTCACCACCACCAATTTTAACTTTTTGATCGTCGTTTAGATAAGGAACCGCGTGGGCAATTGCCGTGTAGTCATTAATAAACAATAACGTATGTAAACCCAATGTTTGTTGCAGCGCTAACTTTGAAAATTGCCAAGGTAAATTAGTCATCACAATAAGGTCTTGTTCTACGGGACAAGCAATCGCAAAACAAGCATTTATTACTGAGCCATTTAAAACATTGACAGCGATATAGTCAGCAACAATTTCCGCTAAACCCGCATAATCATTACATTGGTAAACCGACAGTGATGATATTTTTCCATCATTATCCGTTAGTCCAATTCTTAAATTAGTACCACCAATATCAGCCACTAAGTTAATTGCGGTATTGTCTGGCTTAGAAATATTCACCGTATCAGCCATTAGTCTGTCGTATCAAACAAAGAACAAGCGCCCGTTTCTGCTGTGCTTAAATTACGGCGCATAAAACCAAATAATTCTCGTCCCATACCTTGATGATGGCCATTTACTTGGAAAATAGCATTGTCGCGTTTAGCAAGCTCAGCTTCATCAACCATGAGCGTAAGCTCTCCAGTTTCACCATCAACTAAAATCATATCGCCGTTCTTCACTTTAGCAATTAAACCACCGTCTAAAGCTTCTGGACATAAATGAATAGCCGCAGGTACTTTCCCTGATGCACCTGACATACGACCATCAGTGACCATAGCGACCTTAAAGCCTTTATCTTGTAAAACGCCTAATGGTGGTGTGAGTTTATGTAATTCAGGCATACCACGTGCTTTTGGCCCTTGAAAACGCACGATAGCGACAAAGTCTTTTTCTAATTCACCGGCATCAAAAGCAGCCTGTAATTCATGTTGATCTTCAAAAACGACTGCTGGTGCTTTAATAACGAAACTACCTTCACGTAAAGAAGATGTTTTAAGTACAGAAACACCTAAATTACCTTTAAGTACCCGTAAACCTCCTGTCGCTTTGAATGGCTTAGTGACAGTTGCAATAATCGTATCGTCAAGTGACTTTTCAACACAATCAACCCACTTAAGTTCACCGCTCTCTAATACGGGTTTTTTAGTATATCGTGTTAAACCACGGCCACAAATCGTTTCTACATCTTCAAAAACTAAGCCACCTTCTATCAATTCTCTAAAAAGTAATGCCATTCCACCTGCTTCTTGGAATTGGTTTATATCTGCTTCACCGTTAGGGTATATACGTGTTAAGAGGGGAACCGTTTCAGAAAGATCATTAAAATCTTGGAAGTTAATGATAATACCTGCCGCTTTTGCAAACGCAATAATATGCATGGTGAGGTTAGTTGAACCGCCGGTTGCAAGTAACGCAACAATCGCATTAACAATGGAGCGCTCATCAACCATTTTACCAATCGGCATATAATTACCAGATTGCTGGGTTAGACGTGTCGCTTGGCGTGCCGCTGCTTTTGTTAATTCTTCACGTAACTGAGTATTAGGCGCAATAAATGATGCACCAGGTAAATGAAGCCCCATGACTTCAACAACTAATTGATTTGAGTTTGCGGTACCAAAGAAAGTACACGTACCCGCAGAGTGGTAAGAGGCAGATTCAGCTTCTAGTAGTGCTTCTTCATCAACTTCACCTTTAGCATGCTGTTGACGTACACGCGCTTTTTCTTTATTTGGTAGACCTGAAGGCATTGGACCTGCAGGGATAAAAACGGTAGGTAAATGTCCAAATGTCATACTTGCAATCAATAACCCTGGTACGATTTTGTCACAGATGCCTAGCATTAACGCGCCATCAAACATGTTGTGTGATAAACCAACCGCAGCCGACATAGCAATAACATCGCGGCTCATTAAGCTTAAATCCATGCCCGGTTGACCTTGGGTAACACCGTCACACATAGCAGGTACGCCGGCAGCAAATTGCGCTACACCGCCCGCTTCTTTTACGGCCGCTTTAATAATATCAGGGTAGGTTTGATAAGGTTGATGTGCACTCAGCATATCGTTATAAGCTGAAACGATAGCGATATCAGAGTGATGTATGCCACGTAATGACGCCTTGTCTTCTTTACCACAAGCGGCAAAACCATGGGCTAAATTACCACATGATAAGCCAGCGCGATGCACAGTTTGAGAACTTTCTGCTTCAATTTTAGCTAAATATTTAGCGCGAGTATCTTTACTACGCTCAATGATTTCTTGGGTAATATCTAATATTTTTTGATTCATTTTAATAGTCATACGTTATGCCGCCCAATATACTTGTGTATTAACGTCAGGGTTTTGTAAAAATGCCCTTATTGGCATTTCTAGTAAATCATTTCTGGCATTAGCTTGCGCCAATACGCGTTGCTTTCCTTCACCAACCACATGTAAAAAGATATGGTGACTTTGAATGAGGTGAGAAAAGGTAAAAGTAATACGTTGATGGGGTGCCGTTCTTGGTACGACCTTCATCAATGCATCGGTATTATCAAGTGACAGACCTGCCGTGATTTCATCACTACACGGAAACAATGACGCCGTATGTCCATCTTCTCCCATACCCAAAATAAGTACATCTAAAGGAAGTAGTAACGCTTTTGCTGCAAGATTTAAATCAGCAAGTGTTTCAGCACCTAATACTTTTCCTTGTTTTAGATGAAAAAAATTGGCTTGTTTGGCATTGTTTTGCAATAAATTATCATGTACTAGTTTAGTATTACTTGCTTCATCATTAATATCGACCCAGCGTTCATCCGCAAGGGTAATGGTGACTTTTTTCCACGGTAAGTCGATTTGAGAAAGTGCTTTAAAAAAACCTTTCGGTGTAGACCCCCCTGAAACAGCAATACTCGCTTTACCACGCAGCGCAATAGCCTTTGATAAAATTTCAGCAACATGAGTTGCTAATTGTTGGTCAAGGGCTTCTCTGTTTATAAATTCATTCATTTGACTCATGATTCAACCCACTGACGATCATCTCGTGCAATTAATGAAATAGACGAAACAGGCCCCCATGAGCCTGCAGGGTAAGGTTTAGGAGCTTCATTGGTTGCTTGCCATGCATCAATAATACCATCAGCCCATGTCCATGCCGCTTCAACTTCATCACGACTGACAAATAAAGATTGATTACCATTGATGACTTCTAACATCAGTCTTTCATATGCATCGACAACACGCTGATTGTCATAGGTATCAGAGAAACTCAAATCTAACTTGTTTTCCTGAATATGCATTTGTGACGCTATACCCGGTATTTTATTCATCATCTGTAATTCAACACCTTCATCAGGCTGCAGACGAATAGTGAGTTTATTTGCTGGTAAATCGGCATGACTTTCTTTAAAGATGTTATGAGGCTGTTGTTTAAAATGAACAACAATTTCACTGTGTTTTGCCGGCATACGTTTACCTGTGCGCAAATAAAATGGTATACCAGCCCAACGCCAATTATCTATTTCAGCTTTAATCGCTACGAACGTTTCAGTATTACTATTCGCGTTAGCACCTTCTTCATTTAAATAGCCAGGTACGGGCATGCCATTTAAATAGCCGTCGGCATATTGGCCTCGTACGGTTTTTTCTTTAACATTCATGCGATCAATAGGCACCAGTGCTTTGACGGCTTTAAGCTTTTCTGCACGAATACTGTCCGCACTTAAATCTGCAGGCGGCTCCATGGCTAATAATGACAATATTTGTAATAAATGATTTTGGATCATGTCACGCATTTGGCCAGCGTCATCATAAAATCCCCAACGCCCTTCTATACCAACACTTTCAGCAACCGTAATTTGCACGTGATCAACACTGTTACGATCCCAGTTGTTGGTAAATAATGAATTAGCAAAACGCAGTACAAGTAAATTCAGTACCGTTTCTTTACCCAAATAATGATCGATACGATAAATTTGATTTTCATTAAAATAGCGGGAAACTTGATCGTTAATAACTTTTGATGATGCTAAACAATTACCAATGGGTTTTTCCATGACGACACGGTCAATATCTGATATTAAATCAGCTGCGTGCAAACCATCACATATATCACCATAAATGGCTGGTGGCGTTGAAAAATAATAGACACGCGTTTCATTTGCCCCTTGTAATGTTTTAGCTAGGTTGATAAACGACGACGATTCTTTAAAATCTAGCTTTTGATAAACAAGACGAGCTAAAAATCTCGTTAATACCACATCGTCTAGTTCTTCTTTGACAAATGAAGTCAGATTTTCTTTGACAAAATCAATAAACTCTTCAATTTTGTGCTTTTGACGTGCCACACCAACAATGCGACTTTGAGGATTTAATAGACCTGCGCTGTCTAACTGGTATAAGGCAGGTATTAACTTGCGGCGAGATAAGTCACCAAGAGCACCAAATATCACTATTTCACTAGCAGATTGATTATCCAAACTTTCCATAAAATATTTTCTCGAGTTCGTTCATTGTAACTAAACTACATTTACATCTAATTTAGCGTCTACGACCTCATCAGTAAAGAACTTTCTGTAACTTTACAACAAATACATCGGTATTCGACTGTTTAACGGCTACAAGCAAATACAACCTCTCTATATTATGAAATATGTGCAAAAAAATGTCATTTAGATTTAAATTTGTTATCATTATGAAATAAATTTTCATTTTTCTTGTTTTTCATAGCGAAAACAAATTACAGTTGCATCATAACAAACAAGATCTAGGACTAAACAGTAATGAACATATTAGAAAAGATCGCCAACGAACTAGACACATTTAGCAAATCTGAGCGTAAAGTAGCCGAAGTTATAATGGCAACACCCAGTACGGTTATTCACGCCAGCATTGCCGCTTTAGCTAAGCAAGCAAACATTAGTGAGCCTACTGTTAATCGCTTTTGCCGAAGATTAGATACCAAAGGTTACCCTGATTTTAAGCTGCATTTAGCACAAAGCTTAGCAAATGGTACTCCTTATGTTAATCGTCACGTAGACGAGAATGATACCGCTGAAGAATACACAACAAAAATATTTGAATCGACGATGGCTAATCTTGAAATGGCCCGTAAAAGTTTAGATACAAATAGTATTAATCGCTCAGTAGATTTATTAACGCAAGCGAATAAAATTTCGTTTTTTGGTTTAGGCGCTTCTGCAGTCGTTGCCCATGACGCGCAAAACAAATTCTTTCGCTTCAATGTGCCTGTTGTTTATTTTGATGACATATTAATGCAACGTATGAGTGCTATTAATAGCCGTCAAGGTGATGTTGTTGTTGTTATTTCACATACGGGTCGTACGAAGTCATTGGTGGAAGTGGCAAGTTTAGCAAAAGAAAATGATGCAACGGTTATCGGTATTACCACTGACGGTACACCTTTAGCCAAAGAATGTAGTATCGTTTTATCACTTGATGTTGCTGAAGATACTGACTTATATATGCCAATGGCATCACGTATTGCACAGCTAACATTGATTGATATTTTGGCAACCGGATTTACGTTACGCCGTGGTACCAAATTTAGAGATAATTTGAAAAAAGTAAAAGACAGTTTACGAAGTTCTCGTTTTGAACGTAAAGATGTATAACCAAAAATTTAATCAACATAATGATAATCGAACCTAGTATTTAATAATTCTGTTATCGAGTCACTTTTAAAATTTAATGAAGTAAGGATTAGAATGCCTAGAAGAACGAAGATAGTTGCCACCTTAGGTCCTGCAACTGACAACAGAGACACCTTAAAAAAAGTCCTCGCTGCCGGTGTTAATGTCGTTAGACTTAACTTTTCACATGGCGCTCCTCAAGATCACATCGATAGAGCAAATACTGTACGTGAATTAGCCAAAGAATTGGGGATCTACGTAGGTATCTTAGGCGATTTACAAGGTCCTAAAATTCGCGTATCAACGTTTAAGAATGGTCCAATCAAACTAGCAATAGGTGACAAATTTGAACTTGATGCTGCGTTGCCAAAAGGCGAAGGTTGCCAAGAAAAAGTAGGCATTGATTATAAAGAATTACCAAACGACGTAAATGATGGCGATGTATTGTTGCTAGATGATGGTCGTGTACAATTAAAAGTACTGAGTACTGCTGGCTCTTCAGTATTTACTGAAGTTGTTGTTGGTGGTCCACTTTCTAATAACAAAGGTATTAATCGCCAAGGTGGCGGTTTAACAGCACCCGCCTTAACAGAAAAAGACAAAGAAGATATCAAACTTGCAGCAAAAATAAATGTTGATTTCCTCGCGGTTTCCTTTCCTCGTGATGCTGCAGATATGCGTGAAGCGCGTTTACTAGCACAAGAAGCGGGATGTGATGCTCGCTTAGTTTCAAAAATTGAACGTGCTGAAGCCGTTAATGACGATAAAATTCTAGATGGTATTATTTTAGCCTCTGATGTTGTTATGGTTGCTCGTGGCGATTTAGGTGTAGAAATTGGTGATGCTGCCCTTGTGGGTAAACAAAAACATATTATCGCGCGTAGCCGTCAACTCAACCGTGTTGTGATTACGGCGACACAAATGATGGAATCGATGATCGAACAACCTATGCCAACACGTGCAGAAGTTATGGATGTTGCTAATGCCGTTTTAGATGGTACGGATGCTGTGATGTTATCAGCAGAAACTGCTGCGGGTAAATACCCCGTTGAAACCGTATTGGCAATGGCTTCAGTTTGTATTGGCGCTGAAGCACATCGTTCAGTAAATACTTCAAATCATCGTATAGAATTAACCTTCAGTGAAGTTTCTGAAACTATTGCGCTTTCAGCTATGTATGCTGCTAATCACTTAGATGGTGTTAAAGCGATTATTGCGCTAACTGAATCAGGGCATACCAGTAAAATAATGTCGCGCATTACCTCTGGATTACCTATATTTTCAGTCTCTCGCCATGAAAAAACATTAAGTAAAACAGCAATTTATCGAGGTGTCTACCCGGTTAAATTTGATTCTACGGCAAGTGATAATGAACAATTGCCAAACGATATTATAAAAGAAGTCTTGAAAAAGTCTGCTCTTTCAATTGGTGATAAAGTCATCTTAACCCATGGTGATTTAATGGAAACTGTTGGCGCAACCAACACGTTGAAAATATTGACTATCGCTAAACATCACTTTAGTTAATGATATTTAATTAATAATGGTGTTCATATAATATACCCGTTAAAAAGGTAGCGTATAAGCTACCTTTTTTGATCTCAATCAGGTATTAAATTACCTAGACGATTAATATAAGTAACGTATAAGTAACGACAATAATGTCTTTAACAAACGATAATTATATGACTGTAAGGATAATATATGACGATTAAACGCATTGCCTTATTAACCAGTGGCGGCGATGCTCCTGGAATGAATGCAGCTATTCGTGCGGTAGTATTATCCGCGCATCATTATAAAATTGAAGTTCTCGGCTTTTATTCCGGTTACAACGGCTTGATCAATGACCATTCAAAAGTATTATCACTACATGATGTGGATGGCATTATTCATCGAGGTGGCACTATATTAAAAAGTGCACGCTGTCCTGAGCTACTTAATGAAATAGGTATTAATCAAGCGGTACTAACTTTAATGAAGAATAAGGTAGATGCTTTGATTGTTATCGGTGGTGATGGTTCATTTAACGGTTTACTCCATATAGAAAAAAACTGGCTCGGGCAAGTTATTGGTATTCCTGGCACTATTGACAACGACGTTGATGGTACAGATCTAACCATAGGTTTTTCTACCGCAATAAATACTGCAATCGAAGCTATTGATAAAATTCGAGATACAGCAGATGCTTTTGAGCGTATCTTTGTAGTCGAATTAATGGGCCGGCACAGCGGCCATATTACTTTTAATGTGGGTATCGCTTGCGCTGCTGAAAAAGTATTATCTTTTGAAAACGTTAACGCAAACAATGAAAAAGAAATATTAAAGGAAGTAGCGCAAGAAATTAAAGTAGCCCAAAAAGAGCGCCATGCGAGTTACCTGATTGTGATCGCAGAAAACCTCTGGACTGGTGGCGTAACCGAATTTTCTCGGCAGTTAAAAAACGAAGCTGGAATTGATTGTACGCCTTGTATTCTAGGTTATATACAGCGCGGTGGCTCTCCTGTCGCTAAAGATCGTATACTGGCAACTAAAATGGGGGTTGCTGGCGTACAAGCGATTATTGCCAATGAATCAAATGTGATGATCGGGGAGCAAAATAATAGCATCGTTTTAGTTCCCTTAGCTGATGCGATAAAACATAAAAAACAAGTAAGCCAAAGTTTAGTTGCAGCTCAACAAAACATTCTGGCACTTACTGCACAAACACAATGCTAATTAGCCTACATAACTAGAGCTAGACCTAAAATTAGAACTAAAACTAAATAATGTAACGAGCTTTTAGAAATACATTAACGGTTAAAGTTAATGGTTAATGGTCAGTTTTACTTTGTCTTTATAGCTACGGCTTACTTTAAGCTCTTTACCATTACTCATAACCAAATAGTACTCTCCATTGAGCTGGCTACAAAATTTATGAATATAATTTTTATTCACTATGGTTGATCTATGACTACGGATAAAAATTCGCGGGTCTAATGTTTCTTCTAATTGCTTCATTGTTTTACGCAGAATATGCGTATTTTCATTAGTATGAACACACATATAATCACCTGCAGCGTCAACCCATAAAATGTCTTTTACTGGTACCCTACTGACTTCACCAGCATCCTTAATGGCAAGGATATCTGAATAACTTGATAGGGTGACTGGCTCATTATTGGCAAGCTCACTTAATATTTGTTGGCAATCATTACCCGTAACATCACTGACTAAACGCACAAGTTTTGATTTATGTAAGGCGTTTTCTTCACTTTTAATTGCTTGACGTATTTTATCCATTGTTTGTGCAAGCCTTTCTTCATCCGCAGGCTTTAATAAGTAATCTTGAGCATACACTTCAAAAGCTTTTAACGCATATTGATCAAAAGCAGTAACAAATACCACAATTGGCATGGTTAAACCTTGTTTTAAAATTTCTTCAATCACGTCAAAACCGTTCAAACCAGGCATTTGAATATCTAAAAACATCAAATCAGGCTTATAAGCGCGTATTGCCTCTATCGCTTCTCGACCATTACAGCACTCAGTCACAACGTGAATATCTTTATGTTCAGCTAACCTTACCACGAGTCCTTTTCTGGCAAGTGGTTCATCGTCAACTATGATCGTTGAAAGCATATTACTCATGCGGAAGTTCCTATTTCATAAGGCATTCTTATATTGATTTTAATCCCTTTCGGCTTATTACTAGCAACAACTAAAGAATAATTATCTTGGTATAAAGCATAAAGACGTTCTCGCGTATTCACCAAACCAACACCATTTTCGCGATGCAAATTACCATCGATTATTTCAGCGCCTGGCCCATCATCAGCAACTTCTAATAATAAGTCATTACCAAATCGAGCAATCGAAACGGTAATTGTTCCGCCTTGTTCCTCAACTGCTACGGCATGTTTTATCGCATTTTCTGCCAACGGTTGTAATATCATACTCGGAACTAGGGCTTGTTTACATTCATCACTAATATTTACTTTTACTTGTAGTCGTTCTTCGAATCGCACTTTTTCAATATCAAGATAGAGTTTCAGCGTTTGAATTTCACTGTCTAAACTCACCTTTTTCATCGGGTCTTTATCAAGTGAATATCGTAAAAACTCACTCAATTTAGTTACCATGGCGTTGGCTGTTTTATTTTCTTCAATCAATATTAATGTTGAAATAGCATTAAGGGTATTAAAAAGAAAATGTGGGTTAAGTTGATAACGTAACATCTTCAATTGGGCTTGGTGAGCAACAGCATTAGCGCTTAGTACATTTTGTTTTTCTTTTTGCAGCATTTGGTAATACTTAGTACCAAGATATAAAAGGCTCCAGCTTAAAATAATATAAAAAGACCAAACACTTGATTTTGTATAATGCAGCCAAAAATCAGGACGGTAACCGTGCTTATAAATTTCCCAATAATTAATATTTTTGAAAACTTGCCACAAGACCCCGGTAAGATAGGATGAAATAATCACCACTAAAGCAATTTTTACCGGTGAGCTATTCCACACTCTACGATAGATGTAACGCAATGGCACGGTTAATATCCAGCCAGCGTATGCATTTAAAAATATGATGACAACAAATAAATCTCTCAGGTCATGTAATAACGATCCCAGATAATGTACCAACGCGAAACCAAACCAGCCCGCACTATGTACCAGCCAAAATAAGCGATTTCTATTTTCAAGCAGTTCTTTCCAATTTATACGTCTTTCCATCTTGCACAGCACAACCTTTTCTAACTGTTATGTTAATTATGCGACAGCTTTCGCGATTACACACTACCGTTAAGCTTAACAATATTACGCTTTATCTCATTTCGGTGAGTACTTGCATGTTATACCCAGTCAAATTATCAAATGCGGCAAACTGCTTTATTGAACGTTGAACTAACTCGTCTGAACTTACGCTCGCCGCTTTTAATAAACACCATAACCCATTTATTAAATAACAATAAGATAGGTAGGAATTGAGGTTTTCATAACAGATGTTAACTGAGCTTATTTTTTCATATTGAGATAGTAAGATTTTTTGTTGCGCGCTATTTAACAGATTAATAGCAATTATCATCGCTAAATCATATTCAGGCTCGGCTAGGCATGCGTATTCAAAATCAATCAAAAATGGCTTCTTTGCAAAGAGTATATTGGAGAAATTTACATCGCCATGACAAACAACAAGGGATTGTACGATATTAATGTCAGGTAATTGTTTAATCACACATCTGATAGCGTTAACATGTGCAAAAACAAGTGTTTTATCACTAAGTAAATAATCTAGTATCGCATGTAAATTCAAAGGAGCAAGTCTAGCTTTGAGTTGATGACACTGATTTATTAAGCCAACGATTATCATTAGCTTTTTATCCAAGGTTTGCGCGTTCAAACATTGTGTTTCAATAAAGTCAGTAATAAGCCAATGGGTTGAACAATGCAATACTGGAGGTGTTATTCCTACTTGAGCGGCAAGTAAGGTAATTTGATGTTCGTTTTGCCGTGTTGCCCGATCAGATTCAAAATATTTAGCGAAGTAATTGCCCTTAGCTGTTATCACTTTAAAACAAGAGTGGCTAGCCCCTTCTTCTATGTCCTGAACATCTTTTATTTGATCAAAAAAAGGTAACGCACTTAATTTTTGTTTAATTGCCTTCATCAAAAATCAGCCTAACTATGCGATAAGTTAGCAGCGTTGACCGGCTGTAATTTGTATTCTTTGCGCCACTGGAAATAACCATAAGCGGCAAGACCCACATATAAAATAAATAACACCGCTGTGGGTGTCAGTTCTTTTTGTACGTAGAGATAAATTGAGAAAAAATCTATTACTATCCAATAAATCCAATTTTCTAATACTTTTTGGGTGACTAAATAGGTGGAAAACACCGCAAATACGGTTGTGGCAGCATCAAAGTAAGGGAAATGGGTTGGTGTATAGGTCGCCATTAATTTACCTACGATGATTGATAATATGGTCAGTAAAATAATCGCTTTAATATGAGTCTGTACGTGCCATTGTTTTATCCTGATTTTATCTGGCTGACTGTCATTTAAATCTTTGTTAACCTGGTTTCTATTACGCCAACAATACCAACCATAAAATGCCATCAGCATATAATATATTTGTAACGCACTGTCCATCCATAAATAAACTTCATAAAAAATAACCGTGTAAATAACGGTGCTGAGCAATGCAGCTGGCCAGCACCAAATATTGCCTTTGGCAGCCAATACCACATAAATAAGTGAACTGACTACCGCAATTAACTCTAATAAAGGTAATGAGCTAAAGTACATATAACTCTCGTTCACTATGTTATTTTCCATTAACTTTCCGCTTCAACAATAGAACGATCACCACCAATAAACTTACAAACAAACACCGCAGCATTTAATGTTTGGTGCACATGTTTGATTTCAGCCATTACATGAGAAGTCGCTAGGTCATACTCACCAAAGATTTGGCTACTCATGCCATTGGTCACAACCTTTAAGCCATCAACAGCACGTAATCTTTTAATAAATGCCCAAATTTCAGTTTTAAACTGTTCTTCAGCAAGTGGATAGAGACTAATTTCAATGGATATCTGCATATTAACCTTATATTGCGTTATACAAGCAGTATAAAAGTAAACCTTTTTATACTGCTTGGTATTTTATTAACGAATGTACCCAAGTAACTCTCAACAAATAACTCTCAAGCTTGGGTACATCATGTATCTAAAATTGATAGTCCAGCGTCAGTCCAATTTGTCGAGGAGCACCGTATCGTTGGTATTTTTTATTCGCCCAATCAAGATCAGGCTCATTACCAAAGTAAAATCCTCGTGTAGCTATTCTTTGATCAGAGATGTTTCTTGCCCATAGATAAAGAGACCAATTCGATAACTCATAGCCTAACTTAGCGTTAATAATAGTAGAGTTTGCCGATTGTTCTTCATGACTATCGGAAAAATAAAAACGACTCTTCCCCGATAAATTAACATTTGCAAATAGGCCTAAATCATTACGATAATTAACTCCCGCACTATAAGTGAACTTGGGTGCGTGCGCTAATGCTCTTCCTGAAATATCAATTTCAGTACCGTACTTATCAAAATACGCATAATCATCATAGGTTGCATTTAAGTAACCTGATGTAGCATATATGGAAGTATTGTTATTCAGTGTCCAGGTAAGTTCTAACTCAGCGCCATAGCTACTTGAACTGGCCGCATTGGCTGTATAAATAGTAAATTGTTGTGGTTTATCTGGATTTTGTTGTGAGGCATTCACTTGTTGATTTTGTCTGTCCATATAAAATAAAGCCAAACGACTGATCAAACGATTATCGAAAAGACTAGACTTTAACCCTGTTTCATAATTTATTAAGGTTTCTGTATCAAACTCTTTAAATTGCGATAATTCATCGGGTAAATCCATATTAAAACCGCCTGCTTTATAACCACGCGCTATACGCAGATAAGCTTCATGTTGACGATTTAGTGTTTTACTTAGCGCAAGGTGTCCGCCCCACATAGTTTCTGAAGGAGAAAATACATCACCTAACGTATCAGCATAATCAACATTTCTGCGTTCTACTCGTAAACCAAAAGAGAGCTGATAGGTCTTTAAAATATCACTGTCGAGTTCTGTAAAAACCGCGTAATTGTTCGCGGTATAAGTCGAATCAACCACTTCGTCTGGCCAGCCATTATAAGAGGAATCAACATCATTTTTTTCATCAAGTTCACTGACATATAATCCTAAAATCCAATCAGTACTTTGATTAAATAGTCGGGAAGTTTCATTTGAAATTAAACGAAATTCTTGTGACCAAACATCACGCTGTGCTTTTTTAGACCATAAATATTCGTATTGACAAGGAATACTATCATCAAAGGCACCATTACCGTTTTCATCAGAATAATCTGTACAGCCTTTATTTGCCCAGTATTGTGGATTCGCCCAATCACCGTCATATGCGTGCTGGTGATCCGTTGTTGTTAAGCTGGTAATGGCCTCTAATTCAGCAAAGCCAAGACCGGTATAAGAAAGTTTAAGTGAAGTACCAAGGGACTTTTGATTATCAACACCGGGTTTATCGGTCAACGTATCATAACCGTTATTATCTAGTGTCCATGCGTCAAAGCCGTTATTTATATCGGCAAATAAATAAGTGAAGTCAATAGTAAGGTTATCAGTAGCAAGGTAATGAAGTTTAATTTTACCGGTGAGTTCATCAATGCCGTTGGTATCATCTTTATCAAGATAGAGGTTGTTGCGATAACCATTTTGTTGATGTTGTTCAAGTGATATACGATAGCTTAATTTGTCACTCAGCGCATTTGAACTAAAACCCGCAATACTCAATAAGTCATCGTTACCTATTGAGCTACGAAAACCATGTTCAGGTGATTGACTTGGTGCATTTGATTGTACATAAACAAGCCCAGCTAATGCATTGGCACCAAACCTTGTGCCTTGCGGACCTCTAAGTACTTCGACCTGCCCAACGTCATACATACTCGCTGCCATACCTAAACCAGAGAGGTCGATATCGTCAACAATAAAACCAACCGAAGCATTGGGTGCACCTCTGTATTGAGAGCGTTCGCCAACACCTCTTATTTGCAGGTATTTAGGACGTGAAGTACCACCAGAAAAATTAAAATTAGCAACAGACTGAAGTAATTCTTCAAAATGCTGTATGCCTTGATCTTTAATTTGTTGCTCGCCTATTACCGCAATACTTACAGGTGCTTTTGCAAGTGATTGATCTCGATAACTAGAGCTGACTTCGATATGTTCAATATCGTCACTACTTGCTGGTTGCGAGTAACTACTAAAGGATGATAAGCACAAGGAAATTGATAGTGCGAGTGTCGATTTTTTACGTGTCATTTTGATCTCATTGTTTCACGAGTTGAAACAGTCATGGGATCCGGCATATAGAAGCTGAACGCATTAATTATAAGCAATAATAAAAGCCATAAATATTTTAATGCGTGACCATTCCTACGCCGGTACTATCCGGTTCAGGTTCTAAGGGTTTGCAATGCATCTCGGCCAAACAAACTATGGTAAATATCCATCGTTATTTGGCACCCCTTGGTATGGCACGCATGTTAACAATATTGACACAAATGTACAGCTAAATTAGCGCTATTTAATAACCTTTCAAAGTGATAACATTTTTCCTAAAGGTTGACCACCCACTAGATGCATATGAATATGATAAACCTCCTGTCCGCCATGTTGATTACAATTGAGGATCAAGCGGTAGCCCTCTTTATCAATGCCCTCTGCTGCTGCCAATTTTTTAGCAACAGTGATCATCCGGCCAAGTGTTAATTCATCTTCTTCACCAACATCATTAATGGTTGGGATCAGTTTATTAGGGACGATTAATATATGACTCTGAGCTTGTGGTGAAATATCTCGAAAAGCGCTCACTAAATCATCTTGATATAACAACGGAGTGGGTATTTCTTGACGAATAATTTTGGAAAATATAGTTTCTTCAGGCATGTTTCAATCCTTTAAAGTGATAATAATAAAGCTAGTGTACTGTAAAACAGTGGTAAATAAAGACCGATAAAACAAATTCCTAATGTCCTAGTAAATAAAATTAACTTTATTGCAACACTAAAGCATCTACTGAATAACAAAGGTATTTTTCTCGATAGTATATCTTGCATAACCTTTTGTGAACTGTTTTACTTGGTTTTAGGGAGATCAATTATTACCAAGGAAGAGATATAAATAAAATGAATAAATTTAAACTGTCATTCTGTGAAGTCATACTATTAGAAAAAGATATTGCGGAAGTTATTGTCGATGATGGTGTAGAAGTAAACTTGTTAATGGTAGAGGAATATCATGCTTTTTTACTCAAACAAATGACGTACCCATTTTCATTGTTGATCAACAAAAAGAATTCATATTCATATACTTTTGAAGCACAACTGCAAGTGGCGACCTTAAGCCAAATAAATGTGATGGCCGTTATTGCTTATACTAGAACAGCAGAAATCTCTACAAAAAACCTCGCCTCTTTTACTAGAGAAATCCCTTGGCAATTAGAAGTATTTAATGAACGTGAATTGGCGCTACATTGGTTGTACAGTAGTCATAAAATAGTGGCGTTAAAAACAACTAGTTAAAAATAAAGCCGCAGTTAATTTAATATGAATTAAATATAAATTACGGCTTAGATAACTAGACTTAAAGTGAGTATGAGCGCTAGATTATTTAATCGAACGACGAGTGATCACCGCATCACTTAATTGCGCTAAAAGACGCTCAGTGTCAGACCAACCAATACAGGCATCCGTAATACTTTGACCATACGTTTCCGTTTTACCATCAACTAAATCCTGACGACCTTCAACTAAGTGACTTTCAACCATAACACCAAATATATTGTGATTACCACCGGCTATTTGTTGACTAACATCTGTAGATACCAACAGTTGATTTTCGAATTTTTTACTGCTGTTACCATGGCTAAAATCAATCATTACTTTCGTATTTAAATTTGATTTACCAAGCTGTTCGGTGACGTTTTTAACACTTTCCTCATCAAAATTGGTCGTTCGTCCACCACGTAAAATAATATGACAATCTTTGTTGCCGGTTGTTTCAACAATAGCTGAGTGGCCAAGTTTCGTTACCGAAAGAAAGTGATGAGGCGCAGAGGCTGAACCTATCGCATCAATCGCAATTTTGATTGTGCCATCCGTGCCGTTTTTAAAACCAACAGGACAAGATAAACCGGAAGCAAGCTCACGATGCACTTGGCTTTCAGTGGTACGTGCTCCAATAGCACCCCAACACATAAAATCAGCCATATATTGTGGCGTGATCATATCTAAAAACTCACCTGCTGTAGGTAAACCCATATCATTTAGGTCAAGCAGTAACTTACGTCCTAGACGTAAACCATCATTTAATTTAAAACTACAATCCATATAAGGGTCATTAATTAATCCTTTCCAACCCACAGTCGTACGTGGTTTTTCAAAATAAACACGCATGACTATTTCTAAACTGTCTTGGTATTTCTCACGTAATTTAACTAAACGTTGCCCATATTCAATAGCGGCTTCAGTATCATGAATTGAACAAGGACCAATGACAACTAACAAGCGGTCTTCTTTGCCGTTAAAGATATTATGAATGGATTGTCTACCTGCAAAAACCGATTGTGACGCTGCTTTTGATGCTGGAAATCGCTCAAGTAATGCTACTGGCGGTAATAAATCTTTAATTTGTTTAATACGAACGTCGTCGGTTTGGTAAAACATAATAGTTTCTCTTTACTTCGATAATTTCAAATAACTTAATTTGCCTAGCTTACGTCTAGACACCTAGATGACTAATCCCGCAGTTAATTTATCAGTGTTAGCAGTCGAATACCAACACAAAATATATAAAAAGTAATATAATAAGAATGAGACCTTAGATGAAAGTTTTTAGCCTGAACATCGCTTTAAGACATATTCAGCAATAGAGATTTAATTAATATACTAAACACAAGGACTATAAAGATAACATGCCTAATAAAAATCTGCCTTTAATCGATTTACATCGCCATTTAGATGGTAATATTCGCCCCAAAACTATTTGGCAACTTGCACAACAACATCATATTAAACTGCCTGTTCAAGAATTTGAGCAATTTATACCCTACGTACAAATTCAAAATAGCGAAGCAGATTTACTCGCGTTTTTAAAGAAATTAGATTGGGGTGTTGCCGTTTTAACATCCCTTGACGATTGTAAACGTGTAGCCTTTGAGAACGTTGAGGATGCTTTTAATGCAGGATTACATTATGCAGAGCTGCGTTTTTCACCTTATTATATGGCGATGACCAACAATTTAAACACCACCGATGTCGTTGCTGCCGTGATTGATGGTGTTAGCGCAGGCGTACAGGCTTTCAATATTAAAATTAACCTTATTGGTATTTTAAGCCGTACTTTTGGTGTTGATAAATGCCAAGATGAACTGAATGCTTTGTTAGTACATAAAGACAAGCTTGTTGCCATTGATTTAGCCGGTGATGAGTATAACTATCCTGGCGAGCTTTTTGTTGAGCACTTTAAACAAGTCAATCAAGCAAATTTACAGGTTACCGTACATGCCGGAGAAGCTGCCGGTCCCAGTAGTGTTTGGCAAGCAATTAATGATTTAAAAGCCACTAGAATTGGTCATGGTGTTAACAGTATTCATGATGAAAAGTTACTTGACTATATGTTAAAACACGATATTGCGATTGAGTCTTGTTTAACATCGAACTTTCAAACAGGTACCATTAAAGACTTAAGTAAACATCCGATAAAACACTATTTGGATAAAGGGCTCAGAGTATGTTTAAATACTGATGACCCTGCTGTACAAGGCATAGAAATTAAGCATGAATTTATGCTTGCCAGAAAAACACTAAATTTAACGGATAAAGACATCACGCAATTGCAAAAAAATGCCCTTGCCGCGAGTTTTTTATCTGAAAGTGAAAAACTGGGTCTTTGCTCTTTTTAGTAGAATAAATTAACATTATATTGACAAAAAAGAAGAATTTATGACTGAAATACTCCTTGCGTTAATAACTGGAGCTGTAGTCGGTATTGTTTTTTCTCTGATTAAACTACCACCACCCGCTCCACCTGTACTGTCAGGTATTGCTGGAATTTTTGGTATTTATTTGGGTGGAATAGGATATAGCTGGATAATCGAACGCTTTTTCAGTTAGAGTATAAGCAATAAAGAAAGCAATAAAACACATCAGTAAAAAACCCTTGATAGCAGCACTATTTATTAAGTATTACTTATAATAAGTATGATTTATGAAATACTGGCTAGAAACTTACTGAGATTTTAACAACTAAAAAGGTTAACTCTCATGGCAACCCCTCATATTAAAGCAGAGCTTGGTGATTTCGCAGAAACGGTATTAATGCCTGGCGATCCCTTACGAGCAAAATTTATCGCTGAAAATTTTTTAGATGATGCAAAATGTATCACTCAAGTACGTAACATGTTCGGCTATACTGGCACTTACAAAGGCAAAGCCGTTTCGGTTATGGGCTCAGGAATGGGTATCCCTTCTATTTCGATATACGCCACAGAGCTTTATAAAGACTTTGGTGTCGAAAACATTATTAGAATTGGCTCATGTGGCGCAGTACGTGACGATATCAAGGTTCGCGACGTAATTATAGGTATGGCAGCAAGTACTGATTCGCGTGTGAATAGAATGCGATTTAACGAATGTGATTTCGCAGCCTGCGCAGATTTTGGTTTATTACAGAAAGTCGCCAACACCGCACAACGCTTGAATCAAAAAGTTCATGTGGGTAATATCTTCACCGCAGATCTTTTTTACACGCCACAACCTGAAATGTTTGCGGTAATGGAAAAGTACGGTATTTTAGCCGTTGAAATGGAAGCAGCCGGTTTATACGGTGTTGCTGCAGAATACGGTAAAAAAGCCCTAACAGTATTAACAGTAAGTGACCATATAAAAACAGGCGAGCAAACAACCGCTGATGAACGTGAAACAACGTTTAAAGATATGATGGAACTGACTTTAGAAAGTATTTTATAGCACCGCTTATACCCCTTGAATTAAAGTATAGATGACATAAACCATCATCGCTCCTTGTCATCCATAGTATTGCGACATACCGTTCATCCTGAACGTAAAAAGGCTAACACGTGAATGTTAGCCTTTTTTGTTTTTGCCGTTTTTATCGTATGTTTTGAAAGCCCTTAAAAGAAATTCGCTTTAAACTCAATACCAAAAAACTGTGGTTCATTGACAAAACCGGTTAAGTTATTAAAATCGATAGCACCGGTGAGTTGTTCTTCATTGGTAATATTACGACCAAACAGTGCTACTTCATAATCAGCGCCGCCTGTGTACCATTCATAACCAACACGTACACCACCTTCTAATAAACCATCCCCCGTAAACTCTATTGATTCATACAACAAGAAATTTACTTCACTGCGATATGACCAATCGGTGTAAATATAAAATTCGCCATCGCCAATTTCTTTTGACCAACGCGCTGAAAAGTTAGTAATCCATTTAGGTGAT
Source organism: Alteromonadaceae bacterium (assembly GCA_047621305.1). Classification (GTDB taxonomy): domain Bacteria; phylum Pseudomonadota; class Gammaproteobacteria; order Enterobacterales; family Alteromonadaceae; genus Colwellia_A. The sequence continues at coordinate 8,541 of JBLHNB010000042.1, read as the reverse complement.
TGTGGTAATGAATTACCATCAATAATTGCTAAGCCATCTACGTTAAGCTTATCGGTAACAGTACAACCGCCACCACAACCAGGTACAGCGACACTACTATCATTTATCTCAGTATGGTTATAACTAACGCTACCCGTGACAACAAAATCAGGGGTGATCATATATTCACCATCAAGCTCAAAACCATAACCTATGGCTTCATCGGCATTAAGGAGACTTGTGACATTACCCGCACCACCTACTGCCGTTAACTGTTGGTCATTAACGACATAGTAAAATACGCTGCCATCAATACGAGCCGTATTTTCTAATAAAACTGATTTAAAGCCTGTTTCAATAGAATCTACCGTCTCAGAGTCAGCTGTTGTTGAGTTTGCCGAGAATAAGAGACTACGTCCTTGAATACTAGGTGAACGATAACCCCGCGCATAACGTGCATAAAGGTTCGTTTCATCATCCATTTTATAATTAGCACTGATATCACCACTAATTTGTGAATCACTCACCGAATTTTTTTCACTAAACCCAGGAGCACCAAAAGGTGATTGAACTAAAGTACCATTCCAGTCACGCTCATCATCTGAGTAACGTAAACCAGCGGTCAGATTAAGCTGCTGAGAAACTTCATAGTCAACTGAGCCAAAAACAGCCCACGCATTGGTTTGCATTTTTTGTATCGCAATGCCGTTTTGCACGCCATTATTGAAGGTATCAAAACTCAGGTTGTTAATGGTTAGGTCTTCATCAAATAAAAACAAACCAAATTGATAATCTAGCTTACCTAAATCATTACTTGAAATTCTTAGCTCTTGCGTTAGTTGTTGGTGATCAGGCATTCTTGCACCCGTTTCAGACGGGAAAGGAATATATCCAGGTCCAGAATTTGGTCCTGCGCCATAACCCCCATCAATATCACCTACAGAAAACATTTCAGCCGACTCATAGCCACTCACTGAAGTTAAGGTATGATCGCCTAAGTTATATTCAATTTTTAAACTACCACCACGCATGTCAATGGTTTGATTATTACGACTTGCGGCATCTTGATAAACTGTTTCACGGTCAAAACCAGCAACTAAGTCGTTAGTACCTGGCTTAATAATGTTCGCTCTAAAGACGCGTGCATCTGCTGAAGCATCTCGGTAATGATAATTAAACAACGCACTAAAATCGTCATTAGGCTCCCATAAAAGCTGAATACGCCCTGCTGATTCACTGTAGCTGCCTAATTCATCTTCTTGTTCAAAACCTGGCGCTTTGTTATCTATCCATTCTTCGCGACCTTGTTGTAACAAAGAAACTCGTGCAGATAAGGTATCCGTTAAAGCACCGCCAATACCTAAACGCATATCAACTGTGTCAAAACTACCGTATGAAGCAGATACAGATGCGTCAAAATCTTGAGTGGGCTTCTTAGATTGTACTTTAATAATGCCGGCAGGCGTATTACGACCAAAGAGCGTACCTTGCGGTCCACGTAAAACTTCAACTCGTTCAATATCAAACATTGGCATGCCTTTCGTTAAGGCATTTTCTAATACAACATCATCGTATATCAACGAAACAGGTTGTGATGCTAATAAATCAAAATCGGTATTTCCTAAACCACGAATATAAAACCGTGGGAAAGTACGACCAAAAGAAGACTCAATTAATAAACTGGGGACTCGTGCCGATAATGCTCGTACATCCATACCTGATGAACCCAGTACTTCAAGCTTCTTTGCGGTTATCGCTGAAACAGAGATAGGAACATCTTTAACGTTTTCTGTTCTTTTACGCGCTGTTACTTGAATGATTTCTAAACCAACAATCTCTTCTTTCTTTTCTTCTGCTGCATAAGCGGTAATAGCAGAAAATGAACTACCGGAAATTAGTGCTGCTTGTATACAGATCGCAAGCGATTTGTGTTTCAACGTTTTCATCGAGTTCTCTCCCAAGGACTTATAATTGTATTAGTATTAACAGGTTAACGAGTTAAACTGTTAATACTTAGTGTCTATATTTTGTGTTTCAAATTATTATTGCCCATTTATTACATATTAAGCTACTAAATACATTGTAATTTTTTATAAAAACTCGTGCCGTATGCCATCTTTGATAAATCAAACATCTCTGTAAGGGTTTGCCCTAAATCAGCAAACGTGTTCATTTCACCTAAATTAACAGCGTCAATATTATGGTGGTACGCAAGTATCGGTACATATTCGCGGGTATGATCACTGCCCGGCCATGTAGGATCGCAGCCATGATCAGCAGTTAAAAACAAAACATCGCTGTCAGTCATTTCTTTTAATATCTCAGGAATGCGTTGATCAAATGATTGTAGCGCTTCTGCGTAACCAATAGGATCACGACGATGACCAAAGTCTTGATCAAAATTCACTAGGTTGGTAAAAATCAAACTATGGTCTTTTGCTGTTTTTATTTGACTAATGGTTGCATCAACTAGGGCGTCAATACCTGTTGCTTTAATTTTTTCACTTATACCTTGATGCGCAAAAATATCAGCAATTTTACCGATACTAACGACATGACCACCGGCTTGAGTTAGCTTAACTAAAACCGTATCTGCAGGTGGTAATACTGAGTAATCGCGGCGATTGCCGGTACGAATAAAATCTTTAGATGACTCACCAACAAAAGGACGTGCGATAACACGTCCAATATTACGTTTATCTTGATCAAGTAACGCCCTAACTTGCTCACAGTATTTATAAAGGTTATCTAAACCAAAATGCTCTTCATGTGCAGCGACTTGAAAGACGCTATCAGCAGAGGTATAACATATAGGCAAACCTGTTTTTATATGCTCTTCACCGTGCTTTTCAATGATATCTGTGCCAGAGGCATGGCAATTCCCCAAAAGCCCTTGGTAACCTGTTATATTATTTATTTTTTCGATTAAATCTGCAGAAAACGCGTTTTCTTTATTGGAGAAATACTCCCAATCAAATAAAACAGGCACACCGGCCATTTCCCAGTGACCACTAGGCGTATCTTTACCTGTGCTTATTTCAGCCGCATAACCATAAGCCCCTTTTGAAGGCTTACCACCACAATATTGAAAATCCACAGGCGTTGCTTGCATACAAGCTTCAATTAGGCCGAGTTTTGCAAGATTAGGTAACGCTATAGCTTTGTTCTTAACTTTAAAATAATGCTTAGCAATGTTAGCAAACGTATTTGCTGATACATCACCAAATTTTTCGGCATCTGGGGCATGACCGATACCTAAACTATCAAGTACTAAAATAATTGCTCTTGCCATAGTATTACTCACACCTTATCGACTAAACTTGTCTTCACTTATTTCTATTGTTATATCTACTGTTATATCTACTCTTATAACAAGATACACAACTTAAGTGAGAAATTTCATGACCACTTGGTCAACTTGTGTTAATTTAGCATTACAACAATACTATTAACACCAAAAGTTGTGATGTTATACCATTTTCATTACGTTTGTGATCTCGTTGTGGTTGGGAAAAATAAATCAAGGCAGACGCTCAATTGACCAATAGCGCGCTATTAGGATTAAGAGCACCGCTGCATTGGCGTATTTTAACCAGCACAAGTGAGCAATAATTTAATGAAATTGGTATCAGTATAGTTAAATTATAAATTCTGGCGGAAGTATCTAAATTATGATCAGATAATTAACTCCAAGGAAACAAAAATTTAATAATGGATATTCAGGCTAAGGCTCAACGTGCTACAAACTATAAAACCAACAGTAATTGCAATAACGGGTGCATCAGCATCGGGAAAGTCTCTTTTTGCGCAGACTATATATGATGAATTATTACCAGAGTTAGGTGAAAACGGAATTTCAATCATAAAGGAAGACGCCTATTATCGTGATCAAACGCATTTAAGCATGAGTGAACGAGTTAATACTAACTATGATCACCCTAATGCTTTTGAACATTCTTTACTCTGCGAACACCTAAACTCTTTAACAACTAATAAAGGCATTAACGTACCGATATATTGCTATAAAACACATACCCGTCTGAAGGAAGCAAACTCATTAAGCCCTACGCCGATAATTCTTGTTGAAGGAATTTTACTCTTTTCAACGCAAGAATTAAGAGATTGTTTTGATATTAAAATTTATATGGATACCCCACTCGATATTTGTTTAATTCGCCGGATTAAACGAGATATCATCGAGCGTTCACGTAGTATTGAATGTATTACCGAACAATACTTATCGACTGTTCGTCCTATGTACCATCAGCATATTGAACCTTCAAAATCATATGCAGATATAGTTATTACCCGAGGGGGTAAAAATAGAATGGCCATAGAAGTTATTAAAGCAAAGATTCGCCAGTTAACAACAATATAAAAAATAATATAATAAAAACAACACCATAATAAAAATAACACTATAATAAAGAGAGATTTATGGAAATAAACGCATTACGTGGCATCCTAGGTATAGTTATACTACTGGCAATAGCATTTATCTTCTCCAGTAAACGCAGCGCCATTAATTTACGCACTATAGGTTTTGCCTTCGCATTACAGTTATTACTTGGTGCGTTCGTTTTATATGTTCCTTTTGGCAAAGATGTCTTAGGTTCAATATCAAATGGCGTACAAAGTGTTATTGATAGCGCAGAAGCAGGTATTAGCTTTTTATTTGGCGGCCTAGGTTCAGATGCTATGTTTGGCAATGGTGTCGGTTTTGTTTTTGCCGTTAGAGTCTTACCTGTTATTATTTTCTTTTCTTCACTTATCGCAGTTTTATATTACCTTGGCATCATGCAATGGGTCATTAAAATTATTGGCGGGGGTTTACAAAAGTTATTAAATACCAGTAAACCTGAATCATTATCGGCCACGGCTAATATTTTTGTTGGTCAAACTGAAGCCCCTCTTGTTGTTCGTCCCTATATTGCCAAAATGACCCAGTCAGAGCTTTTTGCCATTATGGTTGGCGGTTTGGCTTCTGTAGCCGGTTCTATTTTGGCCGGTTATGCTGGTCTTGGCGTAAAATTAGAATACCTTATAGCAGCATCTTTTATGGCCGCTCCAGGGGGATTATTAATGGCTAAAATAATGATCCCAGAAACAGAACCAGAAAAACTATTACTCAATATAAATGCTGAGGAAGATGAAATAGACCAACCGGTAAATGTTATAGATGCTGCTGCATCAGGAGCAGCATCTGGTCTAAAACTAGCGGTCAACGTAGGTGCAATGTTATTAGCGTTTATTGCTATTATTGCTTTACTGAATACGATGCTTGGCGGTTTTGCCAGTTTACTTGGCTTTGAAGATGTAACGATTGAATGGTTACTCGGTTATGTCTTTGCACCGATTGCTTTTATTATTGGTGTGCCATTTGATGAAATGTTACAGGCCGGCAGTTTTATTGGCCAAAAGATTGTGGTTAATGAATTTGTTGCCTATGTTAATTTTGTTGAGGTTAGAGATTCATTAAGTATTGGTACACAAGCAATTATTACTTTCGCGTTATGTGGCTTTGCTAACTTATCCTCTATCGCTATTTTACTTGGTGGTATTGGCTCAATGGCGCCGAACCGAAGACCAGACATAGCGCGTTTAGGTTTAAAAGCTATGTTTGCTGCAACATTAGCTAATTTAATGAGTGCTGCAATTGCAGGTGTATTTATTGGTTTAACTTAAGATGCTAATGATAGCTTAACTTGAATTGAATTAACTTGAATTTAACTTACTCACTGTTCCCTAAACATTAGTATCTACCTTTATGGTTAGAACGAGTGTTTAGGAGAATAAAATTGGTTTATTGTTATGTAAAATACAAATATGTAAATGATGAAATTGTGCTTTCTTTTTAAATGCGACAAGTCACCTGAATAGGTATCGTGTTAACAACATAAAGGTGAGTATTGTTAGTAACTATTTGAATTTAGGTGCATTATGACCGACAAAAAAACATATAAAAATCCCCCACCCATATCAGTTAATACCAATAAAAGAAATCAAGGCATGCCCTTTGATCTCTCTTTTATTAATAACATCAATATAAACCGCAGTGCTGTGGAAAGAAGAGCAGCCACAATTGGTACTCGCCGTGCTGTGAAAAAAGAACATCAAGCGGCTTGGTTATTAAAAGCGATCACCTTTATTGACTTAACCACCCTCGCTGGTGACGATACGCCTGGAAAAGTTCGACGACTTTGTCAAAAAGCCAAGCATCCGGTCAGAAAAGACTTACTTGTCGCCCTTGATGCTACAGACCTTAACATTACCACTGGCGCTGTTTGTGTATATCACAATATGATCAATACCGCAGTGGATGCACTCAAAGACAGTAATATTCCCGTTGCTGCGGTTTCAACAGGCTTTCCTGCTGGACAGTCCCTTCAATCAATAAAGCTGGCTGAAATAAAAGCATCTGTAGCCGATGGCGCTAGAGAAATCGACATTGTTATAAGCCGAGAAAAAGTATTAACTGGCGATTGGCGTAGTATATATGATGAAGTAAAAGCGTTCCGAGAAGCCTGTGGTGAAGCGCATATTAAAACAATTTTAGCCACAGGAGAATTATCAACACTAACCAACGTAGCAAAAGCAAGTTGGGTTTGTATGATGGCCGGTGCCGATTTCATCAAAACCAGTACAGGAAAAGAGCCCGTTAATGCAACTCTCCCGGTAAGTTTGGTAATGGTACGAGCGATAAGAGAATATTATCAGCTCACCAAGGTTAAAATAGGCTACAAACCTGCAGGCGGTATTCAAACCGCCAAACAGGCCATTGAATACATGATTTTAATGAAAGAAGAACTCGGGGTTGCATGGTTAGACCCACACCTATTTAGATTTGGTGCTAGTAGTTTACTTGGCGATATTGAAAGACAGCTAGAACATTATGTTACCGGCAGTTATTCAGCAAACCACCGCCACGCAATGAGCTAACCTAATAGGAAATCATCATGACAATTAAAGAGATATTCACCACGATGGAATACAGTAAAGCCCCCGAAAGTAGCGCTGTAGCTCAGCAATGGTTAGCAGATAAACAACACACCTTTAACCATTACATAAATGGTCAATGGCAGGCACCTAAAACCAAACAATATTTTGATTCTACAAACCCTGCCAATTTAGACAATATTGCCAAAGTCGCTGACGGTGAAACAGATGATGTTAACGATGCAGTAAAAGCGGCTAAAACTGCGCAGCAACAGTGGCATGGTATCGGTGGTCATGCACGGGCAAAATTCTTATATGCTATCGCCCGCCAAATACAAAAACATGCACGATTATTTTCAGTCTTAGAAAGTATAGATAATGGTAAACCTATTCGCGAGTCTAGAGATATTGATATCCCCTTAGTTGCTCGCCACTTTTACCATCACGCGGGTTGGGCACAAGTCATGGACACCGAATTCCCTAACTTTGAGCCCCTAGGCGTTGTTGGTCAAATCATCCCATGGAACTTTCCTTTATTAATGCTTGCTTGGAAAGTTGCCCCCGCGTTAGCAATGGGTAACACCGTGGTTCTAAAACCGGCAGAATTCACCTCTGCTACCGCCGTATTATTTGCACAAATATGTGATGAAATTCAATTACCTAAGGGCGTATTCAACCTTATTTTAGGTGATAAAAAAGCAGGACAAGCACTCGTTGAACATCAAGAGATAGCCAAAATTGCTTTTACCGGATCAACGGATGTGGGTCGTTTGATCAGAAAAACAACCGCGGGTTCAGGAAAGAAATTATCGTTAGAGCTTGGCGGAAAATCTGCTTTTATCGTCTTTGAAGATGCTGATCTTGATAGTGTTGTTGAAGGCATAGTCGATGCCATTTGGTTTAATCAAGGCCAAGTTTGTTGCGCTGGTTCACGTTTATTAGTACAAGAGTCGATTAGCGAAAAGCTTATTGATAAACTTAAAGCTCGAATGGATAAACTTATTGTTGGCAATTCCCTTGATAAAGGTATTGATATGGGCGCAATAGTTGATCAAAGCCAATTAAAAACCATCAAAGATATGGTTGAGATTGGGATCGCTGAAGGCGCAACACTTTATCAAAATACCCATAACCTACCTAAAGACGGTTGTTATTATCCACCCACATTACTCACCAATGTAGAACCGGCATCCACAGTTGCTCAACAAGAAATATTTGGTCCAGTGCTTGTTGCTATGACCTTTAGGACGCACACTGAAGCGGTACAAATTGCCAATAACAGCCGTTATGGACTAGCTGCGAGTATTTGGTCAGAAAATATTAACTTGGCATTAGATGTCGCACCAAAGGTTAAAGCGGGCGTTGTTTGGATCAACTGTACCAATATGTTTGATGCTGCTGCTGGCTTTGGTGGTTACCGAGAATCAGGTTTTGGCAGAGAAGGTGGTAAAGAAGGACTTTATGAATACATTCAGGCGTCATGGTATGACAAATTATCAGTAGATAAACCTAAACACCGCAATGTAAAAGTCGCCAAAAATACACTTAAAAGTGATAATAGCGCTACTCATCATATGATTGACCGTACAGCGAAACTCTATATTGGTGGCAAACAAACAAGACCTG
>JBLHNB010000041.1:0-44622 GCA_047621305.1 Alteromonadaceae bacterium | reverse complement strand
TTCACAAAGAAAAAATAATTTGACTCTATCCGATCACTAGGTATAAATATTAACTATGAAAAAGAGAGTGAAAAAAAGTGATCGGTTCAAACCGAACTAACTGATCGGTCCGACCGAAATACGCAACAGCACCAATTCTTTCATCTTGATCTTCAATAACATTAATCACAAAGCCAATATTAACTACATCAGAGGCTATTATCTCTGAATCAGGACGAAAGTTAGGATCCCAACCAAGAACGTCTATACCATGGGCCTCTAGCTCCCTAAGGTCATCTCCTCTACCGCAGCCATAATCAAATATTGAATATTCTCCTGATAAGAATCCATTTTTAGCGAGTGTTTTCATCGGGGCTGATAGTTCATGCCTTACTATGGCCGTTTTATGCCTATCTATTTCTTTCTCGTTTTCAATATTCTTGTTTAACGCTGAGCTTCTAAATAAGCGACCATCAACTAGCTCATAACCATGCTTTTCAATTAAGCGTTCCCATGAGTTCTTAAATCCAATCATACGACTATTTTCATATAGACCAGCCGCTTCACCTTCTTGTGTGAGCATAGAAAAGTGATCATGAAATTCATGGTTCTTGGAAATCATTGTTTCTTTACGATGAAGGATTGGTGGGTTTTCTTTTTCGGAATAGCTAGTAATTCGATGTGATAACTTTGTTAGGTCAACATTCACACTCTGCTCTAAGGCTGGGTAAGAGTCTTCAAAAAACAATGGATAATTTAACAAAGATAAGCGGAAATCATTTCTAAATACTTTAATTAAATTCCAATTAGCATCCTCAATTTTTAAAGCTTTGGCGACAATCTTAATGAATTTTGATAGTGCCTCAGGAACATCTGAAAATGTATCCTTATGAAAATAAATTGAGTCAGGTAGTTTCTTACCTACATCAAGTGAGTTGACTAATTCTTTAAATTGCTCTGCATTCATTTAATTAATTCTTCCGCTAGTACTTTAGCTTCATTGCCATAGGCTTTTCTTCCAGGAATACGCCTACCTTTATCACTTACATTCATAACTTGTAAATGCCTCTCGGATTCATTCCCAACGCTTACATGTATTGGTTTATCATGTCCGTAAAAATAAATTTTATCAAAACTTAGGTTATTCACAATAAATAGCATAACTTTATCCATTTGATTTTCATAACCATAAACAATAAAGTCGCAGGCTAAACCGTGTCTTTTGCAAATGTGGTTGTTAGCATTATTTAACTCTGAAGCTGCATGCTGGTCAATTGAAGGATATGTACCGGATGAACTGTTCTTCTGAATATACTTGTTGAGTTCATATGAGACAAAACCATATGTGATATTAATATCTCCAAACTTCTTACTGATAGGTAGTAAAATAGTTTCGATCATCATTATGGTTGATTGGATGGATTCACTTGCTTTAGGAATGTTATCGAGGCTAATATCGTGCTTATTTTGATACCAATTAAATAACTGATTAGCTATAGGATGTTTGAGTAATAAATGCTTATCATGGAGTTTATATAAAAAGGCATTTCCTTTTTTTACAAACTTCAACTCACCCGATACACGCATGTGCATCAGCTCGCAATCTGAAATACTTAAAAGTTTTTTGAACTCTTTAGAAGAAAAAAGTAAATTCTGCGGCATAGAATGACTTAACAAGTAAATGATTAAATAACCATATCATAATGAAAAATTAACGTATTGGCTTTTATATATCACGGAGTAGAGGAAACGAATATTTTAACTTTATAGGAAATATCTAGTTGATTTGTTTTTGTGAGGTTAGTCTTATCAATAATGCTAATTCTGACAAATAATTTACATATTTACTATTGAAAAACATTGATTAACATAATCATAGCCTTATCATTATGTTAGCAGAGAGCATTAATAAAGGGATAGTGATGACGTTTAAAGTTCAAAGAAGAGAAGATAAAAATAAAGGAACCATTTACGGGGTTTATCATAAAGAATTACTCATACATAATGAGTATAGTAGATCTGCGGCTGACCAAATTGTTGATCAATTAAAATCAGGTACATTATTAAGTGATATCTTATATCAGAAAATTGAATACCAGTCTAATTTCAAATCAAATGAACAAATAAGTATAGAAAAAGAAAAATCAGAAAATCTTAGTCATAAAGTACATGAACTACAACTCCAGATAAATGAACTTAAGCAATCTGTAACTAAGCCTCAACACCTAAACCATCAAATCCTTAATGACATTATACGTATTATAAGTGAGTATGAATTAGAATGTACGCATGCGATTGAGTTTCACGAATTAGTAATCGAAGTAAAGAATAAGGGATTCACATATAGCAAACAGCTGTCAAAATATATCGTCCAATCCAATCTGCAAAATAAGTACCCTAATATATCTGGTGTAGTAAAGATGCAAGATGCAGATAGAGAATGGAATTTTAATGGTGGGTTTCCTAAGAAGATCTTCGCACTTGTTTGCCAAGAACTTAACTTACAGGACCAAGGTTCTAATGCAAAAGCTGTTGGATTTACTCCTTTTAAAGAGTTAAATTCATACTTTTAGGTAGATAGTCGAATAGTTTCACGCTTCTGGAAATAATTTCACTGAAACTACTAAAACCCACACACTTCAGGAAATTGAAGTTCGTTTATTTACCGCCTGTATAAAGTATCAGCATAAACTCACCACCGAGACAAAACCCATTATCAATTTTCGATATTAAAACTCAATATTTATTCATTTTTAAAACGAAGATAAAGGTAAAGATAATAACACTTACAAATCAAGGTGTTAAGTGTCGCGTGTGATTTGAATGTATTCGTTCTAGTTTACTCTGTCTTCGTTTTTAATTGTTATAACTAATGTCTTCGCTCTAGTTTGTTATAACTATGCTACCAACCTTACTGAAAGGTATGGATACCCATCATTATCCTGTTTAAAGCAACAGAATTTGATGCTTATCTGTCCTTGATTAATTTCAAAATCAAGGACATTGCCCCTAACTAATTCACTTTGTCCCTGACTTAATTCCTACAAACCATTTTACACCGCCAAACCACAAGCCACACCTTCCGCCCAGCACGCCTGAAAATTGAATCCTCCTAACCAACCCGTAACGTCAATCACTTCACCGATAAAATACAAATTTTTAGCTTTTTTTGCTTCGAAAGTTTTTGAGGATAATTCATCGGTATCTACCCCTCCTAACGTGACTTCAGCGGTGCGGTAGCCTTCGGTACCGTTAGGTTTTATCTGCCATTGGTGAATGAAATTATGTAGTGTTTCAATTTCGCTATGTTCTAATTGATTGATATTTTTGTCTGGAATATCACCGCTGGTGATTAAAGACTCAATAAAGCGTTTAGGTAAAATGGTACTTAACAGGTTTTTGGTGGATTTTTGTGCTTGGTGTTGGCGCCAATCTGTAATGAGGTTATTTAAGTTTTGATCCGGTAAGAGGTTGATTGTGACGGCTTGCCCAGCCTGCCAGAAAGAAGATATTTGTAAAATTGCTGGGCCTGAGAGGCCGCGATGGGTAAAAAGAATGTTTTCTTTAAAAGATTGACCACTTTCGCTAAAAACTTCAGTAGCAATGCTAATGCCAGACAAACCATCAAAGCGACTTTTATCATGGTCATGTAATGTAAATGGTACCAATGCCGCTGTTGTGTCTAATACTTTTAAACCAAATTGTTGCGCCACTTTATAACCGATAGGGCTAGCACCCAATTTTGGCATGGTTAAGCCACCAGAGGCGACAACTAATGAAACACATTGGTATTGGGCTTCATTGGTGGTTACTAAATAGCCTTGTTCATTTTGTACAACACTAAATACTTCATTGCGCAGTTTTATTTGTGCCCCTGCCCATTCACATTCGGTAAGTAAAATATCAACGATGTCTTGGGCGTTGTCGTCACAAAATAGTTGTCCGAGCGTTTTGTGATGAAAATTTAAACCATGGCGTTCAACTAATTCAATAAAGTCTTGTGCGGAATATCGACTCATGGCGGATTTTATAAAGTGCGGGTTTTGGCAAATATAGTGCTCAGGTCGCGCGTTTTCATTAGTGAAATTACAACGCCCGCCGCCACTGATCAGTATTTTTCGACCTGGTTTTTTACCCATATCAACAACAATGACGTTTTTACCGCGATAACCCGCTGTTGCAGCACACATTAAACCTGCTGCTCCTGCGCCAATAATTAATACGTCGGTAGGGATGGTTGTCATTGCTTGTGGTCTCATTGGAATAAAGGACGTTATTATAAATAGATAAAAAAAAAGAGCGAATAAAATCAGCTCTTTTCTGTTTATACGTTTGTATTTATTTAAGCTAAACGTTTGCCTGCGTCATAATGCTAGTCGTACCCTTTTTTGCCATTTCTGCTAAATCTTTATCAACAAAAAATAACGCATGACCATCATGACCAACAAGATTGATTTTATCTAAAATACTTTTAAAGAGTGTTTCTTCTTCGTGTTGCTCAGCAACATACCACTGTAAAAAATTAAAAGTAGAGTAATCATGATTGGTAAATGCATGATGCGCTAAGGTATTAATTTGTTCTGTAATTTCGCATTCATGTTGATAGGTTTTTTCAAAAATATCAGCTAACGATTCATACTCATGAGGAGGCGCATCAATAGAGCCTAATATAGGTAATGCACCTGTTTCACTAACGTAAGTGAAAAGACGGGTCATGTGATCCATTTCTTCTACTGCATGTTTACGCATAAATATGGCAGCACCTTCAAACCCTTTCTCTTCACACCATGCGCTCATTTGTAGGTATAAATTAGAAGAATAAAATTCTGAATTAATTTGTTCATTTAGCTTTTTGACCATTTCAGGTTTTAACATAGTGGCTTCCTAGGGTCTTAATTTGCGCGAATTCTGCCTGTTTAGCTTTAATTATACAAGAGGAAAACAGTAAAACATTAAAAATAACATTAAAAAACAATGAGATGAATAATGCTAACTATTCTCATTTTGTTTCCTATAATGCTTTTAGAATGACTTCTGCTTTACTTACTTCGAATTCTTTAGCTTTTTCAATATGTAGACTAGAAACAATACCGTCTTCAATGATCATGGCATAACGTTGTGAGCGTAAACCACCAAAACCAGCGGTTTGCATATCAAGACCTAATGCTTGGGTGTAACTGCCATCACCGTCGGCAAGCATCATAATGTGTTCAGCATTTTGTGCTTCACCCCAGGCGTTCATTACAAAAGCATCATTTACTGATAAGCAAATAATGGCGTCGACACCTTTGGCTTTGAATTCGTCAGCGGATACGACATAACCCGGTAAATGCGCGACTGAACAGGTCGGTGTAAAAGCACCGGGTACGGCAAATAAAACAATTTTTTTATTGGCAAAAAGTGTTTGGGTTTGATGGGTGATCATATCGCCATTTTTCAGTTCAGATAATTCGCCTGTTGGCATTGGTTCATTTTGCTTGATCATAATTTTACCTTATAACGAGTAATTAATGGTTTAGGGGAAGTTTGACAGCTTTACATAAAAAACTTTTATCATGAGCTGCTCGCGCACAATCTTTACAAATATAACGCGGTCGATCAACTATGTGTGCCAATTCATGTAGTTTTTTTTCGATTTCTTTATTTTTCCACTTACACAGTGTCTTAGCCATGAATTTTTACCCACTAAATATGCTCTCTATAGTTTAGAACATAGCTATTGATTCTGCTCTACCTAAATATGTTTAGTTGCATAAAGTCTCGCTACTACAATAGCCTACGAGGCTAATTTCAAGGTTTGATTAATATCACTGACTTGTCCTGCTACATCATTAGATATGGTTTCAGCCAGCGATTTTGATTGAGTTACTTCTTTATTTACATTAATCATTGCTTGTTCAAAGGCAATATAATGCTCACGCTGCTTGGTAATATGACCTAAGGTATCTTGGGCAACATGCGCTGATTTTTTCGCTTGGTCAGCCACATGCTCAGCATTGTCTTTTAATAACCGGGCAATATTTTGTTGCTTATTCGACGCTTCTTCAATAGCGACTATGGTATTTTCAATACTTCTGCTGGCATTTTGTAATTGGTTTAAGCGTGCACTAATTTGTTGTAATGAGTCTTGAGTTTTACCAGCAAGTTGGCGAACTTCATCAGCGACAACAGAAAAACCACGACCATGTTGACCTGCACGGGCGGCTTCAATCGCGGCATTGAGCGCTAATAAATTGGTTTGATCTGCAATAGCGCTAATTACCGTAATAATGGTACTGACGCTGTCTACTGATTGCCTTAGCTCCAAAATATCATTTCTACCCGATAGCGCAGCGGTATTCGTGGTTTCACTGGCCAGTAATACCTGTGATACTTGTTCTTGACTATTGTTCATTGCCAACTGTGTACTTTGAGCATTTTCGACCACTTGTTGTGAAAGTTCGTTCACAACATCAGTCGCCTGACCTAGCGTTTCCATAATTTTACGTACGGTTTGCACATGTTGATTAGCACTACTTGAGGTTTGATTAATACTAAGCGCTTGGCTTTGCATGGTATGTAAAGCTTTGGAAACTAAACCGAGTTGCTGTGCTTTTTCTTTATCTTCGTTACGTAGATTTTCGACCATTTTATTGAAGCTTTCAGAAATTTCGCCTAACTCTGTTTTAATATTAATCCCTGTAATATCACTAACTTCTCCGGTATTAACCAGTTGTACAAAGCTGTTGCGTAGTAATTGTAGGGGTTTGAGAATAATGCGATGTTGTAAGTAATGGTTAACTAATAAAAATATGATCAGATAAGTCACTAAACTAAGAATGATGATTTGAATTTGGCTATCTGTTGCTTGTCGCTGTTTAGCGATAATGAGTTGACCATTGCGGATCATATTTTGTAAATTATTAACTTGTTTTTTTAATAAACCCTCGCCTGCATGTCGATCTTCTTCTGCTTCTAGCGTAGAGGTAAAGTCTTGTTGATAACGTTTAATGATTGATAATAATTCGTTACGAACCTCTTCGCTTAAGTCTTCAGCTTCCTCCTCATCAAAATTCAGGTCATCACTTTCTTCGTCATCGATTTCGTTAATGCCAAGCAAGGGAAATTCGAGTAACTTGCTACTGGTTAATTTTAGATCTTTTAGGGCAATGTCAATACTGCGATTAGTATTATCAATCATTGCTTTCTCTCGGGCATCAATCAGTAAAATGAGTGATGTTGAGATGTTTTCTGTGGTTTTTATGTAGTTGAATTTCTGTAGGGTAGATAACGCTGAGCTTTGTTGTACGTATTTTGTTAACTGATGATTCAATGCGCTAATACCTTGTTCGCTATTACGTAAAAGAGCGATAGGGTCACCACTCAATTTTCCTATAGCTCTAAACTTTGTTGCTAATAATTGCTTTAAGTCTTCAACATCGGGACCGATATTCGCCGCTACAGCGCGAATGGATTCATTTTGTGTTTTTTCAAAAATATGTGTTAGCGAATTTTCAGCAGTGGTTAATAAGGTTACTTCGCCCGTTTGCAGGAACTCACTAATAATTTGATGGAACTCTACAGATACTAGAGTGGTGAGTATTTGATAATCATCATTTTGAGCGCGACTGATTTTGTAAGCATTGGCAATCCAATATAAAGCGACTAAAAAAGTAAGGGTAAAAGCAACAATCGCTATGGTCGATGATTTGAAAAAAGTAGAAACTCGCATGTATTCATCCTAATTACCAAACAGGTTAAATTATCGCTAAGTGATCAATTATTTAGTCCCATTGGTATAATATTAATTTGCGCGGATTCTCCCTCTGTAATGTTACAAAAATATTACAGAGGTGTAAATTACAGAAATATAGGGGCGGTTTTTGCCCACCTATATTTACAATATTAAATATTATCGTGCTAAGCTATTATATTGCTGGAGTAATATATTGATATTAAAACAATTGGTATAATTTCAGGAGTACACTAAAATTAATAGCAAAGGTTGACGATTGCTATCGTTTCTATACACTTCCACCAAAATGAGCTTGGAGTTAAATTATGAGTACACTAGTTGCTGAAACAAACACGAAAGATGAAATCATTCAGTGGGTAACGTTTCAGTTAAGTGATGAAACTTATGGCATACGTGTATTAAAAGTACAAGAAGTACAACGCTATAGTGAAATATCGCCAATTCCTGGTGCGCCCAGTTACGTCTTGGGTATTATCAATCTCCGCGGCAGTGTGATCAGTGTGCTTAATACGCGTGAAAAATTTGGTTTACCTAATGCTGAGCCTACCGATGATACCCGTATTGTTATTCTTGAATCAGGTGATCAGGTCGTAGGAATTATGGTGGACTGTGTCGCTGAAGTTGTTAGCCTCGCTACCAGAGATACTGATGAAGCACCTAATGTTGGTAGTGATGATGCCGCCAAATTTATTGATGGTGTATCGAACAAAGATGGCAAACTCGTTATTTTATTAGATTCAGACAAAATATTAAATGAAGAAGAATGGCAAGATCTTGCTAATTTGTAGATTCTGGTGCTTTTGGAACCGCTTGATTAACATAAACATCAAAACGGTTCTTTTTCATTTTTATCACCGTTGAGGGTTTCTGATTATTTAGTGGTGGCGCATAGTTAGGTCGTTTAACTACGACTCGATACTTTGCCAACGCTAAGGCCGGTGCAAGTAAAGCATCGGCGTCGAGATCTTCACCAACCAAGGTTTGAAAAATTCTCATTTCTTTTTTTATCGCTGCTGATTTCTCTCGATGTGGATACATAGGGTCTAAATAAATCACATCCGGCTGTTGTGCAAGATCCATATCATCAAGTGAAGAAGCATGGATAATCCTCATCTTTTGCGTAATATCATTGACGTCAGTATTTAAGTGACCTCGCTGTAAACCATCTTCAAGTAAAGCAGCAACGACTGGCATACGTTCCATCATAGTAACGGTACAGCCTAAAGTTGCTAAAACAAAAGAGTCGCGGCCAAGGCCAGCGGTTGCGTCCAATACATGTGGTGTAAAACCATGTTTTAAACCAACAGCTTTGGCAATGTCTTGACCTCGTCCACCACCAAATTTACGTCGGTGAGCTACAGCACCACTTACAAAATCAACTTTAATCGCGCCTAATTTAGGTTCATCTAATTTACTTAATTCCAAGTGCTGAAAATTTACTTGCAGTAAAAATTCAAGTGCTGGGAAATTCGCTTTGGCAGCCACATCACCGATATAAGGCAACTGCCATTTCTCGGCAATTTTTTTAGCAAGGTCAACATCCGTTTTATCGACATAGGCAACGGCAATCTTATCCATATTAAGCACTTTCTTCTTGTTCAACATGAATATGATTATCACCTGTAGCAAAAGCGACGAGGCGGCTTAATTGTGTCAATGATAAATCACACTCTGCTTGCCATTGATTAAAACTTTTTTGAATTATGTTTAAGCTGGTTTTGGTTTGAATACCACCTGAAATAAGATCATGAGCCCGAAAGTAGGCTTCAATATCACGAGATAATAAAAAAGTATCTTTGCCTAAGGCACGCAGAGAGTATGGACCGGTATTACCACCAAGGCGTTGACCGTTTTTCTTTAAATAAGCCCATAAACCAATAATATCTGCACTGGGCCATTGCGCTAAAAACTCCGCAAAAGAATGACCATTTTGTTGTTCTTCAAAGATCATTTGCGCATTGGCTTTAATGGTTTTAACTTTATTAAAATTACGAATTATTTTTGGATCAGCCGCTTTTCGTTCCATCATTTCTTCAGGCATCATCAAAACTTTTTCAATATTAAAATTAAAAAAGCTCTCTTCAAAATTATCCCATTTATTTTCAACAACACGCCATACAAAACCAGACTGGAATACCTTCTTAGAAAACGCAGATAAAACACGATCATCACCGAGTTGTTGAAGAGGAATATCACCGCCATAATAACTGTTATCGTTTAATAACAGGTTTAATTTTTGTTCACCGCCTTTGCGTTCGGCAGCTCGATGATATAACGCTTGAAATGATTCCATTGATTTTAAAAGCCTTAGGCAGTTAATTGATTAACTGTTGCATGATATATTATCTAGCCAATTAATAAATACAAATGAAGTGTTTTATTTAGAACGGCTAATTGATTGGTTATTTTACAAGATTAGGGTCTGATAATACGATGAATATGACAAAAATGGTGATTAGAGCAGCGACAAGCGCCGACTTACCCACGTTACTTGGGTTTGAACAAGGTGTTATCACTGCTGAACGGCCTTTTGCAGCTAACTTAAAAGATGAGCACATTACTTATTATGATTTGCAGCAGTTAATAGCAAGTGATGATGTATTGTTAGTTGTCGCCGAAATTAATGAGCAGCTCGTTGCCGCAGGCTATGCCAAAATTTTACCTTCAAAAACCTATAAAAAATATAGCCATCATGCCTACCTAGGTTTTATGTAT
This sequence comes from Alteromonadaceae bacterium, assembly GCA_047621305.1. GTDB lineage: Bacteria > Pseudomonadota > Gammaproteobacteria > Enterobacterales > Alteromonadaceae > Colwellia_A. The sequence goes on along the minus strand of JBLHNB010000041.1, from coordinate 34,193 downwards.
GTTGACCCCCGTTCGCGAGGTCAAGGCATCAATAAAATGATCATTGATGAATTAACGTTATGGGCTAAAGCTAAAGGCATCGAAGAAATGATCTTAGATGTTTATAATGATAACGAAGCAGCGATTAGTGCTTATGAAAAAGTGGGTTTTAAAAAGAACTTGGTAGAAATGCGTGTTGAAATCTAAGTATTTAAAAACAGCGGGCACCAAATTAGTGGTTGCCCGCATAAAAAAATAACTGATTATTAGTCTTCCAAAGTTATACGTTTTCTAATATTTTGCTCTTTTCTTCAATATTTACGTTTGCGCAGTCAACGACTGTCACATCTGTAATACCGATAAAGCTTAAAGCTTGTTTTAAGTATTTTGTTGCTAAATCCATTTCACTTTCAATGGGTACACCACCAGAGGCCATCACCAAAGTTGCTTTGGTATTAGTTACTAAACCAACAGGGCCATCTTCAGTATATTTAAAGGTTAAACGCGCACGAGCGATTAAATCAATCCACGCCTTTAGTGCGGCAGGAATACCAAAGTTATAAATAGGGGAGGCGATGACAATATGCTCTGCCTGTATCAGTTCTGCTACTAATGCATCTGACAGTGCCAGTGCTTTTTTATCTTCTTCACTGCGGTTTTCGTCAGGGGTAAAGTTGGCATTTATCCAAGCGGCATCTATAAAAGGTAGACCTTTAGCGACATCGCGTTCAACCAGTTTATGATCCAAGTATTGTTCGCTTAATTGATCAACGATTAGTTCCGATATTTCTCTTGAGATAGAACCTTGATAGCGGCCACTTGAATTGATGTGTAAAATTGTTTTGTTAGTCATGTTTAATTCCTAAAATGCTCTTGATGAACAGCATTCTACAGTTGAATAATTTTAAATAAACACGTATAAAATGAACTAATCGTTCGTATTAAGAGAACAATAGTAGCAACGGAGCTATATGAATCAATTTGAAGATATGCAAGCTTTTGTACGCATCGTTGAGGCAGGCAGCATTACTAAGGCCGCTGAGCAAATGAATACGGTTAAATCTTCAGTAAGCCGACGTTTATCTGAGCTAGAAAAAAGACTCGGCGTAACGCTAATTGTTAGAACAACACGTAATCAAACGCTCACTGAAAACGGGCAAAGCTATTATCAACAGTGCTTGCGGATCATTGATGATGTTGCTGAAATTGAATCGAACATGAGTAGTGATCATCAAGCGTTAAAAGGAAAAATTAGAGTATCGGCACCTTTATCTTTTGGACTGGCTCATTTAGCACCTGCTTTGAGAGAATTTAATCACCTCCATCCCGATATTTTCTTTGACGTGGACTTTAATGATCGAAAAGTTGATTTGGTTGAAGAGGGCTTTGACCTGGCAATTCGCATTTCGAACTTGGCGGACTCAACACTTATGGCACGAAAAATTACGCAAATAAGTTTAGTTTTATGTGCAAGCTCTGCCTATATTGAAAAATATAGCTTACCGATCACGCCACTTGACCTAAAAAGAGGTCACGTAAAAGTTAATTATTGTGAAGCCGCAGAAAATTGGTCATTTAAATTGCATAGCCAAAAGGAATTAAATGTCAAAGTACCAACGGTACTGACGTCAAATAATGGAGATTTCTTATGTCAAGCCGCTATTGACGGACTAGGGCTTATTTTTACACCTGACTTTATCGTGTATAAGGCGATTAAAAATGGCCAACTACGACCTATTCTAAGTGAGTTTTACGATAATATCGATATACCTGCTTATGCGGTTTATCCACAAAACAAACACCTGTCTCAACGTGTGCGAGCACTGATTGATTTCTTGGTTGATTATTACGGCGACCAACCATATTGGCAGTTACCCAAAAGTTAACGGGTTCTTTGGTGAATAAAAAATGCCGTTTAATTAGATAGTAAGGTCTACAGACTTAGCCCTAGTGTTTAGGTTTTATAATTTCTTTACGTGCTTTTTCATAATCTTCATAAGATTTTTTATTTACGTCCTTAATACAATTCTCACGCATTACTCCAATTTCTTCATTGCATTTTGACTTACGATGAGACTGTGCGGAATTGTAAAGCTCATTTGTGGTGCAGCTTAATAATACACTGGCCAAAACTGTAATTAACATTAATGTTCTCATTAAACGCTTTCCTGTTAGTATTTTTATCTACGAGCGAATATTATTTGAGTGTAGGTAGACCTATTAGTTCAATATCTGATAAACACAGTAAAATAATAAACATCGTCTTTACCTGATCTCAATAGTTAATTATTGCCAATAAATGGGGTAAACTATTGCCTATTATTGTCATTAGTGAAATTAGTATGTCGACTCAAGACCAAGATCATCAAAGTAAAAGCACCCATTTCGGTTATCAAACCGTAGATAAAAGCGAAAAGGAGTCAAAGGTCGCAAGTGTCTTTCATTCCGTTGCGGCGCAATATGATGTAATGAATGATTTGATGTCGTTTGGTATTCACCGTTTATGGAAACGCTTTACCATTGACGCTAGTGGTGTACGCCCAGGTAATAAGGTGCTTGATTTAGCGGGAGGAACAGGTGACTTAACCGCTAAATTCTCACAACTTGTGGGCCGTGAAGGTAAAGTGATTTTAGCCGATATTAATAGTTCAATGCTTAATGTCGGTCGTGACAAGTTACGTGATAAAGGTTTAGTGCAAAATATTGAGTACGTACAAGCCAACGCGCAATATTTACCGTTTGAAGAGAATACTTTTGATATCGTCACCATTGCTTTTGGTTTACGTAACGTTACTGATAAAGATATGGCATTACGTTCAATATATCGGGTATTAAAACCGGGCGGACGTTTGTTGGTACTTGAATTTTCTAAGCCAGAACATGAACTTATTAATAAAGCTTACGACTTTTATTCTTTCAATATTCTCCCTAAAATGGGAGAGTTGGTGGCTAAAGATGGTGAAAGTTATCAGTATTTAGCCGAATCAATTCGTATGCACCCAGATCAAGAAACACTAAAAAGCATGATGGATACCGCAGGCTTTGAACAAACCTCGTATAAAAACTTAACTGGTGGCGTGGTTGCATTGCACAAAGGTTATAAGTTTTAGCACTATGAGTACTTTTATGCATCAACAGTTATTGTGTTCAGCGCTGGAAAAACTGGTAAATATGGCGCTTGCCTTAAATTTACAAGGTAAACAGGGACTCGATAGGCTTGAGCAAAAGACCTTGAGTATTCATCTACAAGAAATTGGTTTTCCATTAAGTTTTACTGTTTCCGCGCAAAACGTCCTGATCAATACATTAATTGAACATCCTGATTGTTCGATTAATACCAGCGTTAAGACGTTATTAGAGCTTAAAAAAGAGCAGCAACTTACCGAACTGATTAAACAAGACAAGCTTGAACTCAGCGGCGATATTAAAGTGGCTCAAAACTTTGCTGATATCGCTGAAACACTAGATATCGATTGGCAAAGTGAACTCGCTAAACATATTGGTGATATACCAACGTATAAACTTACGCAAGTGGGGAAATTTGTCGGTAATAAATTGAAATTCGCAGCTCAACAAATTCAAGCCGATGCCAGTGAGTGGTTAGTGCATGAAAAAAAATTAGTGGTAACCCGCAGTCAAATTTCACATTTTAATCACCAAGTATCTGAGCTTGAAAAACAAGTACAACTGCTCGCCAATAAAGCAGAATCTCTACTAAATAAGAATACTTCACCCAATGATAGTGCCATAAAGGATAACTGTGAGTAGTTTACGTCTATATAAAATTATTAAGACTTTTCTGAACTATGGTTTAGATGAAATCGTTCCTAAAAAAAGCATTCCTTGGTATGCAAAACTGGCGCGCTTGAGTTTATTTTGGTTGCGAAATAAACATAAAGATAAAAAGCGTGCCGAGCGTTTTCGGCTAGCCATTGAATCATTAGGGCCTGTATTTATTAAATTTGGGCAGATGTTATCAACACGGCGTGATCTTTTACCCAGCGATTTTGCAGACGAATTGGCTTTATTACAAGATCAGGTTTCTCCCTTTGATGGTGAACAAGCTAAACAACTGATCATGCAGGCAATAGGTGAAGAACTTTTTGCTGAGCATTTTAAGGACTTTGATGACGTGCCACTTGCTTCAGCTTCTATTGCGCAGGTACATACGGTGACGTTAGTTGAAGACGGTGTTGAAAAAAATGCAGTGATTAAAGTACTGCGCCCGGGTATCAACAAAACTATTCTTGCTGACATTAAAGTAATGTCGATGTTTGCCGGTATTGTGGCGCGTTGGTTACCTGATGGTAAAAGATTACGCCCTCGTGAAGTTGTCGAAGAGTATCGTAGAACCATTCTTGATGAGCTTGATTTGAATCGTGAGGCGGGTAATGCTATTCAGCTCAAACGTAATTTTAATCAGGGCAGAGTAAGTGATAAAGTTCTATACGTACCAGAAATCTACAGTGAATATAGCCATAAAAATGTACTGGTTATGGAACGTATTTATGGCATAGGCGTTGGAGAAATTGAGACCTTACATCAGCTTGGTGTCGATATGAAACTGTTGGCTGAACGTGGTGTTGAAGTTTTTTTCACACAAGTATTTCGTGATAGTTTTTTTCATGCTGATATGCACCCCGGTAATGTCTTTGTTGATGCAACCAAGCCTGCAGATCCCACGTGGATTGCCATTGATTGTGGTATTGTCGGTACGTTAAATAGAGAAGATAAACGCTATTTGGCCGAAAATTTTGTCGCCTTTTTTAATCGAGATTACCGTAAGGTAGCGCAGTTGCATGTCGATTCTGGCTGGGTGCCGGCACAAACCAGTGTTGATGAGTTTGAATTTGCTATTCGTACTGTCTGTGAGCCTATTTTTAATAAACCGCTTGCTGAAATATCGTTTGGTCAGGTATTGGTTAATTTATTTAATACCGCACGACGCTTTAATATGGAAGTACAACCACAGTTGGTTTTACTGCAAAAAACGCTACTGTATATTGAAGGATTAGGTCGTCAGTTATACCCACAGCTCGATTTATGGCAAACCGCTAAACCTTTTTTGGAAAATTGGGTGAAAGAACAAATGGGTCTTAAAGCGGTCTTCCATAAAATTAAAGAAAACTTGCCATTTTGGAATGAAAAATTACCTGAAATACCTGATCTCGTTTACGACTATCTCAAAGTAGGTCGAGAAGCACAACAAGCGCAGGTTGCCTTATTACAACAAATAAAAGAACAACAAAATCATAATAATCACCATATCGTTTATGCAATTTTATTGGCTACGGTGGTAATTAGTAGTGCAATTTTTTTTAAATAAGCGTAATTTATATGGAGGGACTAGCTGCTTTAAATAACCATTAACCGTCGCACAACTAAAGGATAATATGGAAAATATAGCTAAAAAACATATCTTAATTGTTGAAGATGACGCCAATATTGCCTCACTATATAATGAATTCCTTAGTGATAGTTACAAGACAACGGTTTGTGAGGATGGCGCACAAGCGTTAGCATTTTTTGAAACAAGCGAAAATAGAATCGATCTAGTTATTACTGATCAATCAATGCCAGCGATGAACGGTAAGGAATTGAGCATAGCGTTATTATTGCAAAAACCAGATTTGCCTATCATCATGGTGACAGGTTATAACAATGACATCTCTGCAGAAAATGCCAGTGATATTGGCCTAAAGTATTTTCATTCTAAACCTGTAAGCTTGTTCAAATTAGCCGACACTATCGACCTTTGTTTATATAGCTAAACTCATTATATATTAGTGATTATATTAGTGATTATTTTTGTATTATTGGTAAGGCTTGTATTGACGCCAATATTTCTCGAACGATAGCTTCTCTTTTGTATAGATCCTTCATTCTTGCTGGTGTATCAATATTTAACGCAAAATAAACAGCGCCTGTGGGCCATTCTACCCAACCTACAAACCAACCATAACGACCTTGCCAACCTGTTTTTGCTCGTAAAATCCAGTTTTTACTGGCCTCAACCACCATAATATCTTTAATAAGTAGTTGATGTTCTAAACGAAATGGTAACGTATTTTTATGAAGGCGTTTAAGAAAACGGACCTGCTCGTGTGCCGAAATAGCTAACTTGCCATTAATCCAATAACTACCCGTTTCGGTATAAGGGTTGGCATTGCCATAGGCTAGTTTTTGTAAGTAGCCTCTTGCTTTTGTTTCACCAATTTCCTTGGCAAAGATATCATAAACCCAAACCGCTGAGTTACGTACGGCAGAACGTAGGTTTTGATCTTGATTATGTGGTTCATAACCTCTTTTTACACCGTCCCATGGGAATTGTTGGAATTCATCTTTCACGATACCGGCATCTAATGCAAAAAGAGAGTGAGGAATTTTAAAAGTAGAGGCTGGGGAATAACGCTGCTTAGCGCGTTCTTGATTATAAACCCAAGTGTTATGACTATCTTCTCGATTATCAAGGATGACAACAGTGCCTTCGGCATTATATTTATTAAAGTATTTGCCCCAATCGTTACGCTCACTGACATGGTCTTGTGCATGAGATAGCGTGCTAATTGTGCAGGATACTAATAGGAAACCTACCGTTGCTAATATGGATGTTTTTCTATGGTGAATTTTCATCTATTACCTTTAGGCTATGTATTTATATAGTGCTGCAACTTTATAGATATATTTGTAGCGCTTATTTGCTAGTGACAATATTAACGGGGAAAGATGTTAGTAAAAGTAAAAATAAAGGCGGGAATAAGATCAATTATGGCAACAATATAGCGGTCAGGTTTTTTTTAATAATGAGGGTATAAATAACAAAGCCCTAACATGTAGGGCTTTTAAGGTTTTTAAATAAGCTGGCCCTTATTAAAAAGAAAGTTTAACTTTGACTAACCAAACTATTACATTATAAATTAGCTTTGGCTTTTATTGTAATCTGTGGGTGTACCTGTTCTAGCGGGATGAATTAATGATAGTGGTATTTTTAAGTAAAAGTTGTACTTAGAACGTGTAAGTTCGGTTTATCCTACACAATTTATCGTTGTTAATATTAAGCGCTGGCTTTACTCTCCTCCATTTTTTGTTCGATAAGTTGTAGTAACTGCGAATTCAACATCGCCAATTCAGCTTCCATGCCCTTAACCTTTTCGTCATTACCACTTCTGCGTTCATGAGCAATTTCAGCAGTTAATTTGGCAATTTTTTCTTGTAGTTCTGCAATTTTCTCATCTAATGTCTGTGGTTTCTCGCCATCCGTTCCGTCAACTTCTTCCTTCCCCATCATTTTTCTCATCGCCGCCTGATTAGCATCATTAACACTTTTTTCACGCGCTTCTTCTGAGATGGTGACTTTATCTGCGGGTGAATTGGTGGCGGATAATGTAGCATTTTTTTCAGCTGTCGCATTTAGTGCGGCGACCTTTAATGCAGCTTGCTCTGACGCAGGTATCTTCTCTTGATGCGCAGGCGCAATGGCAACCTGCATTTTATCTGACTGTAATTCCATTTGTTTTCCGCTCCTAAAAAGATGATTTATTTGTATTTGTCTGTATCGGCAGTTTGTTGGAAGACTCAAAAGTAATTAATGAATTTCTATGGTTTCTTCTTCAACATATCTCGTAAATTAGCCACACCCATTTTTGCTGTCGCTTGTTTATGCTCTACGCTTTGTTTGGTTTGAGCAAGTTCCCAACTTAAATCATCTTGGGGTAATTCATGTAAAAAACGACTGGCTTCGGTGCGTGATACTTCACCATATTGGCGACGTTCACGAGCATAAGTAAATATCAATTCACGTTGCGCACGAGTGATGCCTACATAGGCTAAACGCCTTTCTTCTTCGACGTTACCTTCATCCATACTGGTTTGGTGAGGTAATAAACCTTCTTCCATACCAATTAGAAATACGTAAGGAAACTCTAGTCCTTTTGAAGCGTGTAAAGTCATTAATTGCACTTGGTCTGCATCGTCTTCATCTTCATCGCGTTCCATCATGTCACGCAGTGTTAAACGGGTGACCACTTGAGGTAAAGTCATCGGCTCATCATCGTCATTACCTTCGAGCATTTGCTGCACCCAACTGAAAAGCTGTGTAACGTTTTTCATGCGCATTTCGGCTGCTTTGGCGCTAGGCGAAGTATCGTATAGCCAATCTTCATAGTTAATTTCACGTACCATAGCGCGTAATACTGCCGGAGCATCGCCGCGTTCGGTATGATCAGCAGTGGCGACTAACCATTGTGTGAATTTTTGTACATGAAATAAACCTCGACCGGTTAGATGTTGTTCAAGGCCCAACTCAAAACTTGCTGCAAACATACTTATTTGCCGGATATTGGCGTAGTTCCCCAACTTTTCTAATGTCGTTGGACCGATCTCGCGGCGAGGAACATTGACGATCCGTAAAAAGGCGTTATCATCATCGGGGTTCACCAGTACTCTTAAAAATGCCATCATGTCTTTGATTTCAGAGCGGGAGAAAAATGAGGTACCACCGCTGATCTTATAAGGAATGCGGTTAGTCATTAGGGCTTTTTCGAGCAAACGAGACTGATGATTACCACGATATAAAATCGCGTAATGCTTAAATTTCGATTTATTTAAAAAGCGATGCCCAACCAATTCACCCACAACACGTTCGACTTCGTTTTCTTCATTTTTAGTTTGTAGTACCCGTAATTCAACGCCGTAATTAAGTTCACTAAACAGCGCTTTATCATAAACATGTGGATTATTAGCAATAAGGATGTTGGCGCATTTTAATATACGGCCACTAGAGCGATAGTTTTGCTCAAGTTTAATCAACTTAAGTTGAGGGTAATCTTCACCTAACAGCACCAAGTTTTGAGGCTTAGCGCCACGCCATGAATAGATAGATTGGTCATCATCACCAACAACGGTCAGCAAGCCAGTTTCCCCTGCAATTAATTTGACCAATTCATATTGACTGGCGTTGGTATCTTGGTATTCATCCACCAACATGTATTGAATTTTTTTCTGCCAGCGAGCACGAACCTCAGGAAAATTTTTGAGTAATAAGGTAGGAATAAGAATAAGGTCGTCAAAATCTAAGGCATTATATGCTTTCATATGTTTTTGATATAAAGCATAAAAATCCGCATACATTTTAGTATCGGGATCTGCCGCCATTTTTATTGCAGCATCTGGCAATAATAAGTCATTTTTCCAGTTCGAAATCATACTCTGTAATTTACTGAGTAAGTCTTTATCACCATCAAGCTCGTCATTCGTTAATTCCTTTAACAATGCGAGTGAGTCTTGGTCATCAAAAAGCGTAAAACCCGGTTTGTAACCTAAAGTTTTTATTTCTTTGCGAATGATATCTAAACCAAGTGAGTGAAACGTTGAAACGGTTAAACCGCGTGTTAAATGTTTATCCATCATTTTAATGACACGTTGTTTCATTTCACGTGCGGCTTTATTGGTAAAGGTTACCGCTGCAATATTACGTGCTTTGTAGTCACATTTTTGAATAAGGTAAGCAATTTTTTGACAAATAACCCCTGTTTTACCGCTCCCAGCGCCTGCTAATACAAGGCAAGGGCCAGTAACATATTTAACGGCTTCGTTTTGTCCGGGATTTAATTTCATAGGGAACGGTTTTCAATTCAATGAATTTTTCAGGATGATGATTTTACTCTTTTTTAGTCATTGGCAAAATAGTTAAATGCATTATAATAGTGTTATTAGGAAATATAAGAGAATTTATAATGATTGATGCCAAAAAGATTGAAGAAATAGCCAAACAAGTCTCTGATGCAATTCCCGCAGGTTTAAAGAATATGGCCAGTGACTTAGAAGATAAAACCAAAACAGTATTACAACGTAAACTAGCAGAGCTCGATGTAGTCAGTCGAGAAGAGTTTGATGTACAAACACAAGTTTTACTTAAAACACGTGAAAAATTAGCAGAACTAGAACGTAAATTTGCTGAGGTTGAAGCGAAATTTGCTACTAAGGAGGTAACTATTCAGGTAGGCAGAAAATAAACATGTATTGCTCGTAAATAAGTCAGGTAGTGTGTGTTATTTTACCTTTAACTAATCAGCTGAGCAAAGAGTAGACTACTTATGTTTTATTTATGAACGTATTTAACAAAGTAGCTGAATAGTTACCTAAGGAGTAATGCTAATTTTGATTTTTTCAATGTATTGTAATTTTTCAATGTTCTGCATAATTCGACAATAAAATTCTTCAGGACAAAAAGGTTTTCGTAAAAAGTCATCAGCACCATTTTTGATAAAGCGTGCTGATTGAAAGCTTCGGTTTGAACTTGAAAGTGCAATAATGATCAATTCATTTATGGGATGTTTTACCCGAATTTTTTGTATAAGCTCAAGCCCATCCATACCGGTTAAGTTTTGCTCGGTGATCACTATTTTTATATCGGGTTGTTCTTCTAATTTTTTAAGTGCTTTATTACCATCGTCAACATCATAAACAGTAAAATTTCGTCGCCTCAATAATTGGCAAATATGATTACGTGCAGCGAGTGATTCATCAACAACTAAAACATCTACCTTTGAATTGTGTAATTGACCATGTAAAACTCTCAGTAAGTAATGATAGGCTTGGGCGTTTTCCTTAGTGATATAATCGATGATGGGTAAATTAAGTAACTTTTTATGAGTCGCATCGTCCATACGACCTGTCATTATAATACTCGGTATATCATGTTGTAGAATAAAAGGGATAACTTCGCCGTTAGATGCATCAGGTAGCCCATAATCAAGTGTGGCGAGGAAAAAATCATGTTGCTGGGAGAGGAGTTGTTTTACCACGGCAAAGGATGGAGCAATAACTACAGAATAGCCAATAGAAGTTGCCATTTTTTCAATAACTAAGGCTATTGATTTACTATCTTCGACGATCAGCAACCTTTTTGACATATAAATTCCACTTTAAAACTAGCAATATGAATATTCGATAGAGTTAATACCAATTGCATTAAGTTAGTGATCAATTTTTAGCATGGATAAATTTTCAAGAACAAGGCGCTTGATTGAACAATAGCGGGCTATTGTGATTGAAAGCAACGCCGTTATTGGATATTTAGACCGCATTAAAATGATCACATATTTAGTGCATTTGGTATAACTATAGCTTAGAGTTTTTGTATGTAAAATTAGATTATTTGTTAAGATGAAAAGCATACTCTATAAAGTATGCTTTTTAAATTTAGTGTTACATTATTTTAATTGGTATTACTGTGTCAAAAACGCTTGATAAGCTTTGTTATTCGTTTCTTCTTGCCACTCATAACCTAAGTCGTGTAAATGGCTAAAAAACGCTAATTGTTGCTCGTCATTGACTTCAAAACCCGCAAGAACTTGACCAAAAGCTGCACCATGATTGCGATAATGAAATAGTGTGATATTCCAATGTTCACCCAAAGTATCTAAGAATTTCTCCAATGCTCCTGGATATTCAGGGAATTGAAATCTAAAGATACGTTCTTGTAATGATGTCGGGCTTTGGCCACCAATCATATAACGAACATGAAGTTTTGCTAATTCGTTATCGGTGAAATCTGTTACCTGATAATTTTCCTCTGATAAAAGTTTTGATAAACGTGTTCGCTCACCGGTTTCACCACTTAAACGTACACCAACAAAAATATTTGCTTGGGTATTTTTAGACGTGTTTTTAACATAACGATAATTAAATTCGGTGATCACGCGCCCAGCAAGCGCATGACAAAATCGTCTAAAACTGCCTTTTTCTTCAGGGATAGTGACAGCAAGAACGGCTTCTTTTTTCTCACCTAGTTCACAGCGCTCCGATACATAACGTAAACTATGGAAGTTCATGTTTGCACCTGACAATATCGCCACCAGTGACTCGTTACCGGCACTGTTTTGGCAATATTTCTGTAAACCAGCAAGTGATAATGCCCCTGCAGGTTCAGCAATTACACGCGTTTGCTCAAAAATATCTTTAATTGAAGCACAAATTTCATCAGTAGAAACCGTGATCACGTCATCACAATAGTGTTTGATTAAGTCAAAGGTATGCTCGCCAATGCGTTTTACGGCAACCCCATCTGCAAATAAGCCTACTTGTTCAAGATCAACGGGTTTACCTGCTTTCATTGCTGCTTGTAAACAGGCTGAATCTTCTGCTTCAACGCCGATAACTTTGATGTTAGGTTGTAATTGTTTTAAATAAACAGCCATACCTGCTAACAAACCACCGCCACCTACTGGAATAAAAACCACGTCACAATTGGGGTGCTGTTGTAGTAATTCTTTAGCGACTGTGCCTTGTCCAGCAATGACATCAATATCATCAAAAGGATGAATAATTGTTTTTTGCTCATCTTTAGCATATTGAATGGAAGCTATTTGTGCTTCATTAAAACTTTTACCCACTAAACGCACTTCTGCGCCAAAGCGGCGAACATTATCGACTTTTATATCAGGTGTCGTGATCGGCATGACAATCGTCGCTTTGATACCGAGCTTATGGGCTGCTAATGCTAACCCTTGAGCATGATTACCTGCAGACGCGGCAATGACACCATGAATACATTGTTCTTCAGATAAATTAACTAACTTGTTATATGCGCCACGTATTTTAAATGAGTGCACTGGCTGTTGATCTTCACGTTTTAAATAGATTTGATTATTTAAACGTGAAGATAATTTTGTTAATGGAGTCAAGTCTGTTTCGACGGCAACATCATAAACAGGTGCTAGTAATATGCGGCGTAAGTAATCTAACCCAAGCCCTTGGGGAAGCATGAGTTCTTGGCTTTCAGCAGTGGTCATTTTTATTACCTTGATATCCTTGATGATTGTATTTTTATCGTCAAGTCAATCCTATTATGAACAGCACCCTTGCGGGTGCTGGAAGTTTTGAATCGTTATTTTTCTACCAAACCATCAAGCAAATCTCTGTTACGCACAGCACCTTTATCGGCACTGGTGGCTAACATTGCATAGTTCTTTAATGCGTAGCTAATTGGACGTACGCGGTTTGCTGGTCGCCATGCATCTTTACCTTTGGCAATCATTGCAGCTCTGCGTTCAATCATTATTTCATCGCTTACTTGGAGCTCTATTAACCTATTTGGAATATCAATATGAATAATGTCGCCCTGTTCAACTAAGGCGATTGTGCCGCCGTCAGCTGCTTCAGGTGAAACATGACCAATGGATAAGCCTGAAGTACCACCAGAAAAACGACCATCAGTTAACAGTGCACAGGCTTTACCTAAACCCATCGACTTCAAGTAAGTGGTTGGATAAAGCATTTCTTGCATGCCTGGCCCACCTTTAGGGCCTTCATAACGAATAACAACCACTTCACCAGCAAGTACTTTTTTGTCAAGGATGGCTGTAACTGCATCGTCTTGGCTTTCAAAAATATGTGCAGGGCCGGTAAATACTAAGTTATCGTCACTTACACCGGCTGTTTTAACAACGCAACCGTCTACTGCAATATTGCCTGAAAGTACGGCTAAACCACCTTCTAATGAAAATGCATTTTCAAGGTTACGAATACAGCCATTTACTCTGTCATCGTCTAAGGTATCCCAACGACAGTCTTGGCTAAAGGCTTTAGTGGTACGAATACCAGCTGGGCCAGCACGATAGAATTTTTTAATGTCTTCATCGTCAGTAAGGGTAATGTCGTATTTGGCGATAACATCGGCCAACGTAGTACCTAAAACATTAGGTACGTCAGTCTTTAATAAGCCAGCACGTGATAACTCACCTAAAATAGAAATTACACCACCAGCGCGATGCACATCTTCCATATGATACTCAGGTGTTGATGGCGCAACTTTACATAACTGTGGCACGATGCGTGATAGCTTATCCATGTCTTCCATGGTGTAATCAATTTCAGCTTCTTGTGCTGTTGCCAATAAATGCAAAATAGTGTTGGTTGAACCACCCATAGCAATATCTAAACACATAGCATTGTGTAAAGCCTCTTTACAAGCAATATTACGTGGTAGAGCTGATTCATCGTTATCTTGGTAATAACGTTTCGTTAATTCAACAATTTGTTTACCCGCTTTTAAGAATAATTGCTCTCTATCAGCATGCGTTGCCAACATTGAACCATTACCTGGAAGAGCTAAACCTAATGCTTCTGCTAAACAGTTCATGGAGTTAGCGGTAAACATACCTGAACATGAACCACACGTTGGGCAGGCAGAACGTTCTATTTTATCACTGTCTTCATCACTTACTGTTGGATCCGCGCCTTTAATCATGGCATCAACTAAATCAAGCTTGATAATTTGATCACTCAATTTTGTTTTACCTGCTTCCATTGGGCCGCCAGAAACAAATATCACTGGGATATTCAAACGCATTGCGGCCATCATCATGCCGGGAGTAATTTTGTCACAATTAGAAATACACACCATCGCATCGGCGCAATGTGCATTAACCATGTATTCAACAGAGTCTGCAATTAAGTCGCGTGAAGGCAAACTATAAAGCATACCTGAATGACCCATGGCGATACCGTCATCAACGGCAATCGTATTAAATTCTTTAGCAACACCACCGGCTTTCTCGATAGCACCAGCGACCAATTGGCCCATATCTTTTAAATGCACATGTCCGGGGACAAATTGAGTGAATGAGTTAACAACGGCAATGATCGGTTTACCAAAATCATCATCTGTCATTCCTGTTGCGCGCCATAAAGCACGGGCTCCCGCCATATTTCGGCCTTGAGTGGAAGTTGCAGATCTTAATTTAGGCATGATTTAGTATCCATTGTTGTTTCAAGCGAAGGCTTAAGGTAAAAGTATAAAATTTATTTTCAAAGCATACAGAGTGAGCAAACTTTAAAAATGAATCTTTAATAATATTAACAAGGTCGCGACTAACTCCCTTGCAATTTAAAGCCGAAAGTACAGCACTTAATCAGTATAAGTACGTACTTCCAACAAATAATGTTAATCAGACCAGTAAAGTTTTAGACCTATGAAACGGGATCTAACCAACCATCTGGTACTTCAGTGGTGCCGTTAAATATGCCAAAGAATGCTTCTTGAAGCTCTTTGGTAATCGGTCCACGAGAACCGTTACCCACAACCATGCCATCAACTGACTTCACAGGTACAACTTCAGTTGCTGTTCCACACATGAAAAATTCATCAGTAAGGTATAAAGATTCGCGAGAAATAGATTCTTCTCTTACTTCATAACCTAACTGTTTCGCAAGGAAAAATACCGTATCACGGGTTAAACCTTGTAAAATTGAAGCAGTCCCTGGTGGTGTATAAATAATGCCTTTACGGATTAAAAATAAATTTTGTCCCGCGCCTTCACTGACCATGTTGTTAACGTCTAAAGCAACGCCTTCGGCATAACCATGACGAGCGGCTTCAGTAGATATTAATTGTGAAGAAAGGTAATTCCCTCCAGCTTTTGCTGCGGTCGGCATGGTATTTGGTGCCAGTCGGTTCCAACTTGAAACACCAACGTCAACACCATTTTCAATAGCATCAGCACCTAAATAAGCTTCCCAGCCAAAAGCGGCAATCATTACATCCGCGACTGCATCGATAGGTGGACGCAAGCCCATACCAATGTCACCTAAAAAGGCTAACGGACGTAAATAGGCTGATTTTAGCTTGTTTTTAGCAACAGCATCTTTACATGCTTGCATTATTTCGTCTTGCGTGAAAGGGATGTTCATGCGGTAAATTTTTGCTGAATCAAATAAACGTTTAATGTGTTCCTCTAAGCGAAAAATACACGTACCTTTATGTGTATCATAAGCACGAATACCTTCAAATACTGATGAACCATAATGAAGGGCATGACTCATTACATGTACGGTCGCATCTTTCCAAGGCATGAGTTTGCCATTAAACCAAATGAGTTCTGCATTTACTTTTGCCATTTTATGTTCCTAATTTATAATATTTTTAAGACGTTAGCAGAGTTTTTATAGCTAACTGACTTTCATTTTTAAGGGTGCTTGTTACGCGATAATTATAACGTGTTATACGCCGTATTACGTCGTTGTACTATTGTCTACTTTGACTTCTTTGATGTCGATCAGTTTATTAATTTGATCAACTAAAAGCTCGATGGGACGTTCACTTCTTACCATCAACTCGATAGTGCCGATATGAGTACCGGTATTGACTTCTGCATTAATGCCATGAATTAAAAAGCCACGATAACGCGTCACTTGTAAAATACGCTCTAGTACCACTTGCTTATCATCTACGGTAATTGTTAGCTGATAACTTTTCATGTTAAGTACTCTCCATCATTCTGTCGTTAGCCGTATTTGGTGGCACCAATGGCCAAACATTTTCTGCGGCATCAATTTGTACACGCAATAAGTAAGAGCCATTGTGGTCTAACATTTCATTAATTGCGTCTGTGACTTCACTTTTTTTACTGATTGATTTTGCTTTAATATCAAAAGCTGACGCGAGCATAATGAAATCAGGATTGTCGGATAAATCAGTTTCACTCAAGCGACCATTAAAGAATAAATCTTGCCATTGGCGTACCATACCGAGCTTTGCATTATCAATAAGTACAATTTTTACTGGCACTTTGTAACGCTTCATTGTTGCCATTTCTTGTACGTTCATCATGATCGAGCCATCACCCGTTACCGCAATCACAGTATCATGAGGGCGACTGATTTGTGCGCCAATGGCTGCGGGCAAACCAAAGCCCATAGTACCCATGCCACCACTGGTTAAAAAGTTACTGGGGTCGTTAAATTCCATATGCTGTGCAGCCCACATTTGATGTTGTCCCACATCAGTAGTAACACAGGTGTTTTTTGGCATTAATCGGCTAATTTCATTTAAGACCGCAGGTGCGAAAATTTTCTCTCCAGGATGGTTATAATCCCACGCAAAATTTGTTTTCATTTGCTGACAGTTTTGTTGCCAATCGGCAATTGAAAGGGGGATTGCCAAGGCAGGTAAATTAATTTTTAAATCACCTAAAATTGCAGAGTCAGCCGTTCGGCGTTTATTAATTTCGGCGGTATCGATGTCAAAATGAATGACCTTGGCATGGGGAGCAAACTCACTCAATTTACCCGTAACTCGGTCGTCAAAACGTGCACCTACCACAATCAGTAAATCACATTCTTGTACGGCAATATTGGCGGCTTTCGTGCCATGCATTCCTAGCATACCCATATAATTATCGTCATCTGGGTTTAAAGCGCCAAGACCTTTTAATGTAGAAACACTTGGCACGCCAGTAGTCTTTGCAAACGCTCTTAATTCGTCAACTGCGTTTGCCATACCGACACCACCACCAACATATAAAATAGGTTGTTTTGCTTGGCTGAGTAAAGCAATTGCACGACCCACATTCGCAGGAGGAAGCTTAACTTTATTTTTCAGTTGAGAAAAATCTTCAAGGGTATTGGTTACTTCAGCAAGTTGAATATCTTTTGGAATATCAACTAAAACAGGTCCTTGTCGACCTTCAAGGGCGATGGCGAAAGCTCGATGAAGTACCTTAGGTAGTTCGTTGATATCGGTCACCTGAAAAGAGTGTTTGGTACACGCCAGTGATAAACCAAAAATATCAATTTCTTGAAACGCATCTGAACCCATCGCAGCGGTGGCAACTTGACCAGTAATGGCAACGAGTGGAATTGAGTCAGCAAGTGCATCAGCAAGACCAGTGATAAGGTTGGTTGCACCGGGACCCGATGTGGCTAAACAAACACCCACTTTACCTGAAGCTCTTGCATAGCCTATCGCAGAAAATGCTGCACCTTGTTCGTGACGACATAAAAAATGTTGAACATCACTATCATACAAAGCGTCATAAATGGGCATGATCGCACCACCGGGATAACCAAAAACATGTTCTACGCCATGTTGTTGCATCACATTAAAAAGTAGTGATCCACCTGTTTGTTTTTTCTCGTTTGCCATTTACTCGTTAAACTAACTAACAAAGGTTAGCTAGTATTCTCCTCAGTTGGATTCAAAAATAGTTGGATTCAAAAATGTACGTTCATTTAATATTCCATATTGCCTAATACAACAAACCCCCCGGTCCTTGCGGAGCGGGGGGTTTGTATTTAATCTTTAGCCTTACTTAGCTCAATTCAACAAACAACCCCGCGATGATTTTATAATCACCACGACGAGAATGTTAATAATAATAGCGCTAAATAATTTGTTCATAATTCTAAAAATTCTCTTACGTAAATTTGGTCGCTGTTGTCAGCCTATTTAAATTAGTATCATAGCTCTAATATTAAGTGCAAGCTTTTTCATTAGAGTTTTTTTACTAATTCATTTGTCTCTGGTTATAAAAAGTCTTGGGAAGAGCATAAATGCTTATTCGCACTTTACGGCTTGCGTGACTACAATTAAAAACAAATGAAGCATAATTTAAATGGATTTTTTATGTCGTTAGCCTGTGTTTATAGCCGCGCCCGTGTAGGTCTTGAATCCCCTCTTGTCACCGTCGAAGTTGACTTAGCCAATGGTTTACCAGTATTTAATATTGTAGGCCTTCCAGAAACTTCAGTGCGTGAAGCTAAAGATCGAGTACGCAGTGCGATCATTAATTGTGGTTATGAATTTCCAGCCAAACGGATCACCATTAATCTCGCCCCAGCTGATCTTCCCAAAGAGGGAGGTCGCTTTGATTTACCTATCGCTATTGGCATTTTAGCGGCATCGGCACAATTGCCACAAGTTGACTTGGCTGAATATGAATTTGCAGGTGAATTATCTTTATCAGGAGAGTTGCGAGCGATTATCGGTGAAATCCCCATGGCGATGGCGTGTAGTGAAAGTAAGCGAATCTTGGTTATTCCCAAGCACAATGCCGAACAAGCTAGTTGGGTAAAACAAGCAAAAATACATGAAATAGAACACCTTACGCAGTTATATGCGCATTTTGCTCGACAAATAGCACTGCCTTTTGTTGAAGAGCAAAAAATAAAACAGCCGCTTACGAAGTGTGAACTAGATATCGCTGATGTTGTGGGTCAACCATTAGCAAAACGCGCTTTAGAAATTGCCGCCAGTGGGGCACATAACTTGCTATTTATTGGGCCGCCAGGCACAGGAAAAACCATGTTAGCCAGTCGTTTACCTGGTATATTGCCAGCGATGAGTGAAAAAGAAGCATTGGAGGCGGCCGCCATTCAGTCAATCAGTCATCAGCCCATTAACGCCAATTCATGGTTCACTCGACCGTTTCGTGCGCCACACCATACCGCATCATCAGCCGCGCTTGTGGGTGGAGGCAGTCAACCACAGCCGGGAGAAATATCACTAGCGCACAATGGGGTGTTATTTTTGGATGAGCTACCAGAATTTGAACGTAAAGTGTTAGATGTATTACGCGAGCCGATGGAGTCTGGCGAGGTCACTATATCTCGAGCATTGCGCAAGCAAACCTTTCCAGCTCGTTTTCAACTGATTGCCGCAATGAATCCAAGTCCTACTGGGTTTTATAACGATAATCGCAGTACCCCTGAGCAAGTATTACGTTACCTTAATCGCTTATCAGGACCTTTTTTAGACCGCATTGATATTCAAATCGAAGTCGCACGGTTACCTCGCGGCATGTGGGCGAATCAAGAACAACATAATGAAAATAGTACGACCATTCAAGTGAGAGTAGCTGCTTGTCGAGCGCGACAAATGATCCGTCAGGGGCAAGCCAACGCGCACTTAGCAAGTGCTGATATTCGTATTTATTGTAAATTATCTGCTGATGATAATGAGTTTCTTGAACTTGCCGTTGAAAAACTAGGTTTGTCTACTCGCGCGCATCATAAAATTTTAAAAATCGCACGTACCTTGGCGGATATGAATAATATTGACGATATCAAACGAGAACATTTAATCGAGGCACTCTCGTATCGTGCGATGGATAGGCTATTACGACATCTCACTAATGCAATTGCGGGTTAATTTTCTTTTATCGCCTCAAAAAAAGCTTTAACTAACGTTTGTTCTCGACTTTGATTTAGACAACAAATTCCTAAATCAAAGGGTTCAAGCTCGCCAGCATCAATAAGATATCGCACACGATCTTTAACGGGGCTATTGGCGACCACAACTTGTGGCGCGATGCCGATACCACAACCTAAAGCGACCATACTTACTAATGCTTCATGCCCTGATACAGTCGCGTAAATATTAGGCTTGCCCTGTTGTTTTTTGCGATACCAGTATTCAAAGCGTTTTCTAGCAACACCATGTTCGGGTAAAATAATGGGAATTTCAGACCAACAACGTACACCATCTTGTAACTGCTGTTGTACTTTACAAGCCATGGTCGGCGCGATCACCGATAAGGGGACCTCAGCAAGGTGTTGAAAATGAAAAGTACGTGATAAATTTTCAGGTTTTACGGCAATGGCAACGTCAACCGCTTGTTGTTGTACTTGTTCAAAACCATCAGCAGCATCACCTGTTGCTAAAACAATTTCAACTAACGGATGTTGCTGCCTGAAAAGTTCGAGTAATGGCGGTAGATGGCTGTATGCGGCTGTTACTGAACAATAAATATGAAGCTTCCCTTGCAGCTCAGCTTGTTTTTGATTAAGTGACAATTGTAAAAGTTGCCATTGTTCAAGCTGCTGTTCAGCATATTTTTTAAATTGTTGCCCAGCATCGGTTAAGACCACACTGCGGTTATCGCGGTGCAATATCGAACAACCTACTTCATTTTCAAGCCTTTGAATAATACGACTTAACGTAGAAGTACTGACATGGCTCGCCTCTGCTGTTTTGCCAAAATGTAAAGTTTGCGTCAAATGAACAAACATTTTTAATGATTTTAAATTCACGATTTACGCCTTTGCATATTTGGGTGAACAGTTTTGTAGTTGCAAAAAATGCAACGCAGTGGTGCAAATATATCATTTTAAGCAACACAAGTCTTGCGTTATGATGCCTCCATCGTCGGAGAAAGCCGACAAAACAAATTTATTTTATTGCTTAGAGCTCCGTAATTTTGTGAGCAGAAGCAGTAACAAGGAAAAGACATGAGCAATTATTTTAATACTTTAAGTTTACGTGAAAAATTAGGCCAGTTAGGAAAATGTCGTTTTATGCAGCGTGAAGAATTTAGCGAAGGCTGTAATTTTATAAAAGATTGGAATATCGTTATTGTCGGTTGTGGTGCTCAAGGGTTAAACCAAGGTTTAAACATGCGCGACTCAGGCTTAAATATTTCTTATGCATTACGCGAAGCGGCTATTTCTGAAAAACGTCAATCATGGCAGTGGGCGACAGAAAATGGTTTTACAGTAGGTAATTACCAAGAGCTTATTCCTCAAGCTGACTTAGTATTAAATTTAACACCTGATAAACAACATACATCGGCAGTAACTGCGGTTATGCCGTTAATGAAACATGGCGCAACGCTTTCTTACTCTCATGGCTTTAATATTGTTGAAGAGGGCATGCAAATCCGCCCAGACATTACCGTAGTGATGGTTGCACCTAAATGCCCAGGTACTGAAGTACGTGAAGAATACAAACGTGGTTTTGGTGTACCAACACTTATTGCTGTTCATCCTGAAAATGATCCCCAAGGCAATGGCTTAGCGATTGCTAAAGCGTATGCTTCTGCTACAGGTGGTGATCGTGCAGGTGTACTTGAATCGTCATTTATCGCTGAAGTTAAGTCAGACTTAATGGGCGAACAAACAATTTTATGTGGCATGTTACAAACAGCTGCAGTATTGGGACATAAACAATTAGTTGCGCAAGGAATGGATGCTGCTTATGCACGTAAATTGCTGCAATATGGCATTGAAACAACGACGGAAGGTCTAAAATACGGTGGCATCACAAACATGATGGATCGTTTATCAAACCCTGCAAAAATTAAAGCGTTTGATATGTCAGAAGAATTAAAAGTGATTTTACGTCCGTTATTTGAAAAGCATATGGATGACATTATCGAAGGTCATTTTTCTGCGACCATGATGGCTGATTGGAAAAATGATGATGTTAATTTATTAACATGGCGTGCAGAGACTGCTGAAACGTCTTTTGAACTAGCAGCAGATTGTGATGTAGAAATTACTGAGCAAGAATACTATGACAAAGGCATTTTTGTTGTCGCTATGATCAAAGCCGGTGTTGAATTAGCTTTCGAATCTATGGTTGCTGCAGGCATCATTGAAGAATCAGCATATTACGAATCACTTCATGAAACGCCGTTAATTGCTAACTGTATTGCACGTAACAAATTATACGAAATGAACGTGGTTATTTCAGACACGGCTGAATATGGTAACTATTTATTTACGCATGCAGCAGTGCCTCTGTTAGAAGAATATGCGAATAATTTAACCCTTGAGCAATTAGGCGAAGGCTTAAAAGAAAGCTCAAATGGTGTTGATAATGTCCGTTTAATTGCAGTAAATGAAGCAATCCGTAGTCATAATGTAGAAAGTGTTGGTAAAAAGCTACGCGGTTATATGACTGATATGAAACGTATCATTGAATCAAATCTTTAATTTTTTAAAGTAATAAACTTTGCAGCATCTTTTAAAGGGTCTTAGCATTTATTTTTAATTTTATAAATGCTTCTGCAATTTTAATTGTTTTGAATAAAAATAGTTTTTTGCTTGCTGCAAAGTAGCGGTATTGGATCCTGGCCAATACCGCTTTTTTTATGTACAGGATGTACGGTATGACACGATCACATGGATGTGAAGGAGTGTCGATGTACAGGATGTACGGTCAGCTTTTTTGTTCCAGACAAAAGCTAAGTACCTGCGTCCATGCAGGCAATGACACGATCACATGGATGTGAAGGAGTGTCGATGTACAGGATGTACAGTTTTAGGTAAATAATGACGACAACATTGTAAGTCGGTAGTTGGTTGCATAATACTAATGTAACTTTGTTGTAAAACTAGCCTTGACCAAACGGAACCCTATTAATCCATAACGTATTTTAAAGAGAGAACTCTGATGACTGAATTAACGAATGTAACGGTAACTAAAGCCGCAAGTATTTATTTTGATGGCAAAGTAACGAGTCGAACAATGACTTTAGCTGATGGCTCAGTGAAAACATTGGGTATTATGATGCCTGGTGAATACACTTTTGCTGCAAATGATGAGGAACTCATGGAAATTTTAGCCGGAGATGTTGACGTGCTATTGTCAGGCAAAACAGAGTGGATCAATATTTCAGCAGGACAAAGCTTTGGCGTTGAAGCCCATACCAAATTTGATATTAAAGTGAAAAAGTTAACGGATTACTGTTGTTCGTACTTTTCAGCGTAAACGTTATAATAAAATATCCTTTAGTTGCACTTTATTTGCGAGAGGCATGTGATTGACTTGGGCCATCAGTAACTCCGCCGTTGCTATCGCATCATTAAGTGCATTATGGGCATGATGTTCTGGTAAACCATATTTATGCCTTAATGCGGATAATCTTAATTTGGAGGGGTCATAAGCGATATCGTGTTTATCAAACTGGCGTTTGGCGATCATTAAGGTATCAATCATCGGAAATGAGGGGGCAAAGCCATAGAGTTCGAGGCAAGCTCTTTGCAAAAATTGTTTTTCGATACGAGCAAAATGTACCAACATTATTTTTCCCGCTAACGCTTGTAATAAGCTTTCTACCACCTCTTTTAATGGTGCACCGAGGGCTTTTTGTTGGTCAGTAATTTGATGAATAATGACATTGTCTGCATCAAGATCTTTTTTGGTATTGATTATCTGATGGTAGCTGGTTTTTAATTGTATTTGTTGATGATTTATTTCGACAAAGCCGACACTGAGCAATTTATCCTTTATTGCATGTAAACCTGTGGTTTCAAAGTCTACCGATAAAATATTCAACTGTTCAATGGGGGTATTATTCATCGGTAAAGGCACAGATAAAAAATCGCTTATAGCGCCTTTGGGCGCGATGGCTAATTGTCTTTTTCGTTTAGCTTCAAAGCCAGTTAACCACGCGAATATAGGATGTTCTGTTATCATATCAATAACTTGCTTGACGAGCGTCTTGCATTGTTTTGATCACCTTAAAGGCGTCCTTTAAATGCTCTCGTTCAAGTTTGGAAATTTCTTTGGGAGATAAATAATTATCAGGATTATCCCCACGCTGTAGTTTCTTAGCTTGATGAACCATCCTTAACATACCTAAAAACTCATAAGCATCAATTAAATTTTCTGCTGAAGCACGAGTTAAACTAGCACTACCCGCGGCTTTGCTTAATCTTTCAATGGTATTTACCGCAGGAATTCCCTCAGCTAAGGCATATATTCGAGCTAAATCAACAATGGGTGCTAAGCCATTGTGTTTTAGGTCGAGTACATCTTTATTTTTACCATTTTGAATTAAGACAAAGTCTCTAAAAAATCCTAGAGGCGGGCGGTGAGATAATGCATTTTTTGACATATGGGCAAGGAATAAGGTACTGCCTTTGGTTTTACTCAAGAGCTTTTCGCGCACAGCTTCAATAAGTGTACTGTCGCCATACACTGTGGTTAAGTCGAAGAAAACGCTGGCATTAAGTAATGCTTTTGGATCTGGGGTTGTAATCCATTGGGTAAAATATTTATGCCATACTTTTTGTGGCTGTCGCCACTTAGGGTTGGTAGCCATAATATCACCTGGGCAATAAATAAAACCACAGGCAGCTAAACCATCACTGACAAAAATGGCAAGGTCACTAAACCATTGTGCATCTTCAACTTTCATTTGATCTGAGATAATTAAGGCATTGTCTTGATCTGAATGAGCAAATTGTTCTTGTCGAGCTTGTGAACCCGCGGCCAACCATGCATAGGGTACAGGAGCTACACCGTAAAGTTTTTCAGCCATTTCGATTAAACGTATCGTAAACGCCATAGTGATTGCGCTAATACTTTTGCCGACATGATCCGCTGTTGTGCCAAGTTTAGCCATGCGAATTTGTAACTTAGGTAATAGCTTACTGATCTCAACCAGTTCGTTAATTGTGGTGGTTTTGTGTACTAAGCTGGTAATGTTAACGGCGTTGTGACCTTCATTATTCATTAAATCGGTAAGGGTTACCATGGCAATTAGTTCGTCATGTTCGGTAACGGGTAAATGATGAATACGTTTGCGGGTCATCAGCATTAAAGCATCGTAGGCGCTACTTTTAGCTGAAATGGTCATCATGTTTTTAGTCATAATGCTAGTGACCTGATCAGTAAAACTTAATCCTTGGGCAACACAACGCCGGCGAATATCTTTGTCGGTTACTATACCGATCGGCTGTTGTTGCTCTAACACCACTAAACATGAAAAATCCAATGCCGTCATTTTAATTGCGGCTTGTTGGATAGATTGTTTACTGTCGATGGTTTCTATTGGTGCATGATAAAATTGGCTGATCGGCGTATTCATTAATGAAGAGGCAATAATAGCGTCTTCATTGACCTTATTCATTTTTACTTTGAGGCGTTGAGCTGCCGTCTGCATAAAAAAAGCGTCTATTTGTGGATATTCACTAGTAATAGTGATTAATAACGGGTAATCCAAGCAATATAATAAGGTATCTTCTTCTGTTTTAACGGATATTCTGGAACGTTGATCTGGTCGACAAAAAACGCTACAAATGTCACCTTCACCGTATTTACTGACCAACTGTCCATGTTTGTCGCGATAAGCTAGCGCACCTTTACGTAAAATATAAAGCTGAGCAGTGTCGGTATTATTAGGCGGTAAAACTTGTTCAGCACGTAAATAGCAAATATTGATTTCTTTAACGACAGCTAAAAGAAACTCATTTGGTAAAACATCAAATGGTGGAATGTTTTCTACAAAGGTACTGATTTCTGCTAACTCATTGTCCATAAAATGCCTGCCATCCAAGAAAATAATTATGTCGTAGCGGATTATAAAAACCCCAGAGTCTGTTGATTTGCCAAGTACAACAGAGCTATAAATTGAAAGATAAACAGACCCTAGTCAACCATTAATTGTCAACTCTAGACTAAAGTTTAATATCAGCCCCTGAAAAAGCTTGTTAGTGTGGAAATAGAATGGTTTGAGTATTCATTATTGTTAACGGTTTACTAACTGCTACCACCAATTAATAGTCAACTTTTCTCTAAAACAGGTAATAAAAATAAGCGTATAACAATAGAAAACGCTCAAATTGCTAGGAGAGAATAATGGAAGATAAACAATCATATTGGTCAGAGAATCTGCGCCTAATATTTATATGTCTTGCTATCTGGTTCGTGGTTTCATTTGGTTTTGGTTTGCTGTTAGTCGAGCCATTAAATGCTATCCGTCTCGGTGGGTACAAACTAGGTTTCTGGTTTGCACAGCAAGGTTCAATTTACACCTTTGTTGCTTTAGTTTTTTGGTATACCAAAAAAATGAACGACCTTGATAAAAAATACAACGTGGAGGAATCATAATGGAAGAGTTAAAACTCTATACATACATTGCCGTGTTCGGTTCTTTTGCCGTTTATTTTGCGATTGCCTGGTGGGCTCGTGCGGGTTCAACCAGTGACTTTTATGTTGCTGGCGGTGGTGTTACGCCAATGCAAAATGGTATGGCGATTGGCGCCGATTGGATGAGTGCAGCGTCATTCATTTCAATGGCAGGAATGATTTCATTTTTAGGTTATGGCGGCTCAGTTTTCTTAATGGGTTGGACCGGTGGTTATGTATTATTAGCCATGCTACTAGCACCTTATTTACGAAAACACGGTAAATTCACCGTACCTGAGTTTATTTTTGATCGTTATTATTCAAAAACAGCACGTGTTGTGGCGGTTGTTTGTTTAATTATTGCGTCATTAACTTATATCATAGGTCAAATGAAAGGTGTTGGTGTCGCTTTCTCTCGTTTCTTAGAGGTTGAATATGACAATGGTCTTTATATTGGTATGTTTGTTGTTTGGGTTTATGCGGTTTTAGGTGGTATGAAAGGCATTACTTATACGCAAATAGCTCAGTACTGTGTATTGATTTTTGCTTACACTATTCCAGCCGTGTTTATTTCACTTCAGTTAACCGGTAACCCTATTCCACAATTAGGTTTAGGTTCTACCCTAGCCGACGGTAGTGGAGTTTACTTACTTGATAAGTTAGACATGGTAGTGACAGACTTAGGCTTTAAAGAGTACACCACTGACAATATGGGCGGATCAGTAAATATGTTCGCATATACCTTGTCATTGATGATCGGTACTGCCGGTTTACCTCACGTTATTATGCGCTTCTTCACGGTTCCTTCTGTAAAAGCAGCACGTCAGTCAGCAGGTTATGCGTTAGTTTTTATCGCCTTATTATATACAGTTGCTCCAGCTGTTGGCGCAATGGCTCGCTTGAACTTAATGAATACTATTGAACCTGTAGCAGGTCAGAATATGGATTATGCTGAGCGTCCTCAATGGTTTAAAGATTGGGAAAAAACAGGTCTATTACAATACGAAGACAAAAATGGCGATGGTAAAGTGCAATACACAGCAGACAAAGCCACCAATGAAATGGTTAAAGTAGATCGTGACATTATGGTACTGGCTAATCCTGCAATCGCAAACTTACCCAATTGGGTAATAGCGTTAGTTGCCGCGGGTGGTCTAGCTGCTGCGTTATCTACGGCTGCGGGTTTGTTATTAGCGATATCGTCCTCTATTTCCCATGATTTAATGAAAGGCATATTAACGCCTGACTTATCAGAGAAAAATGAGTTACTGGCAGGTCGTGTTGTCATGACAATATCTGTACTTGTCGCTGGTTGGCTTGGTTTAAATCCGCCTGGCTTTGCCGCAGGAACGGTGGCGCTAGCCTTTGGTTTAGCCGCATCGTCAATATTCCCAGCCTTAATGATGGGGATATTTGCTAAGAAAATGAGTGGTAGCGCAGCCGTTTGGGGTATGTGTTCGGGTATTGGTGTAACTATGTTATACGTATTCCAACACAAGGGTATTATGTTTATCCCAGGTACTTCTTTCCTAGGTGACATGGGGCCAAACTGGTTCTTTGGTATTTCTCCTAACGCGTTTGGTGCTGTAGGTGCATTTGTTAACTTCGCAGTAGCTTTCGCTATGTTGAAAGTAACAGGTCCAGCGCCAGCTCATATTCAAGAAATGGTTGAAAACTTTCGTACCCCACATGGTGGCGTATCGGCAGCACATGATCACTAAGTAGTCATAGATTACTGATTGATTAATCGAACTAAAAGCCCTATTTAACTTGTATAAATAGGGCTTTATATTTACTTATCACGATATACTGTTTAAACCTCTACAGCCTAAGTAGACATCATTCTGAATTTATTTCCCAGTCTCAATTTAAAAGGCTGAAATATTTTCATAATGACGAAGTAGAATTATTTAAAGGAACGTTATGAACAAACACACTAAAACAGCTATTCTTGTTGCTCCTATCCTTGCTATTTTAGGCTTTGCATTAGCCGATTTGTGGGAAGAGAGTGGCGCTCAAGAAGTCCGTGCGTTTGAATTAGTACCTTTTGGACATTGTGACGTTAGCAATCAAAAGTGTATTTTAAAATCAGGCGAGTTCGAAGTGAATGTTATGGATGATAAGGGTATCACCACGGTTAATTCCACGTATCCTATCGATACCGTGACTTTATTTCTTGTCGATAAAGACAATCAAGCAACACCATTTCCCTTAGGTATGAAAGATTCACCTTATTATTGGAAACGCAAAACACCCCTCGGCAGTTTGGTTGCAAATAAAGGGGCGAGTTACAAATTACGTTTGATCCTTGAAATTAAAGGCGGAAAATATTTTACTGAATTTTATACACAAACAATTAAGTGATCGCCTCTCAAGGCTCACTTTATTCAGACGCATTGACGATAACAAGAAACAAGTATTATCTAGAGTGAAGGTGCCTTTTAAGTTATTGTTAACTCGAACTAAAATAAATAATTTCAATGGTAAGAGGTATGTATGTTTCCTAACTGGCAATTAGCTACTTTAAGCCTTACTTATATAGGTCTGCTATTCATAATTGCTTTTTTAGGAGATAAATACCGGCATAAATTAGTAAAAAAAAGTCAATCGATAATATATGCCCTGACGTTAGGCGTTTATTGTACTTCGTGGAGCTTTTTAGGAACAACAGGACAAGCATCCGCTAATTTTCTTTCACATCTGCCAATCTATTTAGGACCCATCTTATTATTTGTTTTTGCATGGCCTTTTATTCAACGTATTATTCGTGTCAGTTTAAAGCTAAATCTAACGTCGCTAGCGGATTTATTAGCGTCTCGCTACGGTAAATCCCATAATCTCGCCATTATTGTTACTTTGGTGGCACTTGTTGGCACCATGCCTTATATCGCACTGCAATTAAAAGCTATTGTCTATTCCTTCCAACAATTACAAGCCGAGCAGTCACTTATTCCTTGGCGCTTTGGCCTAATTGTTAGTTTGGTTTTGGCAGGTTTTACGATTGTTTTTGGGGTGCGTAATATTGATGTTACAGAGCGCCATCCGGGCGTTATGCTTGCCATCGCATTTGAATCCTTGGTCAAACTGTTTGCCTTTTTGGCGGTTGGCCTATTTGTATCTTTTGTTCTTTTTGATTCTCCGATGGATATATGGCGAGAATCAGGTGCTAATTTACAACTTGAACAGCAATTTAATATGCCCAATTTGATGTCAATGGCGGCAATGCTAATTATTGTGATGGCCGCATTTTTATCCTTACCGCGACAATTTCAAGTGATGGTGGTCGAGTTAAAAGATGAAAAAGATACTTGGCTAAGCCGACGGGTATTCCCACTGTATTTACTGGTATTTGCTATCTTTGCCGCGCCATTAGGTCTCGCGGGACAATTACTATTAGGTGACTCAGTACCCTCAGACGCTTATGTTTTATTTCTTCCTTGGTATCAACAACAAACATGGCTGACATTATTTGCGTTTTTAGGCGCTATATCTGCAGCAAGCTCGATGGTGATCATTTCATCCATAGCCTTAAGTACGATGTTAAGTAATGAAATCGTCTTTCCGTGGTTATTTCGCGCCAATAAAAACAGTCAAACAGATTATGACAGTTTTCGATATCGTTTATTAAACATCAGAAAAATATTGGTCTTACTGGTGATACTACTGGGTTATGGCGTATTTTTAATGGCGTCACCCGATACCTTATCATCGTTAGGTGAAATTGCTTTTGGTGCTTTTGCGCAATTAACCCCTGCATTGATTGCTGCCTTTTATTGGCGTAGGGCAAGCTTAACCGGTGTTTATGGCGGTATTTTAGTGGGCTTTATGATGTGGTTTATTTTTAATTTTTTACCACAATTTGGTTTTTACGAACAACCCTTCACTGACGGTATTTTACCTGCTACAAGTACGATCAGTTTACTCAGCTTAGCGGCCAATGTTTTTGTGATGTGGGCGCTATCTCAAATTAGTCGTCAAAGTGTGCAAGAGCGTGTCCAGGCATCGGTATTTTTAGAGTGGCAACCACCGAATTTATTAACAACACAAAAAAATCGTCATATCGACTATCGTGAACTTGAGCTATTAATTTCACGTTTTGTAGGTGAAAAAAAGGCAAAAGAATCATTCAGTAAATTTCAACGAGAAACCATTAAAAAGCAAGTGGGTAATCTTGCCTATAATCAAATGCTGATCGAGCTTACTGAGAATACCTTAGCGAGTGTGATGGGGGCATCTTCGGCACGGTTAGTACTTTCCTCTGTTTTAGAGGGGCGAGATATTGCTTTGGACGAATTAGCGATGTTGGTTGGAAATGCGTCGAATCAACAACAGAAAGTGAGTGATAACTTATTACAGAGTGCCATAGAAAATGCCAGTGAAGGTATTTCAATTGTCGATAACGAACTGAAGTTGGTGGCGTGGAATAAGAAGTACCTTGGTCTTTTTAATTATCCTAAAGAGCTTGTTTATAAAGGTAGCCCCATTGAGGGTTTGATCAGATATAACGTGCGCCGCGGTTTGTGTGGTGCCGGACATATTGATGAACAAGTCGCTAAACGGCTGCAATTTTTACGGAGCGGTAGTTCACATAGTTCTGAGCGACAACATGATGGCCAAGTTATTCGTATTGAAGGTAACCCCTTACCTGGTGGCGGTTTTGTGATGTTATTTTCAGATATAACCGCTTATCGTCAAGCTGAAAAAGTACTTAAAGAAGCTAACGTAGATTTAGAAACCCGGGTTTTAGAACGCACCCATAAATTGGCGCAAACCAATGCAGCGCTTGCTATTGCAAGAGAAAAAGCTGAGCAGGCACACGTTAAAAAAAGTTTGTATTTAAAAGCCTGTAGCCATGACTTAATGCAACCCCTTGAAGCGGCTCGATTATTTACCTCGGCACTGGCTAATCAAAATAACCTGAACGCTGTTCAACAACGACAAGTGAATAATATTGATCATTCTTTAAAGGTTGCTAACGATTTATTATCTGATTTAGGCGAGATAGCGCGCATCGAAAGTGGCAACATAAAACCACATAAAGAATCATTTGCACTTATTGAATTATTTGAAGATCTTGCGCAGGAATTTTCAGCGTTAGCCGATGAACTAGAAGTAAATTTTCGTGTGGTCGCCACCAGTGTTTGGGTTCATTCAGATAAACACCTATTACGTCGGGTACTGCAAAATTTAGTAGGTAATGCTTTTCGTTATGCAAGTCCAGGTAAAGTTCTGTTAGGTGCAAGGGTTATTAAAGATACTGTTAATATACAGGTATTGGATAACGGTCCGGGGATACCAATCGATAAACAAAGCATGGTGTTTGAACAATTTACGCAATTGCATACACCACAAGCACAGTCGAGTCGAGGTTTGGGGTTAGGGCTTAATATTTCGCAAAGTTTAACGCATCTTTTAGGGCACTCATTGTCTTTAAAATCAAAAAACGGACTGGGCTGTAAATTTTCAGTTTCTCTTGAAAAAGTAAGAGCGGTAATTAAACCTCGAGAGCCTACTTTAGTATCTAAAATTGGCTTAAGAGGAGTTACTGTACTTTGTATTGATAACGATATTGACGTACTTAATGGCATGATCGAGCTATTAACAACGTGGCAATGTCATGTTTTATCGGCAAACTCCTTTGCTGAGGCAGTAACCGTTTTTTCTGAAAATAAAAATAATATTGAAATACTCTTAGTTGATTATCAGCTTGATGATAGAAAAGATGGTTTAACATTAATTTCCCAATTGCGGTTATTAAGCAACTACTATGTGCCGGCAATATTAATAACTGCAACAACAGATAGCGATATTGAAGAAAAGGCGAAAATATTAGATGTTGGGTTCATGCGTAAATTGGTGAAGCCTGCCGGATTAAGGGCTATGATGAGCGCAATGTTAGCTAAAAAACTACAGAAAAAGTATTCCCAATAAACTAATTTAAGCATAAATAGAGGTGTATATGTCTACAAATGTAATCGCAACACTTGTTTGGAGTCGTAACATTAGGCTGTTTCATTGGTTGAACGTTATTGTGCTTTCATTATTAGTTATTGTGGGGTTGATTATTTATAACGCAAAATCTTTTGGTATTTCTATTGAAGGTAAAATATTACTTAAAACGATACACGTGACTATAGGTTATGTTTTTGCGGTAAACTTATTATTTCGGATTCTAATTGGTTTTGTTGGCAAAGGTCTTGAGCGTTGGGGAGAAATGTTACCCTTTAATAATAACTTTGTTAAGGAATTTAAAGCCTATAAAAATGGAGAGCAAAGCGTCTATAAAGGGCATAACCCAGCAGGAAAACTTATGGTTGCACTGTTACTTTCATTTATGGTTATTCAAACAATATCCGGCCTAGTGGTCGCAGGTACAGACATTTATTATCCACCATTTGGACAGTATTTTTCCGAAAGTATTGCTCTTGATAAAAACAAACTTGACCTGATAAAACCTTACTCCAAAGAAAATGTCGACCCAGAAGCTTATCAAGCGATGCGGTCATTACGTAAACCCTTTATTACCGCTCATGTTTATTCGTTTTATAGTTTATTGTTTTTAATTCCATTACATATTATCGGGGTTATTTTTGGGGAACGTAAAGAACGTTCAGCTTTAGTATCAGCCATGATCACTGGATATAAATACCTGCCTAAGGATAAAGATCAGGAAAAACAATAAAGGTATTTTTAGTTGCTATAAAATACACCAAACATCTTGTAACTAATGGCTCGTAAACCTTACTTCTACTTTAGAGTGTAAATTACTGGCCTTTTTTATGGCCTCTCGTGGGTATAAAGGTGATGGTGGGTATATAAAATGGTCGTAAACAAGGATAATAACTAGATGAAAAAAAAGGCTTTTGCAGCAACACTTACTGCACTTTTTACTGCTAACGTACAAGCAACTACGGTGGGTTTATATCTGGGCGGCCAAATTTGGCAAAGTGAAGCAAGTGGTATTTTTGGTAAAAAAAATAGGCTAATTGACGTTAATTTAAAAAAAGAACAGCAAAGTAACTACTTTGTTGCCATTGAACACCCTTTTCCTTTGCTCCCTCATGTACGCATTGCAAGTACTGCGCTTGATACCACAGGTAAAACTAATTTAACGCAAGAGTTTAATAAAACTGTTCTCATTGATGGCGATGTTAACGTCAGTTATGTCGATTACACCTTATATTATGAATTATTTGATAACGGCTTATTTTCATTTGATTTTGGTTTAACCGCTAGAAATTTTGATGGTGCTGTCACGGTAACGCAAACAACAACTATTGTTACTACAAGTACAGATAGTAGGTGGGATGGAAAAGAGCACGAGGGACATGATCACTCTGTTACAGAAACAACAAATACTGTTGATACGGGTAAAGTAAAGACAAACGAAATTGAGCCTATGTTGTATGTTGCCACTAATATTAGCTTGCCGTTAACGGGTTTAAGTGTATTTGCCCTGGGTAATTATTTATTGAGAGATGACCATTTACTTTATGACTATCAAGTTGGCTTAAGTTACGATCTAATTGATAGTATTAGGGGGGATTTTAATCTGACCTTAGGGTATCGGGCCGTGAAAATGGAATTTGAAAATTTAGAAAATTTATATACCGATATTGAAGTTAAGGGGGCTTTTTTCGGCGTGATTGTTCACTTTTAAAGGCTTTATGGTATATATACGATATAAATTAGGTGATACCAAATGCACTAAATATGTGATCATTTTAATGCAGTCTAAATATCCAATGACGGCGTTGCTTTCAATCACAATACCCGCTATTGTTCAATCAAGCGCCTT
>JBLHNB010000040.1:0-44854 GCA_047621305.1 Alteromonadaceae bacterium | reverse complement strand
GTGATAAGTACAAGGCATTTATTTAACTAACTAGTTGTTCTAATTATTAAATAAATAACGCAGTAATTATTACTTTTAACAAGTAGAAATGGTCACTTAGTTTGTGTGATTGGTATAATACTAATTGAATTAAAGTAGTGAGCAATTATAGCGCCTTAAAATGATCGATTCATTCTTTCAATTGGTATATACCCGTGGTCATTGAAGATGCGTGATTTTGAGCATGGCTAAAAATTTTAGCTACAAAATGCATGATTGAGTAATAGCGTGGCTATTAGGATTGAATGCAACGCAGTAGATGACTTTTTTAGACGGTTCAAAACCTGCATCTTCAATGAGTACGGGTATAACTAACAGATGAGCGCTTGATTATTTTTTCTTTGCTCCCACATCTCTTCTAACAAGAATATTATTTCATCCAAGGATCCTAACATGACTCAACATTTTGATTATATTGCCATTGGTGGCGGTAGCGGAGGTATAGCTTCAGCAAACCGAGCGGCGCGCTTAGGGAAAAAGGCAGCTATCATTGAAGTTGGCCCAATGGGAGGTACTTGTGTCAATGTCGGTTGCGTACCTAAAAAAGCCATGTGGTATGCCGGTCAAATTGCCGATGCACTTCATTATGCGGCCGACTTTGGCTTTAAAGCTCCGTTACAATCTTTTGACTGGGCAACCTTAGTTAAAAATCGTGAAGCATATATCGAGCGTATTCATGCGTCGTATCAGCGTGGTTTTGACAATAATGACGTTACTGTCATCAATGGCTTTGCTACCTTCGTCAATAAAAATACCCTCGAAGTAAATGGTGTTTTATACACCGCAGATCATATCACCATTGCAACGGGTGGCCGCCCCTCTATTCCAAGCATTGAAGGGGCAGAGCACGGTATCGACTCTGATGGATTTTTCGCCTTAACAAAGCAACCTAAAAGTGTTGCCGTCATTGGTGCTGGTTATATCGCCGTTGAATTAGCTGGGGTATTTCACGCGTTAGGAACAAAAGCACATCTATTGGTGCGTAAAGAAAAGCCCTTACGTGGTTTTGATGACATGTTAAGTGATACCTTAGTAGAGCAAATGGCAAAACATGGACCAATATTACATACGCACAGTATTCCTAAACGTATTGAAAAGCATGCCGACGGTTTATTAACGGTACACCTTGAAAATGGTACCTCTGTGGGCCCTGTTGAAACATTAGTTTGGGCTATAGGTCGCGAACCTGCCAATGATAAAATCAACCTTGCTGCAGCAGGTGTAACAGTAGACGAACGTGGTTTTATCACTACAGATAAATACCAAAATACCAATGTAAGTAACATTTATGCAGTGGGTGATAATACGGGTCGAGCACAATTAACACCTGTAGCCGTTGCCGCTGGACGTAGGCTATGCGAACGCTTGTTTAACAATAAACCTTATGAACATTTAGATTATTCTAATATTGCTACGGTAGTATTTAGCCATCCGGTCATTGGCACTGTCGGTTTAAGTGAAAAAGACGCGATGGCAGAGTATGGCGAAGACCACGTTAAGGTATATAAATCACAATTTACGGCGCTTTATCAAGCCATCACTGAAGATTATCGAGATCCAACCCGCATGAAATTAGTATGTGTCGGGAAAGAAGAAAAAATTGTTGGTATTCATAGTATTGGTTTTGGTAGCGACGAGTTACTACAAGGCTTTGCGGTTGCAATGAAAATGGGCGCAACCAAAGCCGATTTTGATAATACCATTGCGATCCACCCAACTTCTGCCGAAGAATTTGTTACTATGTAGAAATAGCTCAAAAAACCATACCACCTTAGTTTAATTTATTTAAAGTTAGACTAAGGCATGTATGGTTTTTAATAGAGACGTAGCTGCCTGACAGCCCCAGCTTAATCATTGCATACCCACGCTTTATATTTTCCAGTCCACATACCGTCATATGATTTCACCAGATGACTCTCAATATTCGATCGTCCTGAAACCTTATAATAAGCATAAATAAATAAATAACGCACAAAACGCCTTATTAGATTAAATGTCACAATAATAAAACTCACTTGTAATTAACATGTAATTAACATGTAATTAACATCTTTAATAATAAACCTGTATGGGATACACTCAATTGATAATGGTTCCCATTCAAGTTAAGTGATTTATTATACCGTCAATTATTATAACAAGGGCAATTTTATGAAAAATATTAAATTATCTCATCTCGTAATTTCTAGCTTATTATTTTCAACAATAAGTACTGCTGAAATCTATAAAAATCCAGGAAATGTAGAATTTGCTACGCGTGTGGCCAATAAACATCGAGTCATTGATCATAGTAAGCAACATCGTGAACAAAGTGGCTGGATGAATGTTGCTACGGTGGAAAATGGTGCTATTTCAGGGGCATATGAAGCAGGCAACTGGTTTAAATTACATAAAAGCACAGTGAAAATTGGCTCAGGCTTAATTTCCTTTGAGTTTAATCCGGCTAAACTTGATTGTACTCAAGGCTTTAGTTTTAATCTTGAAGTTGGTGAAGATACTGTTGCCGTGATCAAACCTAATTGTGAGGACTTATTAAATGCTTCCGTAAGTTATCCCATTAGTCATACCTTTGATCTTATTCCTGAATACATAAAACCTAAAATTGTGGTGCCACTTGATCCTCTTGGTTTGTTACAAGTAGGGGTGAAGTTTGGTATGGGGGTTGAAGTAGGTGCGGACTTTACCGTAGGTGGTGTAATTGGTGGTTATGATAATGACGAACCCTTTACGGTCGACGAAGTACGCCGCCCTGATTACATTTATGCCTCGGTTGAGCCTTATGTCGCAGGTAAAGTATCAGCTTCGGCCTATACGTCAATTGGTCATGGTATTTCCGAAATTGGCGTAAAAGGCTCGTTCAACTTACTCACCGTTAAAGCTAAGGGTTATATGGAAGGAGGCATTCGTCGGGTTAACATGGAAGATGAACTTGTTGAACAAGGTTTTCTTGAATTGAAAATATCCGGTGAGCTTTCTGGTGGTAACGGTAAAATTGATGCTTATTGCCATAAACTTTGGGGCTTACTTAAATTTAATACCAATCTAATAAAATGGGATCCCATTTACAAACATGAACGCACCTTCTATGAATACGCTAGCCCACAATGGCAGTCGTTGTAAGCACTTTTAAGCTCACCAGCATTTATAAAAATGAGTAAGTTTTTTGCTTGCTCATTTAATTAGAAGGAATATTTAATGAAAAAAACTTCACTGTTTAGTATTTTAATTGTTATTGGTTTGTTGATTGCGGCTTCGCTATATTTTACAAATATCAAAAATAAAGAACTCGTCTTAAATCAATCAATCGATGCAATATCTTCTGCGAAACCGCAAGGCGATCAAGAAGATAAAACTCAGCTAAAGCAATTAGCTTTTAGCTATAAAATAACCACTGACGTTATTAATAATCATGACCAGTTACTTTCTAGCTCGGTACTGCAAGGCAATATCGCCTTAAAAAAAGTAACAGATCAACCGCACTGGCTCGGACAAATAGTAGCGGCACAATTAATACAACAAGATAAAATTAAAAAGCTTCAACCTGAAATATTGTTTACTACAGCATATGATAATTTTGTTTTTGAAAACGTAGATCTACTGGCGTTAAATAGTAGCCATCCCGTGAATGCCGTTCGCTATTTACTTTCACATTTGTCTTATCAGCTTAACCGCCCTTTGCTTATTGAAAATGCTACCGGCTCAGTGAGTTATCAATATCAGCTCGATAACAATCAAGTCAGTCGTTCAATACATACACGTAATGAGCAACAATCACAGGTCGACCTAGCCGTCACTAACATTACAGAGCACTGGCAATTATCACTTGCAGATAATCACTTCCCTACAGCATTAAACAGCAGTGTCAAAACTTCTTATCAAAATCAAACTGGGCAATTTGTTGTTAAACAAACCATCGTTGTTAACGCTATTGATATTCAACCAAACTGGCAAGTAGATAAGTATGTTAGTGATGCAAACGGTGACATAGTTTTTCAAACTCAAGCATTAAACTCAGTGATTGATATTCGTTCTGAACAAGCGTTACTGCAGGCTTTGAATAAGCTCGCGAGCTTACATGATGATGCTTTAGCAAAAGCTATCGGTAAATACCTTATTGAACATTATAGTATCGATGATATTGCCGAATTACTTAATCAACAAAGCGAGCATACACAACTTGCTTCTTTAATTATTTATAGCATTCAGCAGAATCCTAGTTTTGCTGCGGAAGTGGTGTTAGTGGATTTATTGGCTCACCCAGACATTGCAGTGCTCAATAAACATCGCTTAATCATGTCGTTAGGTCGATTTAAAGCAGTCACGGACCTAAGCTTAAATGAACTTAAAACACTCACTGCACAGCCCAATAACGACTTAGCTAATACGGCGCAATTAAGTATTGGCAGCGTGGTTAAATACAATCAAGACCAACAAGCTAACGTCAGTCAGTTCCTCTCTAAAAAGCTCAGTCGAGGTGACAATAAAGCCGTCACCTTACTTGCCATTCATAACAGTGGTTTAAATGAATTAAATGAGCAAGCAGTCAAATTGTTAGGTGATAAATCGGCTAACGTCAATATCGCACTGATTAAGTTGTTAGCCAATGATCCCCAATATCATAATGAGATTGTTAATTTTGCGATTAACTCCAAGCAAGCTAAAAGTATCAGTGCACTGTCTCGCGCATTGGCTAATAACAAACTGGTATTAACTTCAAATCAAAAAGAGCGAATAACTGCGCAAATCAAACAAAGCAGTAACCCATTAATCAAAGATCAATTAACCGCATTACTCCATACCGATAAAAAGCAATGGTGATTCCGTTGCTATATCCAAGTGATTTAACCATTTGATTTTAAACATAACTGAAGCGCTTACAAGGTATGAATCAAGGTAAAGGTATCGCCTTGTTAAAACAAATAGATTAAACCCAAAAAAGGAATATTTTATATGAACAATAAAAACCAGTTTTTTTTACTGCCCTTTCTCGCACTATTGTCTTGTTATGGTTTAGCTGAGAGTACTGTTGACCTTCAACACATACAAAACAATTCAGTAATATCTATGGTTGCCCGCACAGTCGATGACCGTGAAGTATTCACTGTAAAACTAAAAGATGGTTCAGATCTGATCTTAGTTGATATTGACGGATTGGCCTATCTTGATGATATGATTTTAGGTTATACCGAAAGGCTAAAACGTCATGGTTTAGACATCGCAGCTACTGACGGCATAGGTACGTTTAGTGTTCACAATAATGGTGTAGCACCAAGTGCAGCCATTCGTTACCCTACTTCTGCGTACAAATGGCCTGAAGGTATAATTCCTTATCAAATTGACTCATCTTTGAGCAATCAAGCACGCCAAGATTTTTTATACGCGGTTGAGCATTGGAATAGTAATACCCAAGTACAATTAAAACCAAGAACAATACAACCAGATTATATTCATGTCATTAATGGTGGTGGCTGTAGCTCTTGGATTGGACGTTCAGGCGGACGACAAACGTTAACACTTGCACCTAATTGTGGTCGTGGTGCCGCGGTACATGAAATTGGCCATGCGGTTGGTTTCTTTCATGAACAAACCCGAACAGACCGTGATAATTATATCGATATTCTCTGGCAAAACATCCAATCAAATATGAGTTATAACTTTCAAAAAATTACTCGCCAACAAGGTCAAGATCATCAAGCCTACGATTATCATTCGATAATGCATTACCGCACGACGGCCTTTGGCATAGGAAATCGAACAACCATTAGCATAAAAGACAGTAATGTTGATGCTAGCCGTATTGGCAATGGTCAGCAGTTAAGTAACGGGGATTTAAATGCTACGGCTTACATTTATGGTGATAATGACACAAAAGAATGTACAA
Organism: Alteromonadaceae bacterium; assembly: GCA_047621305.1. Classification (GTDB taxonomy): domain Bacteria; phylum Pseudomonadota; class Gammaproteobacteria; order Enterobacterales; family Alteromonadaceae; genus Colwellia_A. Next base: position 38,934 of record JBLHNB010000040.1, on the reverse strand, counting down.
CAGTGCTATTACAAAATGGTCAAAGTCTCCGATTAAATGGTGAAGCCAAGACTGAGCAATGTTTTAAGCTGCAGTTGCCAGACAACAGTAAATCTTACCAGGTTATAGCGCAAGCGGATAACGGTGATGCTGATTTGTTTGTGCGCCACAACGCCCTTGCGACACAATCGCAGTTTGATTGCAAATCTGATGGCAATAACTCAAATGAAACGTGTTCAGGAGATGTTGATGGCGGTTATTTACACCTTAATTTATTTGCTTATCAAGCCTTTACTGATTTAACATTAATTGTGAATGTCGAAATTGAACCTATTCCCACTGACTGTGCCGTGTTTGATTTAATCCTTGGTCAACAAACAAATATCACCGCAACTGCAAAAAGTAGCATGTGCTTTAAGTTATCTGTTACTGAAGCTAATTTTGAAGTCGACTTTCATACTGAAGGCGGCACTGGTGATGCAGATCTGTATGTCAAAAAAGACAGTAAGGCGACCCTTGAGAATTTCGATTGTAAAAGCGTACAACAAACGAGTAACGAAACCTGTACTTTAACGGCGAATGTGGGTGATTATTATGTTCGAGTTTATGCTTGGGATGATATTAAAGAGATTAAGTTAACAACAAAGCTGCGCTCAACAGACAATAATTTAAAAACCTATAATGGGGAATTATTAACCACTAAACAAGTTGATATTCAACCAAATAATCAATGGTTTGAATATGATGGCGGACAACTAAAGGCGACATTACAAGCGAGTACACCTGCAGACTTAGAGCTGGTTTTACAGCGATGGAATGGTCGAGACAAGGTTTGGTATGATCTCGAAGAGTCAAGCACTCCAACGTCAAATGAAGCTATTGACCTTAACGTGAATGCAGGCTATTACCGTTACAAAATATTTAGCTGGAACGGAGAAAGCAAAAGCGATTATATTTTTACTTTGCAAAAATAAGCGTTAACCGTCATCTGTAAAGCTGTATGAAAATGTTCCTTTGCATGGTGGCGGATTACTCCTAAATAAATTCCCTGTATATTTATAAGTCGATAACATTCTAATGCCAATCAAATATTACGAGTTATCGATGCTACTTGGCAACCAAATTTTCATGGTTTAGCTTTAGGTATAAAAGCGGATTTTGGTGTCAGCACTAATGTGAAGAAGGGACTATCAAAAGTATGTTGAACATTATTTTTGATATGTAAATGGTTGATGGTAATTTGATTACGTAAGTGATTAAACCTGTATGATTAAATAAACAGTTTATGCTCAAACTCAGTGAATTTAATTCGCACTAAATTAATATGCTTACGCCTGAAGTTATTAACAATACACCTAATACTTTTCCTAAAAACTCTCCGTACTGTGAGCACTTTTCGATTATTACAAATATCGTTAATAGTAATATCCACTTCAGGCTCTGACACCTATAACAAAAATTAATGCCATTAAAAACCAGCAACAACCCAAACAATACTGACCTTGTTTAAAGCCGAATATGATCGCGCCAAAATTCCTTCTTGCCACGGTGTTGTAATAATTAACCCAATCGGCAATAGCTTTTGCAGCAAGTTTGCCGACATGTTACTACCGTGGTTGATAACCATAGCTTTTGAATTAGCTATATTGGCGTCATCCCACATAAACCCGCCATTAGGAAAAGTAATATGAACATCTTGTTCTTCAACTGTTATTGGATTAATTAAAAATTTTTCTGTACTTTAAGTATATATTTTATTGAAAAATAGGCGTTTTCTCATTAGTACCCATTTCAATATCTGTAATAGTATGCACTTAAAGTTCAGTGAAGGTACTGGCGATAACTTCTACGGGCATGCCACAGAGTTGTGATTACAGTTAACTTTTCATCAAACAGATAATATTCTGTGATCTATTATTTTTCAAAAGTGTTACGTTTACTTCTACAGAGAATAGTTATTAAATATTAATGCTCCATTCCTTTGTTGAATTACCGATGTGATTGGTTTATAAGAAGAACCAACTCAGATTTGTTATGTAAACAAATATTTTTGAACTTATGACATAAGGATCATTTCATATGAATGTATTGTCGCGTTTATCACTTTCAGTAGTTATCGTATCACTTTCATTATTAAGTAATACGGTAAATGCATTAGAGCAAACCTCAGCAGCTAAACTTCTACAAAGTTATCAACAGGGGTTAAACGCTCTTAACATCCCTAAATTAGCCCTTAGTTACGTAACAAACCTTAAAAATATGGGCTCAATGGCAGAGATTGAACAACAACGTCAGTTCTTTGAACGTAATAACAAAGCACTCGACATATTTTTAGAAGAGTCAAAGAATAATATTGAATTTTTGAAAATAAAGTATGAAATCGAACTTAACTTAGAGCGATTATCTCTAGAGAAAAAATTTCGCCAATTAAATCAAGGAAAGCAGATACCTGAAACTGGACTAGCCAATGTCACCATGGGGAAAGAGTGGTATAAACATTTTCTTAAAAGGTGGCTATCCGTTGATACTCCAATTAACGAATTAACAGAATTTGGTATGCAACAAATCAAGGTTGTACAAGCTAATATTTTAGCCATTCAAAATACTGCTGGTTTTGTCGATGATAACGATGGTTTTTATCAATATTTAAAACAGCCAAAATTTGCACTAAAAGATGAAAATGCAGTGGTCAATAAATACGCTGAAATAGATTCTGCTATTAGACAGAACGTTGGTGAGATTTTTGAGGTCACTGATATTGTGCCAGTTAAAATAGCACCAATCCCTGATGCCACTAAAGATTCTCCACCAGGTACTTATAGAAGACATGCAGCCGATACTTTTAGTTTTAATTTTTGGCAAAATACGCACAATAAGCGTGGCATGGACTTTCTTTATATACATGAAGCAATTCCCGGCCACCATTACCACTTAAAAGAGCTTGCCAAACATCATGTAATATCAGGCGACAATGCTACAACACTTTATTCAGTGTTTATGGAAGGTTGGGCCGCATATTGCGAGGAATTAGGTGTTGAACTTGGCGTATATAAAAAGCCAACTGATTGGTATGGCAAGTATGAGTGGGATTTAGTTAGGTCGGTTCGTGTCGTGATGGACATTGGTTTAAATCACCATCAATGGAGCGATAAAAAAGCTCATCAATTTTGGCAGGATAACATTACTGGTCAAGATGATATTGCTCAACGAGAGATTGATCGTATGCGCCGTTGGCCGGCACAGGTGTTAACCTATAAGGTTGGGGCTGCACATATAATGAAACTTAAAGAAGCGACACAAAAGAGACTAGGCGCTGCTTTTAATATTAAGCAGTTCCACTCAGTTTTACTTAATGACGGTGGTACTGTACCTTTAAAATTACTCGCTACTTTAGTAAAAAAAGCCAATGAATTGTAAATTATAACGTTCATTAATCAACATTAAGATTACAGGCATAGCTATTATTTTAGTTCAATTCTTTTCATTAGGTACTATAGCAATTGAAATAATGAATCGATCGTTCTTAGGCGGTATAAAATAAAAGGCTTAATATGTACGACCCAATACAGGATGGAATAGAAAAAACAGTACAGTCAGTAAGTTACCAAGAAGTGAAGCCACCCAGCGTTTTTTCTGAGTTGGTACATAATTTTTGGGAGCTGAAGACTGATAAAAAATTATCTGATGATTTTTGTCTTCATGCATTACCAGATGCCTGCGTGAATATTCTTTTCAACCAGCAAGATACTAGAGTAGCAGGAGTTACTGCACTTCGTACCACCTACGAAGAGCTTAATTTAGGCAAAGAATTTCACTATGTTGGTATCCAGTTTTTACCTGGTGTATGGCAAGGGAACCAGAATGAGACTACCGATAGCTTTGTAGGTACACCATATATGGGTAGTTTACCGCTGATTTACACAAGTAATGCGCTTATTAAAGTAGATTTTTCTGCCAAACAATTAGTTTTATCAGAGTTAATACGGCAACTTATTGATCTTAAGCTAGTAGCAGTTAATACGGTAACTGCAAAAATATTATCAAATATAGATACTATTTATACCGTGGCAGACATGGCGGCTACTGCACACCTATCATCCCGCCAACTCCAACGTATACTCAAAAAAACGACTGGATTTTCTCCTCATGATTTCCTTAAAGTATTGCGACTACAGCAATCGTTCAAGCAGCATTATCTGAATTATTATACCGACCAGTCACACTTTATTCATTCGTTTCGCAAGATCACTGGACACACACCCACAGAATATTACCGTAAGTTCAATGTCTGATTTATACAATCCTTAAGGCATACAATCGATTATTCTCAGTCATGACTAAGAAATAAATAAAGGAATAAACTCATGACGAAAAATGCAGTAGGATGGTTTGACATTTATGTAAACGATATGGAAAGAGCAGTATCTTTCTATCAATCTATTTTTAAAAAAGAACTAGAAAATATCGGAGATCCAACAGACAGTAATGTAATAATGAAGAGTTTTCCAACTGATATGGCGAAATATGGTGCTGGTGGTGCACTCGTAAAAAGAGAAGGAGCAGTCCCTGTAACAGGTGGTACATTGGTTTACTTTGGCGTCGAAGATTGTTCAATCGAAGAATCACGCGTTAATGACGCTGGCGGTGAGGTTGTTAGATCTAAGATGTCGATTGGAGAATTTGGTTGGGTTAGCGTATGCATGGATACAGAAGGAAATCTATTTGGCCTCAGTTCAATGAAATAGCTCTGAAACAATAGGTGTATTGACCTAACCCATAATACCATTAGGTCAATAATAAACTAATATCCAAAAATTTCAGAACAAATATACGGCTATAATTTAGCGCTATTATCTGACACTTTTACTTAATGATAATACGGGCATTAATATTTTGTACTGGACGGTTAGTATCACGGCCCATTGTTTTACTAAAATGTTCTATTTGTGTTTTTGACGCTGAGATTGGATCCTTTAGCACAAACCAACGTACACCTTCAGAACATGGAGGTGTTGTTAACGAACCATTAAAGCGGAAGTAAGCGCTGCTGACCGGCATTAAATTTTTACCATTTAATAATTCCGATAACTTATTTTTCTCACCTGCTGATTTTGGCATTTTTGACCAAAGCTTAGCTAAGGTTTTATTTTCTTCGCCTTGTTCAAACATCACACCAATTACCGCTAAGCGTCCTTGGCTATCAACATGAACAAAATGCACTTCCATTGGGAATGATTTACCGTCAATTGTATTTTCACTGGGTGCGTGAAAGTGAAACTGTTTTAAGTCGAAATTACCAGAGTCATTACTGAAGGTATTACCTGCAGCAATGTTGGCTTGAATGGTATGACCATTATTAACGATGTCAATATTACTCGCTTGATAGTTAATATTTAATGGCGGTAATGATGCCTCTATAACCCCTGTAATATTAATAGGCGACTGGTTTACGCCCGATTGACACGTTGAAAACTTCGAAGCTAAGCTACCCCAATGTTCAGCACCATGCTTACCTTTATAATCCCAGTGAACATCCCCAGCCACAGCATTTATAGATAATGTTGACAGTAAAACCAAGGCTAAACGTATTGTTGTTAAATTCATTATTTCTCCAAAATCAAAAGTTATATATGGGACAAAATATCGTCTGAAAAACAAAATAACGCTTTTACTTGACATATTATGTCGGCGGCAGTGTAAATACGAAGACATATTATGTCAAGGGTTCTAAAAAGTGTAATTTTTAAATATTTCCTTAAACGGCTACCACGATTTATAATAGAGTTACTGTTTATTATTTCTTCCCACTGTTATTTATTATCTATTTTAAGGTTATATATGTTCACCATTATTCATTCCTCACAATTTAAAACACTGCCATGGAAAAATGGAAAAGGAGAAACCATTGAATTAGCGATTAATGATAATGCTAATTTAGATAACTTTACATGGCGCATTAGCATGGCGAGTGTTGTTGAAGATGGTCAATTTTCAGACTTTTCAGGTTACATGAGAAACTTGGTGCTGATTGAAGGTCAAGGCTTGAATTTACAGCATGATCATAACGCTATCGACAAGTTGAATAATCTGCTTGATTTAGCGACTTTTGATGGCGGTTGCTCAACGGTGGGTAATCTTCATGATGGCGGTATTATTGACTTTAATATCATTACTGCTAAAGACAAATATCAAACGAACGTTAGTACCTATTTACAACCAACTACACTTGAAATTAAGCTTACCACGTTATGTTTTATCTATAGCTTATCAGGAGACACCACATTTTCAATTGATAGCAACCCTCTTAATAAGATATTACCGCAAGGACATTTACTAAAAGTTAGTCAACAAGCGTCACGTTTAACAATAACAGGTGAACAATTGATTGTTGTTGAGCTCAGTGCCGTTTAAATTTAAATGAAAAATTAATGTTTGGTGGCTGAAGTGTATTTAACCGCCTTAAAGTGGTGATTCAACCGTTATTTCGGATAACGATGTAAAGACCAAGTAATATTGAACATTACATTCAAAATAAAAGTATGAACTTGTCGAAGGGAAGAGTAAATGAACAATAAATATTTGGCCAAAATACTGACGTTACTTATCGTTTTTTCGCCACTGGTACAGGCTGACAATCAGCGAAAATTAGCGATTGATGAAAACAGTACAACGAAACACAGCACAAAAGTAAACGGTAAAAAATTCAGCTATACCGCCACAACAGGCACACAGCCTGTTTGGGATAAAGAAGGCCATCCAACCGCGAGCCTTTTTTATACCTACTACCAACGTAGTGATGTAAAAGACCCTAGTGCCCGACCGCTACTTATTTCTTTTAATGGCGGCCCTGGTTCAGCCTCTGTTTGGATGCATGTGGCTTATACAGGGCCACGCGTACTTAATGTTGATAATGAGGGCTACCCATTACAGCCTTATGGAGTAAAAAGTAACGATTATTCCATACTTGATACTGCAGACATTGTTTTTGTAAACCCGGTAAACACCGGTTATTCACGTATTTTAGCCGATAAAGAAGGTAAAATTCCGTCAAAAGAAGAGCAGCAAAAAATGTTCTTTGGCGTTAATGCGGATGTTAAATATTTAGCAGACTGGGTAAATACTTTTGTCTCGCGTAATAACCGTTGGCAGTCTCCTAAGTATTTGATTGGTGAAAGCTATGGTACGACACGTGTATCAGGGTTGGCGCTTGAGCTACAATCTCGTCAATGGATGTACTTAAATGGTGTTATTTTAGTGTCGCCAACGGATATAGGCATTAAACGTGACGGTCCAGTAAAAGCGGCAAATCGTCTACCTTATTTCGCCGCTGCGGCTTGGTATCACCAAGCGTTAAATAATGAGTTACAACAAAAAGACTTAAGTGAAATTTTACCGGAAGTTGAAAAGTTTACCATTGAGCAATATATACCCGCGTTAGTCAAAGGTGGCTTTATCAACAACGAAGAAAAACAACACATAGCACAACAAGTTTCATATTATTCAGGGCTGTCGGTGCAAGAGGTTTTACGGAGCAACTTGGATATTAGTGCTTCGTATTTTTGGAAAGAACTGCTACGTGACCGCGAGCAAACCATAGGTCGTTTAGACTCTCGCTATTTAGGTATTGATGAAAAAGCAATAGGTTCTCGCCCTGACTATAATGCTGAACTTACCTCTTGGTTACATAGCTTTACTCCTGCAATTAATTATTACTTACGTGAAGAGCTCAATTACAAAACTGATATCAAATACAATATGTTTGGTGATGTACATCCTTGGGATAGAACTAATAATCATACCGGTGAAGATTTACGTTTAGCCATGGCGCAAAATCCCTACTTAAATGTGATGGTGCAATCGGGTTATTATGACGGTGCAACTAATTATTTTGATGCTAAATATACCATGTGGCAATTAGACCCTAGTGGAAAAATGAAAGATAGACTCTCATTCAAGGGATACCGTAGTGGCCACATGATGTATTTACGCCATGAAGATTTACAAGCAGCTAATCAGGACATTCGTACCTTTATAAAGAGCACGTTACCAGAGAAACTGCAGTCTGCAAAATATTAAGCCATTGAATTAAAATAAATAATTATTTTCGTTTCTCACTCCTTATATTAAGAGGAACGAATATAAATGATTAAATAGCGTGCTTTACTTAGCTTTGCAATCAATCTATATTATATTTACATTAACTCAAAACAGTAATTTATCATGGAAGATAACGCCCTCAAGTCTAGTATTCTTATTGTCGATGACAGTGCCATCGCCTTACGCCATATATCAAAGATGATCGTGCCTTTAGGACATAAAATCCATGTCGCTAAAAGCGGTTTACAAGCATTAAAGTTATTAACCACCATTAATCCGACGCTTATTCTTATGGATCTAGGCATGCCTGATATGGATGGCTTTGAATGTTGTGAACGACTAAAAAGAAGTGCTGGTCGCGCTCATATACCGATTATATTTCTTTCGGGCTCACATGATGACAAAGATAAAGAAAAGGCGATTAATTTAGGCGCAAAAGACTATATAACCAAACCCGTTAGTAAAGATGCCTTATTTTCAAAGCTAGCAGAACATATGCCTTGGGCTCAATAAAAAAAGACACTCTCATCGCATAAAATTTACACTTTACACTTTATTGTTAGCCCTATATATTAAAACTCCAATTGAACTGAGTAGTATTGATACATGGAAGATGACAGCTTAACCTCTAGTGTACTTATTGTTGACGATAGCGCACTAAATGTAAGTTACATATCTAATATTATTGAACCTCTGGGTCATGACATCCACATTGCTAAAAATGGTTTACAAGCACTAAAATCATTAAAAACACTACGACCAAGTATCATTATTATGGATATAGGTATGCCCGAAATGAGTGGTTTTGAATGTTGTCAGCAGATTAAAAAATATAAACAATTAGCTAATATTCCCATCATTTTTTTAACGGGTTCCCATGACGAAGCCGATAAAGAAAAAGCATTTAGCTTGGGTGCAAAAGCTTATTTAACCAAACCCGTACGCATTAAAACACTAGAAAACGAATTAGAAAAGCATATGCCTTGGGCATAAAAAAACCGTTATTTAATCAATAACGGTTTTTTTAGTTGAACTAGTCACTAAATTTTATAATCAATCACTTGATAGCCTAGCGCTTCTAACTGTGGTTTTAATGTTTTTGCATCACCCACCACTACCATCAACATATCGGTTAACTGTAAATGCTTTTTGGCTAAGGCATTAATTTCCTCAGTGGTTATCTCTTCGACAATTTTAGCGCGTACTTTAACAAAATCAGGTGTTAAATTATGCTCTAAAATTTGAGCAAGGAAGCCAAGTTTTGCACTGGGTGTTTCGTATTTTAGCGCATCTTTTTGGTTTATCGCTTTACGCATAAAGTCTAATTCTTCTGAAGTAATACCCTTTTCAGCGTAATTTTCTATTTCTTTGACAAACTCAATAATCGATTTATCGGTAACATCGGCACGTACTTCAGCACTGGCGGTATAACTACCTGAAAGTTTATCCGCACTAAAATATGAACTTGCCCCATAGGTATAACCTTTATCTTCTCTAAGGTTTAAGTTTATACGGCTATTAAAAGCACCTCCTAAAGGAAAATTCATTAAGTACGACTTGTAATATTCACCCACTATATCTCGAGTGATAGAACGTTTACCAATACGAATAACAGCTTGCGCGGCATTTTCTTTATTAACTAAATATATTACGCCCAATTTACTGTTTGATTTTGCTAGTGTTAACGCTAATTCCTGCCCTTGACCTTGCCAGCCTTTAAAAATAGCGAGTTCAGATAATAATTCAGTTTGTGGTAAATCAGAAACCACAATGACTTGGCTACCTTTAGGTTTGACTTGTTGATTATAAAAATATTTTACATCATTAAGGGTGATATTACTTAAAGACGTTTCTGAACCACCGCCAGAAGTTGCAGCAATATTGTCTGCATGTAATAGCTGTCGATATGCCGTTGAAGCTAAATAACCGGCATCTTTTTTCGCATTGATGACGCCTTGTATCGCATTATTTTTATTACGATCAAATTCACTCTGTATGAAAGCAGGCTGCATTAATTTTTCATTAACGAGTAACATCGTTGCTTTAATATTTTTAGTTAGCGCATTAATATTGATGGTTAAATAGTGATCTTGTGCAGAAATATATACCGAACTTCCTAATTTTTGTAATGCTTTACTCATATCTTCAGCACTACGGTTATTTGTTGATTCGTTAAGTATATCTGCAAGTAAAGACACCATGCCGGCTTTATTTTTGTCTTCGTAGTAATGACCTGCCGGTATTTTTAACAATAGAGCGGTTGTTGGTGTTTCACTACTTTGTGTACCTAAAACGTTAATACCATTTGTTAACTCTTTTTTCCACATTTGTGGTACATCAACGGCTTTATTCGCTTTTGCTATCGGCATGATATTACGGTCAAAATCATCTTCAGCTTTACGAACGTGTAAGTCGTTAGCGGATGTTTGTGAAGCTGCAGTGAATTGTTTCAGCACTGGTGTGAAGTTATCTTGTGCGGCAATCATTGCTAACTTACCTTTAGGCACTATGCTCATTACCACCGCATGTTTACCTTTAATATATTGCTGATATACACGCATAACATCGGCTTTGGTAACACTGTCATATCGAGCAATATCTTGTTCAATGTAATTGGGATTATTTTTAAAGGTTTGGTTTGCGGCGAGTTGGCTGACTTTACCCGAAACACTCTGTAGACCAAAAATAAAGCCCGCTTCCATCTGGGCTTTTGCTTTTAATAAGTCATCCTCTTCAACACCACGTTGTTCAAACTCGATTAAGGTATTACGAATGATTTGTTCTATTTCCGCTAATGATTTACCTGCCGACGGATGAGGTAGAGCGAACAAATTAAAGGTACAAGCCAGCTCAGCACATGGGTGATTGACAGACGCTTGTACGGCAAACTGATTTTTTACTAAGTTTTTGTATAACAATGATGTTTTACCACCACCTAATATACTTGATAATAAATCTAATGCCGCTTCATCTTCATGCCGTACGTAAACCGTAGGATAAGACATATAAACTAAAGGTAGATGTACAATGTCTTCCATGGATATATAGCGGTCTTGATCAAGAACTACGGGTTTTTTTGTCGGCATAGTGACTTCAGGTCCACGAGGAATAGAGCCAAAGTATTTATTCACTAAAGCTAAGGTTTCTTTTACATCAAGATCGCCACCTATGGTTAGTGTCGCATTATTTGGACCATACCAACGTAAAAAAAATGCTTTTAAATCATTCACATTAACGCGATTTAAATCATCCATAAAGCCAATGACAGGCCATGAATACGGATGTCCTGTAGGATATAATGCTTGCGAAACACGTTCATTTAGCTGACCGTAAGGCCTGTTGTCAACGCGTTGCCCGCGCTCATTTTTAACTGTTTCACGTTGTACTTCGAACTTTTCTTGAGTGACGGCATCAACCAAAAATCCCATACGGTCAGCTTCTAACCACAACATTTTCTCCAACTGATTTGCTGGAACGGTTTGATAATAATTGGTTCTATCACTATTGGTGGTACCGTTCATGGTGCCACCCGCTTCCGTTACTAATTTAAAATGTTGCTCATCAGCCACATGTTCAGAGCCTTGAAACATCATATGTTCAAAAAAGTGAGCAAAACCTGACTTTCCCAATTCCTCTCGAGCAGAACCTACATGATAAGTCATATCCACGTGTACTAATGGATCGGAGTGGTCTTGATGTAAGATCAGGGTTAAGCCATTATCCAGCGTATATTTTTGATAGGGAATGGCCGTTTTCCCTGTTTGAGCATCAACTTGCTCGACGAGTTTTATACCTGAATGAGGGGATGTCTCAGCATTAAGACTAGTTGGGGTTTTTGTCGTTTGTTCACATGCAGTTAAACAGGTTAACAACGCGGGTATAAGCCATTTATTCAATGAACTGTTCCTTATTTTTATTCGTATGGCACATACAATAACAAACTGCAGATCATAGTGGAAAAATTTGTTTAACAAATTGTTAATAAAGCAGGGAAAAGGCTATAAGCAGCCTCAGTACTATACCCAAGCCTCTTGAAGATGTCGTTTCAAGTGATTTGGGTATATAAACTATTCTTCTTCGTTCGTTTCAGTCGTTTCTTCAACGTCATCCTGATTTTTTACAGGCTCATGTTTTTCGCCACCACAGCCACCACAACAACTCATAATATTCTCCATCTAAGTAAAGTAAGTCTACAACCGCTCTACTTCAAGAAACAGATTTCAGCATATTGAAGTGGAACGGGTAGATCATAAATGATATTAATTATTATTTTTTGACCGGGATCATCGTTACGCTATTTATTACGGCCAAAACGAATAGGAGGAGTGAAAAATGAAAAAATTAAAGTAATCGTCAGTATTGAGATAATTATCCATAATTGGTCAATATAACTTTTTTGTTTTAAGTGGTCACTCGCCATTTTGTTTTGGTGAGCCATTTTATCCTTATCTGTTTCATCTACTCTTGCTTGATAAGTTCCTTGTAACGCTTGGAAAGCTTCCCTTTTATCTTTTTCTATCTGATTTATTTGATGTTCATGGTATTTCTTAAACCATATAAAAGCATTTTGATAATCTTTATTGTATTCATACGCCGTCGCTAACATCTGATACACGTCATGAAAGAGATTATTCAGTTTTTCTTCAATGATACGGTCGTGATTTTGATGCAATGCTTTTATACCTGCTTCTTTATCACCTAACATTATTTTCGCCATAGCTTCATTTAACCCACAAACAATGGCCAAGTTAATATTTTTTATTATTTCAGCGTTAATTATGCATTGTTGCGCTCTTTTTTTTGTTAGCTGATAATTTTTATGACGTAAAAAATAGTCCGACAAGTTGGCTTCTATAGTGGTTGTGATCTCCTTGTCTTCAGACTTTGATGCAAATTTTTGCGCGACGATAAACGCTTCAAGTTCTTCTTTTGGTCGCTCCAAATAGCCAAGAATAATCGCTCGATTGATATAGTTACCAGCCGATAATTTAAAGTCTTTATTAGGGAGAGCCTCAACAGTGGTAATCGCTTTATCACTGTATTTCAGTGCCGTAATATAATCTCTTTTATAAATGAAAAGGGTCACTATATTGGCGTAAACAACGGCTATTCTTAGTTGATCTTTATTACGTTCGTAATACTCAAGAGCCGCTAAACTATCAATAATGGCTTGAGCATTGTTGCCCAACGTGCCATGGAGAATTGCACGAGTAGCTGTTGAAGATGCAATAACGTCGAGGTAATTTAAGGAAGCTGCAAGTTCAATCGCTTTATTAGCGTATTCCATAGCATTTTTAAAGTCACCCCGTCGTAGGTACATTTTTGCTCGTCCTTGATATGATTCTGCTATTGCCCAATCTTCACTGTATTGCACACCAAGAGAATATATTGCAACTAAGTGCTTCTCTGCATGTGTAAAGTTAGCTTGTTGTTCGTAAATAGCAAAGTGAGCCAATTGAATCGCAATTTTTTCGACAAAACTTTCATTTTCATAAGATTTACTTATGTAGTCATCAAGTTGTTGCTTAGCGAGTGTATGATCAATTCGAACAAGTTTAATTATATCAAGGAGTTCTTTTCCTTTAGGTAAGTTTTCTAGTGATGCCAAAGGGTTAAACTCTTCACTCACGGGTACTTGAAAAGCATGTAATGAATTACTGATAAGGATAATAGTTAGATAGAGGATTATTTTTATTAATTTCATTCAGGACTCATCTTAAATAAACCATAGAAGTTTCACGCTTAACCAAATACTTATACCAATTGAAATAATGAATCGATCATTCTAAGGCGGTCTAAATATCCAATATCTACGTTGCTTTCAATCCCAATAGCACGCTATTACTCACTCAAGCGCCTTGCTCTTGAACATTTACTCTCGCTTATAATAGATCACTACTTTAATTCAGTTGGTATTATTCAGAAATAGCTAAACAAGCCTTGATAGTAATAGGATTAAGTTATTAGAAAATAAATTGGGTGTTATGAGTAACTATAGAGTATTGAGTGGTTATTTGAAATTTTAAAATACGCTGTAATAAACTGATATAAAAGGTAATTATATAAAATGTAATTTAATTAGCTATATTGTGTTATTTTTTTACTTAGTCTAGGTTTTAAAATAAAAAAGCCGATAACAAATGTTATCGGCGTATTAGCTACAAGGAAGCTAGAATATACAATTATTACAACAAGCGTTCACATAGGAACAAAAACATTATAGTGTTTAAATATCGAACAAGCAAGTCAGTAGTGTAATTAGTTTACATTTGTGTTGTTTTATTACCTAATATAAAATAGATAATAGATAATTAAAATAAAAATGGCCTCTACATTGCTATAGGGGCTGTATTTAATAAGAACAGAAAAATGAATACAATTACATTAATGAGCTTGTTCCCAGTTATCACCAATACCTGCTTCTGCAATGAGTGGTACGCTGAGGGTCACGGCATTATTCATTAACTCGACTAGTTTAGCCGTGGTCTCTTCAACAATATCTTGATGAATTTCAAAGACAAGCTCATCGTGCACTTGCATGGTCATTCTTATGCGAGGATCATTTTGTGCTAAAATCCAGCTATCCACCGCTAACATCGCTTTTTTAATAATATCTGCTGCTGTTCCTTGCATGGGTGCATTGATCGCCGCACGTTCAGCTGCTTTTTTACGCATCGCATTTTTAGCTTTAATATCGGGTAAATATAAGCGCCTGCCAAGTAGTGTTTCTACATACCCTTGCTCTGACGCTTGCTGGCGAGTATCTTCCATATAAGATAAGACATTTGGATAACGTTCAAAATATTTATCCATATATTCTTGTGCTCTATGGCGAGGAACATCTAATTGTTTAGCTAAACCGAATGCAGACATACCGTAAATCAAACCAAAATTAACCGCTTTAGCACTACGGCGTTGCTCAACAGTGACATCGTCAAGATCAACGGCAAAAATTTCTGCTGCTGTTGCTTTATGAACATCGATATCGTTTGAAAATGCTGCCACTAAGCCTGGATCGTCAGATAAGTGCGCCATAATACGTAATTCAATTTGAGAATAATCGATGGCAACAATTTTATGGTCTTTAGGCGCGATAAATGCCTGACGTATTTTTCGACCCTCTTCACTTCTGATCGGTATGTTCTGTAAGTTTGGATCTGTTGAGGATAAGCGCCCGGTTGCTGTTACTGCTTGATGGTAAGACGTATGCACACGATTGCTTTTGCGATCAACAAGTAACGGTAACTTATCAGTGTAGGTAGATTTTAATTTACTTAAACCACGATTTTCTAAAATAACTTTGGGTAAGGGATAATCTAATGCAAGTTCTTGCAATACTTCTTCTGCTGTTGATGGCGCTCCTTTGGGCGTTTTTTTAATTACGGGGATTTTAAGTTCTTCAAATAATATTTTTTGTAGCTGTTTTGGTGAGCTTAAATTAAAGCTTTGACCGGCAATGTTATGCGCTTCAATTTCTAATTCGGATAAACGCACACCTATGGTTTGGCTTTGTTGATCAAGTAAATCACAATCGATCAATACCCCGTATTGCTCCATCCGTGCTAAAACAGGCAAAAGTTGCATTTCAATTTCAGAGAAAATAGCCAATTGATCTTTCAATTTCTCTAATTTCGGATAAATAGCATGATGTAATCTCATGGTTACATCAGCATCTTCTGCGGCGTAGTGGCTAGCTTTTTCAAGTTCAATTTGATTAAAGGTCAGTTGTTTTGCACCTTTACCCGCAATATCTTCAAAATGAACAGTTTTATAGCCTAGATACTTTTCAGCAAGCGCATCCATATTATGGCGAGTCGCAACACTATTTAAACAATACGACTCAATCATGGTATCAAAACCAATACCTTGCATAGCAATATCGTAATGACTAAGAACATTGGCGTCATACTTTAGATTTTGGCCGATTTTAAGTAAGGTTTTACTTTCAAGTAGTGGTTTTAGTTGCTCAAGAACCCAATCAAGGCTAAGTTGCTGTGGAGCACCTTCGTAATCATGAGTGAGTGGCACATAAGCCGCATGACCTACTTCGATACAGAAAGATAATCCAACTAATTCAGCTTTCATGTAATTAACACTGGTAGTTTCTGTATCAAAAGCAAAAACCTTAGCGTCTTTTAATTTATCTAACCAAGCGTTAAAATCCTCCTTGGTTAAAATAGTTTCATAGTTAATATCAATATTGTCTGCGCTAACCACTGACTCTTCTTCTATAGCAGCAACAGGTGAAGAATCACCGTTATTTAGGTCAGCTAAAAGTCGTTTTAGTTCGTAGGTAGTATAAAGCGACTTTAGTGTCTCGACATCTGCTGCACGGGGTTGTAATTCACTAGCTGTTTGCGCTAACTCAACATCTAATCTAATTGTGGCAAGTTCATGGGAGAGTGGTAAATGTGCAAGTGCTAAGCGTAAATTCTCACCAATTTTTCCCTTAACGTTGTCGGCATTGGCCATGACATTATCTAAATTGTCATGTTCCAAAAGCCACTTCACTGCTGTTTTAGGACCGCATTTATCAACACCTGGAATATTGTCAACTTTGTCACCCATTAACGTTAAATAATCGATAATTTGATCTGGGCGTACGCCAAATTTTTCAATAACCCCCGCTTCGTCTAGCTCAACATCCGTCATGGTATTGATCAATCTAACGTGCTGATTAACCAATTGCGCCATGTCTTTATCACCGGTTGAAATAACCGTTTCAATTCCTGCCTCTGTAGCTTGTTGAGCTAATGTACCAATAACATCATCAGCCTCAACACCTTTAATGACGATAAGTGGTAAACCCATTGCGGCAATAATTTCATGTAACGGTGCTATTTGAGTACGTAAGTCATCTGGCATTGGTGGACGGTTAGCTTTATATTCTGGATATAAGTCGTTCCTAAAGGTTTTTCCTTTAGCATCAAAGATCACCACTATGTTGCCATTTGGGTAAGCCTTTTTCAGACTACGGATCATATTTAAGACACCAGTAATAGCACCCGTAGGCTGCCCATCTGAAGTGGATAATGCTTGTAAGTAAGGAACATGATAAGCACGGAATAAGTACGAAGAACCGTCTACTAAAATGAGTGGGGATAAAGCAGAAATTGACATAATTTTTGAACTAGCGAAAAAGTTTGGCTAAGAATGCCATATTCAACGGTTTGTCTCTACTAATTAGCTAAAATTAAGCACAAATAGATCTATAAATTGTGGATAAGTATGTTGAAAACCACGCAAAAATATCATAAAGATCTGCTGGTCGATATGATACGATCGTAGTAACACGTTGTTTTTATTGAGGAATAATGATGATTACATTGTTCTTCACACGTTTTTTTATTTTTTTTATTAATGTGGATAAATTAATTGTATCTATTAAATTAATCAGCATATTTGACGTGCTAATTGAAATAATGAAGCAAAGAGATTACCAGAAATTTAGCTCAATACCAGACAATTATTAAACTATTTTGACAGTAAAATGACACATATAAATAACAAAAAAACATAAGCCATAAAGGGAGTGACTTAGCGGCAATTTTACAGATAACTCTGTCTATTAAATTTTTATGACAACGTTGTCGGTTGTATATAAAGGTTGCCAAACTCCCTTTAAAGTAAAAATGAAAACTCAGTAAGTTTTATTTGCGGTCAGATTTTTCCAATAACTTACTGAGTCAAATTTATGCAGTTATGCTGCTTTGTAATTTAATAGTTTTAAATATAAGCTCGGTAATACGAACAGTGTTAACAGCGTAGCTGTAACTAATCCGCCGACCACAACAGTCGCTAACGGTTTTTGAATTTCAGCACCTATACCTTGCGACAGTAACATCGGAATTAAACCTAAAGCTGAAGTAATCGCAGTAATTAACACCGGTCGTAAACGAGAGCTTGCGCCCGTAAACACCGCATTTTTAACATTTAGCCCTGCTTTTAACTGTTGGTTAATACTTTCTACCATAACAACGCCATTGAGCACGGCGACACCAAACAAGGTAATAAAACCAACAGCACTTGGCACTGACAAATATTGTTCAGTAAAGTACAACGCAAAAATCCCACCAATCACGGCAAGTGGTACATTCACTAATATCAGCAATGTTTGCGTGATGGAATTAAAAGCAAAATAAAGTAACAGCGCAATTAACAATAACGATAACGGAATTACGACCGTAAGGGTATTTTGTGCGCGCTGTTGGCTTTCATATTGACCACCAATAACCACTGAATAGCCTGCCGGTAAATTAATATCTCGCGCAATCGTTGCTCGAATATCATTCACCACACTACCCATATCCCTATTTTGAATATTGGCTTGAATGACGACTCGACGTTGGACATCATCACGACGAATTTGTGGTGGCCCCGTAGCTATTTCTATGTCAGCAACATCACTCAAACGTACCCAAGCCCCCGTTGAAGATAACAAACGAATATTACTAATTGACGCTATATCCTTACGATAGGCTTGAGCAAAACGTACATTAATATCATAACGTTCATTGCCTTGAATAATTTGTCCCGCGTTGCTGCCACCAATACCTTTTTGTACAACCGCCATTACGTCAGAAACGGCTAAACCATAACGTGATAATTGCCGACGTTTAGGTTTAATGACTAATTGTGTTTCGCCGACCACCTGCTCAAGGGCAACATCTTTAGTACCTGCTATTTGTTTAATCGCTTGTTCAATAGCTTGCCCTTTACGCGTTAAAATATCGAGATCAGGACCAAAGAGTTTGATCGCTAATTGTGCCTTAACGCCAGACAGTAATTCGTCAACGCGGGTGGCTATAGGTTGTGAAAAAGTAAACAGTAGGCCTGGAAATAGCGCCAGTTTTTCAGCCATTAATCCTTGTAACTCTTGTCTACTGTTCGCTGATGTCCACTGTTCTTTGCTCTTAAGGCCTACATATATCTCAATATTATTGACCGGTTCTGGGTCACCACCTAATTCAGGGCGGCCAATACGACTAAGGGCATAGTTTACCTCAGGGAAAGTTAATAAAAGCTGTTCCAATTTAGGTGCAACCATTAAAGCGGTGTTTAAACTCGACGACGGTGCAAGGGTTACCCTGATATTTAGTGTGCCTTCTTCAAGTTCAGGAACAAATTCAGTCCCAAGTTTAGGCACAGTTACCAAAGCCATTAATAACAAAGACAAAGCAAAAGCTAAGACCCAACGAGGATTACATAACGACCAAGATAATAACTTTTGATAAAGCCTGATTAGGTAACTAAACCAACGTACTTCTTTGGCGATGTAATTGTTCTTAAATAAATAAACAGCTAACGCTGGTACAAAAAATAACGCAACAATCAACGCAGAGATTATCGCGATCATAATACTCGTTGCCATCGGCTGAAATAATTTAGCTTCTACGCCCGTAAAACTGAATAATGGTAAAAAAACCACTAAAATAATAATCGTAGCAAAAAAAACCGGCTTTGCGACCTGTTGAACAGCATCGATAATTATCGGTATATTTGCGTTACTATTCGCCGCAGTCTTAAGTACATTGGCTTTTAGCTTATTGATAATATTTTCAACAATGACCACAGAGCCATCAACTAACATACCAATGGCTATAGCTAATCCGCCTAACGACATTAAATTAGCTGAAATACCTAACCAAGCCATAATAGAAAGCGCAATACCAATTGAAACGGGAATAGAGATCAAGACTAAAAAGGTTGCACTTAAATTCATTAAAAAGAGCATTAAAACACAAATAATTAAAATAAAAGCGAATAATAGTGCATTGATTACCGTATTGATGGCTTGCTCAATAAGATCAGCCTGGTCGTAAATAACTTCAAAGCTAACTCCTTCTGGCAATGCTTCATTAATCATATGTTGTCGCTGTTTTATGCTGTCTATGGTTGCTTTGGTATTAGCACCTAACCTTTTTAAGACAACCCCAGTAACCACTTCGCGACTCTTGCTTATCATTTGGTTAGTGTCGCGTTTACTCATGGTTGCCGCACCTTGACGAATTTCACTGCCTATGACCACTTCTGCAACATCACTAATCGTCACCACAGTACCGTCAATCGTTTTTATCGGAATTTGTTTTATCTGTTCGATACCCTCTTTTTCTGAGTCTAACCAACCCAAACCACGGATCACTAGTTGTTCTTGACCACGCTCAAGATACCAGCCTCCCGCATTTTGATTATTGTTTTTTAAAGCTTCAATAATAATCTGCTGGTTAACTTGATAGGCAAGTAATTGGGTGGGGTTAATGTTTACTTGGTATTGTTTAACCTTGCCACCAAAAGATAAAACATCTGTCACGCCATCAATGGGCATGAGTAATAATTTTACTAACCAGTCATTAAGGCTACGTAATTGAGTGATATCAATATTCGTTTCTGGTTCTGCGGCTAACAAATATTGATAAATTTGTCCAAGCCCAGAAGTGTTTGGGCCTATCTCTGGAGTACCAGAGCCTGCAGGAATAATTTCTTTGGCACTTTGTAGTCGTTCAAACACTAGCTGTCGAGCAAAATAAATATCCGTGCCTTCTTTAAAAACCACAGTAATGCCAGACAAACCCGTTTTTGAAATTGAACGAACCTGCTCAACGTTTGGCAATGCATACATTAATGACTCAATGGGAAAAGTAATTAATTTTTCAACTTCTTCTGCAGCTAAGCCTCGCGCTTCAGTATTAATCGCTACTTGAACATTGGTTACATCAGGAAAAGCATCTAAATTTAACTTAGGTATCATCAAACCACTAGTGGCAACTATTATTATTAACACCAATACCATCATTAAACGATGAGTTATGGCAATATTGATTAAACGATTCAACATAATAAACTCCTTAATGGTTATGAATATCAAAGCCAGATTTTGCAGCTTGTGATGCGATAAAGAAGGCGCCTTGGGTGACGACTTTTGTTCCAGGAGTTAAGCCAATGACTTCTTGTTCGGGCTCAAGGATTTTAGACTTTGTACTTTGCAAAACAACGCCCAGTTCTACTTCAACAGCAATAAAGCTATTGTTTGTGATGGCGACAAAAACTTGCCAGTCACCATCAGCACTGCGAGTTAGTGCTGATTGGGGCAGTACCATAACCGGCTTTTTAGTTTTTAACAAAAATGAAACATCGACAAACATACCTGAATGCAGCTGATCTTTTTCATTATCCACGAGTAAACGAACAATTCGGGTACGTGTAATAGAGTCAATATTATGCGCTGTTTGAATCACTTTTGCTTGATAGCTTTCGTTGCCAATGGAAAGATTTGCTCTAGTGCCTTTAGGTAATGAACTTTTTTCAGATGCGGGTAATTTGGCCTCAACCCACAATTGACTTTCGTCAGCTAAAATCATGATCGTTTCACCGGCATCAATTCGTTGCCCTTGATGAAAATCATCAGATAAAACAGCGCCAGAACGTTGGGCATTTAAAGTATATTCACCTAACGCTGAGCTGCTATCTTTAACAATAATATCAATTGCTGCAGTAGATAGTCCGTAGGCTTTAAGTTGACTAGTGGCTGCAATATGCTGGGTTTGTGCAGATAATTTATTTTTATTGCTGACAATATCAGAATTCAAGTTTTTTACTCGTTGCCAATCGGCATAAGCGATGCGATATGTTGCTTGTGCCTGCGCAACAGACTCGCTAAAGAGGGTCACTAATGGTTGTCCATTTTCAACTTCGTCCCCCAGTGTCACATGGCGTTGTAAAATAATGGACTCAACACGAGGTGAAACATAATAGCTGGTGTAACCATTGGCTTTCACTTCGCCGGGAGCATAAAGTGATAAATTCATCTCTTGTTCGCTAACGAGTGATATTTTTATTTCAGCCAAATCCATTTGTTCGTTGGATAGTACGATGGTTTGTTCATCATGTTTATCTGATGTTGTTTGTGTAGCTTCTTGGTGTTTGTCCGCTGTGCTTTGATGCTGATGCTCTTCAGCTCGAACGCTATTAAGCGTTAATAGCGCTAAAAAAGGAAATATAAGTGCTGAACTTTTACATGTTTTCATTAGGTACTCTTAGCCACTTTTGACAAAACGAGTGAATCAATAGTCGTTTCTGTATCGAGAAATGGCGATAATTTAATATTAGAAAGATACTAGAAAGCCATCAAAAATAGACGACTGAATTAAATCAGTCGTCGTTAATGCTGACGGAAATTAAAAGATTAAATTATGAAGAGATCGGAGGTCGTAAATCGGTGTTTAAATGTGCAGAGGCCAAGAAAAATTGTCTTTGACCGTATTTATCGTCCACTAAAATGTTTGATAACGGCAATTTTTCTTTAAATATAAAAACCACACTACTGTGATGGCAATGACCGTGATGACACTCTTGATGTTCACTATCACTACTTTCATCAATAAGAGTTGATGGTGCATCTTGATGTAGTTGGCTGCTAGCTAAGATATGTTCAGTTTCCGGCTGGTGATCATCAGCGATCGCAAAAATTGATTGCAATGCAATGATTAAACACAATAAATATGAGCAGGATGATTTATACATTAATTATGATGTTATATAGCCAAATTAAAAATTTTATGACTTGGCTTCACAAATAGCTAACCGAGCAGAAGTTATCGATTGTTCCACATATTACCGTATATTGCTAGGCAGAGCCTTGTCCAATATGAAATGAGTTTGAATTTTTCAGATGTTTATAATATGCATAGCGACATGAAAAGGAGCATCATAACTGGAAGTCAATAACAATTATATCATACGATGATGTGCTTCAAGGTAAGTAAACTGCAGCCATTCGCATTTTTAGGTGGTTAAAATGAGTGTGCTAAGTGCATTAAAAAATTATTAATAATAATGCCATTACACCATGTTAAAAAAGAATCATGTTACAAAAGAGTAATGTTAAAAAATTCATCAAGGCTCTGTAAATCAATAGCATCAGCAAGTTATTAGTTATTCACGCCAACAACTTGCTTGATTCATTTATCAAACAACAGAATGTTAATCGATAAGCACATGGTGTTTATTGTAGGCTACATCCAATCCGCTGAACGAATAACCCCTACAGCAATACCCTCTATATTAAAATTTTGTGAGGCTAAATCGACTTTAATAGGTGAAAACGCTTCATTCTCTGCATGTAAATAAACAATATTACCTTCACGTTTAAAGCGTTTTACCGTCACATCATCATCAACTCGAGCAACAATCACCTGACCATTTTGTACATCAGTGGTTTGGTGCACGGCCAATAAATCACCATCTAAGATGCCAATATCTTTCATACTTTCACCGTTAACACGTAACAGGTAATCGGCGGCAGGACGAAACAAGTTACCATCAATTTTGTAATGCTCTTCAACATGCTCTAAGGCTAAAATAGGCTCGCCCGCAGCGACTCTACCAATCAAAGGCAAACCTTCTTGTTCAATAAATTGTTCTGCTAACTGAATACCTCGAGAAGTCCCAGGCAACATATTAATATAGCCTTTTTTGGCTAATGCTTTTAAATGCTCTTCGGCTGCATTTGCTGACTTAAAACCAAAGAAATTTGCAATTTCAGCGCGAGTCGGTGGCATACCGGTTTCAGAAATTTTATCTTTGATTAAATCAAAAATTTGCTGCTGACGAGGTGTTAAAGGTTTTAAGTTAGTATTGTTAATCATGGCCAAACGCCTGTATTTTTGCACAGTAATAACTGTTAGTATATACAGGCTGTAAATAAACGCAAGTTTTTGAATATTTGATTTAAATTCATATTGTGCTGTTATTTTTTATAGCAAAATACCGATCACAAACATCAAAAATTCTTACTCTTAAATATGCTACTTTTTGACCCCGTTGTATTAATTTGTTAGTTTCGTTAACTCGTATCGTAAAATTTATAATAAAAATTCGTAGATTTAATCATTCATTAAGGATAATTACATGACATTGCCAAGAATACTCATCGCACTTTCGATACTCTTATTTAGTCATTTAGGGCATGCCACTAGTAATGCCCTCTCATTTACCGAACCATGGATAAGATTATTACCTCCCACAGTTATGCATACCGCAGCATATGTAACCATTAATAACTCTGCTAACACACCTGATACCTTATTAAATGTCACCAGCCCCGCGGTTAACTCTTTATCTGTTCATCAAACTAAAAATGTTGATGGTATGATGAAAATGTTATCTGCTGATGACCTACTAATTCCTGCTGATGGCAAGACTTATTTAGCACCTGGAGGTTACCACATCATGTTAATGGGCCTTGAAAGCCCACTAGTAGAAAACCAAAAAATCACGATCACTTTTGAGTTTAAACATGCCGGAAAAATCGACGTGGTATTTCCTGTTGTGAAAAGATAGTTACTATACCCGTGGTCATTGAAGATGCGTGATTTTGAACATGGCTAAAAATTTTAACTACAAGATGCATGATTGAGTAATAGCGGGCTATTAGGATTGAATGCAACGCAGTAGATGAGGTTTTTAGACTGATCAAAACCTGCATTCTCAATGAGTACGGGTATATACCCATCAAACCTCAATATTCAGTTTCAGAGCTAAGCTAGGAATATAAATGCAGTTTTTATCGCTATTCATACTAAGTTTCCTTTTAATCGGCTGTGGGCAATCCAATACCTTTTCATCCAATGCTTTAACACAATTCAAACAAAGTACTGAATTAGTGGCTGCCGCTGATATTTCAAGTGATGGTAAATATTCGTTAATCGCCGATCCAGAAAGGGTCTGTGTGTGGAATAACCTTACCAGTCAATTACAGCATGGTTGCTTAGTTGGTGAAGAAAAAAACTACATTGAGATTGTCAAAATATCTGAAAATAATGCTTATTATCTAACATCTAATCAGATTGTTGTGCGTTTATATCATTTAAGTAATGGTGAAAAGGTTGGCGAATGGCGACTCGGTGAAAACATTATCAATGATATTGCCCTATCTAAAAACGCCGATGTCATTTTACTCGGCTTGCGCAGCGGCAAAGCAGGTATCATTCGACCTTTTATCAACAAAGTGTTCACCTTTAAAAAACACCGCCTCGATATTAACTCAGTGGCAATATCTCATGATGGAATAACCGCCTTTACTGGCTCAAGTGATAAAACTGCAATGTTATGGCATACCCAAACAGGTAAAAACAGTTATTCACTCAAACATAAATCGAGAGTTAATCATGTTCAAATTAGTGATGATGGTAAAATAGGTGTGACTATTGATTCAATCAATGACCATAATATATGGAACCTAGAAACAGGTGAGACACTCTCGGAATTAGATACGCATTTACGTTTTTTTGAATTCAACCATTCCAAATTTTCATCCGACAACAAGCTATTACTTTCAGGTTCGCCTAAACAGAAACTCCAATTGTGGCGAGTATCTGATGGCGCACTTATTGGGCAATGGCAAGCATACCAAGAAAGCAGTCGCGCTTCGGTTTTAGCTACCAGCCTGAATGATCAACATCAAGCAATGAGCATGACAACAGGCGGCATGTTAGAAACATGGGATTTGCCGCCAAAATAAAATTGTCACTATATTTTTTGCAAAGTCTTTTTTGCGTACAATGCGGAAAAGTGTTTAGCCACCAGCCGTAAAATTAAAGCAATCAATAAAAATCCGGTGAGTTGAGCAAACCATAGTGGTAGTATTTCATGATGTTCACCGAGCATAGGTGCCACTTCAATATCAAAGTGTTCCACTAAATAATCCGTTAATAAACCAAATAATATCGCCACACCAATCACCCCCGTTAAATAAGAGATCACCGCTCTTTTTCCTAATTCACTGGCAACGACACCTAATGTAGCAATATTAGTTGCCGGTCCTGCTAACATAAAGACTAATACCGCGCCGGGAGAAACACCTGATAATAATAAACCTGCGGCTATAGGTGTCGATGCTGTCGCACAAATATACATAGGAATACTGACCAATATCACCACAATCATTGCGAATATGCCATTACCCCATTGCGTGAAAAAGTCAGCAGGGACATAAGTCTGAATTAATGCGGCAAAGAATAATCCGATCAGTAGCCATTTCACGGTATCTTCCAATAACTTTGTACAACTAAAAGCGACTGCTTGACTGAACCTATACCAATGACCTTGAACGTTTGTATGCTCGTTTTTACTTTCACAACAACCGCTTTCAACCGTTTTTTCTGGTGTTTCACTACTACAATATGCTGTTTTTTCGACAATAACTTTATTTTCAGATGAACAACATGAACTTTTAATATTTTGTTCCTGTATTATTTCTGGTTCCTTCTTATCGTCGCGCCCCACCAAAACACCAGCGACAATCGCACTACAAATAGCAGCTATTGGTCGAATAATAGCCATAAAAGGACCCAATAAAACATAAGAAACTGAAATTGAATCAACGCCTGTTTCAGGGGTAGAAACTAAGAACGCAGTTGTGGCACTCTTTGATGCTCCTGCTCTACGCAAACCTAATGCAGCAGGAATAACCCCACAAGAACAAAGCGGCATTGGCGCGCCAATTAAAGCAGCTTTAATGGTGGTCATAAAACCTTCAGAACCTAAATGTTTATTTAAGAAGTCTTTGGGTAAATAAACATTAATCAAACCTGCGATAAACAAGCCTAATAATAACCAAGGCGCAGACAATAAAAAAAGTTGCCAAAAATTATTGAGTAATAGCATCAACATTCTCCAAAGCAGATAAAATTGAACAATTAGTGGCGTTTTCTTCACCGCCACAACAAGCGTCCGCGAGTAAACTTAATGAATCTTTAAAACGTGATAATTCAGCAATTCTTGCTTCTACTTGCTGTAATTTTTGTTCCGTAAACGCTTTAACATCACCGCAGCTATGATGTTTTTTATCCACTTTAATTGATAACAGGTCTTTAATTTCACTTAAGCTAAAACCCACACTTTTTGCACGAACAATAAAGTGCATACTACGTAATGCATCATCATTATATAAGCGATAGCCTGCAGCACTGCGTGTTATCGGTGTGATCAAATGGTTCTTTTCATAATAGCGCAGTGTATCCGTAGACACAGCGAGTTTTCCTGCAAGTTCACCAATTTTATACATCAATTTTCTCGTTGTTGATTTTAGCATTGATAATATTATAAAGGTTAGAGTTAACACCAAGGTCAACGCTTTTTTTATTTATGGCTTAATTGAGCAAATTTCATCAAGTTGACAAGTGATCACCCAAACATTTTCATAACCGATACGTTGTAATTGTTCTGCTGAAAAAGTTGCTCTGGCTCCTGTTGCACAGTGTAAATATATCATTTGATTTTCGTCAGGATATAACTCAAGCATTTTCATTTCTAATAAACCTCGAGGAATATTTACCGTTCCCTGAGCTGATTTTTGACTCACTTCGCTGGGCTCTCGTACATCAATGATGATGCCTTTATCGTTAAGGCATTGCTGATAAGCATTGGTTGCAGTAATAGTATTTACCGTTTTACGTATTTTCTTTACGATATCTGGAATAGTTTTCAACATAAAATTTAACCTTTAAATTCTTCAATATTTGTTATATTAGCACTTACTAATAAATAGAGGGATGATTATTTAGAGTTAACGTCGATACCAACTAACGTTATAAGTGAGAGATGCAATTTAGCGCTGTTTGGGTATATACTTTAGTGAATCCCCTAGAAATACATAGATATTGAGATTTTTAAATCACCATGAAACCATTTTTATTACAAAAACTAATTAAAGACGCTACACAAGGTGAATTTCTTGATATAAAAATGTTGGCAAAAGAATTAGAAGTGACTATCGCATTAGTTAAAGAAAAAGATATGAAGAACCTATGCGAAATATCCTGTGATAACAAGGAAGAAAAAGCCCTATTAAAACTCAATAAAACGTTAGATAAAAAATCCAGATTTACCTTTGTAGCTATAGCACTCGCAGAATATATATTGACGCCAGAGCGTGTAGAAAAAACAGGTATAAATTACGATATATTTTTCCTTTCAGACATTTACAAACAAAGATATGGTTATCGAATGTTGCTAGCAACACGCTTAGCGGTTCCTGAACATATGATCGAGAAACTCTGTAACCATGACCCAGGAGCAGATGAATATATAATTGAATCTGATTATTTACCGCAATTTCTGCGTTGTTGTGTCAGCAATAGTTCAGCTTTGTTTTTGTTATCAAATTTCAGTGAACTCAGTGATGTGTGATATATACCCTCATTGACACCCTCGAATAAAATTTAGAGAACGCTAAAGACAATGATGAGTATTGATGTATGGTTCGCCTCATTCCCTTTTATCTCATTATCCAGAGTTCAGATTAAATAATGGTATTGATAGTCTAAGGTTTATGGCACTCGCCGTTATGCTTGAAAACCTGTATGGATCTTAATATTTTTCCCATCCACAACAAATCACTGATTTAATTCAATTGCTATTACTTCAATAGGTAGAATGCATATTTTTGTTATCGTGTAAAACCCTGATAAAAAGTGATAAACCTTTTACTAGACAAAAGCGTAGAACCCTTTATGCTGGTTTTATAACAAAAATAAGGGTAATGAATATGGAAAGATTAGCAAAAGCTCAAGATGAACTACAAGCATCTTACGATTCGTTTAATGAACTTCTGGCGAAAAAATTACCGCCATTGATATTATCTAATGTTGATTCGCTAAAAAGCTTGCTTGATATTGTTATTCGACGTGAATCGCACTGTGTTTTAAAAAAAGAAAAATATCCTAACAAAGCATCCGCTGAATTAAGAAAATTTCTTGCTGACGTTTTATTACTCAACGATAACGTTGATTTCAAGCAAATAAAGGCTAAAGCCAAAGCTGAAACGGCAGATAATATAGAGTCTTAATATGCACTAGATGCATATTAAATTGTAATACGCTATGAACTCATAGTGTATATTATGCTTGGGCTACTCAAACCCAGGCACTTAAACTAACGTTGAATAGTACGTATAACTGATAGCAACATGACAATTAAATGTAAATACACTTTTAGCCAGCTTTTACTATGTCTCACGTTATTTTTAATGGCTTGTGGGGGGGGCAGCGGTAGTAGCGAGATTTCTCCTCCAGACATTGTTCCTCCGGTGGTTGCACCACCAGCAGAGCCAACAATTTCTGTTTATGGCCTGTATGAAATTTCCATTGTTGGTAGTGAAGTTATGCATATGCTATTAACAAAAGAACGCTCATATCTCTTTTCAATCGCCAGTAATACTATTCCACCCACAGAACAAATGTGTGTATCTAACGAACCTTTATTGGCATTTTCTGAGAACTTATCGGTACAAACATTGCTCTATAATTGTACTAAAACTGAAGAAAGTAGCATCACGACAGTTATTGAATTAAACAAGGATATAGTTACTGTCGATTACAGTCCTGAAAAAATGATAAAGACAACAATACCCTTAGCAAATGTTATTAAACTGACTACACCACATTTTTCAGCTTTAACTTCAGGCAGTTATAAAACACCTGTTCGTAAAGACATTAATATTTCACGCTTAATAGCAGCATCTTCGCGATCGACTAATATTTGGGTAAACGTTGCTAGCCGCGACATCCCTATGGGTGGTCAATGTCATGACTCATTGATTTTCGAAATTAATGATTTATCTTCAGTAGAAATTACTGATAGTTATGAACGAGTATCAATTCCTTACCGATCAACCGACACTCAATTAGGAAATAACTGTGATAACAGTTTATTGCCAAACCCTTCAAGAATAGAAAATATTGATGTCCATTTTTATACACTGTCTAACGGTAAATATTTCGCTGTGATTGAGCAAAACACCTTTATCACCATGGGTATTTTGTACAAAGAATATTAACTTTCAGATTTTGTATAAGCTATTATGTGTTGCTTATATCAAAGAGTATTTTATACGCTTATCGTCGAAATTCCAGCTGCTTGAGATCGTAAATAAGTCGTTCTAGCAATAATATTATCACTAACTAGATGGAGGTATTTCACATCTTCATCACTAAAGTTGCAATCATTACTGATGCTGGAGATTAACTCTTCATTGGTAAGTGAATGAATAACTCTATCAGCCAAGCTAATTAAGGCACGAGTAAGTAGTTTTTTATCTATTCTACAAGTTTCAGCAAAATCAGCAAATTGATAAGCATGAATATCACTTGGTTCAAACTCATCCCCCATAGCCATTGCTAATACATGCTTAAACTGAGGAAACATTGCTACATTTACAAGATCATATGCAGGAGTGAATTTACTGGTTCTTTTATCAAAAAATACCGATACGTTCTTACCATGAGAGTCATAATTGTTAATCATTAAGTTAAACAGTTGCCAGTTTAATAGCCACTGTGTACTTTCGGCAGGTGAATTTACCGTTTTACAAAATGCAAATAAACTCTCTAAATTAGCACCATCGCGAATATGTTTTACATCTCTACCCTCACCTAAATTTCTTTCGTATTTGTAGTCCCTCGGTAAATTTAAAGCCTGGCAGCCATCAATAACATGTCGCCTCATAACTCTTTCAGATTCTCTGATATACATCCGATCAAAGCGTTTTACCATAAGAACAGGGTGTTGACCAATCCTTGTAAACTCAACTTCTGCGGTAGGAAGACCTGCTGCCTTTGATAGCTTCATGCACAAGTATTCATTCAAGACCAGATTAGGACAGCTTTTCTTTTCAAATTTGAGGATATAGGTTGAGCATAATGAACCATCTCCGAAACCAATGCGCCTATGGTCGTCCATAAACACGTTTAGTTTGTCTTGAACACCAGCGACACTAAGACGAGGCTTATCATCCCAAGTAAGTAATCCAAGTTCGTCCTTGTGATCTAATCTTGTTTTTAGTTCATCTTCTTCTAAGACCCTGAATGCAGGTAAATCATCTTTTTGGCTTCCTTTGTTGTCTATTTTGTTAAATGTAATCGCACCCGCAAGATCTTTTCCTAACTCTCTTACTTGTGAATATACATTTTGTTCAGAAACGCCAATTCTTTCAGCAAGCAGACCTCTCGCTGTACCTTCAGGAAGAGCATTATCTAGATAGTTTTATATGCCGCTTCGGCTGAATGTTGATTACTTAATGGTAGGTTCGGTGAAATTGAAAAACCATTTCGTTGCCAATATTCATTATATGTTAATTTTAGTAAATTAGTCTTTTGTCTGAGGACAGAGTGCCGATAATTTTATCACCATAGTTAACGTTTAACATATAAGCGGACTCGGTAATTACTGCAGTATTCATAGACCTTAAATCCACTCATCGTCAGTTGAAGAATTGCTCTTTGAAGCTGACAGTTCCTTAGAGGTTAGCTTAATACCTAACCCATTTAAAACAGAAAGAATGGCAGATAACGTGCTGTTGACTCGACCATTCTCAATACGCGATAAAGTATTTATGCTAATCCCACATAGTGCTGCACAGTCGGCTAGTTTCATACCCATTCCCGTTCTTTTCGCTTTAATAAGTTCGCCCAAGGTTTCGGCGTCATCTATAAATACAGATGTTGGCATTTTTGAAGCTTTAACCCTATTAACCATAATCATTTACCATTAATCATCATCTAAAGTGATTATATAAGTTTTATTGGAATTTTCAACATACTCATTATTCATCGCAAATGGTGAATAATGTCTATTAATTGAAAGCACTCTCATTATTCATCACATTGGGTTAATAATGGATTTAAATTGAATTTTTTACCATTATTCACTTTTAATGGTGAACATAGTACTAAGATCGAGCGTTGGCTTATCATTAGTGCTTCTTTATAAAATAAATATTCTGAGCTTTATATCTCTGAGGTTGGTTTTAATTTCAATAAAAATTTTGTACGAAAATTCCCTATTAACTAAGAACCTTCAGAACTTAAAGATAATGTCACAAAAATTAAATAAAATGTAAAATCACTCTTGCTAGAAAGTGACACTCATATAAAAACTCAGCAAGCTGAGGTTACTTTTTTCGACAATCAATCTTTATGTGTATTTCAAACCCAAAAGTTCATCATTGCTTTACCATAATCACCAATTTTACACTGGCGTCTCTTTTAATGACGTTGATATCGTAAAATCCCGCTCGCTTTTCCGGAGAACTTAACATCTAAATATAAACTGGGTAGAAACATTCAAAGGTAGGTGTGCCAATTTGAACACGTTTTTCAACTTGGCTAGTCGTATCAGAAATAGTCATATTTTTCTCACTTAGTCATCACAGAAGGATGTGACTAAGTGAGAGGGGACGGAATTAAAAAACACCACGATTAATACGCACACGCTAATAAAATGTATAGTGTCATTAGTGTTCTTAAATATTCTAGCTAAAAACACTTAAAAGTCATGTTGTTTAGCCTAAGTACCAGTAAAACAAATAGATAAACCCTATTCTATATTAGCGATCTGCTCACGCATTTGTTCGATAAGCACTTTTAATTCTACCGCTGAATTGGTGATTTCAGCATTAATCGATTTAGAGCCTAAGGTATTCGCTTCGCGATTAAATTCTTGCATCATAAAGTCTAAACGACGGCCCTGTGCGCCACCTTTTTTCAAAATGCTATTGGTTTCTTTAACGTGACTGAAAAGGCGATCTATTTCTTCATCAACATCCATTTTTTGAGCCAGTAATACCAGCTCTTGTTCAACACGTGTTGAGTCGAGTTCGATATTGGCGTCTGTAAACTTATCAATAATACGTTTACGTTGCCATTCAATCACTTCGGGCATATGTGTTTTGACTTTATCTGCTTCAGCAATAATACCGTTGAGGCGCAGTTCAATCAGCTCTTTTAAATTGGCACCTTCACTGGCGCGTGCGTCAATAAAATCTTTTAATGCTTGGTCGAAGCCAGCCAATATATCAGCTTGAATAGCATTCATATCGGCTTCTTCTACTTCCATTACACCTGGCCAACGCATAATTTCGATAGGGTTAAAGCTGCTACTATCTGTCATAGCACTAATGCTATTAGCGTGAGTTACTAACTCTTGAGCAAGTTTTTTATTAAGGCTTACTTTACTTTCTGCTGCTGGATTAGCATTAAAACGTAAATTACATTCTACTTTGCCACGATTTAATTGTTTGCGAAATCGTTCTCTGAGTAATGGTTCAATACCACGAAACTGCTCAGGTAAACGAAAGTATGTCTCAAGAAAACGTTGATTGACGCTACGAATTTCCCAAACAGCGTTACCCCAGTCACCTTTTACTTCAAAACGAGAAAAAGCCGTCATGCTATGGATCATAAGACACCAGAATTTTTATTAATAAGTTAAAGTAAGCTAATTATGTCAAAGGCGTATAAAGGTAGCTACCTTTATACGCCTTTTACTATTAGTTCTGTCGCTAATACCACAACGTGACACTTAGCATTGTTTAAAAAAAATATGTTAGATAGAGCAGCTACAACGCCGACTTTAAACAAGTAATTACTCTATTTTCTTCTAAACTTAATCAAAAATGATACTCAACCCCGAGGATGATACTATCGACATCATTTGCTGCAATCGCGTAACGTTTAGCCCCAACCTTGACTTGCCATTGTTCAGAGATATTATAATACCCCTGAAACCCGTAATAAATATTAGTGCCATTTTCCCCATGTTTTATGATTCGTTCTTCAAATTTATCCGCTAATCTACTGGTTAAGTCATTATTCCAATTTAATACTCCGATGAAAACCGAAGTCCCAAAACGTTGTTTTTGCCAAAATTGGTAATCAAGCGCTAGGGTAATTCCACTGACTAGCAATGGTGCCAACGTTGCTACTTTTTGATGATATTGGCTAGGCGTTAAACTTTCAGCATTAATTTTCAAGTGAGCTTTTCCCATATCAATATAACTTGTGCTGAGCGTCAATTGAGTATTGAGTTTATAACCTAAACCAAGTGACCAACTTGTATCACTATCATCTAGTTGGGTAATACTACCTATAGGTAATTGGATAATTAGCTGCTTTGAATCTTTTGCGGTACTGCGACCTAATTCAGCTTGCATCGACCAATTTGACTGAGCAGCTTGACTGGTAAAACTCAGTGTTAATAAAGAAAGCAAGCTAAACAGCTTTTTGATCGGTATGCATCTAAACAAAGCCAATAAGCTTAATAATTCCCATCCCATACTGCCACCGCTTGAACTATTTTTTACAGTAATAGCTTGAAACGCAGTTACGTTAATATTCACTTGTCCAATTGCTTGCCCACCTTGACTGTCATCCAAAGTATAATTGATAACATCTAAGCCATCAAAACCAAGTTTAGGTGTATAAGTTAACGTATTATCGTTATTTATAGAGATAGAACCTTGTTCTGCCGTCGCATCAAGCACAGTTAAACTACCTCCATTGACATCGGTATCGTTAATCAATACATCAATAGTTATTGTAGTGTGGTCATCAGTAGTCGCTATGTCGTTATTAGCAACTGGCGCTATGTTTTCAATGACATTGACGGTAACTTGCGCAAAGCCAGTACCGCCATTGTTATCACTAATACCATAATTTATCGTAGCGATACCAAAGAAGTCTGTCTGTGGGGAATAAGTTAGTTTTTCATTTTCAATCACTACTTCGCCAAAATCGACATTAGCACTTTGTAGTGTTAATTTATCGTTATCAATATCAGTGTCATTCACTAATACATCAATAATTACTGATGTATTCCATGCCATCACGATCGACTCAGGTTGCGCTTGAGGCAGGTTATTATTACTTAGCCAAACTGCCACGCCACCAGGATCTACAATAGTACTGTTTGCCAAACCATCATCATCATTTGGGCCGCCATCTTCGACAGTTATTTTTACACACCAATGACTCTCAGTGAGTCCTTGTGACCAGCTTTGATCTTGTGGTGGTGGACAATAACCTAACTCACCTTTACTTGACGAAAAGCTATTATTTGAATCTACAACGAATTCAACCCACCCTTGATCCGGGGAAAACTTGCGATAAATTGCATTAGCAGGAATAGGTAAGCGTTGTGGTAGGACCAGATCATATGTTTGACCTGCCAGAGGTAAGCCATAGGCAATGAAATCAAATAAACCACCAATATTTTTTGCTTGTTCATCTTTCTCTATTTCGCTGGGTTTAAGTTCTAGGCCGCCTGTCTCATTGTTCGCAACCGTTGAACCTTTTCGCAAACACACCCCAGCCTCGCCTTCGACTAAGAATGCATTAACGCGGTCAACTTGTTCTGGCATAACATTACAAGCTGTTGGTATGTCGAGGTAGTCAGGTATTCCATCTAAGTCCTCATCACCCAATCCTTCTTCGATATCAGGTATCAAGTCACCATCACTATCTGCATCAGTTAAGTTTAGTAACGTTGCGCGTATATCTAAATAAACACTAGCAGTAGTCGTGGCTGGAGTTGTAGCGCTATCAGTTACGCTCACATTAATCAATTGTATTCCTGCTGATAAGGTTGCACTGTCAATAGTAAAACTGGTTTCATCATTGTCAGTATCAACTAAGTTACTTGACCACTGATAAATATGCGTATCAGTGCGGTTGCTATCACTAACTTGTGTTTCAATAACAACGTCACCTCCCCCGATCTCAATCAGTAAACGTTGCGCACCAGCTTGAGCCACAGTATAGCTAATTTTAGGAGCTAAATTTTGCTCTGAAACTTCCAAAGTATAGCTAGCGCCGTTCTCTAGACTAATAGTTAAGGTTTCAATATTTTCTGCAATGTTGTCTAACAATACATCAAAGTTAATAGTCGCATAAACCCCTTGCTCAATAATGACGTTACCCGCAACTAGGTTGTGATCACTTTCATCCATTGTTCCATCTAGGGTATAAGCAATCATCACTGGATAGCTTGGTGATTTACCATTTAAATAAACACCAATACTATGAGACGTTCCCTCTACTGATTGCTCTTTTTTACTGATGGTAATGAGTGGATGAACCGCAATTTTTTGTATCGCAATAGCTGATAAACCGTTTTCATCAATAGCTTGCCAATAAGCAACATTATTACCCGGTGAAAATACTGTATTATTATTCACTAACGACACAGGAATAGCTTTTCCAGCACTGTCTATTGCAGTTGCTATCCCTAAATCAACTTTGGTATAAAGGCCTGTTGCATTTACCTCAATATCTTTAGGTAATGTGATAATAGGTAAACCAGTAGTCGGCACATCTTTAATCGTAAGTAGCACGTTTGCCTGCGCTGTTTTAACTCCATCACTGATAATATAAGTTAACATGATATTATCATGTCTTGTATTCTGGGCCTGATAAACCAATTGGCCATTTTCAACACTCACACCGCCAATATCAGCAGACGCATTAATAAGGTTTAGTGTGTCATTATCTACATCGGTATCGTTAGCTAAAACATCAAGTAAGTAACTACCTTCTTCGCTGTATATATGACTAATATCATCATCAACAGCAATAGGTTTATCATTAACTGCCGTTACAGTGATTTGTACTGTAACAATTGCAGAATCTACTTCACCATCAAAAGCCTTATAATTAAAGCTGTCTTTACCATGATAGTTTTTATTGGGTAGGTATAACCAAGTATTGTCTTGTGCTGAAGCTTGTAAGCTACCATGTGTTGGCACACTAACAATCGACAAGGTGAGAGTATCTTTATCTGCGTCTGTAGCATTTAATACAATACTGGTTTTACTGTCCTCTATCAGCGTTGCACTGACTTCAAGTGCGACAGGTGCTTGATTGTTGCTAATAGCTTCAATAGCAAAAGCTGGTAAACTTGCACTAGCACCAGCATTATCAGTGACCGTAATAACAATATTAGGGCTGATACCGACATCACTATTCGTTGGTGTACCTGATAAATTACCTGTTGTTACATTAAAATTTGCCCAGTTAGGTTTACCCGTAATACTAAAGCTTAAGGTATCATTTACATCAACATCGGTAGCCGTTGGTGTAAAACTATACGCCGTTCCTACCTTCACGTTTATTGATGCATTACCATCAATCTCGGGGGTATTATTAGTTAGCACAGGAGGCACTACTGGCGGTGGCGATGTATCCAAATCAGTAATAGTGATTGTTATCGTTTGGCTACCATTTTCGATGCTAAAGCCGCCACTGACACTACTGATATCGACAATAATGGTTTCGTTACCTTCATCACTGCTATCACTTGTCGCTGTTAATAGCGTTGTGCCTGTGGTTTGTCCTGCAGTAATAGTAATACTGGTCGCAGGAGCATCATAATCGGTGCCGCTAGTCGCCGTGCCGCTATAAGTTAAGTTGACGGTGACATCTTGAAAATCCGCCTGATCTAAAGTCGCGGTTAAAGTAGCGGTCCCCGCTGTTTCGGCGATAGTGGCGTCACTGGCACTTAAGGTCACAACTGGGATTGTTTCATCATCACCGAGGGTCACGGTTTTTTGCTGAGTACCACTTTCCACGGCACTACCGCCGGCAATGGAGGTAATATCGATAACGATAGTTTCGCTGCCTTCGGTATCGCCGTCATCGACACCGGTAATTCCGGTAACTGCATTCGCCGAGCTACTCCCAGCAGTAATGGTGATAGTGCTGCTAGGAGTATTATAATCAACGCCGCCACCTGTGGCGGTGCCAGTATAACCAAGGCTGACTGTAACATTAGCATAGGTACTATTATCTAACGTTGCCGTAATCGTTGAAGTGCCACCATTTTCCACTGCCACACTCGCACCAGTGCTTAATGTTACTACCGGTGTTGATTCCGCATCGGTAATGGTAATAGTTTCTTGTTGAACACCATTTTCATTGCCAACAGATACACTACTGATATCAACGATTACAGTCTCATTGACCGCGGCATCAAAAAGGGTATCTGCACTACCAGTAATGGTCGCGGTATTATTACTGTTACCCGTGGAAATAATAATACTGTCAGATTTAGCATAGTCGGTACCTGCAGTGCCAGTGCCGGCATAAGCTAGATTAACGGTAATACCAGCTGGCCACTGGTTATTTAAAC
Source organism: Alteromonadaceae bacterium (assembly GCA_047621305.1). Classification (GTDB taxonomy): domain Bacteria; phylum Pseudomonadota; class Gammaproteobacteria; order Enterobacterales; family Alteromonadaceae; genus Colwellia_A. The sequence continues at coordinate 900 of JBLHNB010000040.1, read as the reverse complement.
TGCCGCTTAGGGTAGCGGTTAAGGTAGCAACGCCAGCATCTTCGGCAATGGTATTGGTATCTGTGGTTAAACTCACATCTGGCACATTGGCATAAATGGCATCACCGCTCTGGTTGATGGCGGTTGTAAAAGCGCCACTGGCATTACCGGCACTATCTGTTAGGGTAAAGCTCACCGCCACATTCGTTGCGGCGGCAACATCAGTACCACCATCGGTCACACTAAAGGTCGCGGTATAAGTGGTATCATTAGTTTTAGATAAGTTGCCTAAGGTATAACCATTAATGGTGCCGGTAATTGCACCGCTGCCAGTAGTGTAATCATCGGCATCCGAGGTCACTGTAATGGTAGCTGTGGCGGTATCACCGACTTTATGAACAGAATCAGCAATTAATACCGCGCTAATGGTCGGCGCTAACCCGTCGTCATCATCAATTATTGTAACGGTCTGCTGTTGCGTGCCATTTTCACTGGCACTGCCGGTAACTGAACTAACATCAATGACGATAGTGAGGTTACCGTCTGAACTGCCATCATTCACGGCGGTAATGCCGGTAACAGCATTGGCCGTTAAGGAACCAGCATTAATGGTAATGGAAGAACTTGGTGTATTGTAATCGGTGCCACCGCTTGTGGCGGTGCCGCTGTAACTTAAATTGACCACGGCGTTATCATAGCTCTGATGACTCAAGGTTGCAGTAATAGTAGACGTACCGCCATTTTCGATAGCACTAGCACTACCAACAGACAAGATTACCGTAGGAGCAATTTCAGCATCGGTAATGGTAATAGTTTCTTGTTGAACACCATTTTCATTGCCAACAGATACACTACTGATATCAACGATTACAGTCTCATTGACCGCGGCATCAAAAAGGGTATCTGCACTACCAGTAATGG
>JBLHNB010000039.1:0-44903 GCA_047621305.1 Alteromonadaceae bacterium | reverse complement strand
TTATGAAGATATAGTGGATGAATGTTCTCGAGCATGGAAGAGCTTTATCTGTGATGTGTCAAGAGTAATGAAATTATGTGATCGCGACTGGATAAAAGTGGGAACTTAATTAATGCAATTGGTATAACAATTAAAAAGAAACCAAGTGATTTATCACTTGGTTTCTTAACATTATCAACGCCGTTATTTGTTATTAAACCTCGGCTCAGCTTACTTAATTTCGTAAACCGATGTTGTACCGCTCACTTCATTGCCAACTATCAACAATGCTTGACCTGTTGGACTATGCTCAGCATCAACAAATTTCATTCCTTCCGGGCCAACATCGCCGGCAGTGATTGATGCCGCAGGATCTTGAGTAAAGTCACGATTTAATACGTATTCAATAAACTGCACACCGTATGGGTCTGTAATATCGTACATCATGATACCGCCAACACGTTCTAAACCAACAAACGCATAGGTTCTGCCATTCACGTCACCTATGGCTAATGCTTCTGGTTCAGCACCTTTTGCAGAACTACGATCATTCTTTTTATTATCTGCAGCTTTGTCATTTGATGCATTAAAAAATTGCCCCACGCGACCCGCCGTGATCATGGCAATATCAGAGCCTGAATCAAAAACTAACTGACCACTCTCCGTCCAAATACTAAATGATCGTGCGCCATAGCTTTGTAAGTGTGTAATGGTATTTGTGCTGCTATCTAGCGCATTGACCGTCGAAACTTTTAAACGTCCTAGTGCTTCATCTGTGATATTGTTTGACAGTTCAGTACTGAAATTATTAGCAAGTACTGCCACTTCCAAAGGAATAGGTGCAACAAAATCACCGTATGAGCCATTATCACTTAAATCTTCAACACGAAACTCTTCAACATAAGAAAAACATGTTTCGTTTTCTTTATTGAGTAAACCTTTCTCAGCGCACATCGTTGGTGTATCGCCACTAAAACAAGCTGAAATACTCATATCCCAATTTAATGATTTTTCTTCACAGGTCAATTGCGTTTGATAATCATCAACTAACTCACCAGAAATATATTCTCTTGAGTCGCCTTCATTAGCACTGACAATATAATCTATTCCATTGGCGCTATAACTACCAATCGTATCAGGCTGGTACATACCAATAATATTATCCCAAGCTTTGATATTAATGCGACCTTTACCGTTATTATGCAAAGTACCGCTTACGTCCGCATTTTTATCTTTATCGGAAATATCTAAAGCATACTCCGCTTTACTATAATCTTTTTGTCCTAAAGCGATAATTTTTTTAATTGACCTTGTAGTGAGGTCAACAAGGGCGATAGCGTTATTTTCTTGTAAAGAGACATAAGCCGTGTTGCTATCTGCCGAAAAGCTAACGTATTCTGGTTCGAGATCTTGCGCAACCGTTGACCGCACTTGCCCAAAGGCACCACCATAAATTCGAACACCTGCAGGTAACTCATTATGACGACTACCTTCGATATTAAAATCGGTAAAGGTAATAATATTTGCTGTCGTTTGTGGCGCATTATCAATAATATCTATTACCGCAATACTGCCTTCTGGATCCCATTGATAATCAGCACTTGGCTCTCCTTCGCAGGCAACTAATAACTTAGTGCCATCAGGGGAAAACTGCACATTATCAGGTAATGCGCCCACAGCAACATTACGAAGATGAGTCGCCGCTCCTGTCATTTCATCTAACTGATAAAAAGCAACAACACCATTAGCTTGCTTACGTTCGTTTTCAACTGCTACCGCTAATAGATTACCGTGAACAGCAACACTATTAACTCCGCCTGATTGTTGATAATCAACTTGTGTATCAATTGAGAAGTCTTTACTCAGGTTACTGCTAGTTAGTGGATTACTTAAGGGCGTTAATGCAGCTAAGCCGGCAAGTACATCCACGTGTTTAGATTGTGCATTTACCACGTAGATATGTTCACTTTCATGATGATAAGCAACAATTTCCGCGGCACTTTCATCTAATTGACCTGACTGATAACGTGCAACTAAATTCATAGCTGGTTGTTCAGTAGCGACGGTATTTTCTTGAAATTTATTGCCAATATTTAAAATAATTGCCGTTGTTTTATCGCCCGCAATAGCAAAGTCATTATCATTGATCAGTAAAACATGTTGTTCATCTAATATCGCTATACCTTCAAGTTTACTCGGTGCCACCATGCCCGCAGGCATATCAGTTAAGGTGTTAAAAATGAGTACTTTATTCACTGCTCGCGCTTGATGTGAAGCAAGGTCATACACTTGCTCTAAGGTTTTTTCTTGCTCCGATTCATTCGTTGCTACCATTCCTTTTGAAATATCACTGTCAATAATATTGTCACCCGTTGCTAAATTAATACGATATAATTTAGTGGTTTTACTGACCCGCTCTAAAATAACCAATTGATCATCACCAACCGCCACCATTTCAGAGACTTTTACATTACTTTGTTTTTTGCCAAAATCGCCATTGCCACTGACATCACCATAAGTGGATGCACGGTCTAAACGGTAAACATATTCACCACTTATGGCGCTTATATCACCATCAGTTAATGCTAATTTAAATAAACGTACATGACGAGAATTGCTATAAGCCTCCTTATTAGGAAAAGCGAGTGGGCTTTGCATAATAAAATAAAGCGCAGACTCATCAGCGGCTAGCGCAATAGATTCAATGCCACGGTTTAATTTTCTATTTTTTAAATTATCCGGTAATAAACCCACTACTGGGTAACCAACATCAGTTAAATCATCGGCAACAGAAACAGGAACAACACGTTTTAAAATGGTGCCATCGCTGCCAACATGCACTAAAGAAGGGCCATATTCATCAGTTACCCAAAAACTACCATCTTGAAGAACAACAAGTGCCTCGGTATCAAGCCCAGCATTATCAAACGTAATGATTTCACCATCACTACCTATGGCTGTTTCGGTATTGGTTACCGTTAAGTTATTGGTAAGTCCGGTGATAGCATCACCCTTGGTATTCTTTAAAGGTATTTTTGCTTCAACAGTATATGAATATTCACCATTAGCTACGCTCGCTAACTTAATTTTATAAATCGTAGGCGTGAAGTTTGGCATGGGGAATACTTTGTCGCCGCCTGCAGCACAAAAATCGGCAATACCAATGACTTTTTCAGTATCTTTACAGCTAATATTAGGCCCGCGATCTGTGATGGTATAAAATACATTATTTTCATCACCCTCGCGGTGATATGCGCCAGAGCCTAAACCGACTTCAATCGCCATTGGCGCACTACTGGTTGTACCTTTAGTAAAGGTCACCGTCTCTAAAGATTCTATTAAAGACACCGAGCCTTGAGTTAACGTTAGTTTCTCAGCTACAGGCTGTTTAGGTGTAATAATTGTCAATTTTTTATCACTACCGCCACAAGCACTTAACAAAGCGCCACATACCGTTATTGATAGTATTTTTTTTATCATGATACATCCTCAAAAAATAATTATCATGAGGATGTCATTGGCTGATGACAGTTATATTACCGTCTAATGATAGTTAAATGAGGGGTATAGTTATACCAATCCCATTAAGTTATTACTCACTTGTACTGGTTAAAATTTTTCAGGTCTACGTTGCTCTCAATCCTCATAGCTAGCTATGAGTCAATCAAGCACCTTGCCCTATAATATTTTTCCTGCGTACAATAAGATCACAAACTTAATGAAATTGTTATTAGTGTGGTAAATGTTCAATAAAACCTTGGTTGATCATTTTCGCTAAAAATGGATCATCTTCATTGTCACCGATGTCAGCATAATCTGTGGATTGATAGCTGTCTTTTTGCTTAAAGAAGGCGAGCACCTGTGCTTGCTCATGATCAAGTGTATTTAACTGCCAAATTTTAACATTTTTACCATGTGTAACTTGTAAGCGCTTAATGAGTTTTAATTTTGGTAGCCAGGTCAAACGTATTGTACTGCCTTCTTCTACTAAGCTGTATTCACTTTGTTGATAACAATCACTGCCAACTTGCGTAACTTTAGTCATCTGCGCAATTTTTTCATCTGATATTAATTGATATTTTTCTTGCCAGTTAACCGCTGCCCGTAACTCGTTTGGTTGGTACTCTATACCCCGTTGTTGTTTATCGAAATAACGGTTGAGAGCTACTTTGTCATCCTGATAATGTTGCCATAGTTCGGTTTTTCCTTGCTCTTTATATTGATAGGCAACAACTGAATCATGACGGTATAAGGTAAAATTTTGTGCGGTAATTGTTTTATTATCTTGCTTTATTGTCACTTGGTACTGAGCCGACAATGTATCTTTTTCAAGTAAACACGTTTGAGCAAATAGTGAAAATGCGCTACTAGTCAACGCTAAAAACAAAGCGACTTTAATCATGTGATTTTCCTTAGCTTTAGAGAAAAAAGATAACAACACCCTTGTGTTAATCGTGTTGTTATCTTTATTTATTTAATTTATATCTGCAGTTATTTCAACGCAGCTTCAGCAGCAGCTTCTAAACCACCAGCATGATTCATTACATGATAAATAAGACTTTGCTCATTAGTACCTGTAATTAAATGTGCTCCTGGACCTGTTGCATAAACACCGACATCTTCACCCGCATGCGTTTCAGAACCACGTGGTACTAGTGCTTCTTGATGAAAGCCCGGTGTTAATGTATCTACTGAGCTTAAATCTTGACGCATTGAAACGATGTCATGGTTATAGCCTTCATCAGCATCTGTTTCTGCACCTAAGTTTTTAAAACCGTTACCATTGGTATAACCAAGCGTGGTGTACGGCATACCATCTTTAGCTAATTTAGGTTCGTCAGCGCCTACACCAATAACTTTACCTAAAATAGGATTACCACGTTTTGGATAACCCGCCATGGTAAATACATGGCTATGGTCAGCAGTAACTATGATAAGCGTCTCTTCAGGATTAGTATTTTTCACTGCAGCTTCAATCGCATTAGCAAATTCAATCGTGTCAGTTAAGGCGTTATAAGCACTACCGGCATGATGTCCATGGTCAATTCTTCCTGATTCAACCACTAAGAAAAAACCTTTGTCGTTATTGTCTAACACATCAATGGCTTTACTGGTCATTTCAGTAAGAGAAGGTTCACCCGCAATATCATTTTTACGATCCGCTTCATACTGCATATGTGATTCGTTAAACAGGCCAAATACACGTTCTGTGCTATTGGCATTTAATGCATCAAAACCTGCGCTATCAACAACATAATTACCATTAGGGTAGCTATTTTTCCATTCTGTTGTTAAATCACGACCATCAGTACGGTCACCTTCAACAGCACTACTGGCGTCAATACTATTAAACGCAGCATCTTTAGGTAAAAAATGACGACGCCCACCACCTAAGACAACTTCTAGGCCATCAACATCTAGACCTGTAAATCTTGCTTCTAGATTCTTTTCAAAATTCACTAATTGCGAAGCAATATCTTCACAACCATCAGCGACAGCTTCGTCAGACATATCGGAAACATCTTCCCAGTTCCGATCAGACGATTTTGCGTAAGCCGCGGCAGGTGTTGCATGCGTAATACGTGCAGTAGAGATTACACCCGTTGATTTACCCGCAATTTCAGCAAGTTCTAATGACGTTACTAGCTCATTACCTGCAACACTCTTGCAGTTACCGCGAACAATCGCTTCACTAACACCAATTACGCCAACATCGGTTTTGACGCCTGACATCATTGCCGTCATCGTACCTGCAGAGTCTGGTGTTTGTGAGTCAACGTTATATGTTTTAGCAAAACCAGAAAATGGGAATTTATCAAAGCTTAGTTGATGTTCTTCGCCCATTTTACCCATGTTTTGCCCAGCCAAAATTCGACTAGCCGTAACCGTAGATAAACCCATACCATCGCCAACAAATAAAATAATATTTTTGGCTTTACCGATTAAATTTTCGATGTTCTGCTGATTAGTTTTTGCTTGCTTTATGGTATTTTCACCCGCTGAAAACCACTGGCTACGCGTAGTAACATCAACATTACCGCCACTGACTTGTGTTAGTGTTGGCGAACAAACATATTTAGTCGCCAATACTTCATCACTGGTTAGAACGTTGTCGTTATTATTGTCCATACCAGAGTCAATTTTTACACCGCTGTTTAAACAATTTTCGTTACCTACCGCAATAAAGGTTTGTGAAACTAAACTGTTCAAACCATTTTGCCCATTTACACCGTCAGTGCCCTTGGCGCCATTTTTACCATTATCACCGTCGCCACCACAGCCAGTAAGTGCCACTAGCACAGCTAGTGATAAATAATTTAATGTTTTCATTATGATTACCTTGTTAGTGACTAACTAAATTAAGAGATTGATTGATAAGATGAAAAATAACGTTTTGTTCCATTACCCCTTGTGCAAACTGTGCTCCGGGTCCAAATGCATGTAATGAAATATCTTCACCAGCATGTGTTTCTGAACTTAGTGGCACTAACGCTTCTTGATGGAAACCAGAATTCGTTGTATCTACCGCAGTAAGGTCTTGTCGTCCCGAAATAGCAGCACTGGCGTAACTAGCATCAGCATTAGTTTCGCCAACTAAATCACGGAAACCCAAACCATTGGTATAACCAACCGTGGTATACGGCATGCCATCACTTGCCAACGCGGGCTCTGTTGCACCAACACTAACCACTTTACCTAAAATAGGATTGCCACGTTTTGGGTAGCCGGCAATTGTAAATACATGACTGTGATCGGCGGTAACAAGTATCAGAGTTTCTTCAGGGTCTGTAGTATCTAGCGCAGCTTGCACAGCCTTAGAAAATTCAATCGTATCGGTTAGCGCGTTATAAGCACTACCCGCATGATGACCATGGTCAATACGACCCGCTTCAACAACCAATAGATAACCTTTTTGATTGTTATCAAGCACGTTAATCGCTTTAGTTGTTAACTGCGATAATGACGGTTCACCAGCAATATCATTGCTACGGTCAGCTTCATATTGCATATGAGACTCGTTAAACAAGCCTAAAACTTGGCTAGTTTTTTCCGTATCAAGTGCATCGAAGCCTGCTTGGTCGACTATATAGTTACCATCAGGATAGTGCGCTTGCCACTCAGCCGTTAAATCACGACCATCGGTGCGGTCTCCTTCAATTTCGCTTCTTGCATCGTTACTATTAAAGGTCACATCTTTAGGTAAAAAGTGACGTCGGCCGCCGCCCATAGCAACATCGATACCGTTAACGTCAATACCTGGAAACCTAAGTTCGAGATTTTTTTCAAAGTTTATTAACTGAGAAGCTATATCTTCACAACCTGCGCTAACCGCCTCTTCAGGCATATCTGAAATATCTTCCCAATTACGCTCTGCTGATTTTGCATAAGCAGCAGCAGGCGTTGCATGGGTGATACGTGCTGTTGAAATAACACCTGTAGATAAACCTTTAATTTCTGCTAATTCTAACGCGGTAACTAACTCATTACCTGCAACCGTAGAACAATCACCACGTTGCACGTTTTCATTGATACCGATCACGCCAGCATCACTTTTAACACCAGATATCATTGCTGTCATCGTTCCGGCTGAATCAGGTGTTTGCGCATCAACATTGTAGGTTTTTACTTGCGCCGAATAAGGAAAGGTTTCAAAGCTTAAATAGCCTTCTTCTCCTGATTGACCTTTATTTTGACCATCAAGAATACGTGCCGCTGTTAACGTTGACATGCCCATACCGTCACCGACAAATAAAATGACATTTTTAGCTTTATCACGTGTGGTTAATTTCGTTTTGGCAATAACCGCTTGTTGTGCTTGGCTATACCATTGACTTTTAGCTTGCACATTTGGCAATACATCAGCACTTGCTACTGAAGATAACAAAAATGATGTTAGTGCTGACACTGAGGCCCATTTAGCATTCATTACTTATTTCCTTTCAAAAGAGGATTAATTTTTAAGTTACTTAGAGCAACTTAAACCTGAAAGGATAATAGAAAGCTAATATGACATTGGGGTAAAAGATATATGACTAAGTAATGACGATTAGGTAACAGAAAAATGACAGGTAAATTATTACCCCATTATTCCTGCTATTCATTAATAGCATTAAATATTCATCTTTATATTCCTGTTATGATAACCAAGAATTCGCTTTGTTATTTAATTAATCAAAGTAAAAGGATAGAAAATGAAACTTGGCGAAAAAATTAAACAATTACGGAACAACGCAGGCCTGACTCAACCAGAATTAGCAGCTAAAGCAAATATAGAGCAGTCGTATTTATCAAAATTAGAAAATGATAAAGGCTCTCCATCATTTGAAGTGCTTGAAAAAATTACGAATGCATTAAATTTTGAAGTAATGGCATTTATTGAAAGTTTAGACTCTCACTATGTACGTGATAATCTCGCTCATTTACCTGAAGTTGCTGAGAAATATACCGAGATGCGTATTGCTAAACAGCAAACGTTGAAAAAACGCTATATTATCGCTGCACTGATGATTATTTTGGGTATAGCTTTGGCTTTTATGGGCGGCAGCAAAGCCTTATTTCCTGATAGTATTTATGAATATAAATCTATGGGTGTTATTAATAAAGGTGAACAATTAGAGCATTATACAATTCATCAAATTTCAATCATTGCTGAAACGGGAGAAGAGCGTCAAACTCGTTTAATTGATAATAGGCTCAGAAGAAATGAAATTTATCTCATGAGTGATAAATACTTAGGAGAAAACTTCATTGAGCATCTTGCTGATGGAAAAAGAAGGTTTTACGACTTAAAAGAAGAGTCTAACCGAGATTCAGCATTGAATAGTTGGCTTATCATGCTCGGTTTTATTTTAATGCTTGGTGGTGGTTTTACGATGAATTATGTCTATCAATTTAAAGAATAGCGTTGTGAAAAGTAGGGCTATAAGCGCTAATACTTATATTTTTTATATTGTGGATAAAACGCTAAAAGGTCGCACCAAACACTGAAGTTGGTGTGATCATAATGTTTACTCGTCGCTTTATGCCATCGTGAAGCTTTAAGAGCGGGCAAACGAAATTTTGATTTATAACCATCTATAGCAACATAGCAAGCCTGCTCTTCTTTAATATTATTTAATACTTTTACTTGTGCATAACCATCAATCGAATATTCATGCTTGATTTCAATAGTGGTGTTTTTCGCTTGGATATTTGTTATAAACAGAAGGCTCACAAATAACGCATAATAAGTTTTCATAGTCATATCCGTTGCTAATAAAGATGTATGTTGGCTCAGCTGCCATCGAATGTATAATGTCGACTGACGTTACGCTCTTTGCATAATAAATACAGCATGTAATCGTTTTTTATTGCTTTGTGCGTGATGGCTGATTTCAATGTTCTTCTTTTTAAAAAAGATAAAATAATGATTAATCTATCAGCACATAGATAATTATTTATAAAAAACTATTGAAAGCTGCTCCGGTTGACACCATAACTTATTCTAACAAAAATTAAATATACACTATGGCCTTATTATAGGCACTTAAATGTAGCAAAAAAGAGAAATTATAAATGGCTAATATTGTTCCTGTAAGAAAAGACCAACATCAAAATACTAAAATTGCCTCAAAGCGTGACTTAGCTCATGTTGCGAATCAACATATTGCTCCGATCAGTGCTCGTGAATATGCACAAGCAGCAACGAGCTACCCGGTTGTTTTAGTAAAAGATCCTGAGTCAACCCGTTATCGCAGTGTTGTTATGTTAGGTTTAGAAGCTGGCGAAAACTTATATTATAGTGACAACAAATGGGATGCTATTTATGTTCCTCAAAGCATTTCATTAGTGCCATTTAGCTTAGGTCTAGACCCAGAAAAAGAAAAGACATTAACGACATGTATTGACCTAGATAGCGCCTTTGTTGGTGAAGATAAAGAAAATGCTTTGTTTGATGCCGAAGGTAACGATACTGATTTCTATAAAGGTATTCAAGAATCATTAGGCACTTTGTATGACAATGAAGTAATGACAGAAAAATTTGTACAAGAACTTGTTGATAATGACTTGTTATTAGAGCTTGAATTAAATATCAATTTTAGTAATAACGAAAATAAAAAATTAGTCGGTTTGTTTGGTATTGATGAGCAAAAACTACAGAAATTATCTGATGAAAAAGTACTAGATTTCAATAAACGCGGCTTATTTATTCCTATTTATGCAATGCTTGGTTCTATTGGTCAAATTAACCGTCTTGCACAATTACGTAATCAAAGTAAGGCAGAAGTAAAAGTTAACGGTATTCAATTTCGTCCGGTAGTGGCGGAAGAAACAAAATAATGTGTTAACACACATTATGTATAAAAAGGGCCTCGGCCCTTTTTTTGTGTCTAGTTTATCTCTTAGCAATAAACACAATACCAGAAATCGTTATTTATGTTGTTGAATAAGCTCTAAAAAAGCCTGTCCGTAACGCGCCAACTTGGTATCTCCAATACCACTAATTGATAACATGCTCTTTGAGGACTTTGGCTGAACTCGCGCTAATTCAGATAGTGTTGCATCACTAAATACAATAAATGGTGCAATATCTTCAGCGTCAGCAATTTCTTTTCGTAGAGCTCTTAATTTTGCAAATAAGCCACGGTCATAGTGTTTTTGTGTTTTATTTTGTTGCCAGTAACTTGCTTTTTGCAATCGAGGAGACGCTAGCATTAAGGGCTCTTCACCTTTGAGTACACCACGAGAGGCTTGAGTTAAACAAAGTGCAGATTGCTGTGCAATATCTTGTTGTAAATAACCTAAATGAACAAGTTGACGAATAATTGAAAACCAATATCCTGGTGTTTTATCGCGGCCAATACCAAAGGTTGAAACTGCATCATGCCCTTGTTGCTTAATTTTTACGCTGTCCTCGCCCCTTAAAACCGTAATAATGTATTCGATATCACCTTGTTGTTTTATACGATATACACATGAAAGCACTTTTTGTGCTGCTTCTGAAGCATCAAATAAACTCGGTGGATCTAAGCAAATATCACAATTACCACAACCTTGTTCTGTATATTCAGCAAAGTAATTTAAGACCACTTGTCGTCGACACGTTTGTGCATCTATAAAGCCGTTCATCGCTTGAAAACGCTGTAATTCGACATTAACGCGTTGTTCATTTTCGCCACTGGCAATACGTTTTTTTATCCTTCCGACATCTTTTTCATCATACAAGAATAAAGCTTCGGCAGGTAAGCCATCTCGTCCCGCTCGCCCTATTTCCTGATAATAGGATTCTAATGTTTTTGGCGGTTCAAAGTGAATAACAAAACGAATATTTGATTTGTTGATACCCAAACCAAAGGCAATGGTTGCTATGACTATTTGAATATTATCTTTCGCAAAACCATCTTGCACTGTGTTGCGAATTTCAACTTCAAGGCCGGCATGATAAGAAGCACAGTTAATGCCTGATGTTGCTAAAAACTTGGTGAGTTTTTCAACTTGCCAGCGGCTATTGCAATAAACTATGCCGCATTCTTCTTTGCGCTTACGTATATAACCTAAGACTTGTTGCTCACCATTATATTTATCTGCCAGCGTAAAACGAATATTAGGTCGGTCAAAACTGTCTAAATGTATATAGGGATTGTCTAAGCCCAGTTGCTGCAATATATCTTTACGTGTGGTCACATCGGCAGTTGCTGTTAATGCCATAACAGGTACGTTAGGAAAATATTGTTTTAACATATGAAGCTGCGTATAGGCGGGCCTAAAGTCATGTCCCCACTGAGAAATACAATGCGCTTCATCAATAGCAAAAAAGCTAATGGATAAATGAGCTAAGCCTTCAATAAAATAACGGTTTCTTAAGCGCTCTGGAGCGACATACAACAGCTTTATTTCACCTTGTGCAAGGCGCTGAAAAATATCATTTATGGTTGCCTGCTCTAAGCTAGAATTAACAAATGCTGCGGGAATACCTTGTAAAGTTAAGCTGTCTACTTGATCTTTCATTAAGGCAATTAAAGGAGATACTACAATAGTAACGCCAGCAAGTAATGTCGCCGGTAGTTGATAGCACATTGACTTTCCTCCACCGGTTGGCATTAAGACTAAACTATCTCGGCCTTGTAACAGACTTTGAATAATTTCTTCTTGGCCTTGACGAAAAGTTTGATAACCAAACTGATGTTTTAAGGCGTCTAACAATTGGCTTTGTGATAATTCAGGAGAGCAAATATTCAACAGCAAGTCTTCAATAAAAAGTAGAACGCCTATTTTAACTGATACCTGCAACCATTCAAAGCGTGTGATTTCATTTTAGGGCTATAGACCTACTAATTTATGGCTTTTGTTGCACTTAAAAAATATTATCGAAGTCAACTGACCTTTATCAGTAAAATATAGCCATCACTAAACGTAGCTTATCTCTACCAACCAAGCTAACTAACTAACTAACTATTTAGAATCTTCTAAACATCAAATCGTGTCACACTTTCAAAGTCCCCATAAAGTTAGAGTGTATTTCCACACTCATTTGATCTATTTATTTTTGTGAGTTACCGATTAAACTGATAATCTAAAGTCATCCGACCACTTAATAGAGAAGCATGATGAATCAACAGCAGGTTTTCCAATACATAGCCGATTTCTGGACAAATAAAATGCCTTTTAATCAGCTACTAGGATTAAAGATCACCGAGTTTGACTGTACTCAGTCAGAGGTACGTTTTCTCTGGAAAGAACAGTTAGTTGGTAACCCACTGCAAAACATTCTCCATGGTGGTGTTACTGCTGCCGCTTTAGATCTTGCCGGTGGCGTAGTAGCTGCAGCAAATATTATTGACAACCTTGATGACTTGTCAGAACAAAACATTCAGAAAAGTTTAGGAAAACTTGGCACCATAGATCTACGTACCGATTTCCTTAGACCCGGCAGAGGCGAAGAGTTCATCGTAACTGCGTGCATTATTCGCAGTGGTAATAAGGTCGCGGTGGCCCGAATGGAGATGCATAATGAAAAAGGCGAGCATATTGCTTTTGGTACTGGAACCTATATGGTGGGCTGAATTGTTGTATAAAATAGCAGGTGATAGCGCCTTTATCTGCTGCTATTTTACTTTCAATACAAAAATCGTGACTTATCCGTTGGATATTGACGGAAAATAGTTAGTCATCCGTTTGTATCTGATATAATGCGGTTTTTCAAAAAGTCCTCTTCAACATGACATCATCTGCCACATCAGAACACCGTGTAGGAATATTTAATGCACTAGGTGCATATTTTTTATGGGGATTAGCACCTATATATTTTAAACTTCTCGATGAAATAGATGCCAGTGAAATAATGGTGCATCGTGTTGTTTGGTCTACTTTATTATTATTGATCATCGTTGTTTTAAGCAAAAAGTCATCTGCTGCTTTAGCGTTAATAAAACAGCCAAAAATTTTATTAAAGCTAACCGTATCAGCTTCTTTTTTAGCGGTGAATTGGTTTATGTTTATTTGGGCTGTTAATAATGATCACTTACTAGATGCTAGTTTAGGCTATTACATTAATCCGTTATTTAGTGTTGCTTTAGGGGTTGTTTTCTTAGGTGAACGCCTTAGAAAAATGCAGATCATAGCAGTGGCGTTAGCTGTCATAGGCGTATTAATACAGCTTGTCATCATAGGTTCAATCCCCTTAATTTCGTTAGCATTAGCGGGTACATTCGGAATTTATGGTCTCTTAAGAAAAAAAATGCATATCGACTCCTTCATTGGTTTATTAATTGAGTCAGCGATGATGTTACCGTTAGCCTTAATTTATTGGCAATTTTTTGTTGCTAGCTCAACCAGTAATATGTTTTATAACTCACTTAGCCTTAATACAACGTTAATGCTCGCAGGCATAGTGACAACAGCCCCTTTATTGTGTTTTACCGCAGCAGCAAAACGTTTAACATTATCTGCTTTAGGCTTTTTCCAATACATAGGTCCAAGCATGATGTTTTTATTGGCAATATTTCACTATAACGAGCCATTGCATATGGCAAAATTATTAACATTCGCGTTTATTTGGGTGGCATTAATTTTATTTAGTTATGAGTCGATTAAATCACGTAAAGAAAAGTTAAATACATTATCTATAAGTTAACCTCAGTCTATAGAGATATAGATAGTGCGGTTGTTATTGCCAGATGATTATCCATCAAAGCCTGCTCAATTAAGAGCAGCGCTGCACTGGAATACTTAAATCAGTAAAAACGAGCAATACCTTAATCAAATTATTACTATTACTCTTCAACACCAAATATAGCTATTTGATTACGCCCATTTTCTTTCGCAACATACAAGGCACGGTCAGCATCACTAAGTTGTTTTGCTATTGAATCGTTACTGTTTAAATTAACCCCTAAACTTACCGTAAAAGTAATATGTTGATCTTCAAAGGTGAGTTGCGATACAGCGATATCTCGACGAAAATCATCTAACTTATTATAAAGTTGGTCGTCATCGACGCCAGCAATTAATACCGCAAACTCCTCACCCCCTAAGCGAGCAAGTAAACCCGTACCTAAATGTTTGCGCATGTATAACGCTAGCACCTTTAACACATGATCGCCCGCATCATGACCAAAATTATCATTCACTTTTTTAAATAAATCAATATCTAACATCGCCAAACAATAGGGTGTCTGTTCTTTAATATATTCAGCAATTTTAATTTCTGCACTTTTAAAAAAGGTACGTCGGTTAGGCAGTTCAGTTAAATAATCAGTATTAGCCGCTTTTTGAATTTGTTTTATATTGTTCAAGTTTTCAATATTCTGCGTAATGCGACAGTAAAATTCTTCAGGACAAAAAGGTTTACGTAAAAAATCATCCGCGCCATTTTTAATAAACCGAGCTGAATGCATACCATTACTTGCCCCAGAAATACCGATAACAGCTAATTGATCACGGGAATATATTTTCCTAATTTCATTTGTTAATTCGATACCGTCCATTGTTGGCATTTCTAAATCGGTGATCACCATCTTGATATCGTCGTGTTTAGCTAATACCGCCAGCGCGGTGACACCTTGGTCGGCAATATATACTTTAAAATTACGGCGCTTTAATAATTCTACCACATGATTTCGAGCAGATAATGAGTCATCAACCACTAAAACGCCATTTTGACTATTGGTTAATTGCCAATGTAAAATACGTTTAAGGTATAAAAATGCTTGGCTATTTTCTTTCGGGATGTAATCAATAACTGGCTGAGCGAGAATTTTTTGACGTGTTGCCTCATCCATTTTTCCAGTCATGACAATGCTAGGAATACCATGTGACAAAACACAGGCTATCGCTTCACCATCGTGCGCATCGGGTAATGCATAATCTATAGTTGCGGCAAAAAAGTCACTATCACCCTGAAGGATTGACTCAACTTCCGCCAAACTCGTCGCAACCGTTACTTGATAATTTAATGCCAAGGCTATTTGCTTAATGACTCGAGCAATAGGTTTACTATCTTCAACTACCAATAACTTTTTTGACATAATTATTCCTAAGTGTAATTTTATAATGCTTGTAATTTGGCATAACTAACCACCAACCATTTACTACCAACATCAGCAAAGTTTACTTGAATACGACTTTGTGCACCGCTGCCTTCATAATTAAGTACAACACCTTCACCAAATTTAGCATGCTGTACTGATTGCCCTAAACTAAATCCTGTATTATCAAATGTTTCCGTTGTAAATGTAGATGAAAACTTGCCACTACTTGCCGGTCGAGTGACTTGATTTCGTAAACGGATTTCTTCTGTACATTCTTCAGGTAATTCTCGTAAAAAGCGACTGGCTTTATGGTTTTTTTCTTGTCCGTATAAACGTCGACTTTCAGCATGACACAAGTATAGCTTATGCATGGCTCTTGTCATGCCGACATAGCACAAACGTCGTTCTTCTTCTAAACGGCCGATGTCTTCTACTGATTGCTGAGAAGGAAACATACCTTCTTCCAAGCCCGCAATAAAAACTAAGGGAAACTCCAAACCTTTAGCTGAATGCATTGTCATTAATTGCACGGCAGGCTGATGATCATCTGCTTGTGATTCACCTGACTCAAGGGCAGCATGGGTTAAAAAAGACGTTAATTTACTTTGCTCTTCTTCTAATTCAGGGTCAACTTCATAGGTTTGACAAGCCGTTACTAGTTCGTTTAAGTTTTCAATACGGGCTTCGGCACGCTCACCTTTTTCAGCCTGATACATAGCTTTTAAACCACTGTGCTGAATAATAAAGTTTGCTTGTTGGTCTAAATCTAAAGCGCCCGAGTCGTCTTCTAATTGATCAATTAAATCAACAAAGTTTTTAATAACTTTAGCACTACGACCTTTTAACCCCTCATTTTTTAACATGTGTTTACATGCTTGCCATAGTGTCATATCTAAGCTTCGTGCGGCATCTCTCACTAAACTAACACTTTGATTACCAATGCCTCGAGTCGGTGTATTGAGAATACGCTCAAACGCGGCATCGTCATCCCGGTTGTTGATCAAACGTAAATAAGCAAGTGCATCTTTGATCTCTTGGCGTTCAAAAAATCGTTGGCCACCGTAAATACGATAAGGTAAACCTGCTTGTAATAACGCTTCTTCTAATAATCGAGACTGGGCATTACTACGATATAATATAGCAACATTATCTAAGGCTTCTTTACCCGGTAATGAACAGTCAGTTCGCCAGTCTGCGATTCTTCCTGCAATAAAACGCGCTTCATCAATTTCATTAAATGCGGTGTAGATTGAAATCTTTTCTCCCGCTTTATCTTCAGTCCATAAGTCTTTGCCTAGACGGTTATTATTATTTGAAATCAGTTTGTTGGCGGCATTAAGTATGTTGGCCGTTGAACGGTAATTTTGCTCTAGCAATATGGTTTGGGCATTATCAAATTCATTAAGAAAACGTTGAATGTTTTCAATTTTAGCACCACGCCAGCCATAAATAGATTGATCGTCGTCTCCGACTATCATCACTTTAGATGATTGATGACCTAATAGGGTTAACCACGCATATTGAATAGCATTGGTATCTTGAAATTCATCAACCAATATATGTTTAAAGCGCTGTTGATAATGCTCGAGCAATACTGGATTATTTAACCAAAGTTCATGGGCACGTAGTAAAAGTTCAGCAAAATCAACTAATCCCGAACGATCACAAGCTTCCTGATAACCTTGATAGATTTTGACAAAAGTTTGCTCCGTCGGATCATCATAAACTTCAATATGCTGTGGCCGTATACCCTCGTCTTTTTTACCGTTGATATACCACTGTACTTGTTTGGGAGGAAAGCGTTTTTCATCAATACCTAACGAACGAATAATGCGTTTTACTAAGCGAAGTTGATCGTCAGAATCAAGCACTTGAAAAGCCTGGGGTAACTTTGCTTCTTGAAAATGCATACGTAATAACCGATGCGCTAAACCATGAAAAGTACCAACCCACATACCATGGGTATTTCCTTCTACGGTTTGTTCGACACGAGCGCGCATTTCAGCGGCAGATTTATTGGTAAAGGTTACCGCTAAAATACTGTGCGACGACGCATGTTCTACTTGCATTAACCAAGCAATACGTTGTACTAAAACACGTGTTTTACCACTACCCGCACCCGCTAAAACCAGCATATTTTGTAAGGGTGCAGCAACAACATCACGTTGTTTCTCGTTTAATGAATCAAGTAACTGGGAAACGTCCATAGAAGGGAAAAATTAAAGTTAAGAAGTTATAGCCGTACTATATCAAACCATGTAGTTCAACTACATCAGATAATTCAATATTTGGTAAAATCGATAAGGGTTTGCCTACCTCAAAACAAGATAGCCAAACACTTTGACAACCTGCAGAATGAGCGCCAAAAATATCACTTCGACCACAATCACCCACATGTAATAATTCTTCAGGCTTTATCGAGAGCTCATTACAAGCGGCGACAAACATATCGTGGTGAGGCTTTTGTCGATAATGTAGCTCAGCATTTTTTTCTGTTTGCCTGCCAGCATGAAAAGTAGCCGAAAAATATTGGCTAAGACCAATTGCCTGTGTATCAACGTTACCATTACTGATCGCAACTAATGGCCATTTTTTTTGCAAACTTGCTAATAAGTGATGAACCCGTGGCGCAACGGTAAAATTGCTTCGCAGCGAAGTAAAATAATTTAACGCTACTTGAGCTTCTCTTTTAGCATCAGCGGGTGAAAAACCTAAGCTTTTAAAACCTAAAGAGTAACTTTCCAACCTTAATGCCACCACGTCATGAATAAGGAAATGATTATGAGTAAGTGCTTGTTGCCGATATAACCACCAAAACTGACTATCAAAAAGCCTTTTATCATTAGGTGTGGGGATTCTATTAGTAAAATACGTCGCCATTTTAGTATCAATCGACAGCATTATGGGGCGATTACTATATAACGTATCGTCCAAATCAAAGCTGATCGCTTTGAATGGTTTAAGGCGACGATAAAACTTCATTGTTATTTTATTACCTGCTTACAGTGACAATTGCTGCTGAAGTAGTTTAGCAATAAGTTTTCTAAATTGACTGAGTAATAAGGTGTCCATACGGGGATCAAAATGCTCGTCATCTGCACTACTAATAGCGATAAAACCTAGCTCTTTATCAAGATGTGTTAACTTAACTAAAACAACCGATCCCGTGGTTGGTTGAGAAAAAATAAGTTGCTGTTCACTTTGCTGCAAACGGCCAAAATAGTATTCTTCTTTGGTTAATCTGTTTTGCATTACACCTGCGCAATCATTATTCACTAAACTAGGATGATTAAGTTTTACCGGTTGCTTTAACCACAACTTAAGATCCGCTAACGACAATAATTCCGTGGTGGTTTTATACAAACAATTAAGTAGATCTTCTGCTGAATCACAATCAAGTAAGTGGATATATAAATCACTATATAGCGCAAATAATTGCTCATTTTGATTAGCAATCGACATCAGTTGGGTAATTTCTTCCTCCAAACTATGAATTTTTTGACGTAATTGTTGTTGTTGACGCTCAACCAGTGAAACCGTACCTCTTTGATGATCACTTACCCGTAAACTGGTGAGTAGTTCAGAGTGACGATTAAATATGTCAGGATTGTCTTGTAAATAACTGACCACAATTTCATCAGATAATGTTAATTCGGCTGACTGCATTAAATCTTGTTCAGTGACTTCATCATTTTTTTCTATTTTCATTACTTCATTCTTATAATTAATACATCAAAGGTGTCATTACCAAAAGCTTATTTATCGAGGGTATCCTTGTTAAAGATGTAGCTGTCCATCAAAAACATGTTCTGCAGGACCTGACATCTTCACAGGATTCCCTGGACCTTTCCAAAATATTTTTAACTTACCTCCGGGTAATTCTACTGTAACTTGTTTTGCGAGTTTTTTCTGCATTTGACCAATCACAACTGCCGCACAAGCACCGCTGCCACATGCTAATGTTTCATTGGCGCCACGTTCATATACACGTAGTTTAATATAATCGGGAGACACAACTTCCATAAAACCGACATTCACTTGTTTAGGAAACCGCTCGTGAATTGATAAAGCCGCCCCTAATGAAGCAACCGGAGCATCAAGAACAGAATCAACAGTAATCACACAGTGTGGATTGCCCATAGAGACAACGCCACATAATACCGTTTCATCTTCACTGCGCAAGATATAGGTTCCTTCGGCTTTTTGTGCCGTAAAGGGTACTTTGTTAGGTTCAAACTGTGGTACGGGCATATTGACTGAAATATTGCCGTCACGCTCAACAAATAAAGTCATTTTTCCTGATTGTGTAGATACTTTAATTTTATTTTTATTGGTCAATTTTTTCATGCGTACAAATCGTGCAAAACAGCGCGCTCCATTGCCACATTGACTTACCTCACTACCGTCAGCATTATAAATTCGGTAGTGAAAGTCTAAATCAGGATCATAGGGCGGCTCTACAACCAAAAGTTGATCAAAGCCAACACCAAAATTGCGATCAGCTAAGTTTTTTATTTGCTCCGTTGATAAATATACATTTTGAGTAACGTTATCCAGCACCAGGAAATCGTTACCTAAACCATGCATTTTAGAAAAATTGACTAACATCTATTTTATTTTCTCATTAAAAGATAAATCTATAATTATACCAATTAAAATAATGAATCGATCATTCTAAGACGGTCTAAATATCCAATATCTACGTTGCTTTCAATCACAATAGCACGCTATTACTCACTCAAGCGCCTTGCTCTTGAACATTTACTCTCGCTTATAATAGATCACTACTTTAATTCAATTGGTATTACATTTATTATAACTACATGAATTTAAGGTAAAAGTGCTTCACCTTGCCAAAGTTGTTCAATCGTTTCTCTTTGACGAATCAGGTAAGCTTGTGCACCATCAACCATCACCTCTGCAACACGTGGACGGCTATTGTAATTAGAGCTCATCGTAAAACCATAAGCCCCCGACGAACGTATCGCTAACAAATCCCCTGCTTTTATCGCCAAAGCACGATCTTTTCCTAGGAAATCTCCCGTTTCACAAACAGGGCCAACAACATCGTAATTTTTGCTACTCACATCATCACGCTGTTCTACTGGAATAATAGCCTGCCATGCTTGATATAAGGAAGGTCTAATCAGATCGTTCATTGCACCGTCAACAATAGCAAAGTTACGGGTGTCGTTTGACTTAATAAATTCAACTTCAGTCACTAAAATACCTGCGTTGGCCATAATAGCCCGACCCGGTTCATAAATTAAAGTGAGATCACGACCATCAAGCTTTTCTGCAATAGCTTTTGCGTATTCATTAGGATGAGGTGGTTGTTCATTGTCATAACAAACACCCAAGCCACCACCCACATCAATGTGCGACAACTTTATTCCATGAGCGGATAAATCATCTATCAATAATAAAACACGGTCTAATGCATCTAAAAAAGGCCTAATTTCAGTTAATTGAGAACCTATATGAAAATCAACACCTTTAATGACTACATGAGATAAGCCTGCTGCATACACATACAAGGACAACGCATCGTCAATGCTAATACCAAATTTATTTTCTTTTAAGCCTGTTGAAATATAGGGATGAGTGCCTGCATCCACATCAGGATTTACCCGCAGTGATATTGGCGCTATTGTATCCATTGACTGCGCCACTTGCTGAATACGGTCTAACTCAGCAGCAGACTCAATATTAAAACAGTAAATACCTTGCTCGAGAGCAAACTTAATTTCTTCTGATTTTTTACCAACACCGGAAAAAACAACCTTTTTTGCATCGCCGCCCGCTTTTAATACTCTCGCCAATTCGCCTTTGGAAACAATATCAAAACCAGAGCCCAGTCGTGCCAGCACATTAAGTACCGCTAAGTTACTATTGGCTTTGACGGCATAACAGACTAAGTGATCTCGTTCGCCCGCTGCATTATCAAAAGCATGCCAATGACGTTCAATCGTTGCACGAGAATAAATGTACAGAGGAGTACCGTATTCTTTAGCAAGTGTACTAACAGAACAGTTTTCAGCAAAAAGTGAATTATTTTCTCGATTAAAAAAGTCCACAGCTATTTTCCTTGTTCTTTATGATTACTGCTATCATGCTTGTTATCTTTTACAGGCTTTTCTTGTTGAGTAGATTCAGGTGCTGGAGCTGTTTGATACAAAGGACCTTTAACGCCACAGCCAGAAATGACCAATAAAAAGACAAGATAGACAAAAATAATTGAGTTTTGTTTGTACATATTGATTTATTCGATTTTTTTCCCATGATAGACGTTTTATAATCAGATTGGTATAACAGCTCCGCTTTAAACAAACATTAACTTGGGTCGACCGAATTTTAGGTTTTAAGTGACCCTAATTAAAGGATAATTAATGAACGATAGTCAATACAATATACTTACTGACGAATTATTATTGGCCGTTGAAGAAGCCATAGAAGACTGTGGACATGACATCGACTTTGAAGGTGTGGGTGCGCTCTTAACAGTTACGTTCAAAAATTCAACAAAAATTATCATTAACAAACAAGCGCCTTTGCAAGAAATATGGGTCGCCACTAAATTTAATGGTCATCATTTTCAATATATCGACACACAATGGATTGATAAGCGCAGTGGCGAAGAATTTTGGCAATTTATATCTACTGCTGTGAGTAAACAAGCCAAAAGTGACATCATACTTTCAGCGTAAATCAACCAAAAATGACTATAGCGTCTATAGCCATTACACTTCAAGCTTCACCTTGAGATGTGTGCTGGTTTTATAGGGTCTAAACAAATAACAACGTATTACAGGAAAAATTCATGACGACTAAAACTGTGCGTATTGCCACCAGAAAAAGTGCGTTAGCCTTA
Organism: Alteromonadaceae bacterium; assembly: GCA_047621305.1. GTDB lineage: Bacteria > Pseudomonadota > Gammaproteobacteria > Enterobacterales > Alteromonadaceae > Colwellia_A. The sequence continues at coordinate 22,544 of JBLHNB010000039.1, read as the reverse complement.
TGGCAAGCAGAATATGTAAAAGCCCAATTAGAACATTTTCATCCGGGTATTATTGTAGAACTTGTTCCTATGACGACCAAGGGCGATATTATTCTAGATACCCCCTTAGCAAAAGTAGGCGGTAAAGGTTTATTTGTTAAAGAACTTGAAGTCGCTATTTTAGAGAACCGTGCCGATATTGCAGTGCATTCAATGAAAGACGTACCGGTAGAGTTCCCCCCTGGACTTGGCTTAGAAGTTATTTGCCCAAGGGAAGACCCTCGTGATGCTTTTGTGTCCAACGACATAGCTAATTTTTCTGAATTACCTCAGGGTGCTATCGTAGGAACATCAAGTTTACGTCGCCAATGTCAAATTAAAGCACTCCGCCCAGATTTGGATATTCGTGATTTACGTGGCAACGTTAATACACGTTTAAAAAAATTGGATAATGGTGAATACGATGCCATCATTCTTGCTGCCGCGGGTTTAATTCGTTTAGCAATGCCTGAACGTATTCGTGAATATATTGCACCAGAAATTATGTTACCTGCCAACGGACAAGGCGCGGTAGGTATAGAGTGTCGTTGTGATGATCAAACCATTAAATCATTATTAGCGCCACTTAATTGTAAAGAGACCAGCATACGTGTTCTAGCCGAACGTGCCATGAATAGAGCCCTTGAAGGCGGTTGCCAAGTACCCATTGGTAGCTACGCCATCATTGAAAAGAATACCGACGGTGAAGCAATATACCTACGTGGTTTAGTGGGTGCAACTGATGGTAGCGAAATATTGCACAGTGAAATTCGCGGTACTTTTGCACAGGCAGAAAGTTTAGGTGAGCAATTAGCACAAAACTTATTATCACAAGGTGCTGACAGAATATTACGACAAGTATATGCAGAGCATAAATCTTAAGGTATTAATTACACGACCTGAAAAACCAGCCCGTGTATTAGCTCAAAATTTGGCGCACCTTGGTATATCTACGATATGCCAACCAATGTTTGATTACCAAAAAACAGCGAGTAGTGAAAAAACACAAGCATTATTACGAACATTCCACCAGCCCATACTTATTTTTGTTAGTGCTGCTGCGGTTGAATTTGCCGATAAAATAATGCCCTTGGCGCAATGGCCGCACACTAAAATTATTGCCGTTGGTAAAGCGACGACGATGGCATTAAAGACATTAGGGGTAACGGTTATTTGCCCGCAACAACAAGATAGTGACGGTTTACTGGCTTTACCTGAACTTAATGCGGTAAAAAAACAAACAATTGTTATCGTTCGTGGGGATGGTGGTCGAGAACTTTTAGCTGACACCCTTCAACAACGTGGCGCCAATGTTCATTATATCGAAAGCTATCAACGAATATGGCGAACATTCGACAAAAAAATCTGTCAGCAATGGCGTATAAAACAAATAAATTGTATCGTGATAACCAGTAACGCTTTATTAGAAAGCGTAGTACACTTACTTGATAAATCAGATGATTACTGGCAGAGCAGCTGTTTATGGGTTGTCGCGAGTAAGCGTATTGCTGATATGGCTACGAAATTTAAACTACATAATGTTATCAATGCCAATGGCGCCAGTGATCAAGCAATCACCGCCGCTTTAGTTAACTATGGAATGAATTCATGACTGATAAAAAGACCGCTGACACAAATGATAAAAAAAGTGCTGTTGAAGTAACTTCGGAACCTTCGGCATCGATCACCTTATCTTCTGATGCCAGCAAAACTAAAAGCGAAACCTTAGCTAAGGGTAGTGAAAAAAAAACCAGGAGCAGTGACGGTGCAAAAATAACACCTAAAAACACATCCGCTCAATCAATTAAAAAAGAAAATATGCAATCAAGTTCTCCAACTCCACTTAAAATATCTAAAACAGCACTATTGGCCTTCCTCATTGCACTTATTGCTTTAGGTGCTGTCGGTGGACTTTATTTTTGGCAAAACCAGCAACAAGCTTTGCTAACACAAGACTTGTTAAGCCAGCTTAAACAACAAACGACTGATAATAAAAAACAAGCAATAACTAACAAGCAACAAGTTGCCTTGTTATTGGCTGAACAACAAAGCAATTTAACCTTGCAGCTAGAAAAAACACTGAGCAGTAATCAATTAGAGAGCCAGAGTAAAATTACAGCGCTTGAAAATACAGTATCGCGCTTAAGTCAAAATCAACCGAGTGATTGGCTTATCCATGAAGTTGAATACTTAATCCGTATTGCGGCACGTACCATATGGTTAGAACAAGATACCCGTACCGCCATCAATTTACTTAAAGATGCGGATCAGCGTATTAGCGAACTAAATGCGCCTGAATTTTTACCTGTTAGACAATTAATTCATCAAGACATCGAAGCATTACAACTTATGCCAGTACTTAATACGGAAGAAGTGATTTTGACTTTAATGGCAATGGAAAAACAAATTGGGTCACTTTCGTTAGCTATGGTAAAAATTCCAGCAAGCAGTGAAACCACCGAAAGCTTTGAACTCACCGAGAACACCAGCGACTGGCGCAGTAATTTAGCTAAAACATGGCGTAAGTTTTTAGCTGATTTTATTACAATAAACCGCCGTACCGCTAATGTAGAACCTTTAATGTCGCCACAATATCAACAGCATTTACGGGAAAACTTAGCATTAAAAATACAGTTAGCATTATGGGCAGCAAGCAAACAGAACAGCCAATTATTTAGTACTGCGATCGGTGATATACAATTGTGGTTAAAAGAATATTTTGATATGGACAATCTTAGCAATCAACGTTTTAACGCCGGGCTACAATCTCTGAGCAAGGAAGTCATTGGCTTTAATTACAATAATAAGCTTTCTTCTTTAGATGCTATTCGCACGCTACTTAATGAGACTCCTTCAAATAAAGTACCTTTACAAATTAAGGACGCATTAAAACAACCCAAACAGATAGAACGAGACAATAGCAGCGAAATTACAGAGCCGACTGTCGTTAATGAAAATGAATTGAGTGAGGATACCTAATGAAACGCCTGTTCATCCTCGCTTTACTCTTTTTTGCTGCTGTTGCTATTAGCCCTTTAATCGTTAATGAAAAAGGCTATATTCTCATTGCCATGGGTGACCTTACTATAGAGTCCACAGTGGTAACCGCGGGCATGATGCTAATCACATTGTTCATTGCTTTATTTATTTTCCTTAAAGTTTTACGTGGAGGCTTAAGGTTTAGCCTTGGCACATGGAATAAAGTAGCCTTTGCCGGCAGACGCAGAGGCATAAAAGATTTTAACCGTGGTATTGCCGCCTATATTTTGGATGATTATGCACAAGCGGAACACTTATTTGTAAAAAGTGCCGAACCCTCTCAATGTGAACGCACTGCATACCTATTGGCTGCGGCGGCAGCATCAAAACAATCTTTACGCTCAAATACAAACCATTACTTAGCTCTACTTGAACAGTATGATAATGCGGTCAAAATAACAGGCCTAGAATCTATATTAGTCAAAATTAAGCTCCTTATGAGTCAGCAAGACTTCAAAAAAACAAGAGTCTTGATCGACGACCATCATAAACATATTGGTCATGATGCGCGGTTACTCAGTTTAGAAATTGACCTTTGCATCATCGAACAACGTTTTGATACAGCAGTGGAGTACTTGATTGCAGCACGTAAACAAAAACCAATCCTTGAGACTAAGATTAAGCTTTGGGAAGCGGCAGCGTTTACCGGCGTATTTAACGAGAAAATCACCAAACACGATAATACGACACTTAATGAATATTGGAACAACCTACCACGTAAAATTAAGCAACGAGAAGCAATAGTGTTAGCTTATTGCCAAATATTAGCTAAGCATAATATTACCGACCCACTGAATAAAATATTAGTGCCTGCCGTGAAAAAAGGCCTGGATGTCGATTTTATAAAAAGTATACGGACACTGCCTTTATCATCGGGTGATCCTTTAATCACTATTGTACAAAAACACCTACATCACTACCAACAAAACGCGCTATGGTTAAGTTATTTAGCTCATTTAGCACGAGCAAGCAAGCAATGGTCAATGGCGGAGAAAGCCTTCAATAGTTTGGTCCGTTTAGACGGGCAACAATATGATGACATTGATTTAAGTGCTTTTGCCGATACATTAGAGCAACAAGGTGAATATCAAAAAGCCAATCAAGCTTTAAGAAAAATAACGGCAAAAATGAAGCATCAGTAATAGCCAGTAAAATCATGAGTCGCTGTGGCGACTCAATTCAAAAACTTTACCCTATTTTTTGTTCAGATATAACGTCAGGGCTCGATAGAGGCCAACTAGAGAATGGAAATGGATAGTTTTCAGAATTTATCGTTAAAAACTGATTAATTTGATAGAGGTATGTATTTAGACTCTGACCAAACTTAACCAAAAGGGCGTTAGGTTTGTCCCTTAATAATAACGAACCAAACTGAAAAATAGCGATCAAAGTAATAGCCAATCGTGCAAAGCCCGCTAAAAATCCAAAAAATAACATTGCTAAGCCACGCTTCCAAACATTGCTGTTTTTCCAAGACTTGTTCTTTTCATTAAAAATATCATTATTCATGATTAATCTTTTCCTTTATAAATACCTTACCGTTTCAATGCAATTTCAATACCAATTATATTTATCTTTAATTTCAGTCAATTAGTTCATTTGATATTTTTATCATTGTTAGAATGACTATTTTTTCGTGAAATAATAAAGACTACTGATATCATGGCTTATTGTTCCAACTATTAAGCGTAATGAATCATGAAAAAAGTGGTTTTATACACCATGAATAACTGCCCACACTGCCAAACAGCAAAAAGTTATCTTGATAAAAACAACATAACTTACCGCTTATGTAATGTGAAAACACCCGCAGGACAAAAGGAGTTTAGAAGGACGGGCATGCGAGCAGTGCCTGTACTAAAAATTGGCGATCAATTACAAAATGGGTTTTCAGTAAAACAATTCAATGACCTTTATCATGATAAATAACAGTATGATCTTACTCATACTGTTGTTTATGGCTTTCCGCCGTTAATCTTTTTGATGAAATATCTTTCTTTTATCTTGGTACAGTTTTTTCTCAACCCAATAATCGATGCTGACATAACGCCCCGCCCCCATAAATAAAAGTGCTAATAACATAATAAAATAAGTGGTAGAGAACTCAATACCATTATTTAACATTACAATACTGCCACTTGAGGTAAGGTATTCATAATTAGCATTTTCTTGTAAGACTTCTTTGGCAATAGCGAGTTTATTTGACCCTTCAATCACTCTTTCACTGGCAAATGGGGCACTTGGGTCTGTAATTGCCTGCCAACCATTGTCCCAGTGAACTGATGATGCCGCCACCACCATAGTTATCATCAAAGGAATAGAAAACCAACGTACCGCGACACCTAGTAATAATGCCAAGGCACCTAGTACTTCAGCAGCAGTAGCTAAGAAAGCCAACATTAATGGAAAAGGTAAACCTAAGCCCCATTCCGAATTACCAAACCATTCAACGATATTATCAAACCCTGCGACTTTATTTGTACCCGCCATCCAGAAAATAGGGACTAAATACAAACGGAGTAATAACGGGGCTAAAAAGTCCACTTTTTTCGTATAATTGAGCCAGGAATGTAATTTTATAAATAACGATTTCAAAGGGTTTTCCTTTAATTGATTTGATTTAAAATAACGTGTACTCATTTACCGCTAGTGTTATTTTATTGATATATACTTTGATGCAATATAATTCAAAAGGTTACAACGCCGTTGGGAAAACTAATAATATGTTAGATCAAAACCAAGAAAATCACCTGATCGACAAATTACTAATAAACGATAACGAAGCATTTGACCGACTAGTGCGGAATTATAGTTCAAAAATGTATGCTGTCGCCCGTCGATTATTACCTAACGATGATGACGCTAAAGAATGTTTACAGCAGACATTTATTCAAGTATTTAATAAAATTCATACCTTTAGGCGTGATGCAAGCTTAACTACTTGGCTACATCGCATTACCGTTAATTGTGCGCTAATGATTTTAAGAGCGCAGAAAAAACGAAAAACGGTGCCGTTAGATGAGTTTACACAAAATTACAATGAATATGGTGAACGCACCTCTTTTGCCGATAATGCGGGAAATACTTTGGAGCATGTTATTGAGCAAGAAGAGACTCAGACATCAATAAATAAAATTATTCGCTCACTTCCTGAAAAATATTGTAACGTAATTCAATTAAGAGACATCCAAGAGTTAAGCACCAAAGATACAGCTGAAATTTTGGAAATATCTGAAGCATCTGTGAAAACACAATTACATCGTGGCCGTTTACTTTTAAAAGCTCTATTAGAACAACAGCGACTTAATTTAAGGACACAAGAATGTTAATGATAAAACGCCTGATGACCCAATATGTTCCAGGCATGTTGACGTGTAAAGAAGTTGATGGTTTTTTATACGATTTTAATGAAGGAAAATTGAGCGTTGCTGAAAACCTTAAATTTACACTTCACCTCAGTATGTGCCGTGAATGTAAAACGTATGTACAAGGCTATAAAAATGCGATTAGGATTTCAAAAGACAGTGTGAAAATAATAGACCCTCTTGAGAAAATTCCTGAAGAACTTATACAAGCTATATTAAAAAGCCGAACAAAAAACTAAACTTTATTGAAACTTCTCTCGCCAGTAACAGGATTAACCAGCAATGCGTAACAGCCAGTTAGAAATACTTGCACAGGCTCAACAGTATTTACAGTCAGTAACAAAAGATGATTATATTGAGATACGTGCACCTAATTTTATAAGTTCTGCTGGTTCACATATACGTCACATCATTGATCATTATTCAGCGATTATATTAGGGCTAAAAAACAATTTGGTCGATTACGATGTCAGAAATCGAGGCAGTAAAATAGAAGAATCTCCTAAAGTAGCTATAGATAAAATAAAGGAAATATCACGTTGGATAGAGCAGCTCTCAGATGATAGCCTTTATAAAATAGTTTCCTTATCGACTGAAGTATCTATTATCAGTAAAAATGTGCAAACAGTACAAACATCAATAGCCAGAGAGCTTGTTTTTGCTGGTAGCCATGCTGTTCATCATTTTGCTATGGTCACACAAATATCAATAGCTCAAAATAAGTCGTTGCCTATTGGTTTCGGTCTCGCGCCTGCTACAGCAACCTTTATCCGCCAACAAAACCATCATAGTGCATAGCGTAAATAATCGTCTTTACCTTTACCTAAGTACAACCTTAAAAGCTTATCAGGCGCCTTAGGTAAATCGATACTGAGTAATAACCCTGGTGTTTGATTAAAGTTAGTATCTATACCTATACAGTGAAAAACAGCCCCTAATTTATGATACTGCTTCAATAGAATAGGTACATCTTTACCATCACTTTCAATCCCTGTTATTAACGTTGATAACTGCTTTATTGCTAATTTTTCTAACGAGATAAACTCGAGCACTTCAGGATGGAGCTGACTTTTAAAAGGAGATTTTGCGACGACACCCCTAGCATCAGAAATCATGACTTCGTTGATTAAAGCAACAGAGCGGGGATCATAGCGTTTACTCAGTGATACGGTGCCATATAAGGTTCTATAATGCGGATTTTGACAGACAAAAGCGCCTATGCCCTTCCATAACAATAATAAGCCATAAAAACTATTTTGATGGGCGGTAATAATAAAAGAACGGCCCATTTCTAAACACGGCTGCTGTTGATTAATAAAATCAGTCTGAAAGGTAAACATCTGTGATAAATATAGCTGAGCTAATCCACCATTTTTTTGTAATATATCTGTTTGACCGATGCGATAAGCACCAATGATTTCTTCATTTTTATGATCAAAGATAAACAAGTGCATATAAGTCGCGTCAAACTTGTCTGTATCAAGTGCTTCGCCACTGCCTTCATCGAGTGTTCGAAAAGTGATTTCTCGTAAACGTGCGATTTCTTGAACACATAGCGGTATTTGGTTTTGATAACCGTAGTACACAGAAAATGATTTAAAATCTAATAAGTGTTGTTTATCAGGTAATGCCGACAATTCATTTTTGAGATCGTTAGTATCCGCTGCTGCTATAATATCGTGGTAATGGTTAATTTTTTTATCTTCAGGCCATGACGACAAATAGGTGTGATCATTTAAATAACATTGTACTCGTATAAAATCATTCATTTTTTCTACACTTTTATATTCTTTAAATTGCTTGGTATCTATGAGGTTATTCGCTGTTAAGCTAATAATATGCTTATCAAGTTTAAACATTTCATGTGCTAGCATGATTAAACGAAAACGATAATAGATACGTCCTAGTCGGTGGAATAAGGGACTGTTGGTACCCGAAATAAATACCGGTAGAATGGGTGATAATGTCTTTATTGCCAGTTGTACCGATAAACGATTCCATTGAGCATCACTGATACGTTGCTTGTCTGCTTGATAGAATGATACTCGCCCCGCAGGGAAGATCACTAACAAACCATCGTTATTAAGGTGTTTAAAGCATTGTTTAATTGCCGTGGTATTTATTGGGGCTTTAGGGTTTAGTGGATTAGCAAAAATAAAATAATCTTGTATCTCTTTAAATATTTGTAACCCGACGTTCGCCATTATTTTTGTATCTGCACGAAAGGAAGTAAGTAAATGCGCAATGATAACGCCTTCAATCATGCCATAAGGGTGGTTACAAACTACAATACAGCGCCCTTTTTGAGGGAGGTTTTCGACAACACTACTGCCTCCTTCAATAACAACACCTAGTGCGGATAATAGTTTTTGAGCAAAAGCCTGTTTATCCAACCCCGTCAAGTTTTGACTTAAGTATATTTTTCGTAGCTTGTTAATACCCAATATACGGTCAAGTAGAGGACCAAAAAGCGTTAATATTAAGCCAAATATGGATTTTGAAGCGAATGATGCTATTCGTAAGTCAGAAATAGGTTTATCGGCACTGCTCATAATAAATTCACTATTGTGTAAACATTGGATGGCTAACGGTGCGCTGAATATCTAAAGAATAGCACGACTATAATTTCTTTAAAACTTGCGTTAAATAACCAGTAACGCCAGTTTTTGTTTATATTTAATTTATGATCAGAATTATGTTGAAGTTTTTCTTCATATCCATGTTTTTTATTCACTATTTTTTTTGATAGCGCCGTTGATCTGCAGCATTTGCACGATGAGAAAAATTAAGCCGTGCTTCAGCACTAATATTAGATAATAAACTGCCACTAAAACTTGCTTTACCTGATTTAATATTGCGTCTAGGTGTACTGCACATATTCACCTCCCTGCCAATAGTCAACGATATAGTTTAGATGACAGTGAGTAAAAAAGGTTACAAAGAAAGTAATTAATACCAATCAGATTATTTAAACCCCCAAATCCATCCAGTCTCTCATACACATTAATTTTACCCGCTCTGAATCACTAACAAAGCTATTCCAAGCATGCACTAGTTCATAGCCAAACAGTTTAAAAAAACATTATTTTGAAAATGTATTTTTTAATGATGACCGAAGCTTTTTGAATCATTCACTACAAGCAATTTCTACCATATGCTAAATTACCAAACTTTCTTTAACACTTGCCCGTCTTATTTAAAAATAAATAATCATGGAAGTCTAACAATATGAATATCCGCTCTTATAAAATCATGTCTCTTACAGTCCTTTTAATTGCTTTTTCAGCGATAAACGCTTCGTTATCGTTGGCTGGCACACCTACGAGCACTTCACATAAGATAGACAGTATTCTCAAAAAGGTCTATCCAGCCTCAGATCCTGGTGCAGCGGTTCTTGTATATAAAGATGGGAAGTTATTGCTGCGCAAAGGATATGGACTTGCCAATGTTGAACTTAATGTGCCTGTTAAGCCGGAACATCGCTTTCGCCTTGCATCGGTCACAAAACAATTCACGGCGATTGCGCTGTTGAAATTGGTCGAACAAGGAAAGCTCGATTTAGATGTCGACATACACACCTACTTGCCAAATTTTCCAGACAAAGGCCATAAAATATCGCTACGTCAAGCCTTGGGTCATACTGCGGGATTGGCCAATTATACTAATAACGATGAGTTTGAGGCTGCAAGTCATGTTAATTACAAAATCGCAGATATTTTTAAATATTTTCAAAATGATATTTTAAATTTCACTCCTGATACCAATTGGGACTATTCAAATTCTGGCTATGCACTTGCTGCTCATATTATGGAGAAGGTGACCGGTACAGAGTTTACGACTCTGATGGATGAACTTATCCTTAAGCCCACAGACATGACGAATAGTGCCTTCTATAACCCTGACATTATCGTATCAGGGACTGTTACAGCTTATGAAAAACACGGCGATTATAGCCCTGCGCTTAAAGTAGGAACTTGGGGAAAAGCTGACGGTGAACTCTATTCTACAGTCGATGACATGCTGAAATGGTATTTGGCTCTTAGGGATAACAAAATAGTTTCACAACAAAGCAAGCAAATATCATTTACCAGTAACAAGCTCGCTAACGGCGAAGAAACAAAATATGGCTTAGGTCAGTTTTTAGGTCGCATCGGCGATTATAATACGGTTGAACATGGTGGCAATGTATCCGGCTGGAACGCCTACACCATGGTAGTACCCTCTGAAGATCTGTTTGTCGTAATCCTAAGTAACCAAGAATCAGGTGTAGTAGGATCTGCTGCCGTGCAAGTCACCGCTTTAGCTCTAGGTATCTCTTCACGACGTCCCACGACTCTTACTTTAGCGCCTAACGCTTTGAAGGCCTTTATTGGACGCTATCAACATGCTCCTGATGACGTAAGAGTAATCACTTTAGAAGATGGCACACTTTATTCTCGTCGTGGCAGTGGTGACAAGTATAAATTGGTTGCCATGGAAAGTAATCGTTTTTTCTTTGACGACGAGCCTGAAATTCAGATCCAATTTGGAGAAGCGAATGAAATACGTGTTCAATATCGCAATAGTATGGACAGCGTTGCTCAACGTTTGGGTGGGTAATTTCGGTTGCAACAATTATTGTGATTTTTTCTTAATTAGGCATAAATCTGTATTGTAGTTTATCGTGAGCATACGGCAGCCTAGCTCAAACTGTGTCTAAAAAATCAAAATATCACACTATGCTGTCGTAAGCTCGCAGGAAAAGTATTATAGAGCAACGTAGACTTGAAAAATTTTAGCCCGTACAAGTGAGCAATAACTTAATGGGATTGGTATAATACAGGTTCGTTAGCTGTATGAATGATACCGAGGATGACTTATGGTAAATGCAAACTCACAAATGGATAATGATATTGTTGAATTATGTCGACAAATAGTTAGCGATAAAGAAACTAGCCTAAAAGAGAAAAAAGCACTACTAAACGAAATTCGTAAATTATTACCTGCAAGTGAAAATCGATGGAACTTTAGATGGGTAATGTTTGGGTTGGGGCTTGTTGCTCTATCCGCTCCTCTTATTTATATTTTTGGCAATATATTTTGTTTTTCATCGGGTAATATACCAGAAGGTTTACTTGCGTTAAGTTCTACCTCCGTTGGGGCTTTAGCTGCTTTTATCACATCAAGTATTAAAAAATAATGACAGCTAACAAATAAGAATAAGTGTCGCGTAGCCAACACCTTATTCGGGTGTTGAACAAGTCTGGATTCTACTCTGTAGCGTAAATATCGATTTCTTTTGTGAAAGGATTACTATCAATATTTGATCGCAAGACGTACGAAGTTAACGCGAAAAATAACGCATCATCGATGTGACAATGCTGTTATTGAGTATATACCCGTGGCCATTGAATATGCGTGATTTTGAGCATGGCTAAAAATTTTAGCTACAAGATGCATGATTGAGTAATAGCGAGCTATTAGGATTGAATGCAACGCAGTAGATGAGGTTTTTAGACTGATCAAAACCTGCATCTTCAATGAGTACGGGTATAGGTGCTGGTTTAAATTACTCTGCCGCTTAACCTCGCGTTGAGGCTGTATGTCATTATCACCACTAAAAAATAATGATAAGGAATATTTCTTATTTTTATTATGATGCATGCACTTAAAACTCATCCGTTATATCTACTGCGTCTGTATCTGTTTCTACTTCGTCAGAGTTTACTGAAATAACCCCTAAAACATTGCCTAATGCACCAGCCATCATAGTTACGATCGGGATGTAAATAATAGCGAACCACGATGAGAAACCATCACTAAAGAATATATAGCCAATAGCTAGACTTAGTATCAATACGCCCAGAGCGACACCATGGGTCAGGAAGAAAAACTCTTCCGAAGTGACTTTTCCTGTACTTTCACTGTCAAACAATTTCATTTTATGCTCAACTTTTGCCTGACATTTGGATTCATACCACATCCAAAGTAGTGTTATATAGCACATACTTACCGTATACATGGCGGTTGTGAATACATCAAGTGAACCTGTACTAAATAAGGTTTCTTCAGTCATTTTATATGTCAACAAGCCGCTCGTTAACAGGGTTATCGGTAGCCAAGGTAATATATGATGACCGAAAAAATAATCATCAATTGATCCGCTGGTTTCAACCGACCTATCTGGGTTGTTCGATAAATAAAAACAGGCTGGAAAAAGACAGCGTTTATTAAGGGCAAGTACTAAAGGCACGATGATGGAGATAGCAATAAAACCAATGACGACAATTTCTAACCAAATAACATGTTTGAAAAAATAATGATATACAACCAAACTGCCTGCGCCCAGCAAGCTACCGGGTAGTGTCAATTGAAAAGCGCTTTTCCAAATATTTGGAGAAGCATAGTTGAACATGCTGGTTTCATCATATTCAATCATTTGGGCAATGCTTTTTTCATTGTCTACATATTTTTTCCAGTTATCCGCATATTTGAGGATCAGCTCAAACTGAACTTGAACAGGCACGACAGAAACCATCAAAACGAAGGACACCGTAAAAAACATCCAACTATTTTGTAAATTTGTATTGGTTCCTAATAACCAAAAATATATTAGAAATAATAATAAAAATTCTACCACTAAACGAACAAGTACATTGATCAGCGACTCTAGATTTATTTCATCTTTGAAATTCATAATATCCCTTATTTTGCTAAGCAACGAACTCCGACATTCTTTGCTGGAGTTCTTGTTCTATTTTTTCAATGCCTGAGTCATTCAAACAACAGCAGGTCACTCTAAAAACGAGCTTGTCGCTGCTATCTTTTGACACATAAAAATCAATAGATCCAGCTTCCCAGTCGCCATCAAGAGACTGTTTTGGTAAAAAACGGTCTTTGTCTGACAGCGATGAAATATTGTTGCTGCCATCGGTTTGGCTGTGTGTATGTTTATAAGTATTGGGCAATAAATTGATATTAATCACCGGGTCATATACCTCCTTCGTACCTGCACTAAGCTGTGAGGTATTTTTAGTCACAAAAGGGGGATTTTCAGTCAGAAAATAGTCTGACCAATAGCTTGGAAAGAGCTGTGCTGATGGCAGTAAAAACGATAACATGCGACTTATTGCCTTTATCATTGAAGCCAAAGGTTTGTTTATACCACGCCACCTTTCTGCGGCTATGATACCTTGCGGCACACTAAAGGAAATATCCATGTTGTCCTGCGCAATTTTGTTGTGTTTTCTAATTTGATCTAATGTATGGTTAAAATTATCTGCGCTCAACATCTCAACCGGCGTGGGAAGTAAGTATAAAATAGGAGCCATTAACTTTTCTTCATCATCACTGATACGATTTTCCATCACTGAATTAACAACAAGTCTTTGTTCAGCAGTGATACTTCTGATGGTCTGGCATATGATTGCAATAATGACCATTTGCATTGAAACACGCTTTTTCACGCAGCATTGCTGTACTTGGGCTAAAAATTTTTCAGGTATCACTATTTCACGATCAACATAGCGCTTATTTTGTTGATTAATATAGTTTGCCGGAAACTGAGCGCGCCTGAAGCCAGCTAAACTATTTTGCCAAAAGGCCAATTGCGCAGCATAAACATCTTTCGCTATTTTGCGCTGCGCCAAGATGTAATGGCTGAGCGGATCGGGCTCACTTTTAAGTACTTCGGCATCATTTGATAAGGCCTGTATTAATTCCTGTTCAAACAAATGCACTGCGGCACCGTCAAGAACGATATGTGGAAAACAACAAACCAGTAAGGACTCATCTTTTGTTAATTGATAATAATGATATCGAACCAGAGGCGGTGCAGAAATATCAAAAGGTCTCATTAAGTCTGTAACGTCTTTTGAAACCATATCATTTTGTTGCACACGGTCAAAAGCCTGTAGCTCTGTCACTTCCAGTGGAGGTAGTGGTGACGCTTTTAAACGTTGCACCGGTACTAACTCCCCTATCGACACATTAAAAATTGTATATTTACGTACTAATTGGTGCAATGCCTTTTCGAGATCTGCTGGCTTCACCCTTGATTTAAACATAAGCCTCGAAAGGTTATTTGCCGTTTCACCAAGCGCAAAGTAGACAAACCAAAAACACAATTGTGTATAAGACAATGGAAATGCTTTATTGGGAGATACCGCAATTATATCGCTTTTTTCTGGCACCGCGGGCATTTCCTGCAAGCGAATATAATCAATGATTTTTGGCTTCAAACGCCGTAGTTTGTCGCAGGTTGTGTCATTAAGCACTGACGCAGGCCCATCGATTTTTAGCTGACCACCCACCACCTCTAATATCACGGCTTTATTGATCAGGTCATCAACGAAATATTTTGTTTCTGGCACTTGCTGTCTCCCGTTTATAGTTCAAAAGTTACGCGTTCTTGTTTATTGTCCACCGCCGTCTCATCCAAGGCTTTATGATCAGAAATAGCCTTATCCGGAGCAGACTTATCAGGAGTCGTGTCGATTAACGCCGACAAATCTCGTACGGTCGGATAATCATAGAGCGCACCACTTGGCAGCGGATAAGATAGTTCGCGTTTGATATCAGATGCAATTTGAACAGCTAGCAACGAATGCCCATAGAGTTCAAAAAAGTCATCATCTATCCCTATGGGATCAACCCCTAAACGCTTCCTCCAGATATCACATAACGTTTGTTGCACAAGTGAAACCGGTGGTTGATATTCAACTGACAACGAAGGTCTGCTATGACACTCCTCTGCTGTACTTGAATCTTGCTGAGTATCTTCTGATGTGGTCCAGTCTTGTACTGCTGCGAGGGCTCTAGTTGAAACTAATACATTCGTAAAATTTTGTGATAACAATGTCTTAACGACACTAATGCCCTCTTTTGGCGTGATGCCATGTGCTATAGGGTTTAAAAGGCTTTCAGTGGTGCCTTTACTTTCACGCTCAAGGTGTTGCTGGGTTAATGAGTCCACCGCCATCCCCACTTCCTGCCACGCATCCCAAGCTACTGATAGCATAGGGAATTGGCTATGGTAATGATCACTCACTGCCTGTTGATAGCTATTAGCAGAGCAATAGGCCACTTGACCAACAGGTCCAAGATAGGCGGAAACGGAAGAGCAGTTAAAAAAGAAGTCTAGATGATAGTTAGCGGCTATTTTAATTAGATTATAGGTACCCGTAACTTTTGCTGCAAAAACACGCTGGGTAAGCGCCTGATCACGCGTTTGTATTAAACCGCTATCGGCAACACCTGCACAGTGAAATATACCGTCAATATTATCAATATTGTTTGTCAGAAGATTAAGTTTATCTGACAGAACATCAAAGCGACTCACATCGGCCATAATGCAAAATACCTCGGCACCATGACTCTCAAGTTCTTGTATAAAAGCGATATCTTGCTTCATTTGTATTGAGCTGGCTGAGTTCAACAAACAATCTGACCAGCCGTTACGCTCAGGAATTTCTCGACGTGAAATCAAAATGATAGTCGCAGACAATTCAATCGCTAGATCTCGGGCAATTGTTGCGCCAATGCCACCATACCCCCCCGTAATCAAGTAAACACCTTTGGCTTTAAGCTTGTCAGTTGTCGAACTAGGTTCAAGCATAACTTGTTCTTGATGTTCAATAAGTCTTTGGCCTGAACGTAAAGCGGTACCATGGTTTTGCATCGGCTCTTTACTTTCAAAGCGATAGGATATCTCGCTGAAAATATCAGCTACTGAAGTGTCTTTTAACTGAAGTGGATTATCTTGAATATCAATGAAGTAGCTTCGAATCGAGCCAAATTCTTTTTCAATGGTTTTACAAGGGCCAAGCACCAACGACTGAATGGGATCAACCTTATCTGCGTAACAGGTATTACACATATTGGTAGTAAAAATACAAAGCTGTACTTGGGCAAGGGGCGCAACCTGATTGAGTGCTTTTGTCAAATCCAGTAGGCTCTGAAATTTAGCTATTTCAGCGGCTTTGTTATGATCAGTCATATCAATATCTTGCGGTTGAAGCCCATGAATAATCAAGTCTGGCATGGCCTTCATGTCGTTTAATTTTTGCAACATTAGTAAATAATTAGCAGATATTTCTGGCTGGAATTCTATGGTTTGGTTAACAATATTAAATTGCTTACCCGGCTCAGCACAGAAAACCTGATTATTTTGCGCGGACATTAATCCTTGTAGCTCGTGTAAGTACTTATTATTGGCGCCAATGAAAAGTATGTTTTTACCACTAATGCGGGGTGTTGAAAGGCTGCGTGGACTAGATTTCCACACGGGGCGGTAAAACCAGTCTTTAAGGGCATTTCGACTCGAACCTTGCACGATATGAGTCGTGTCTTCGGTAATATTAAGCCAATGTTTTTGGCTATTGAAGGCATATGTGGGCAGTGAAACCTTGCAACAATCTTTGCCGTTGAAAAACTGTGCCCAATTAACTTGGCCACCTTTGCACCAGATATCACCAAGAGCATCGTACAATACCTGTTGATCATCCGCTTTAGACTTGGCGTCTTTCACTAAAGATACCGTCGAGGCATAATAACCCTCAGTCAATGCAACCAGTGAACTCAGTGATTTACCTGGGCCTACTTCAACTAAAACATACTCACTGCCTTGCATTAATGTTTGTATGCCAGCATAAAAGTTCACTGGCTGGCGTAAATGGTCTATCCAATATTGTGGGTCTGTGATGGTTTGATTGTCATGCCACTGCCCAGTGATATTGGAAATAATGGGTATACGAGGTGCTCGCATTTGAATGTTGGCAAATGCCGCTTTGAAATCAGCTAAACACGGCGTCATCATGTACGAATGAAATGCGTGTGAAGTGCGCAACGCCTTGACGTCAATATTACGATTTTCCAGTAAAATCCGCATGCTATTAATAGCATGCGCACTGCCTGAAAGCACAATAGCGTTTTCTGCATTGAGCGCAGCGATATTCACGTCGTTAATTAAAAGTGCATCAATCGTTTCGCGATCAGCGCTAACAGCTATCATCGCACCTGTTTGCATACTAGCCATAAGTCGCCCACGTATACAAACTAACTTGATGGCATCTGCAAGTGACATAACATCAGCGATACATGCAGCAACATACTCACCAATACTGTGACCAATCAGTGCACCAGGAGTAACCCCTTTACTAAATAGCCATTGACTTAATGCGTATTCAAAGCAAAATAAAGCCGGCTGTGCGTACTGTGTTTGATTGATTAAGGCTTGATCTTCCGATTTAATTTTTGAGCCAAACATCACAGTGCGTATGTCTTCCCCATCGAGTTCTTGCTCTATTATTAAGGCGCATTGGTCGACAGCATGCTGAAAAACAGTCTCGTTATCATAGAGCGTTTTTCCCATGCCAAGGTACTGACTGCCTTGGCCTGAAAACATTAACGCCACTTGTTTATTATAATTTTTGGTGTAACTACGACGAATATCCAGGCTGGACGTATCCCGTAATTTTTTAATCGCCTGCTCTACAGATGTAGCCGATACAGCAGCCCGATAAGCCATAGCTTTACGTGTGCTTGCTAAGGTATAAGCCATGTTTTGCAGATTTTCACCCGGATGAGTTTGGCACCAATCATGAAATCGAGTGAGGTTATTATTTAAAGCCTCTTTCGAACTGGCCGAGAATGTCAGTAAGCTGTGAGCTACCCCTTGATGATCCGCAGTAGGTGCTTTTTGAGCCGTATATTCTTCAAGAATAATATGAGCGTTAGTTCCACCGATTCCAAATGAGCTAACGCCTGCACGCCTTTTACTATCACTGAGCCAAGGTGTTGTTGAAGTAGGCACATAAAAGGGGGATTGCTCAAAATCTATATTAGCATTAGCTTGATTGTAATGAATACTGGGTGGAATTTGTTGACGCTGAAACATACCACATACTTTCATTATTCCTGCCATACCTGCAGAAGCATCCAGATGACCAATATTTGCCTTCACTGAACCTAAGGCACAGTACTGTTTTTTATCTGTAAACTGTCGGTAGGCATTACTTAGCGCCTCAACTTCTACGGGATCACCAAGCTCTGTTGCCGTGCCATGAGCTTCAATAAAAGAAACAGTTTCGGCATCAACCTCTGCATTTTGCAATGCGGAGACAACCACTTGCTGTTGACCGTCGACAGATGGCGCTGTAAATCCGACTTTGCGATTACCATCATTATTGATCGCTGTTCCTTTAATTACCGCGACGATATTATCGCCATCTGCAATAGCATCCTCCAATCGTCGCAAAACTATCGCGCCGACGCCACTTCCAGAGATGGTGCCGGAGGCTTTCGCATCAAAAGAGCGACATTTACCATCCTTTGAAAGGATGCCACCTTGTGCATAAAAATAACCACTTTTCTGCGGTACACTCACACGTGACGCGCCAGCAAGGGCAATATCACATTCTCCAGCCAATAATGCCTGACAGGCCTGATGTACAACTACTAAAGACGTTGAACAAGCACTGCCCACAGTAATCGCAGGGCCCGTAAGATTAAGTTTGTAAGCAGCTCGCGTCGCTAACAAATCATGATTATTTTCGTAACATAAATTGCGCAGTAAGTCCGTATCGCTAGAACGAGCTTTACTAATGTTGTGCACCAAATATGAACTACTTGATGAGCCTGCGAATACGCCAACGGATTTTGTATCATCTTGATTAATGAAACCTGCGCCTTCTAAAGCTTCCCATGCAACATGCAGAAATAGGCGATGTTGGGGATCAATATAATCGGCCTCTTTTGCAGAGTAACCAAACAAACCCGCATCAAATAGTTCGGTATCTTCTAAAAATGATCCGCTGTTGACGAAGTCGGGCTGATCAACACAGTCCAGTTGCCCTGCTGCCTCTAACTCTTCTGTGGTTAGTGGACGAATGGAATCTTTACCGTCAAAAATATTGTCCCAAAATACATCTACCGTGGGGGCATCAGGAAAACGACAAGACATGCCTACTATTGCTATTTCAAAACCGTTAGTGCTTTCCATTGTTATTTGATCCCTATATCAGCGTGTTTGCGTTGGCTCTCGGCTCTACGTCTACGTAAAGTATTGAGCTGATTACGAGTTGGTTTACCTTCCATTGAAGATCTATCCGGTTTGTCTATGGGTGACGTATTTAAAAATACGCTTAGCATCCTTACGGATGGAAAACGGAGTAAATCGATCAAGGTTAATGTCTTGTACCCAGCTTCTTTTAACAAACGATGCACCTTGGTAAGCAACAATGAATGCCCGCCTACTTCGAAGAAGTGGTCATCAATACTAAGATGTTGCTTTTCGAGAACCTGATGCCATACTGCCAAAATTTTGTGTTCATCATCTGTTGAAGGCTTAATTATTGGTACCTCAGACGGTAAACCTACATCGACTTTACTCAATTTTTGTTTATCAACTTTGCCATTTTGCGTTAAGGGTATTGCCTGCAAATAATAAAAATCACTGGGGATCATGTAACTGGGCATATGTTGCTTAAGCTGCTCACGAACTTCAAAATTAGTGGGCACCTTTGTTACGTCTTCTGCTACCCAATACACCAAAATACGTTTGTTGGCTCCTTCTCCTTTAACCACAGTACATGCATCTTTAACATCATCGAGTGCACGTAATCCAGACTCAATTTCAACTAAATCAACACGGAAACCTCTCACTTTTACTTGGCTATCAAATCGGTCCAGATATTCAAGGTTGCCATTTTCCAACATGCGCACTTTGTCACCTGTTTTATACAAACGTTGTTTGGTGACCTGAGGGGCTAATACATAGTAATTATTAGTCAATTCGGGGTTATTGATATAGCCTTTAGATACACTATTCCCTCCAATATACAACTCACCGGGAGTGCCTAAAGGCACCGGTAGCAAATATTTATCCAATACATAAGCAGATACACCAATGAGAGGTTTGCCAATTGGAATCGCTGCGTTATGTGCACAGCGATCGACGGGAACAGGATAAGTGAGTACAAAAGTAGTGGTCTCGGTTGGCCCATATACGTTAATTAAATCAACTTCCGGGGTGGCCGCAAGACATGCCTGAGCGTGTTTTTTCGATATTGCTTCGCCGCCCACTAGTATCTTTTTTATCCCGCGCATAGCCGTGGGGTCTTCATCGATGATGGTATTAAAAAGTGAAGTTGTTAACAGAGCAAGATTAACACCTTGTTTTTTAATTAAATTTTGTAATGAAGAAGCAGTCAAGATCGGTTGCACATTAATTGCCAATTTTGCACTGTTGAGTAATGCCCCCCAAATTTCGAATGTCGATGCGTCAAAGGCCACCGAAGATACATGAGAAATAACCGTATCGCTGTCAATATCTATACAGTTTTGCTCTTTAACCAGAGATAAAATATTACTTTGCAGTACTTCAACCCCTTTGGGTTCACCTGTTGAACCTGACGTAAACATGATGTAGGCAGGATCATCTACTGTGCTTGTTATCACTGGATTTTGGCTTGAATAACTCAGCTCATCTTTTATATATTCGTCAATATTAAGGGTATTCAACGACAAATAAGTTTGTTTAGGATCCAACAACAACGACTCTTCACAGGTTATCAATAATGACACCCCACCTTTAGAGAGCAACTGCTGCTTACGTTGCACTGGATCACTAGGGTTGATTGGTACATAACAAGCGCCCAACTTAACCACCGCTAGCATAACCTCTATAAACTTGGCGGAGCGAGGCAGCATGATCGCTATTCGGTCAAATCGTTTAACGCCCATTTTTAACATGCAATGGGCAAGACGATTTGCAGCCTCATTGACCTGTCCATAGGTAAAGACCTGATCACCTTCTAAAATTGCAATTTTCTGCGGGTTTTCTGTCACCGACTCGCTAAACAGCGTAGCAAGATCAGGACTGTTTTCAGCCTTAATAAGTACGTCCGATGACTGAGACACCGAAGGTTTGTTAATGCGTTGACTAAAGTCGACGGCTGAATGGATATGCTCTGGCGCTTCTGCCATATCACGCAGTACTTCATAGTAAAGTGACTCCAGCATACTTGCCTGCGCAACCGTCAGTTTATTAGCGTCATAGTCAATATCCACTGATACTTGGTTTCTTTGTAAGTTAGAGGTCAATGTCAAATGTTGAAAGTGCACCGTCAGCGCAAAGTTAGTACCTTCGTTTACCTCTTCTTTTTCCAGTGGGTTACTGGCTTTTAATCCAAGATGATTATCGAGTTCATCGTAAATGTGAAAATCTAAATAATTGAACAACACTTCATCCATAATCTGTTGTCCGCCATAATCTTTTTGGATCGACGAAAATGGATAACGACGATAAGGCAGCATTGACGCTTCTACCGCAAATACATCTCTTACCAACTGCTCCCAAGACACAGGTTCAAGCTTGAAGCGAAAGGGTAAGGTGTTTAAAAATAAGCCGGCCACCCGATCACCGGCAGAATCTTCTGGACGGCCATTAGCTGGGATCCCCGTGAGCACATCATTTTCACCACAAATCAGACTAAGCACTTTAATGTGTGCCGCCAGTGCAATACTTTTCATCGGCACTTCTGCCCGTTGGCAAAATGATTTGAGCTTATGATAAAGCGGTCCAGCTATCGTTAGGCGTTTGAGTCTAAGATCAGGAATTTTTTCGTGGTCTTCTTGTTCAATTAGACGCGGTAATCGTGTCACGGTAAAGTCACTCAGCAGTGACTGCCAGAACGCTTTTTGGTTATTATCCTGTGAAATACGTTTTTCTAACGCAACAAAATCAGCATATCGATAACGTCCTTGGTTCACTGCCTGATAATCTTTACTTTTTAGCTTGGCTGCATACCGATTAAATACTTCCACAATCATCGAATGATAGCTCCAACCGTCAAACACCGGATGGCATTCCGTCATCGTGAATTGAAAAGATGTTGGACTACGTAAATGGATAAAAAAACGTAGTAAGGTTGGTTTACTCAGGTCAAATGGCGTTTTCTTTTCTGTGTCTAAGAGAGAAAAAATGGCCTTGTCTTGTGCTTCTTTTGATAGCTGCGCAATATCTACAACTGCTGTTGGCAAAATAGCTGTTTGATGAACTAACTGCAAAGGTTCGCTATAACGGTCAAAGTCGAATGACGTTTTATAAACATCATGGTCAGCCACGGTTTCCTGCACGGCGGC